>JBBSEX010000003.1:0-368157 GCA_038239345.1 Bryobacterales bacterium
GGAATTCCCCGGCAGATCTGCCGGGGCCTCATTGAAGCTCGACCATCGCCGCAACGCCCTCAGCAGAGGACCTCAATTCCCCGGCAGATCTGCCGGGGCCTCATTGAAGCTCGGAGACCACCGCGAGTTTTCCGCTCTTTTGCGCAATTCCCCGGCAGATCTGCCGGGGCCTCATTGAAGCAAGGTGACGAGAAACCGCCCGTGGCGCCCACGAATGCAATTCCCCGGCAGATCTGCCGGGGCCTCATTGAAGCGAATTAGCCTGAATACGCTCCGTTCCAGATCCTGGAATTCCCCGGCAGATCTGCCGGGGCCTCATTGAAGCCAGGATTCGCAGGTAGCTTTACGCAACTGCTCTTTAAATTCCCCGGCAGATCTGCCGGGGCCTCATTGAAGCGCAGAACCGCAGGCTGTTTGTCGATAAACTCGTTCCCAATTCCCCCGCAGATCTGCCGGGGCCTCCTTGAAGCTCCCGGATTCTATTCACGTACTCGCGTACTGATGCAATTCCCCGGCAGATCTGCCGGGGCCTCATTGAAGCAATCCAAAATAGCCCGCAGGCGAAACCGGAACACCCTTCGGAGATAAAGTCTACTAGAGCTTACTTCTGGTCCGGTCTCTTCAGGCGGAGCGGCTCATTAGGATCGTAGTCAAATCCGTTCGTAATGTGCTTCGCCGTTGAATCGCGCGCCTTGAGTTCGGCGATCTTCCGTTGAACCTCGCTGGCTGACGAAGTTTTTGGCAGTGAACTAGCCGCGGGATGTGCTGCATCGAGCCGCGTCGATTTCGGCGTGTTCGCTGTCTGCCTCCTCCCCTGCCGTGATCGCGTTCGCAGGAAGTCGTGGATTCCGCTAGCGGTCACCCGCACCTGACATTTTTCCTCGAGTATCCCGGCGATCTCACGAAAGGTTCGGTCCCGCCGACGCAGTTCCACTATAAAGTCGTGGTACGGTTCCAGTCGTGAGCGCGGCTGCTTGTCGGGCAATGCGTCGAGGATTTTCTTCAGGTTGTCGTCCATGATTTCCGCGCAGATTTGCGTCCAATGCAATTGTAAAACAGAAGCATAACGTGAGCTTGATGAGTACTTGACAAATACTCGATGTAAAGTCGAGAAATACTTGCCATCGGAGACTCCGCAAACCTAAGCCGAAGGCTTAGGGATGGTGTCTATCTATGAACTTCATCCCTGTGGCCAAGTCCCGCTGGCATTACTCTCGATTTCGCTCGCGAGCCGCCGGGCCCCCCCGCTGGTTCGTCCCGGTCACGCGGTGGATAAGAGCAGACCCCGTCACCAGCCGGATTCCACCCCTCGTATTGCTTCCGATACGTCGGAACATTTATAATGGAACTGTGGAGGAGACTATGAATGCGGCGATCGAAGCTCTGACGCCGGCCGAAGCGGCCGTCGTGGCCGGGGTATCTATGCGCGACGTGCATCGCGTGATCGACGAGCACATTCTTCCAGATAGCTTTTACGACAATCGAGTGGCCAGATCATTTACGAGTCACGCCTGTGTGTTTATCGCCTTCTACTTTGAAGCGGCCGACCGGCTGACCTCAGAGGAGCGCCAGCGCGCTATTGCGCTGGCGCTCCAGCATTCTTCCGGCAAGAAATCCCTTGCAGGGATTGTCCACGACGGATTTTTGACTATCGACTTCGCCCCGTTCTGGACGAGCGTGGACGGGCGTCTCCGGCGTCTGAACGCGGCTCGCGGCCAGGTATCCATGGACGACGAGATTCTCGGCGGAACACCGATAATCAGTGGGACACGGGTACCGGTCTACGATGTTGCAGCGTCCGTTGCGGCCGGTCATCCGATGGAAAGGATTCTTTCTGCCTATCCCAGTCTCAATCGGGAACAGGTGGAACTCGCCGCGCTTTTTGGAGAAGCGAATCCGCAGCGGGGAAGACCCAGACGGCGCATCGTTCCGCCTCTGGAGGCGAAGGTGATCTCGTCTCGTCGCAAGCCGCGGTCCGTTTCGCGGTGAATAAACCCTCATCGACGAATGTCTGAGTTCAGAACTGGCTTTGATGGCTCGCGAGCGAGGCCACCACGAGGCGTCTCACGTGGTTTGGATCGGCAAGTCCGGCTGGAAGGACTGGGAGCTGAAGCGGCTACTGCTGACCGAAGACTGGGTGCTCGTCACCAGAAACAGCGGAGACTTCCGCGGACCTCGCGAGACGCCAGGCTCAAAGGGCCAGTATTCGAATGTGTTGCTCCATGCCGGGCTGATCTGCCTCAATGCGCCAGCGGGCATGGACCTCGCCCTCCAAAGAGAGCTATTCGCCGAGGTGCTCGATGAACTTGACACCGATGGGGACCTGACCAATCAGATTCTGGAAGTGACGCTCGAAGACGGCGAGGCCGCCATTCAGGTCGAGCGGTACGGATGTCCGGCGGATTGATCTGGTACCCAGTTACCAGCCGCCAAATGGCAGATCGTCGTCGGGCACACTGGCGAAAAAGGGCCGCGAAACTCCCGCAGCATGCGCCGCCGCCTTCACTGCCGCCAGCTTCGGCCCATGTGCGACCAGCCGGCTGCCGTCGAGCGCAACCCATTCGCCTGTGTATTCACGCGATTCATTGGCAAGCCAGTCGAGTTCGGCCCGACCGTCCTCAGGTTGTTGTGCGGACTCCCAACTAAGCGGGCGTTTTCGCTCATCCACGGTCACACGGACTCGCTGATGCTCTGCCAGTGCAAGCGGTTCCAGAGGGCGCAATACGCCCTGCTCGTAAACGGCATCAAGGTGTATAGCTATTGCACCTCTATTCTACCGGGTGTAATTGTCGCCGGTGGCGGCGTCTCACATATCTCACTCCCCCCGTTTCCTTTGCGGTTCAGGCTCGCACCTCCTGAACCCGTTCGACGATGAGCTGCCGGACGACCGGCCCCGGCGATGTGTCGAACCGATCTGTGCGTGCCGGTTCCTGCAGCCGGGCGATCCGCTGTCCCGCAAGGTCAGCGAGCAATCCGGTCAATGCCGTGCCTCTGACGATCAAGTCATGCGTGGTGAACACCGCCCGTATTTCGTCGTCGCCACCCTCGGCGTAAAGAAACTGGCTCCAGGGAAACACATACGTCCGCTTCAGGAGAACAATCTCCAGCCCGGTCTGGCGCTCGATCGCGATTGCCTTCGGGTTGCGCAGTCTATCGACCGATACCGCGTTCACGATGTCGCTCCGTTCTGGGCTCATATTGGTAGTTGATCTCGGCCGGCACCGGTTCAGTTTCACGCAAACTCAAACGCATCGCCAGGTGCCGCGCCGCCATGATTCCGCGGCAGGCACCGCGAACGAAAACGGTTCCCGCTTTCCGCGCCAACTCCGAGGCCGATTTCCGCATCGACGATCGAGCCACGGACTCGCGCAGCGATTCTTTGTCGCTCGTGATGACCCGAACGCTCTGCCGCCCTCTCGACGCCGCGACGTAAAACAGTTCCTTCCGCATCCCGTCGCCGGAGATGATGACTGAATCCACCGACTTTCCCTGACTTCGGTGCGCGGTTACGGCATATCCGTGCGTGAATTGCCTGAAACCAGCAGGCAGCGTCCGCCCATCCTCCAGGCAAATGCGACCTACCCGGTCAACTTCGGAGACCGTCACGATTTCACCGTTTATGGCCCGGAACCCGTTCTCACGCCGATTTGCCGTGAGCAACAGCCTGTCGCCGGTGGCGACTTCAATGGAACGTCGTTCGTATACATCGAAAGATCTCGCCTGCTTCGCTGTGAGGGTGCGTTCGTCACCGACGGCATTGCGAACAACTAAGCCTTTGTCGGCAACCCGAACCACTTCCAGCGTCTCGTTCTTCGCAATGCCTTTGACGGCGCGATTGAAACCCAGCACCTGGCCAATCGAGAAATTCCGGGGATCGCTCTTTTGTGCCGTGGTCCAGTTGAGCGGCATGTCACGAGTCAGTTGCGCACCCTCCACGAGGCGTCCCCCTCGCCTTCGGTCCGCGCGGATAGCCGAAGTAACCCGCTCGATTTCGTTGTGCGTTGCACAGACCACAAGAACCGATGCCTGTGTCTCCAGAGCCACCGAATATTCTCGCGCTACTTCCTGCGCTCGGTTGGAGTGCTCAACCTCGCGCACGGCACCCATGGCATCCAGCTTCTCGAAACCACGTTCCGGGTCGCGACGCAATTCCTGAATGGCATCCCGGTAATCCAGTTGTGTTTGTCTCTGTACCTGAGTTAAGGCGATGCTCTTCAGCCGCGACTCCTTTTCGAGAATCCGCAAGGCATCGCACGCCTCGACGCTTTGAATCTGCCGCGTATCACCGCTGAACACTACCCGCGCGCCCCCCTCGTCGGCGAGCCGGAGAAACTCAGTCATCTGCCGCCCGGAAACCATGCCAGCTTCGTCAAGTATCAACACCTTCTGACGGAGCGCCTCTTGCGCCGTTCTATCTTGCAGCAGTCGCTCCAATGTCATCGCATCAGCGAACCCGACTTTCTGTAACTCCTCGACCGCGCTCATGGTCGGGGCGATAGCGAGAACTTCGCGACGCGCTTCCAGCAGACCACGCCGTAGTTCCTGCAACGTCGCCGTCTTGCCTGTGCCTGCCGCCCCCGAGATGGCGACCACTTGGTCACGTGAATCGAGTACGAATTCGACGACACGCTTCTGTTCCGGCCGCAGCCGATCGGACGCAATGAACTTCTCGTCCCCTCCGAGCCGTGTACATCTGCCGATACCACGGTTGACGCGGTCGATCATGTCGCGTTCGCGCCGCAGACTCTCGGCAGTTGCTATCTCCTGGCCGTCGCGAAGCACGAGGCCAGAAGACTCCTCCAGAGCGAGCATGCCCTTCAACTCCGAATGGTGGATCTTTCCACGTCCATGCCGGAGGGCTTCCGTCAGAACCTCATGATCGCGGGCAACCGACAGCCGCTCGAAGATGTGATCCTTGCTGTATCGCAGCGAGTCTGCGGCCGGGCCCGCAGCCACATCGCAAGGCGAACACTGAAGGCTCGCCAGCAGAGCTATCTCGTCTTTTGCGAGACGATCCCGCTGCCGGCTTCGCACTTCTTCGGTGGAGATCTCGATCAGCTTATCGGCGCGTGTTTCCCGAACCAGAACGGCGACCTCGTTGTCTGTGGGCTGACGCCCGTTGTCTACAACGAACGCCTGAATCGCGGCATCCCGCTGTCTGCTCCGCTGGCTGAATTTGTCGAGCAGTTGCTGTGAAACCCCGCGAAGCTCAAAGCCGCAATCCCTGCCCTTCGAGTCCCGCCGGTTCTCAATGTCATAACCCAAAGAACGAACCTGAAGCGCCAGGGAATTCCTGTAGACTTCTGTGAGGTAGGCGCGACGTTCGTAAATGCCAGATGCCTGGAGCGCTTTCCATCGGCCCTCGGCACCGTCGTAAGTCAGGTTCGCGGCGACGGCGTGAGTATGAAGCTGCGGATCGAGTTCCCGGCTGGCGTCGTGATGATAGACGGCGATTGCGAGATTGCCAGTGGTCCGGTCAGCGTTTGCGCTATCCATTCGGACACGCGTGGCAGCGTGACTCTCAAGCTCCTGGAGAGCTTCGGCAACGGCCCGTTCGTGCGCCTTGGTGAGCCTTGCGTCGCCGCCCGCGATCGCCATGATTGAAACTGATTTCGGCGCTGAAATAGTGAAGTCGTAGAGATGTCGCCCGTGCGACTGAACCTCGCCGTCGGCTCCTGTTCGGTCGGCGCTTTGCCGTTGGCGCAGGAACACGCCGGTTCCAGGATCGAAGCCTTGTCTGAGCGCCTCGAAGTCTTCCTGCCGAACGTCGCCTTGCAGTCCGAGCAGTTCTGCCCCACGCCCGCACCACCGGCCTGTTACTCGCTCATCTTCTGCATAGTAGTCGCTATGTTCCAGGTGCCGGGCGGAGTAACCTTTTCCATCCGACATGGCCCGAATCGTGAGCATGCAACATCTCCGGCCTATCGAAAGGCCCAGTGATCGAGAATCGTTCCGAGCAATGTGCCAACGATAAGCGAGCAGCCAGTGAGCAAAAGGACCGACCACCGATACTCGCCCTGATACGTCGTCAGAAGTTTGCTTGCGGCCTCCCGCGCGCTGTTCGTCGATTCCCATATTGCATTGATAGCCTGCTCCGCCTCATGCACCGCGCCGCTGTACGCCTTGCCGAGTGAAGCTGCCGTCGCACTGAACTCGGACGAGCTCGCGCGCAGCTGTGTAGAGACGACCGCCAGTGCCTCGGCCGTCTGCGGAATCGTGGATTTGACGAACTGTTGCCGGAGGCTCTCGTTAATCTTCCCGGCGATAATTTCCGGACTGATTCCCTTCGCGATCTGGTCCGGCAGTCCGCTCAGTCGCTGGTCGATTTCGTGGCGGTACGCTTCCGTCGATTCGAGAGAGTTCCTTAGGCTCTCCGCGGCCATCGCAAGGAGCTGTTCAAGGCGTTCGCGCTCGACGCCAACGCGGACGGGAACCTGCTCCATCATCAGCGTGAGAAACTGCATGATCCGCAGAATGCGAAGCATCTCGTCGTTCTCCGGCAGCGAACGGCAGTGCCGCATCTCACGGTAGAAGTCGGCGCGGATGTCGGCGGGCAGCCCATCGGCGATCCGGTCGGTGAGATCGGGCTCAACGGCTTTCACGGCAGGAGCAACTCCTTCACCCTGTCGAATTCCGCGAACATTCGGCGCCGGTAGCTCTGTGCGCGCATGACGAAGGACGCTTTCTGCAATTCGAGCGCATTCGTCGTTCTGCCCGCAATCTGGCCGAGCGTGACGCCGTGATTCCGCGAAGCGTTTTCAAGATCCGGCAGGCGATAGTCCAGGTGAATCACCGCCGGTTCGAACACTTTCTGGAACTGCCGCGCCTGCTCACTCTCCCGCCAGTATTTGAAATCCGTGTGCTCGGCGACGCTGTTCTCGACGATTAGGTATGCAACCCTGTTCTGTAAGCGCGCCGCCCATGTCAGCACGCTTTCAACGCTGGCGGGATCCGCGGTGACAACGCCGATCGCGGTAAATACGATCCCCGCGCCGGCGACATCCGGGTGCATTCGTTCGAACCAGTCGTAGGTGATCTGGCCGGAGCCCGCACCCATATCCGCGAGGATCACTGGTGCGCCATCAGCCAGGTGATCGACAAATGCGTCGAGACCGGCGGGAGTGTTGATGTCTATTTTTGGTGCCCGCGCCCCGAAGAAATGCGCGAGCGATCCGCGCGACTTGTTCTCCGAATCGAGATCCAGCAGATTCATCGGAATCTCGTTTTCTTCGAACCATTCGGCAAGCCCGGTCATGATGCTTGTCTTCCCAACACCGCCCTTGCCACCCATCGAAAGAATTACACGTTTTTCAGCCACGACCGTGGCGGCTGCGGTTGACGGCGATGCATTTGCTTTTGTCATACTGCACCTCTTACAGTTCTCCGTAGATCAGCGATAACTCTTCGAAAATGACCCGTAACTTCGGCTGTTCCAGAGCCGTGAGAAACAGGTCTTTTAATCTCTCCCAATTCTCGTTGTTGAAGGAAAGGAACACGCCGTCCTGTTTGCGGCGGAACTGCCAAGTCAGGGTCGTGTCGTTGTCAGCGATGTAGGCCACGGCGTGAAAATTCACTCCGTTCCAGATCGATTCGGGCTTGAGCGCTTTCAGCAACGCGCCGAACTCGTGAATCTGGGCGTACCCGGAAACCGGGTAGATCAGATTGCCGCCGTCGATACTCATCGAGAAGCTGACATCCGAATCTCCCGCAGCCACCGAGATGGCAAGGTCGCCTTGTCGAACCGTAGGTACGGACCCCATCGCCATAGGGCCATCGCGCAGGCTGCGAACAGGTCTCTTTTCCGCGATCCAGTGGCCGCGCGCCGCCATGCGAAACAGCGTCTTCATGTGCGGCTGGAGCTTGTTGTTGAGGCTGACAATTTCCTCGATTTCCTCGTCGCGCAAAGCGACATAGAAGCACCGCCCCACGCCAGCGGCTGCTTTTCCATTTCCTGACGTGCGTATTTCCTCGATCATCCTTCCAATCAGGTTGGGGACGACTTCCTCGTCGAGCTTCCGTTGGCTCCACAAGCCGCCATCGATCAGGTTTCCGAGGTAATACTTGTCGAGCACAGCGCCTCGATCCGTCCTCAGAGCTCTCACGACCAGGAGTGCTTCCAGTAATGTCGCGTAAGTTTCTGCGGAGGGCGCAAGGGGGTTCTCCGTCAGTTCTTCACAGGAGATCTGAATGTACTGCGCCATGAAAGTCCACTCCGCCCGAGTTCGCGGCTGCCCTGACTCCCACTTTCTGCGAATCGCAACAAGGGAATCCGTGGGTTCCCTCCCGAGTTCTGCCACTTCCAGACGGTAGTCTAACCGGTCGTCCTTGGCCGATTCCAGAAGTATCTTCGCTACATCTGAGATTGAAACCGAATCCTCGCGGCCAGCGGCTATCACCCGTCTGGATCGCTCCAGGAACTCGCGAAGGGACTCAGAGATCCGGATAGAGAGCGTCTGCTGTTGGGGCTTGCGATCCATTCAAATTTCATATTTACACGTTTTTCGTACAAACGCAATAGTACACACACTTGTATCGATACAAATTATGTGTCATGATGGAATTCAGATTTTGAGGAAGCCCCATGTTCGACGACCACTTCGTAACGGCCTTGGCTACCGAACTCGCAGCCAGAATTAACCCTCAGATACAGCGCCGCAACGGCAAACCGGAAACGCGGCTATTCACAGTGAAAGAAGCCGCCACTTACGTTGGGCGGACTGAACAGGCGCTCCAGCACCTGATTCACAAGCGTGAGATCGTCGTAGTTCGCAAGGGACGGCGCGTGCATCTCGACCGTACCGATCTGGATCGCTGGATCGAAGCGAACAAAGTCTGATTTGCGTCAGACGGCGAAGATTTCAGCGATGGTACCGAGTTACTGGAACGCGCTATGTGGTGAGGAGATCGGTGTTAGCTGGCTCCCAATGGGCAAATCAATGTCGCCTGTTGAGACGTTGCTCCAGCGTTCGCCTGTTGGAGCAGGTCGCGCACGATCTTCCGCATCCACTCCGGCAGCGCCGACAAACCGCTGCGCAGATCGTCCTGAATGGCTTGCCCGTGGTCGGGATCTTTGAGGATAGAGACAAGGCGCTGGCGAAGGCTTCCGTCATCGGACGGGAGCATGTCTCGCAGCCAATGGAGCGCCTGCACGAAGCGCATGGCAGGGCGGCCAGCCCAGTAAAGGCGGCTGGGCGCGGCAGCCTGGAATTCGAGCGTCAGGTTGCCCAGGGTGATGGGCCGCAGGCGTCCATCGGTAAGCACGCCGATGCGCACCGGGACAGCGTTGGTGAGCCCGAGGTCGTTGGCGGCGGTGAGGCCATCGACCACTACCCGGACTTTTCCCTTCCGGGACAGCGCGTCGATCACGTCGCGCGGTTAGGATAGGTGGGCTTTCCGGTGAGCCGGTTATCCTGGGGGGTGTCGTAGAAGCCGCGCGCGATCCGCCGCAGGCTTCGGGAAGCGACCAGCCTGTGGAGGGCCTGATCGACCGCGGTGCGCGGCCCCAAGTCAGCAAAGTCTTCCGGGGTCCAGACGCGCGGCTGCGCCGGGGCGGAGATGCGGTCCCGGATGGCGGCTGGAATACTTGATGCCGGAGTGGACATTGGTAGCTTTATGTCAGAAAAATGCAACAAATTTCTGACTGTTCCAGTATAGCTCTATGTCAGAAAACTGCGACAAACTTCTGACTACAATTCCTTGCCGTCGCGGGTCCAGAATGGTTGTCCCGGAGGCTCAGCCATGGCATACGGAAACGGGACCGCGCTAATTGTCCAGACGGCATCTGGACAATTGGGTCGGGGTGAATTTTCCAGACACTGTCTGGACTTTTTCGCGGTAAGCCACATAGAACTGGCGCATCTGGAAAACATTGGCACGTGAACAGCCCCTCCCGAAACGAGCCGACAGGTCACGGGCGAGCAGGTCGAGCAACTGATCCTCATAGCCAGTTCGGGCCTTGCCTTTCTGTTCCTGAACGAAGATCCTTCGGCCGATTTCCCAACAGGTCAACGTCAGAACCGAATTGATCGCGCGGCTGGCCGAACGTCTCGACTTCTCCAGTAAGCCGATGAGGCCTGATAGTAAAGCCGCATACTCCGTCTCCGCTGACACCTGTCTGGACGGTGACTTACTCATCGCTTCTACCCTTATCCGGCTTCTTCTGCATTAGCACTTTGGCCGACTTGATATCGTCGATATCCACGATGTTATATCGCCGCTCCATCGAATCTGTTCGATGACCCGAGATCCGCATTCGCACGACTTGCGCCACTCCCGCCCGGCGCATGTTGCGAACTGCTGTCCGGCGCAGATCATGGAATTTGAGCGTCGGCACTTCGGCGGCCTCACAGGCTTTTTGCCAGGAGCGACGAAATTCCTTAAGGGCGATTCCGTCGTGATGGAACACCCTCTCGCACCCATCCGAGTTCTCCTGCGACCACCTCAGCCAGGCCTCCATATCACCTTCGAGGATCGGGACGACGCGGGCGTGCCCGCTCTTGGTCCGCTCCGACTCCAGCGTTATGAAGCCCTGCTCCCAGTCCACCTGCCGCCATTCGATCGAGAGTAACTCGCCTAAGCGCACCCCGGTGAAGTACGCGGTCACGAACAAGGGCCGGAGATATTCGGGTAGCGCGTCCCGGAGCTTGGCGTACTCCTCGTCGGTGAGGAATCCCTGGCGAACGTTCGTCTCGGCCACCATGGGAAAGTACGGAATGGTAAGCACCTTCGGCGGGGTGCATTTGCGTCCGCGATTGAGCGCGGTCCGCAAAATGGAAAGCTCGCGATTCGATGTCGAGACGCTGCGGCCCTCGTCGGATCGCTTCTTGCGGAACTCCTTCATCTTCTCCGTCGTCAGCTTGGCGGCGCGAAGATGGCCGAAGAACGGGCGGATGGTCGCCTCGATGACCAGCTTCCAGACGCGTGCTGTGGTCGACTTGATGTTGTCCCCGGCGTACTCCAGGAGGTCGTCGAGTAGTTCGCCGCAGGTGACCTTGGCGGCTATGCTGTCGGGCGTTTCCCCTCTCGCCTTCTTGCCGAGTAACTGATCCCGGAGCAGTACGGCGTCCTGCCGCCGCTCGGACCCGCACGACTTCTGGACCTGACGACCGTCGGCCCAGAAAGACACGTACCAGATCTTGCCACGCTTAAAAATTGTTCCGGCGCCATAGGATGTTTTCGCCATGGCCGGATTCTAACACGCAAAACCGTTGCAAGACCGTTGCACGGGCACCAACGAAAAAGGCCATTCGTTTCCGAATGGCCTCTATCTTATTGATTTATTTGGTGCGGAGAGGGGGACTTGAACCCCCATGAGCTTGCGCCCGCTAGCACCTCAAGCTAGTGCGTCTGCCAATTTCGCCACCTCCGCGTTGTGAAAGCTATCTTTTTACCGGCGCTGGGGCTCCGTTCCCGGGGACGGGAAGGGGAACCGTTTGTGATCCTTTGTTGCCATCCGGGCTCACTGTCACGCTGGGCATCGGAACCGTTTGCTGATTTTGGCCTGGCACCGTCGTCGTTGTTTTCGGAGTCTGTTTCTTTTGCCGGTCCAGAACGCTCGATGATGCGCCTGCATTGCGCGTGGCTAAAATTGCCAACGTCAACGACGTAACCATAAATAGGCCGGCGGCGATCGTCGTCACCTTTGAGAGCAGCGTTGAAGTCCCTCTCGGCCCGAATGCTGTCTGCGAACCCATGCCGCCGAAGGCACCTGCCAAATCGGCCGCCTTGCCGCTCTGCAGAAGCACAACAACAATCAAAATCAAGCACACAATTACGTGAATAAATGTCAAAAAAATGGATAACATGGAGTAGTTCGAGCCGATCCCTAACCCTCCCAGTATACCCGCAAGGTTGTCGCTCCGCTACTCCGGCTTAGTAGAATCGGTTCCATGCTCGTTCTCGCCTCACGATCGCCGCGGCGTCAGGAAATTCTCAGGAACGCGGGCATTCCATTCGCAGTCCGGCCGTCCGATGCCGAGGAGGTTCGTGCCCCGGCTGAACCAGCGCTCGATTACGTCCGGCGGCTGGCCCAAGCGAAAGCCGAAGCCGTGTGGCGCGACGGCGATTCCCTGGTTGTGGGCGCCGACACGGTTGTCGTCGTCGACGGCGATGTCCTCGAAAAACCGCGAGATCACGCCGATGCGCGCCGCATGCTGCAGAGTCTATCGGGCCGCCCGCACCACGTGATCACGGGAATTTGTTTGAAAACAGCTACCCAGGTAATCGTCGATTCGGCAACAACGCGCGTGCAGTTCGCGGAATTAGGCGCCCAGGAAATCGACGCCTACGTCGCCAGTGGGGAACCCATGGATAAGGCCGGCGCTTATGCCATCCAGGGTATGGCGTCGAAATTCATCACTCGTATCGAGGGTTGTTATTTCAACGTAATGGGATTGCCGATTTCCCTGGTTTACTCACTGCTACAGGCCGTGCCAAAGCAGGTTCAACCCTAGCCCGGCGATCACCATTAGCATCGCGACGCGTAGCGGGCGAGCCGGCACCAGGTGCACGATATTCGCGCCCACGATCGCGCCGAGCACGCCGCCAATGGCCAGTTTACCGAGCAACGCCGGATCATAATTTCCCGCCATCAGATGAACTCCGCTGCCCAGCAGTGACAAGACTAAGCCGAAACATACATCGGTTCCAACCACGTTGGCGGCTGTCAATTTCGTCAATTGCAAAAGCGCCAGCGATCCCAGCGCACCTGCGCCGGCCGATGAAAATCCGACTTCGACGCCGATGCCTAAACCGATTGCCGGCAACACGCCACGGTGTTCTAGGGCGGGCTCCGCTCGGCGGTGGCGAAAAAGACGATACAGATTCAGGATCGCCATCGTGGCGATCACCGCGCCTAGCAATCCATATATCAGCCCTTGATACTGTCTGGTATTCAAACGCTGTATCAGGAACGAACCGCCGATCACTCCAGGCGCTCCGCCCAGCACCAGTAAGGCGAGTATTTTCCAGTCCACTTGTTTGCGATAAAGATAAACCGGAACCGATACCAACTTGACGATGGCCGTGAATGCCAGCGCGGTGCCGACGCTCTGCGTGGGCGAGCTACCCAGGAAAAGGATCAGAACCGGCACTGTGATCGTGCCGCCGCCAACGCCGGTCAACCCGATTGCCACGGCGATTAAAAATCCGATTACAATTTCCATCGCTCATGCCCCTGGCGCCGTCCCGGCTATATGAATTCCGCACTCCAGCTTGTGGCCCGCCCAGCGGCCCGAACGGAGATCGTTAGGGTCCAGCGGCAGGCTGGTGCAGGGCTCGCAGCCAATACTCGTGTAGCCGCGGTCATAGAGCGGAAGCAACGGAATTCCCTGCTCTTTCGCGTAAGCCCAAACTTCCTGGTTCGACCACATCGCCAGCGGGCTCACCTTTTTCAGGCGCTTGCCGCTTGGCAACGGAAACGCTTCTATTGTCTGAAGATTCGCTCGGGTGGGCGATTGCACGCGCCGCAATCCGGTGAACCAGATATCGTACTCCGCCAGACCGGCGAACAGCGGTTCTACTTTTCGCAGCCCGCAACAACGGTCCGCCGCCGTGCTATATAGAATTCCAAATTCGCTTTCCTGCTGGGCCACCGTACGGGCAGCTCGCAGGTTTATCAAATTCAGATTCCACTCCGAGGCGATCTTGTCGCGATAAGCATACGTCTCGGCGAAGTGATAACCGGTGTCTAGAAACAGCACTGGAATTTCAGGACGTTGCGCCAGCAGCAGGTGCAGAACCGCGACGTCTTCGGCTTGAAAACTACACGTCAGGCAGGCTCGGCCGGAATCGCCCGCCAGTACCTCGGCAATAAGATCGCTAGCTTCAATCGGCGACATGTGGCTCCTGCAACAGATCCCGCCAGCGCTCCGCCGGATCGGCGATTTCCGCTAGCAGCAGCGTAATGAAACCCGCGCGTTCCAGCGCTCCGGCGGCCGCTTCTTCGTTACTTTCCAGAATTACAACGGCATATCCGTGCGCCGCTAACTGACGCCGGATGTCGCGCGCTTCTTCAATGTCAGGCCCCACGCGAATGGTTAGCGCCCGGGACTTTCGCTCGTCCGCCAGCGCTCTGCCAATCATTCCCGCGCCTACGGTTCCGTTGGTTTCGCGATCGATCAGAATGAAGCATCCGGTGGTCCGGTTGTCGCTATAAGGGTCGAGGAAAATCGAGCGGCCCGTCTCAATTTGGACAAGGCCGATACTATTCATCTCCAGTGTCGCGGCATCGTCGCGGCGCAGCGTGCGCACATCGACGCGGTAGGCAATCGATTTCACTTCGGCAACCACCATCTGCGTTGTGTGCTTCAGTAAATAGGTCTTCGCCGTGTCGAGAGGCTGTTCGCCCATCCACACAACGGTGGCTTCGAAGCGGCGTGCCGAAACAGGCGGTTGCCCGGCGCTGGCGATCAGGTCGCCACGGCTGATATCCACATCATCCTCTAACGTCAGGGCGATCGACATAGGAGCCTGGGCACTCGGCAGATCGCCGTCAAACGTCGAGATGGCTTTCACTTCGCTCGTCCGGCCCGAAGGGAGGATCACCACTCGATCGCCGGGCCGCACCACCCCCGACGCCACCTGCCCCGCATAACCGCGAAAATGTTGATCGGGGCGAATGACGCGCTGCACAGCCAAGCGAAACGGCCCAGCAGAACGCCGCTCTTCCACCTCTACCGTCTCTAAATGTTCCAGCAAACTAGGCCCGTCAAACCACGGCATGTTCCGGCTTGGATCCACCACATTATCGCCAAGCAAAGCGCTGATGGGAACAAACCAGGCGTCGGGCGCTTGTAATTCTCCAAGGAAAGCGCGGAAGTCGGCTTGAATCGTGGAGAACACCTCCAGGCTGTAGTCCACCAGATCCATCTTGTTCACCGCGACCACAAAATGGCGGATTCCCAGCAGCGAGGCGATGAACGCGTGACGGCGCGATTGGGGCAGCACGCCTTTTCGGGCGTCGATTAGAATGATCGCCAGGTCGGCGGTAGAAGCGCCCGTCGCCATATTTCGCGTATACTGCTCATGCCCCGGTGTGTCGGCGATAATGAACTTGCGCCGCGCCGTGGCAAAGTAGCGGTAAGCCACGTCGATGGTGATTCCCTGCTCCCGCTCAGCTCGCAAGCCGTCCGTTAACAGGGAAAAATCGATGACGCCGGCCGATCTTCCGATCGACGCTTTTTTCACCGCATGAATCTGATCTTCGTAAACGTTCTGGGAATCGAAAAGCAGCCGGCCGATCAAGGTCGATTTTCCATCGTCCACCGACCCCGCCGTGGAGAAACGTAACAGGTCCTTCGTTTCTTCCAGCGCCAGGAAAGATTCAATCGCAAAAGGTTGGGTCTGCACAGCGGCTGCCATCTTAAAAATACCCTTCCCGCTTCTTGATTTCCATTGAGCCGTCCTGATCGTAATCGATCACCCGATTCTCACGCTCCGAACGGCGGAATGAAATTAGTTCTTCGATGATTTTTGGCACCGTGTCGGCATCGGAGCGAATCGCCCCAGTGCAGGGGCTGCAGCCCAACGATCGCATACGGCACTTGATAAGCTCCGGCTTCTCCCGCAGACCCACGGGGATGAACGGCTGCTCCACCGGAATCAGCGATGCGCCCCGATCCAGCATCCAACGCTCTTTGGCGAGATATAAAGGAACGATCGGGATGCGCTCTACATGGATATACTGCCAAACATCCAGTTCCGTCCAGTTGGAAAGCGGAAAGATACGCAGGCTCTCGCCCGGTGCGATTCGTCCGTTATAAAGGTTCCACAATTCCGGCCGTTGATTTTTCGGGTCCCACTGCCCGCGGCTATCGCGGAAGGAATAGATCCGCTCCTTAGCGCGAGATTTCTCTTCGTCCCGCCGCGCTCCACCCATGGCGGCATCGAATCCACCGGCGCGCAGAGCGTCCAGCAACGCGGTGGTTTTTAATAGGCCACAGCACCGTTGTGTACCTACCTGAAATGGGTTCGTTCCGTCGGCGATTGCCTGTTGGTTGGTGTGGACAATCAGTTTCACACCCAATTCACGCGTGTAATCGTCGCGAAAGGCGATCATTTCCTTGAACTTGTACGTCGTGTCGATATGCAGTAAAGGAAAAGGAATCGGGCCGGGATGAAAGGCTTTCTGGGCCAACCGCAGCATCACCGAGGAATCCTTGCCAATGGAATACAGCATCACCGGACGCTGAAATTCCGAGGCTACCTCACGCAGGATGTGTATGCTCTCAGCTTCCAGCGCTTGCAGATGGGACAGGCGATACATACAACCAGAGTGTATCAGCCATTCATCCTAAAGTCTATCGACTAATGTTTGGCGCTTAGCGAATCGAAAAAACGGAACATCTCGGTGATCGCGATCCTAGCAATACTGAAGTGATCCACATCGGGATATTCGTTGTATTGGAAGTTCTGCATCTCATCCTGAGCCGCTTTCACCCGGTCGCGCAAAACGGCTGGAGTGACGACGGCATCGTCGGCGCCTTCGTACAGACGAACAGGCATCTCAGGGGCCTTGGCTAGCATTTCCGCGGTCAGAGTGGGCGCCCCGGCGATGGCCACGATGCCCGCAAACTGCTTCGGATATTGAAACCCGATCAGCCATGCCCCTTCCGCTCCGGACGAGTGGCCGGCCAGGAAAAGAGTCGAGATGGGATAGATCTTCTGGACGCGCTCAATCACGTCCAGGACATCGCGTTCACTGGTTGTCGTATATCCGGGAAAAGGACCCCGGCCGTTGGGGCACACCACAATATATCCGCGTTCATCGGCGAATTTCTTAATCAGGTTTTCACCACCCGTGGGGGTGGTTCCAAACCGATCGAAAAAGATATTTTCATCGTTTGCCTCGCCGTGCAGCGCGACAATCAGCGGATATTTTTGCGCCGGATCGAAGTTTTTCGGTACAAACAGGCGATAGGGCTGGAGGGTGCTGTCGATGGTGGATAGATAGGCGGCGTGCATATCTCCCAAACGCCCAATCCACGGATCTTTGCCGGCATGTACGGCATCGGCAAGCGACTCGGCCAGCGTCAAATCGCGGTCGACATCGAAGGGCTCGGAATAGTATCGATTCAGATCCAGATTGGGAATCAGACCGGTAACCGGAAATGTGGTGGAACCAAGCGAGGCTACATAATCGGTGCGGGCTCGCTGAGCGATTTGCGCGGCATAACGAATCGTCTCGATTGCCGCCGCTTTTCTGACATTCTGTTCACTCTTGGCCATCTCGTCGGCCAACTCCAGCAAACGCTTCGCCCTGGAATCGATTCCCTCTGCGACATAGATCTTGCGGGAAAATGAGAGAACCTTGGTGTTCTTGCCCTCGATCAGGTCGTAGCGCACGCTGTAGTGGCCTGGCCGTAAATTCTTGGTCGCCAGAACCGTGCGGATTTCGGCATATTCGGTGATCTTGGCGGTCGCCGGCTTGCCTACATCCTTGCCATCCTGCCCTTGTAGCGTGAACACCGCTTTATAGTTGCCGGGAATCGGCTTTCCCGGGTCGAACAAGGGAGACAGGACCACGCCGATCTGCTCGCCGGGCTCGGAAATACTGCGGTCCAGCTTCAGGTCGAAACTGGCGATCAGGTCGGCTGCATCCGCGACGTCGGCGCCGTATAAAAGGATCAGCATCTGCGCGCCATAGCGATAGGCGCTATTGAAATCCTGCTTATCCATGGAAGCGAACGCTAACATGCCAGCCTTCGCCACCGCTGGCTTGGGCTTGCCGTTGACTTGTGCTTCGCGCACGGAATTTCGCAAAAGTGTCGCGAACGCCAGTACTTGGCCGGAATTCGCGCTACGAATTATCTTGCCTTCCAGCTTGGGTATTTCCACCATGGGAGGTGGCGTTTGGGCGAACGCGCAGGCGTAAAGCAACCAGAGCAGAGTAAGGCGGCAAGCCATAGAAGATTTTATAAATCCTTAGGGTCTTATCTTCGCCCACCCCCGGCGGAATGGCAACACGAATCGGATTGTTGGTACTATAAAAGATTCGCTCCGATGTTACGATTTGAAACTGCCGGAGAGTCACATGGGGAGTGTCTGATTGCCACTCTGACTGGGCTACCGGCGGGCATTCCGATAACTCTAAAAAACGTCGATCACGAACTATGGCGCCGCCAGCAGGGTTACGGCCGCGGTGGACGCATGAAAATCGAGACCGATAGCGCCGAGATTGTCTCCGGGGTACGCCACTCGCGGACGATTGGGTCCCCTATCGCCATGATTATCCGCAATCGGGATTGGAAGAATTGGACCGACGTTCTGCCCGTCGAATCGCTTCCGGAAGGCGAGGGGAAAGATAAACCGGTGACGCGGCCTCGTCCCGGCCATGCGGATTTGGCGGGCGCGATCAAGTACAACTTCCCCGATGCGCGATACATTCTGGAACGCGCCAGCGCCCGTGAGACAACTGCCCGGGTAGCCGTAGGGGCGATCGCCAAGGCGTTTCTCGGCGAGTTTGGAATCCAGATCCTAAGCCACGTGATCGCGGTCGGCAATGTTCGCCTGGAGCGCATCGCCGAGTGGGAAGAAATCGTCGCCTTAAGCGAAAAGACGGAAGTTCTGCTGGGCTGCATCGATGCCGAAGTGGAAGGGCGGATGAAAGAATTCGTCGATCACGCTTATCGAACCGGTGACACCGCGGGCGGCATCTTCGAAGTAGTAGCGCACAATCTGCCAACTGGACTCGGTTCGCACATCACCTGGGATTCGCGGCTGGATGGAAAACTCGCGCAGGCCATCGTTTCCATGCAGGCCGTGAAAGGCGTGGAAGTTGGATTCGCCGAAGAAGGCGCGATGGCCTACGGTTCGAAGGTTCAGGACACGATTCACTATAAGAAGGACGACCGGCGTTTCTCCCGCGGAGCCAATCGGGCCGGTGGCATTGAGGGTGGAATGACGAATGGCGAAGACATACGCGTGCGCGGATTTCTGAAGCCCATCTCCACGTTGCGCCGCCCGCTGGAATCGGTGGATCTTCCCACGCGCGATCCGGCACTGGCCGCCTATGAGCGCAGTGATGTCTGTGTTGTACCGGCGGCGGGCGTGATTGGTGAAGCGATGGTGGCGATCGTGCTGGCGCAGGCTTTCCTGGAAAAGTTCGGAGGCGATTCGCTGACCGAAACGAAGCGCAACTTCGACGGCTACATCCAGCAGGTTAGAGATTTCTGATGATTTATCCAATTGTGAAGTATGGCGATCCGGTTCTGGAACGCAAAGCGGAGGCTGTTGTTGCGTTCGATACGCCAGAGTTGCGAAAGCTTGTCGACGATATGTTCGAGTCTATGTATGCGGCGCGGGGCGTAGGGTTGGCGGCGCCCCAGATAGGTATTTCCCAGCGAATTTCCGTGATCGATATCTCGGCGGGAGAGGACACCACGAATAAGCTGGTGCTGATCAATCCGGAGATTACATCACGCGAAGGAGCCCAAACGGGCGAAGAGGGCTGTCTCAGTCTGCCTGGCTTTCGCGAGCAAGTGACGCGCGCCCAAAAAGTGAAAGTTCGCGCCCAGGACGTCAGCGGCGCATTCCACGATTTCGAAGGCGACGATCTTCTGGCGCGGGCCTTTCAGCACGAAATCGATCATCTGAATGGGTTGCTTTATATCGCTCACGTCAGCGCTTTAAAGCGCGACCTGATTCGCCGCAAAGTGCGCAAGCTGGCCAAGGTAGGCGAATGGCAGTAGAAAGCTGTAGCCCGTGTTGAAGCTTCTATTCCTCGGCACACCGCGGTTTGCCGTTCCGACACTGGACGCTATCGTGCACGCGGGCTATGAAGTGGCTGGCGTGTTTACACAGCCGGGCCGGCCAAAGGGGCGCGGCCAGAAACCGGCGGAATCCCCAGTCAAGGACGCGGCGGCGAAGCACGGGATTCCGGTGTTTCAACCGGAGCGAATTAAGCGTCCAGAAATCGTGGCGCAATTGGCCGGGTTTCATGCCGACGCGATGGTGGTCGTAGGCTATGGGCAAATTATTTCGCAGGCGATTATCGACTTGCCGAGGCTGGGAATCATCAACGTTCACGCGTCTTTGCTGCCGAAGTTTCGCGGCGCCGCGCCAATCCAGTGGGCGATAGCCAGGGGCGAAACGCGAACCGGAGTAACCACGATGCGCATCAATGCAGGTTTGGACACCGGCGACATGCTGTTGCGCTGGGAGACGGAAATTGGTCTGGAAGAGAATGCAATCGAATTGGGTAACCGGATGTCGGTGGCTGGAGCGGAACTGTTGGTAACCACATTACGCGGATTGGAAAACGGCACTATCACGCCCGAACCGCAGGATGACGCACAATCAAGCCTGGCTCCTATTTTGAAGAAGGACGATGGCAGGATCGATTGGGCGATGGGAGCTTCGGAAATCCACAATCGAGTGCGCGGTTTTCTTCCCTGGCCTGGTTCGTATACGACATTTCGCGGCCAGCGTCTGCACATTTGGAAGGCTCGGATCGCCGAAAATGCAGCCAGGGATTTTGGGATTTTAGGAATGAAGGGCCGGCATTTGATAGCGGCATGCGGGCACGAAACGGCACTGGAAATAGAGGAAGTGCAGCTTGAGGGGCGAAAAAAAATGCCCGCCGAGGCCTTCCTCAATGGCTATCCGCTGTTAGAGAATGAACGATTGGGAGAAAACTGAACCAGTGAAACTTCCCTTGGGGTACCGCTATGCCACAACATACGCGGGAATTCGGAAGGTCCAGACGGACGATTTAGGGCTGATTGTATCCGATCAACCAGCGGCCGCGGGTGCGGTATTCACGACAAATCGTGTCCAGGCCGCGCCCGTGAAGCTGGCCCAGCAGCACTTGAAGGAATCGAATGGCAAGGTGCGCGCCATTCTGGTCAACGCCGGCAATGCGAACTGCGCCACCCGTACTGGAGAAGAAGTTGCGCTGGCAACCTGCGCCGCGCTGGCCAAGGAACTCGACGCCCCGGTGGAGCAGGTGCTGCCCGCATCGACGGGCGTCATTGGCGTGGAACTCGATCCTGCTTTGATCACGCATGCGCTGCCCGGTCTGGTGGAACAGTTGAGTGCCGATAAGTTTCATGCTGTCGCCCGCGCCATCATGACCACCGACACCAGACCCAAGGTGGCCATTGAGGAAGTGGAACTGAAAGACGGAATCGTCCATATCGCCGGCCTGACGAAAGGCTCGGGGATGATTCATCCCAAGATGGCCACCACGCTGGGCTTCATCATGACGGACGCGGTGTTGTCGAATACGCTGGTGCGGCGGATGCTGGTGGAATCGGTGGGCCGATCTTACAACCGTATCTCCGTGGATGGCGACACGTCCACCAACGATGCCGTCATCTTGCTGGCCAACGGGGCTTCCGGCGTGAAGCCGAAGGAGCGCGAACATAAAGCGCTGCAAGAGGCTCTGACTCACGTGCTGGAAAGCCTGGCCGAGCAGATCGCCCGCGATGGAGAAGGCGCCCGCAAACTGATCACGATTCTGGTGGAGGGCGCAACCAGCGCGGACACGGCCGATCGGCTGGCTCGAACTATTGCTAATTCGCCGCTGGTGAAAACCGCGATCGCCGGGTCGGACCCTAACTGGGGGCGCATCCTTGCCGCCGCTGGAAATGCCGGCGTGAATTTTGATCCCGACAAAGTGGATATCTATCTGCAGGACGTTCTGGTCTGTCGCGGCGGGGTTGCGGCGGAATTCTCAGAGAACGAACTGAAGCATGCGCTGGATGAAGAATATTGTTTGATCCGCTTTGTACTCCAGGGTGGCGGAAAATCATCCACGCGTTTCTGGACCTGCGACTTTACTGAAGACTACATCCGCATCAACGCCAGTTATCGAACCTAGAGCCATGCGCTATTTGTGGATCCCGCTGTTAGCCGCGTCCAGTTTATTCGCCGATACGCACGCCGATATTGTGGACCTGTTCGCATCGTCGGCGGCGGGATTGAGCGAAGATAATCCCGCGGCATTTTTGAAGGCTTTCGATAAAACATCTCCCGGCTACGAAAAAATAGCAGCCAATGTCACGGCGTTACTTTCGGGTTACGAAGTAGGCTCAGCGGTGGAATTCTTCAAGGATGAAGGCGATGAGGATCACCGCCTGGTGGACGCCGACTGGCGGCTCGAGATCCAAAGCAAAGTGAAGGCCGGCCAATTTGAACGGCGCGAACTGGTATTGAAATGCCGCGTGGAACGGCGAAAATCACAATGGAAGATCGTCGCCGTGGATCCCGCCGATTTCTTTGCGCCGCCCGTTAGCGAGACGGCGCCCAAACTTCCCTCGCCTCCTGCTTCCGGCTCGCCTAAGCCTGCTAAGCCATAGATCTCCACGCCCCGGTTCGCAGCAGTAAACTTGTAGACTATCTAAGCGATGGCAAACTAGGCGATGGCAAACGGCAAATATAGCGACCTCTTGAAATCGGGCGGCTTTCAAGCATTCCTCTGGACCCAATTTCTGGGAGCGTTCAACGACAACGTCTATAAGCTTGTAGTCTCCTTCATCGCTACCGAAATCCCCGGGGCCGGCAGCCGCTATCTATCGCTCGCGGGCGTGGTCTTCATGGTTCCGTTCTTCCTGTTTTCGGGTTATTCCGGGCACTTGGCTGACGTCGTCAGCAAACGCAAAGTGCTGGTGGGCGTCAAAGTTTTCGAGATAGCCGTGATGACGCTGGGGCTATTGGCGTTCTTTGCCGGGCGAATCGAGTTGATGCTCGGCGTCCTCTTTTTGATGGCCCTGCATTCCACCATTTTCAGTCCAGCGAAATACGGAATCGTCCCTGAAATGCTGCCCGACAAAGATCTATCGCGCGCCAATGGACTCTTGGAAATGAGTACGTTTGTGGCGATCGTCTTCGGCACGGCGATCGCTGGGTTTATGTACACCGGTTGGAAGACTGCTCCGTGGAAGATAGGCGCCTGCCTGATGGCAATCGCGTTTCTTGGCATGCTAACCAGTCTGAAAATTCCCAAGGTGGCGCCGGCGGGCGGTACACGGAAGTTCGATTGGAACCCCTGGGGCGAAGTCGTAATCGGAACAAAGCATCTGCTGAAAGACAAGCCGCTGTGGCTCACGGTGATGGGTATTTCCTATTTCTGGTTTCTAGGCGCGCTGTTTCAATTGACGCTGTTGGTGTTCGGCAAAGAAGACATGCACCAGGACGATATTCATATCGCGCTTCTTGCCACTTGCCTGGCGATCGGAATCGGCGCCGGCAGCATGGTGGCGGGGCGTTTATCGGGCGATAAGGTGGAAATTGGATTGGTGCCGCTGGGGTCCGTCGGCATGGTCGTTTTCTGCCTGCTGGTTTCCGGATCGGCGAGTTCTTACGTAGCCACGGCGATTCTACTCGCCTTGCTCGGATTCTCCAGTGGCCTGTTTATCGTGCCCTTGAATGCCTATTTGCAGGAACGCTGCGATCCCAAGGAAAAGGGCCGCATCCTGGCGACGAATAATTTCTGGAATACCGTGGGCATCCTGTTGGCTTCGGGGACGCTATGGCTAATGCACGATTATTTTCATCTGCGGCCGGCACATGTTCTGCTCACCGCGGGATTGTTGACGATCGCATCGACGGCTTACATCGTCCTGGTGGTGCCGGACTTCCTGATTCGTTTCTGTTTCTGGATGTTGACGCATACCATTTACAAGATTGAAATCGTGGGCCAGGAAAACGTTCCCTCGCGCGGACCGGCGTTGCTGGTGTCCAATCATGTATCGCTGGTGGATGCATTCCTGGTAGCGGCCTGCGTGCAGCGCTTCATCCGGTTCATGATTTACAAACCGATTTATGAAAACAAAATCATACAGCCGCTGTTCCGCTTGATGAAGGCGATTCCCGTCTCCGCTGGACGGCGCGATGTGATTGAGAGCTTGCGGACGGCCCAGAAGCAACTGCTGGACGGGCACGTCGTTTGTATTTTCGCCGAGGGCGCCATCAGCCGCACGGGTAATCTGCTGCCGTTCAAGAAGGGCCTGGAGCGAATCGCCAACGAGACGAATGCCCCGATTATTCCAGTCCATCTGGATCGTGTATGGGGCAGCATCTTCAGCTTCGATAGAGGAAAATTCATTTGGAAGTGGCCAACGAAGATCCCCCATCCGGTGACGGTTTCGTTTGGTAAGCCGCTGCCCTCCACCGCGACGGCGCATGAAGTCCGCCAAGCCGTGATGGTGCTGGCGGCCGATGCTTACGATCATCGCCGTGGGCCGCGCGATGTGCTGCCTTTGCGTTTCATCGAAACGGCGAAGCGCCATCGCGCTGAATTCGCCATCGCCGATTCGTCGGGCAAGGAACTCACCTACGGCGAAGTTTTGATCGCCAGCCTGATGTTGACCAAGTGGGTGCGTAAGAATTGCGAAGGAGAATCGGTCGGGTTGCTGTTGCCGGCATCGATCGGAGCGACGCTGGCGAATGTCGCCGTGTCCATGGACGGAAGAGTCGCCGTGAACTTGAACTTCACCGCCGGGCCGGAATCGATGGGCGTCGCCATTGAGCAATGCAAAATTAAGAACATCATCACCTCGCGATTGTTTTTAAGCAAAGCCAAACTCGCGGTCATGCCGGGCATGGTGTATCTGGAAGACGCGATGAAGGGCTTCTCAGGATTGGATAAGGCACTGGCTGCGGCGCAGGTTTACCTTTTGCCAAGTGGGTTGTTGCAGCGGATGCACGCGACGAAGCAGCGACCGAACACTCTGGCCGCGGTGATGTTCTCCAGCGGCAGTACGGGCATACCGAAGGGTGTGATGTTGTCGAATCATAACGTGCTGTCGAACGTGGAATCGATGGCCCAGCTTTTTTCAATCAGTACGAAAGATTGCATGCTGGCGGCTCTGCCCCCGTTCCACTCCTTCGGCTTCACAACGTCCATGTGGTTCCCCCTCATCGCCGCCTGTGGAGCGGCTTATCATGTTACTCCTCTGGACGCGAAAGTTGTCGGAGAGCTGGCCGAAAAATACAAGTGCACCCTATTGCTATCCACGCCGACATTCTCGGCGATGTATGCCCGCAAATGCACCCGCGAACAATTTTCGAACATTCGCTACTTCCTGGTAGGCGCCGAAAGGCTGCGCGAATCCATTGTGAAGACGTATGAAGATGACTTCGGAATTTCGTTATTGGAAGGCTATGGCGCAACAGAGATGTCACCCGTGATTGCCGTCAGCCGGCCCGACGTGGTCGATGGCGCCGAACGCCAGGTGGCGCACAAGAAAGGTAGTGTCGGCCATCCGATGCCTGGTATCGCGGCGAAGGTTGTGAATCCCGATACGTTCGAAGAATTGCCGCCGAACAAGGAAGGTCTGCTGTTAGTTTACGGGCCTACCAGGATGATGGGCTATTTGAACGACCCCGAAAAGACAGCATCGGTGATGCGCGATGGATGGTACATTACGGGCGACATCGTCTGCATGGATGAAGACGGGTTTATCAGGATCACCGACCGTCTATCGCGCTTCAGCAAGATCGGCGGAGAGATGGTGCCGCACTTGAAACTGGAAGAAGCGGTGAACGCGATGATGCAGGACGGCGTCTCGGCCGTGACGGCGATCCCCGATGAGCAAAAGGGCGAATGCCTGGTAGTCTTCTACACGGACAAGAGCCTGCAGCCCCAAGACATCATGACTAAGCTGGCCGAAACGGAACTGCCGAAGCTGTGGCTGCCGAAGCGGGATAATATCCATTTCATCGAAGCGCTGCCGACCCTGGGTACCGGCAAGCTGGATTTGCGGCAGACAAAACTTCTGGCGCAGCAGCTGGCCAAGCAATGATTATTGACCGCAAACATTCGCTTCAATCGTGTTGTTGGAAACGCCTGGAGCTTGCACGATGCAGCGCTTCTTCATACCGCTGCCGGAGATCGTGTTGTTGCGAATTAAATTGAAGCGAGCCTGATCGGTATGCTCCGCGCCAAGCCCCAGGTAGATTCCCGCGGATAGCAGATCGGGTTCCCCGCCCTTATACAAACAGCCGAATTTTGCGTGGTTCTCCGGGCAGTGAGCCAGATTCATATTCGACATTCGATTCCCATAAATCTTGTGCAGCTTGCCTATTACGAAGATGCCCCCGAACTTACTTCCATTCAGCTCATTGTCAGCGATGGTGATGTTCTCTGAACACATATCGGGATTGGAATTGTTCATCGCGATCAAGTAATTTCCTTGGGGATACATCTCGGCGGGCTGGCGATTGATACAGACATTGCCGGCAACCGATCCATCGTGAAAACCATCTAGGTCTATGCACTTTCCGTTGGTTTCTTCGAAATGATTATTCGTATATTCGGTATGGTCGACATCGCCCGCCGTATCGATGCCCACCGGAATTCCAAGACCTTCGACATCCACTGCTTCGACGGGATAACCGATATGATCGCCAACGTTCTTCTCCACTTTCACCCGGGTTGCATGGCCCACTTGAATGGCGTCGCGCGCCAGCATCGTGAAGGAATTATCGGAGATCAGGCCATCATGATTACGCGGCGTTTTGTAACGGGCATGGGTCCAAATGCCGTTGCCCAGGATATTCTTGAAGCTACAGTGGCGAACTTGAAAGTCCGCGCTGCCTTCTTCGATAAGAACCCCACCGGTGCCGTTATTGCGCTGCAGACGGTTGCGCGATCCGCTGTCCTCGACCGTCAGCGAATCGATATCGATGCGCTGGGAATAGGCGACGATAACAGCGAAGTTGGCCATCTGGCGGAAATGAATTCGCGATACGGTAAAGCCTTCGATATTTTCCGCGGCCACGCCATTGTATGGATAAAAGAGGATGAACGAAACGTCCGATGGTGGAAATCCCAGGGGCTTCGCGAGCGCCTGACGATTGCCATCGATCGTCAGATCGTGAATTAAGATATTCCGTCCATGATTCGCCACAAAGGCCGCGCGTCCTCGAAAATTCCCAGCCAGGCGGATGGTGGTGCCGGCTGGATCGCCAGCGATTTCCAGATCGTGCGTACCGTCCGGAATGCGAATCTCCGAAGCCAGCTCAATAACGCCCGCGGGCAACTGCACCTTGCCCGTGCCGGTGGCGATTGCCAGGCGAAAATCGACTGCCAGCAAGACGAGAAGCGGAAGCATTTTGAACCATTGTACGGGTAGGGCATGGGACACTGAACTCATGTCGATTGAACTTCGCGGGTGGAACGCATCCGCGCCGGATGGGGCCGTGATAGGAGTGATCGGGGATGGCGAAGCACTTTTGTCGGCCGTGACGGAGGCTGGCGCGAGGCGGATCGGAATCGGCGATGCATTGGATTTCTCGCCCGCCCGCGTCATTGTTCTAGATCATGCACTGGCCTGTAGAGATGCGCTTGCCCGGGCCTGGGCCGCTGCCCACTTGGATGCTTTACGGCGAGCTGGGTCGACCATTTTTCTGGCTTCACAGGAAGAATCTTTACTGGAGCGGCTGTGCGATGAAATCTGGTGGGTGCAAGACGATGCGATCGCCACCAAGGGAGATCCGCGCGAGGTGCTATCGAAGTATCGAGCCGATGTTGCGGCGCGCTTCGCCGAATGGGGATTAGCGAACCCTTCGATCATCGCTCCAGCGATGCGCCGCGGCGATGGACGGGCCGAGATCGTTGCGCTCGATACCCTGAATGCGCACGGCCAGGCGACGATGGTCTGGACCAGCGGCGAGCCGGTCTCGGTAAGAGTGACGCTGCGCTTTCGCGACGACATCCAAGATCCCGTAGTGGGCATGATGATTCGAACGCGCATCGGGTTGGAAGTCTACGGGACAAATACCGAACTGGAGAAGTTGCCGCTTGGGTTGCAAAAAGCAGGGTCGACTGTAGGTGTTGTGTTTTCGTTTCGCTGCGAACTGTGCGCGCAGGAATATACGCTAACGGCCGCATCGCACGATTCCGACGGAACCGCGCACGATTGGCTGGATGACGCCGTGGCGTTTTCTGTCGCCGACACGCGATACACGGCGGGCGTGGCGAATCTGCGGGCCAGCGTTCGAGTGGAGGCGGCTAATGAATAAACTAGGCTTGGCGCTTTTGTTGATCGGCGTCGGAATCATGATTTGGGCGGCGTTCGGCTTCAAGACGCGGGAAACGATAATAGATGTTGGGCCCATTCACGCCACCCGGGAGAAGACGCACGATGTTCCTTTTGGCCCGATTATTGGTGGCTTGATCGCGATTGCGGGCGTCGTTTTGATGGTGAAAGGGAAAGCCTGATCCGTTAACGTCCCAGACTAGGAGGCATCGCTCGCAGCCGCTCGCCTTGTTCTTCGGGGCGAGTGTCATTGAGGAAAGTCCCGTTGCCACTTTCAACCGCGGCAAGATATTTGAGCTTAGTCGCGCTCCGTTGAATCGGCAGTAGTTGAATGTGGAAATGGAAGTAAGGATGATCGCCGTGAACGGGGCTTTGCCGCACCACCATCATCAAGGGCATGGGAAAGCCGTAAAGGTTGTCGTATTTCCGGCGCACGACGCTGATCATCTCAGCCAGTTGTTTCGCTTCATCGCCGCTCATGTTGGCAAGTGTCGCGAAGTGGCGGCGTGAATAGATATGCACTTCAGTGGGAAATCGCCCATAGAAGGGCACAAAGGCCGTGAACCCGTCGTTCTCGGCTATCACCCGAATGGGCTCGCTTCGCTCCGCTTTAAGCACCCGGCAATGAAGACATTCACCAGACTTGTCCCGGCTCTCTTTAGCCCCTTGCAGTTCCTGGGCGGGCATTGGCGGCACGAAGGGAAAGGCATAAATCTGCCCGTGGGGATGGGGCATCGTAACGCCGATGGCAACACCGGTATTTTCGAATATGGAGACATACTCGATCTCCGGCTTGGCCCAAAGTTCGCTCGAGCGGCGCGTCCAAAGATCGATTACTTTGCTCCACTGTTCGATTGGTAATTGAGAGGGCTGGAGGTAATGATCGGGACTATAGAGCACGACGTCACAGGCACCAGGCGCGCCTGTCGCCACGCCAATTTCCGTCGCTGTGCCTGGATGAAAGGGCTCATCGCCGCCAAAAGCTGGAAAATCGTTGGGGTATAAATAGACATCGTAGGCAGCCGGAACGTTGCCTGATCCTGGACAGAACGGGCACCAATTTTCCGGCATCTGCGGGCGCCCCTGGCGATGGGCCGCGACAACCACCCACTGTTGCAGGAAGGGATGCCAGCGAAGTTGACTCATTCCGAAATCTTAGGGATTCGGCGCGACAACCGGGATCACGATGATATTGCTAGTGTAGATATCCTGGGCGATCGTGAGTTGGGTGTTCTGATCGGGGGTCATGCCCGAGCCGAGTTCCAACCGCACTTCATGCACACCGATAGTTCCCGGCTTGAGGCCCGCCGAAAGGACGTTCGCAGTGAACCCGCCAGCCAGCGCGAAGACCGTGGAGTACGGTTGATTCTGGACCGGTCCAAAGTACTTGATCCCGGTGATGGCGGAATTTTTCGCTTCGTCGGGGCTTACTAATCCCAGGCCCGTGGCGTACACAATGATGGTCTCGCCCACCACTGCGGGGTTCGCCGTCGTAATCAGAGATCCGGCCACGTTCGCGCAACAAAGCCGGGTGTTCGTAGGCGTGATCAGAATTGTGGCGGTTGCCACCGGTGCGATCGTGCCACTATAGGAAATCCCATTTCCTTCCGGTCCCGGTATCTTTGCGGTAAGCACTACGCGAACGAACTGCGTCGCAGCGGAGGCTACGACCTTCTCTTCGGGATTAGCATTAATTAGCGCGATCAGGCCGTCACGCACGGAGGTGGTGGTGTCGGTAGCAACTATCGTATAGGTATAGCTTCGATCTTCAATCGTAATCGTGGCGGTATTGGCGGCGGTGATACTGCCATCCACCGAGACGCTGCCGGTGGCGAAAGTACTGCCGTGGAGAGCGACGCCGGGCCTTGGATCAGGACCGAAGCCAGCGAAGATCCCGGGATTCTGTGGAACGATTGGCACGTCTATCGCCACCGATACGTTGGTGGTCCCATCGGGAAGAGTGGACCGGACATATAGGCTGGTAGAGGTCGCGTCAAAAAGTTCGTATGGAATCTGCGCATTGATCTGCGTCGGCGAGACGAAAATCAGCGGCGCGCGAATGCCATCGAAATAGACCTGCGTGCCGGCCAGGGTGTCGGGATAGGTATTCACAGCCGGGTCGGCCGATGCTGTCCCCGATGACAGATTTTGCCCGACAATAGTAACCAGCGCGCCGGGGGCTAGCCGCGCGGCATCTTCCCCGCCCGCAAAGCTCGCGGCATTCGCCGTAATGACGGCGGAGGTGGATAAAGTGACGGTCAGTGTAATCGAATTCCCGACAGATCCCGGCAGACGCGAGGTCAACGTAATCGAGTTGAACCCGATGTTCGCTCTCGCCACCGCATTCGGATCGCCGGCGTTGGCATTGATCAGAGCTACCAGCCCCGTCGCGATCGTGTCGAACGTGTCTTTGTCGACGATGGTGTACTTATAGGCGGTGGTATTGATCGTGATGGTGACAGTGTCGCCTGTCTTGATTGTGCCGCCTAAAACCACACTGCCAAATGAGAACACTTCCAGGCTGGCAGCGTTGCGGACGCCGTCATTCGGTACGAAATTTTCACCGGCACTGAAGACGAGCACGCGCCGGTCATAGGGATCGGCGACGAAAAGATTGGTCCCGTCATAAGCGAGCGAGAGTGGAGTACGGATTGTGCCCGGGCTCGATTGCCGGATGTTCGGATCGAATGTCGTATCGCTGGTATCGGTGACGATGTCCGACAGATCGTCGGGCTGGCCCAGAATCCGGTCGGCGAAATATCCATTGGACGGCGGAATATTTTCGTAAACCAAAACGCGATCGTTACCGCCATCGGCGACAAACAGGCGCTTGCCATCGGATAGTGCAAATCGTGGAAAGCTCAAGGTGCCGGCGCAGCGGAAAGGATAAACCGGATTGCCGCTGGTGGCGTCGTTCCCGCCCGAGGCGCAGAGTTTCGTCGTGTTGTTCGCCACGTTGCTAACCATGTCCGGTTGGCCTAAAACGATGTCGGCCGGCTGCTGATTCTGCGTGGGAATGGAGTTCCAGATAAGGACGCGATTGTTTCCCAGATCAGTGACGAACAGGTGCGTGCCGTCGGTAGTAACCGAAACCGGATTCAGCAGCGTTGTAGCCGCGACAGTGGCGCCGGCCTTGGTCAAATCCAGCTGCGGCGCGGTTGTGAAGTTGGCCACTCCCAGCACGACATCGGCGGGCTGATTGTTCGTTGTCGGAAACGTATTCCAGATCATCACACGATTGTTTTGGGTGTCGGCGACATAGAGCTTGTTGTTTTGAATCCAGAGACCTTGCGGCCCTCGCAACGAACTCGCCGTCGTCTGTGGCGGCGATTGAATACTGGTGAAATCCTTCTGGCCCAACACAAGGTCGGCCGGTACACCGTTGCCGGCGGGAATGTTATTCCAGATAAGAACGCGACTGTTGTCGGTATCGGAAACCACAAGGCGTTGTCCGTCGCTGGCAACCGCGGTGGGCGTTCGCAGCCCAGCCTGCGTCAGGTTGATGTCGGTACTGGTGAAATCGATCTGACCCAGTACGAAGTCCGCCGAGCCGACACAAACCGGACAGCGAATTCCGGTATTCACCGCTGGCGGAATCGGGGCCTTCGGGTCAAACAGAGATCCCAGAATGTTTTGATAAATCAGAACTCGATTGTTTACCGGGATCGCTCCGACGCGGCTTCCGTCGACGACGAACAGCCGATTATTGGCATAAGCCACGCCTCCCACAGCGCCTAGTAACTGCCCGCTGGCGCCTTGTTCCCCCGCCGTAAAGGTCCGTTGACCGATGGTGAGGCGGGCGGCTTGCCCGGTGACGAAATCGGCAGCGGAAGTCAGGGCTGTAGAAGCGAGAAAGAGGGCAAAGTACTTCATCATTGAGGTCGTGTGTTTAGAAGCAACTAGTATACCAAGCTAAACGACGTAACCCTTTGTTCACGGGTTGCGAGTTTTCGCTGTGACTGATCGGACACGGGTGTTGCGCGATTGGCTCGATTTTCACGGCTGCGCGTACGCTTGGCCGACGTTTTTAATTCGAAATGGCGTGGCGCCGGCAGACTCCCGAAAGGAGCTCAGACAACCCGTCCAGCACTTCATCCACCCCATGTAACACGGCCGGTGTGTCAGAATCACGCAAAGAGGCGCCAAGCAATTCGCGTTCCATCGCCGAATGTTCTTTGTCGGCTTCGATGTGCACTCGAAAATATTCATATCCGGCGGCATCGTCGAATCCATAAAACTTCTTCAGCCCATTGATTTTGGTTTCCGCCACGGCAGGTACCTGGCTCTCATAAGCGTACAGCGCGGCAAGTCCGGCGGCGGTACCGTTGTCACGGCAGGCGCCGCGAAACCGGCTGATTAACGATGCCGTCTCGGGCCACAATTCCGTCTGTTCGACTTCTTGACGCGTCAACCCGAGGCTTTCGGCAAACGTCATCCACAATTCGGGATGGTTCGGAGATCCCGCCTCTTCGTCCATCAGATTCGTGAGAATGTGCCTGCGAACCGCCAGATCGCCGGTCTGGGAATGTACGGCGGATAAGTAGGTGGGAAACGCGGCCACGTGATGGTAATACTGCGCCGCATAATCGCGCAGCGCTTCCCGTGACAACGTTCCGGCGTTCCAAGCCTGATAAAAGGGATGCTTCAAAAGATGCCGGGCATCCACCCGTGTGTCGATTAGTTTGAGAACGGATTCCAGGGCGGGAAGAGTGGCTGCTTGCGTCATTATTTTTGTAGGATAGCATCCAGTCTTCCCCCGATGAAGCGCGTCTTGACGGCTATTGATTGGTAATGTCGTGCGTCGTGCTGCGGGCGCGGATCGCCAGGTAACCCGCTTCCCAGGATTTATGGGCCGCATTTGCGGCGTACTTGTCGAACGCTGCCTGGTTGTCGAACTCCATCACGAAGGCATCGCTGAATCCCTCGCCCTGAACCTTGATGCCCTTCAGCCAAACCCGCGATACACCGGGAACCTGCGCGGCCATCTTCTCTACGCCGTCCAGCGCGGCTTTCTTTTGGGCATCGGTGGCATCGTCTTTCCAGGAAATCGTCACCACGTGCAAGATCGATTTCGGCTTGCTTACGCCATTCGCGCCAATCATCAGGCCAGCGCCGAAAATCGCCGCGGCAAGTATCACATTCCGTGTTCGCATTTATAGTCAAGCTCCTTATTAGCAGTTGTTCGCAGGCCCGACCACTCCTCGCAAACCACAATCGAGTTTGCCGGATTGTTCGTAGCGTATTTCAAAGTAACGTGCCCGATTAGTAAAGCCGGGTCGTCTGAAACGATGTCGCGCAGAGTGGAAATATCCTGAGACGCATTGTAGATTACACCACGGACCGAATACGAATAGAAGAGCGCGTTCTCGGCGACATCGGAAATAGTCCCATCGCCCAAACGCCCTCGTTCGTTTACGGCCAGGCGGCGTTTGCGCTCCCGTTTTTCAGGGGTCGCTTTCAGGCGCAATACGATCCAAATTGCGAACCCGACCAGAATCGCCGCGAGTAGGGCGAGTCCGGTGAGTTGTAAACCGGCTAACGGCATGGTTGTCTTACTTCCTTGGGATTTATAGCCGCACCACGGTATTTTCCAACACACCGATGCCCGAAATCTCAATCCGAACGGTGCACCCCGGCTCAACGGGACCCACGCCAGGCGGCGTCCCAGTGGCGATCAAGTCACCAGGTTCCAGGGTCATAAACGCGCTGACATAGGCGATGACATCAGCCACGGTGAAAATCATATCCCGCACCGATCCGTCCTGCTTCGTCTCGCCGTTTACTTTTGTGACGATGCGCAATTCCGGGAAATCCACTTCCTCGCGCGGAGTTAAATTCGGGCCCACCGCGCAAAATGTATCGAACCCCTTGCCTCGCGTCCACTGGCCGTCTTTCTTTTGCAAATCGCGAGCGGTGACATCGTTCACCACGGTATATCCCAACACATAGTCGAGCGCATCTTCCGCTCTGATGCGGCTCGCTCTGCGCGAAATTACGACACCCAATTCGCCTTCGAAATCCACGCGGCTGGAGCTGGGCGGATAGACGATGCGATCGCCCGATGCGATTAGCGACGATGACGGCTTCAGGAAAATCAGCGGTTCGCTTGGCGGTTCATTGCCCAGCTCGCGAGCATGTTCCAAATAATTGCGTCCCACACAGACAATCTTCGTCGGCGCGCAGGGCGGCAGTAGACGAACCATCGCGAGGTCGACGTCACCTTCGTTCGCGTACTCCACCGCGGGTCCGTCGGGCGCGGTCGGCGGTAGCGAAAAGTCTTTACTGAATCGAAATCGCTTCATGCTCTATGGCGCGGTAATTTCCACGGGCGTCGAACGTGCGCTTTCATTACCCGTCTGATCAATCGCCGAGACCGCGTATTGATAGCGCTTCCCACTCTGAACTTTCTTATCGCTGAAGCTAGGTACGGTCAGAAGGTCGCCTGACTTTTCAAAGGCGCCGCCATCCACCGACCGATACACGCTATAGCCACGGAAATCCGGCTCCATGTTTCGATCCCAAGCCAGCTCCACAGTGTTCACGCCCGCCAGAATATTCAATCCGGCTGGGACCGCTGGAGCAAAATCGTCCTTCGGCACGAATTGCTTTGTCTCTGAAACTTCACTCTCGGCGTCGCCCCGAACGGCTTGCACGATGTAATCGTAATGTTTGCCGTACATGGTTTTTTCGTCGAGGTATTCTGGCTTGGCAGGCTTGTCCAGCAGCACCGGCCGCTTCTCGTCTTCGCTTTTGCGGAAAACCCGGAAGGACGTTTCCCCGCTCTGCCAGCTTAATTGCACGCCTTTGATGTCATTCGTAGCCGTCACGTTTAGCGGCTTTGCCACCGGCGCGCCGACTACCAGAATCTTCAGATTCGACCACCCCGACGGCCTGCCTTTCGAATTGTAGACACGCACCGCGATTACCAACGATCTGCCAAGAAATTCCGCCGACGGAAATGCTTTGCTAACCGGACCCGGTTCCTCCGCCGTCACATCGATGGCCTTTGCGGTGGACGCCCACTCATTCATGATGAAGGGCGTACCGCCGGTTCCCGCGCGCAGTTCCACGCGCCCCAATTTACGCAGCGCCAAACCCTCAGTGGTAAGCGGCGGAATAGTGAAATCAACCACAATGCGATTGCCGTATTGGACAGCTCGCAGATCGCTCACGGTCGATGGAATATTCAGAGCAGGCGGCAGTGGATCGCCGATATAACCGCATCCACCCAGCACAAGAGAGATAGCGAACAGAGTGGCGCATCCAGGAACAGCGGACCGGACAATCACAATATATACCTGCTCAAATCCTGATCTTTCACGATCGCCGCAAGTTGCTTTCGCACATATTCGCCATCGATCTTGATCGTCTTCTTCTTCAGATCCGGGCCGTCGAAGGAGATGTCTTCGAGCAATTTCTCCATGATGGTATGCAGCCGGCGGGCACCGATGTTCTCTTGCATTTCATTCACTCGCGTGGCGAAGCGCGACACTTCCTGCAGTGAATCTTCCGTGAAGGTGATCTTCAACCCTTCCGTCTCCAGCAGAGCCATGTACTGCTTCACCAGCGCATTTTTCGGTTCCTTCAGGATGCGAATGAAATCGGCTTCGGTCAGCGATTTCAATTCCACCCGGATCGGAAACCGGCCCTGTAATTCAGGTATCAGATCGCTCGGTTTGGCTACATGGAATGCGCCCGCGGCGATGAAGAGAATGTGGTCCGTTCGCACAAACCCATGGCGCGTGTTCACGGTGGTGCCTTCCACAATCGGCAGGATGTCGCGCTGCACACCTTCGCGGCTCACGTCCGGTCCATGCCCGGATTCGCGCCCGGCGATCTTATCGATTTCATCCAGGAAGATGATGCCGCTACGCTCCACGCGTTCCAGTGCGACGCGCGTCACCTGCTCCATATCGATCAGCTTTTGCTCTTCTTCCTGAATCAGATATTCGATCGCTTCGACAACACGCATTTTGCGCTTTCGCGTGCGGCCGCCAAAAAGTCCCGGCAGGACATCCTTAAGATTGATATCCATCTCTTCCATGCCGCCATTGGTGGAGACTTCGAAGGTAGGCCCGCGCTCTTTGACATCCACCTCAACCATACGGTCGTCCAGCTTTCCGGCCCGCAGCTTTTCACGAAGCTTCTCGCGAGTGCGTTCGACGCTGTCGTTGGGTTCCGGTCCCGGCGGGGGCATCAAGAGCTCAAGCAACCGTTCTTCGGCGTTGCGCTCCGCTCGATCCGATACTTCTTCCAGACGCTCTTCGCGCACCATGTCGATAGAAATGTCGACCAAGTCTCGAACCATCGACTCCACATCGCGCCCGACATAGCCGACTTCCGTGAACTTGCTGGCTTCAACTTTCAAAAACGGAGAATTAGCGAGCTTTGCCAGGCGTCGGGCGATTTCCGTTTTGCCGACACCCGTGGGCCCGATCATCAGAATGTTCTTCGGCATCACTTCCTCGGCCATCTCCGGCTCAAGTTTCTGCCGCCGGATGCGGTTGCGAAGAGCGATAGCCACGGCGCGTTTCGCGTCCGCCTGGCCCACAACGTATTTGTCCAGCTCCCGGACGATCTCGCGCGGCGTCAGTTCATCCAGCAAAGGCGCGTCTTCCGACGCCTGTCCCGGCAAATAGATGACCATGTCTAGCCCAGCTCCTCAAAGCTGACGCTCTCATTTGTATAGATACAAATCTTGCCCGCGATCGCCATGGATTTCTCCACGATTTCTTTCGCGCCCAATTTCGTATTCTGCACCAACGCCACTGCCGCGGCCTTCGCATAGGATGCGCCGGACCCGATCGCGGCGATCTCATCATCCGGTTCAATCACGTCCCCGGTGCCGCTAAGAATGTAGGTGTTTGTAAGATCCGCCACTAACAGCATCGCTTCCAAATGGCGCAGCACGCGGTCCGTGCGCCACTCCTTCGCCAGCTCCACCACACTGCGCGGTAAGTTGCCGTTGTGCTGCTCCAGCTTGGCTTCAAATCTGGCGAACAACGCGAAGGCGTCGGCCGTTGAGCCCGCAAATCCAGCGGCAATTTTGCCGTTATAGAGCCGTCTCAATTTCTTCGCACCGGACTTTAGCACCTCTTGCCCAAAAGTGACTTGTCCATCCCCCGCCATGACGACCTTGCCATTTCTCCGTACGCAGAGAATGGTAGTCGAACGTATTTTTTGTCTCATCAGGATAAGCCTTCAGTTTAGCAGCGATATCCGTCCATGGCTGCTGAAAGACAACTTAGGTTACAGCGCGCCACCGCCCGCTAAAATAACTTCGTGCCCGCTCTTGGCGATACCATCGTTGCGATTTCCACTCCTTCAGGACGCGGCGGACTCGGCGTTGTCCGTCTTTCCGGCCTCAAAGCCCGAACCATCGCCGATGCAATTTTGCGCTTTCGCCATCCGCATCAGTGGCTACCCTGGACCGCCGCGCTAGCGAATCTACCCGACGAAACAGGGCAAGCGGTCGATCATGTTGTCGTTACATTTTTCGCCGCGCCCCGGTCGTACACCGGAGAAGATGTCGTCGAGATTTCCTGCCATGGATCTCCCGTCGTCCTGCGCTTTTGTGTGGAGCGGGCGTGTATCGCCGGTGCCCGGCTGGCCGAACCGGGGGAGTTCACGCTCCGCGGCTACTTGAGCGGCCGCATCGATCTTCCGCAGGCCGAAGCAGTCCGCGACCTCATCGAAGCCACCACTCTGTATCAGGCGCGCATTGCCGCCCAACAGGTGGAAGGGTCGGTCTCTAAAAGGCTTCGTCCGATCAAAGAACAACTGCTGGAATTGATCTCGCTGCTGGAAGCCGGCATCGATTTCGCGGAAGACGATATCAGCGTCGCGGCGAATGAAGAATTGATCCGCCGGCTGAGTCCAATCACCAGCGGAATTCGCCAGCTCGCGGCAAGTTTCGCCTTTGGAAAGCTGGTGCATGACGGCGTCACCCTGGCCATCGTGGGACGGCCCAACGTCGGCAAGAGCAGCCTGTTTAATCGCCTGCTGGAGCAGGATCGGGCGATCGTTACCGATACTCCCGGCACCACCCGCGATCTTGTCTCGGAGACGGCATCCGTCGATGGAATCCCCATCAAGTTCATGGATACGGCGGGCATTCGGGCGGGCCAGGACCTCGTCGAATCGTTGGGCATTGAGCGCAGCTATCAAGCCATGACCGACGCCGATCTAACGCTGGTAGTGATCGATCTGTCGGCGCCCATCGAAGCAGAAGATCTCGCCTTGATCGAGCGCGCGAAACAACAACAACGCTATGTACTGGTGGGGAACAAGGCCGATGTGGCCCGGGAAACAAACTTAGAACAGCGCTTCACAGCGGTGTCGGCGCTGACCGGCGAAGGCATTGCCGCATTGCGCCAGGCCATCCTCGAAGCGATCTCACCCGAAGGACGGCTGGAACAGGAAGCCGGATTTATCACCAGCATCCGCCATGAACGATTATTACGCGAGGCATCAGACGCCTTGGAACAGGCTCGCCGGGCGATCGATCTTTCAATCCCGCACGAAATGCTCTTGCTCGATCTCTACGCGTCGTTGCGTCCCATCGATGCAATTACCGGAGCGACCACGGCCGACGATATACTCAACCGCATCTTCTCCACTTTTTGTATCGGCAAGTGAGCGTCCGCGGCCTGTGCCGTCGGGTTAGCTTCATAACAAGTGAACCCAAACAGCGCCAAGCCGCATACCAGCAACGCATTTCCGGCGAAGTTCGCGACGCTCCGGGCATACCCTTTAGGGCTCGCCAGGAACGTCACAAGTACCAGGCAGATGGTGATTGCCGTGGTGGCTGCCGCCGCCAGATAACAGGACGCGGGAATCAGCGCGAGTGCAATCCAATCGCTGCCGCCGGCATCGTCGGAGACATCGTAAAAAAGTCCAAATGAGAGGAACGCCACGATTAACGCGGCCAGCAGAAGAACGGTAACCCGGATCGGTATCAGCACACTGGATAAGCGAAAACAGCTGCCCGATCGGGTCAAATTACCAAAGTTTTTTGTATGGACCCGACGCCCACATGATGAAGAACAGGAAGATCGTCCCGGCGATAAACACAAGATCGCCCAGAAAATTCGCCACGCCCAACATTGTGCCCTGGGGGTTCAAGAACAACTTCAACCCACCAAGAATAGCCACCGCGATGCCGAGCATGACCGCGATTCCGTAACAGAATGGCTGCGTCAGATCCAGCGAGATCCAGCCGCCGTGATGATCTTCGAAGTAATGGGCGAAGGTCCCGAACCCGACAAACACTAACGCCAGCGAACAAAGCAGGATCAGCGTAGTCGAAACAGAAATGGTCACGCCTGCAATGCGCGGACCGCCTGCAAAAAACGTCATTCCGCCGCCCTCCGCAAACGATCGTGAATCGCTTCCCATTCCCGTGTCTCCGGAGGAACTTCAACCGCGATCCAATCGTAGCCCCGCGAGTCCAGCTCGTGTAGCTTGCTGTAGAGAAGCGCGGCATAAGCGGCGGGACACGAAGGCATCAGGACATCGCCCCGTCCGTTCCACGACAGGTAACAACCGCGCCCGGGCGGCAATTCGCCTTTCGTCAGCACCAGCCGGGTACGCGGAGCATAGTGCTTGGGGTGCAGGCCGGGCGACGGATGCGCTCCCGATTCCGGATTCAAAACGCGCTCCGCATCGATAATCAGCATACCTGGACGCAACAGCTTCACCTTGCCCTCCAGCACCGATACCACGGTCGACTCGATCCCTACCTCCGTCGGGCCGCCGTCCAAAATCATTGGAGCGTCCGTTCCAAAAGCATCGCGAACATGTTGCGCCGTCGTCGGGGAAAGCTGTGTGAAACGATTCGCGCTAGGCGCCGCGATCGGCAACCCCGCGGTCTTGATCAGCGCTAGCGCGATCGGGTGCGAGGGCATCCGCAGGGCAACCGACGTAAGCCCGGCCGTCACTTCGTCCGGCACGTGCGGCTTCTTCGGCACCACGATGGTCAATGGACCGGGCCAGTGACGCTCAGCGAGTTCTTGCGCTTGCGCCAGCCACTCAGCCGCTAGTTCGCGCGCCATCGCGATGGAATCCACGTGGACGATCAGGGGGCTGGACGCCGGCCGTCCTTTGAGTGAGAAGATCGCCCGCACCGCGTTTGCGTCGAGCGCGTTGCCACCCAACCCGTACACCGTCTCGGTGGGAAAGGCAACCAGTCCGCCCCCGCGTATAACCGCGGCCGCGCGTTCGATTTCACTACTCGGGAAGTTCATCCTTGCCGTCGCTCGCTGTCTTACCAGTCTTGCGGAAAACGAGAAAGGCGTGAATCAGCGCATCCAGATCACCATCCAAAACACGATCGACATCGCCCACCGAAAGCTTGGTGCGATGATCTTTGATCAACCGATACGGTGCCAAAACATAGCTCCGAATCTGGCTGCCAAAGTTGATCTCCAGCTTCGTATCTTCCAGCTTCCGCTCTTCCTCTTTTTTCTTGTCCATTTCGAACTCGAAGAGTTTGGCGCGCATCTGCTTCATCGCGCTTGCCCGGTTCTTGTGCTGCGACCGTTCGTTCTGGCACTGCACCACCAGGCCCGTGGGAAGGTGCGTCATGCGTACCGCCGATTCTGTCCGGTTCACATGCTGGCCGCCCGCGCCGCTGGCCCGAAATACATCGATGCGCAGATCGTCGGGCTTGATATCGATCTTTACGTCGTCGTCGATTTGCGGATAGACGAACACCGAGGCAAACGAAGTGTGCCGCCGCGCATTGGCATCGAACGGCGATATTCGCACCAGGCGATGCACTCCGATTTCCGACTGTAGAAGCCCATAAGCATTCTCGCCATTCACTTCAAACGTAGCCGACTTAATGCCCGCGCCTTCGCCTTCCAGGCGATCGGTCAGGACGGTTTCGAAGTGATTGCGCTCCGCCCAACGCAGGTAAAGACGCAGCAGCATCTCCGCCCAATCCTGACTCTCGGTCCCGCCCGCGCCAGGATGGATTACCATAATCGCGCTCTTCGAATCGTTCACGCCGGAGAGGAGCATCCCCGTCTCCAAACCCTCCAGACGTTGCGAGAAACTCTTCATTTCCCGCTCAATCTCGCCGTTTACGTTCTCGCCTTCCCGTGAAAGTTCGAACAGCGTATCCAGGTCTGAAGTAAGCGCCGCGATCTGCGCTTCGGAGGCAATCGACTCTTCCAGCCGCTTGCGATCCTGCATCACTTTTTGGCTTTTTTCAGGCTGATTCCAGAACTCGGGATCCTCAATCAGCTTTTCCAGTTCAGCTACTTGTTTTCGTTTTGTGGGAGCGTCAAAGATAGCTCCGCACAGCATCGGCTTGCTGACGGAGCGTAACGTATTCCCTTCCTAACTCATCTAGCGTCATCAATGTTAGTGTAACAACAACGCGGTTTTTTCTTCGATGCGCTATCGCAATAAACAGGCCCTGGTAACAGGTGGATTAGGGTTCATCGGCAGTAATCTGGCACTGCGTTTGGTGCACGAAGGCGCGCGTGTAACCGTAATTGATTCGGCGCTTCCCGGATGCGGCGCAAACGATTATAATCTCCACTCCGTGTCCGATTCCATCCGGATTCTCCGCCTCGATATTGCCGACGCCGCGCAGGTCCGCGAGCAGATCGCCGATACGGAAGTGATCTTCAATCTCGCCGGTGAAATCAGCCACGTGCACAGCATGGAATTCCCTGAGCGCGATCTGCAAATCAATTCCGTTTCCCAGTTGCGCTTCCTTTTGGAATGTCAGGCGGCGCGGCCGGGAGTGCGCGTTGTCTATGCCAGCACGCGGCAGATTTACGGCGTGCCGGAATATTTGCCGATCGACGAAGCCCATCCCATCCAGCCCGTCGATTTCAATGGCGTCCATAAATATGCCGCTGCGATGTACCATCACATGCTGACGAACTCTGGACAGTTGGACGCCATCGAATTGCGGCTCACTAATGTTTACGGTCCACGCATGGCTCTCGATATTCCTTGCCAGGGATTTCTCAGTACGTTCTTGCGCCGCTTATTGCTGGGTGAACCGCTGGATATTTTTGGCGATGGCTTGCAGCTTCGCGATCCAATGTATGTCGATGACGCAGTCGAGGCTTTCCTGCTTGCCGGCCATATCGCGAAGCCGCCGTCACGGGCCTACAATGCCGGTGGACCCAAGGCTTTGTCGCTGGCTGAAATCGCCAGGTTAGCCAGCGAGGCGGCGGGCGGGGCCGACATCGGGTATCGTCCGTTTCCGCCAGAGGCGAAACGCATCGACATTGGCAGTTACTACACAGACTCGCGCCGCATTCACGCGGAACTCGGCTGGCGACCTGAAGTGGAATTCGCCGAGGGAATCGCCCGAACCATCGCCTACTATCGCGAACATTTGTCCCACTACGTGGATCCGCAAAATCCCGTCGCGAACTGTCGCATGCCTGAACACGCTGGCGTGAATCGCCGTCTGATCTTTTCCGACGCTTCCCTCACGAAGCAATGATCGGACCATGACCAAACCATGATCAGACAATGATGAATCCGGCGGAATTTGCCAACATCGCCAGGGCCGAAGATGGCTTTTGGTGGTATCGCGGCATGCGCCAGATCATGTTTCGGCTGCTTGATCCGATCGCCCGGCGCCGGCAATTTCAGCGCGTACTTGAAGCCGGTTGCGGCACCGCGCACTTTGCCAAAGCCCTCTCCGATCGTTATGGTTGGGCGATGTATCCGGTGGATCTGGGCTGGGAGGGTCTGGCATATGGCAAGACCCTGAACGTTCAGCGCCTGGTCCAGTGCGATATCGCCGCCATCCCTTACGCTAACGCTGTCTTCGATCTCGTCGTATCGATGGATGTCATCGTTCATTTCCGTCCCGGCGAGGAACATAAACCTCTGGCCGAATTTGCCCGAGTGCTGCAGCCGCGGGGGCTACTGGTGGTCCGCGTGTCGGCCCTGGATATTCTACGCAGCCGTCACTCGATGTTTGCCCATGAACGGCAGCGCTTCACGAAACGGCGGCTGATGGAAACGGTGGAGCGAGCAGGTTTTCTAGTTCTACGTTGCACTTATGCGAACTCGCTGCTGATGCCGATCGCGTTCGCTAAGTTCCGGATTTGGGAGCCTCTTACGAATGCCCCGGCATCAAGCGGCGTAGGATCGGCATCCGCCGTGGTCGATAGCGCTTTGTATGTGCCGCTAGCGATGGAAGCCGCGCTGATCGGCACTGGCGCAGACTTACCGGTTGGGCAATCGCTTATCCTGATTGCCGAAAAACCGGCGTGATACGCTAAGAACCCATGCGCCGTTTCATCCTGCTTTTTGCGCTCCCGTTACTTGCCGCCACTGTGCCGACACCACCTACAACCAAGACTGAGCCAGTCACCGACACCGTGCATGGCACAAAGATTATCGACGCCTATCGTTGGCTGGAAGATCAAAATAGTCCCGCCACCAGGGCCTGGATTAAAGAGCAGATTCAATACACCGATTCGCTGCTGTCGAAGGTCCCGGCACGCGAGCAGATACATCGGACGCTGGAGCGCTACACCAAGATCGATGTCGCGGGAATGCCCGCCGAGCGGGGCGGCCGCTACTTCTACAGCAAGCGGGCAGCCGCGCAAAACCAGGGCGTCATCTACATGCGCGCCGGACGCGATGGTGCGGAAACGATATTGGTGGACCCGAATAAACTAAGCGCCGACCAGACAATTTCGGCCTCCATCGGCGGCCTGTCGGAAGACGGCAAACTGATGATGTATGACTTGCGCCAGGGCGGTGAAGACGAAACGTCCATGACCCTGCTGGACATCGAGAGCGCTAAGCCGTTGGCCGATAAATTCCCTCGCGCCCGATATTCCAGCGTCTCGTTTCAGCATGACAATCGCGGACTGTTCTACAGCAAATACACCTCCGCCGGAATGCGCGTCTACTCGCATCGCATCGGCACCGATCCTGCGGCGGACCCGATGATTTTCGGCGACGGCTATGGACCCTCGCAAGGAATCGGCTGCGATGTGTCGAGCGACGGAAAGTGGCTGTTGTGCCAGGTGCTGAATGGTTCCGCCAATACTAAGACGGAATTGTACGTCAAGGATCTGGCCTCGGACGGACCCTTTGTGCCCATCGTCAAGGACATCGAAGCGTCGTTCTCGGGCGATATCGCAGATGGGCGCTTGTATGTCCTGACAACCTGGAATGCCCCGAATGGACGCATTCTGGCAATCGATTTAAAGCACCCCGCACGCGAAAACTGGAAAGAGATCGTGCTTGAAGGCAAGTCCCGCGTGGAAACGTTCACGCTTGTGGGCGGCAAGCTGGTTGTCGAAACTCTGGTCAACGTGGCATCCAATTTGCAAGTGCTGAATCTCGATGGCAAACTTCTGCGCGAAGTTTCCCTGCCCTCGATTGGTACGGCATCGGCGCTGTCCGGACGTTGGGAAAGCGATGAAACATTCTATTCGTTTTCATCCTTCGCCCAGGCGCCCACAATCTATCGCTACTCCGTTGCCACGGGCAAGCAGGAAGTCTACTGGCAGGCAAAAATCCCTCTCGATCCGGCCACGGTTGAAGTGAAGCAGGTCTGGTTTGAATCTAAAGACAAGACCAAAGTGCCGATGTTCCTCGCCTATAAGAAGGGCACGCAGCTTGACCGCAAGCGTCCGGTGATTCTCACGGGCTATGGTGGGTTCGATCTGTCGGAGCTGCCGCGCTTTTCTCCCTATGCCGCGGCTTGGATCGATATGGGCGGCGTCTACGCATTAGCGAATTTGCGTGGTGGCGGTGAGTTCGGCAAGGCCTGGCACGAAGCCGGAATGTTTGAGCACAAGCAGAACGTCTTTGACGATTTTATCGGCGCCGGGGAATACCTGATTGAGCAAGGCTATACCCAACCATCGAAGCTGGCGATTCAAGGGGGATCCAATGGAGGCCTTCTCGTCGGCGCGGCCTTGACTCAGCGTCCAGAGCTGTTCGGGGCGGTTATTTGCGGTGCTCCGCTGCTCGACATGGTGCGTTATCACATGTTCAAGGTCGCGAAATTTTGGGTGCCTGAATACGGCTCGTCCGACGACCCCAAACAATTCGAATATATTTACCGCTATTCGCCGTACCATCACGTGAAGGCGGGCGTAAAATATCCAGCCGTGATGTTTGTCACGGGCGATGCCGACACGCGCGTGGATCCGCTGCATGCCCGCAAAATGGCCGCTTTGCTGCAAGCCGCCAACGCATCTGAAAAGCCGATCCTGTTACACTACGACACCAAGGCCGGCCACTCCGGCGGCCTTCCGGTAAACCGCTTAGTCGACAATATGACTGACGAGATGGCTTTCCTTTTCTGGCAGCTCAGCGTCGAATAGGTCTGGCGGAATATATTTGGTGTTGCGCGGCATTGATAGGTAGACGTGTTTTTTCGCCCAAAAATCAAACCGGAAGATTTCGAAGCGGCGGCAATGCCTTATCTTGCCGATCTGTGCCGTACGGCCGTCTCGCTATTGGGCAACCGCACGGAAGCCGAAGATCTGGTCCAGGATGTTTATCTGCAGGCCTGGAAGTCTTTCCATCGATTTGAGCTGGGAACGAATTGCCGGGCTTGGCTATACAAGATTCTGTTTCACCGCCTGCATCACCATCGCCGCAAATGGTTTCAGTTGCGCCTGATGAAAGATGAAGACAGCCTGGAACGCGATCTTCAATATGAGCCCCCCATTCCAGATCAGTTGACCGATACGGAAATCCTGACGGCGCTCGAAAAGGTCCCGGTGGACTTTCGCGAAGTTCTGGTGCTGGCTGACGTGGAAGACTTTTCATACAAGGAAATCGCCGCGACGCTCGACATCCCCATGGGTACTGTTATGTCTCGTCTTAGCCGCGCCCGCAAGATGTTGCGGGTTCAGCTTGCCGGCCCTGCCGCTGAATTGGGCATCGGAAAAGCCAAACGAAATCAAGCCGGAGGTGAAACCGCATGAACGTTGTAAACTTTGGCAATAAAGCATGCGAGATGATCCGCCGTTACCTGGATTCCTACCTCAGCAATGAACTGCTAGTGGAGACGAACCTCGAAGTACTGCGGCACCTGGACCAGTGTCCCGCTTGCTCGACGATCCTCGCGGACCGGCAGCAGATGCGCTCCCGGCTGCGCGAAGCCGTTAAGAATGTCGCCATCTCGCCCAAGTTCATTGCCAGAGTACAATCGACAGTTCTTGAGCGAAGCCATCAAGCCCAGTGGCCAAAATGGGCGGCGGTTGCCGTTGCGGCGCTCCTTCTTATCACGCTGGGGGTGAGTACCGTTGGCGCGTATCGAACGCGAGAATCTCTGCTGCGCGTCGGCTTAGCGGATCACGTCGATTGCGCTTTGACCTTGCCGAAAAATTCAGCTTCCCCGACGATCGCCGAAATGCGCGATGAGCTCGGCCCGGAGTACTCGCCAATCATTCCTGTGGTGGAAAAAGAGCTGAACGGGTATCGCGTGATGGCCGCGCACCTTTGCGAGTTTCGCGGGAGGGTCTACACTCACATGGCATTGCAGCGTGGCGGCGAAGTCCTATCGGTCATTCTGACAAAGAAAATTGCGGGAGAGAAGTTCCCCCGCAATTTCTTATTGCCGGCGTTGCAGGCCGCTGGCGGCGCGATGCAAAACGCCAGGCTCGACAACATACAAGTCACAGCGTTTGAGACCGGAGATCATCTGGCTTACGTGATCTCCAGCCTCGATTCCCAAAAGAATCTCGAAATCGCCAGCCGCATCGCCGTGAAGTTCAAAGCAATGAGTCTATAGTTCACACCCGCCGCGCGGTCAACACCAGATCGGGATCGTGAACGGTCACTACTTTGCCGTCCAGGCGAATCTTCACCGCGCTTGCACCAGCCGGATAAAACACGTGGTTGCCCTTGTGAAACAAGCCTCGCCCCATCGTGCCCATGCGCAGGAACATCAATTGCCCGCCGTTCACGGATATCTCAATCCGCTCATTCGGCCCGCTGCCAAACGCATACGTTCCGCTAAGAGCCGCCATCTCCTCTTCGGTCAACGGGACCGCCGGTACCGCGCCCGCATCGCCCAGCGATTCCAAATATTTCAGAACGGGTTCCGCCGCCGGACCTCCCGCCTTCGCGTGCGCCAATAAGCTAATACTGTGCGGACCCGAAATCCTCTGCACCCCGGGCTCAGCGGCAATGAACGCCTTCACCACTTCCAAGTGACCCAGCATTGTGGCCGAGAACAGTGTTGGCCGGGCGCTATGGGCGATCAGGAATTCTGCAATCTCCCGGCTCCCGCTGTGCGACGCCGCGCCCAACGGCGTTTCCCAATCTCCGAACCCGCAGTCCCATCCAGCCTTCGCCAGACTTGGCCTGGCCTCCACCAATTCTCGAACCCGCTTGAAATTTCCATGAGCCACCGCAACTATTTCGCGCGCCAGTGCCGAAGGCTGCGTCGGGAAGCTCTCGGGTACGGTCGCGTCTTCCGAAGCCAGGGCCAGCCCCAGCGGAACGAACCCAATTAGATCTCTGCGTGACACGTTCATAATTATCCTTGCAGGCGATCTTAGCGGAGGCTTGGTGCAGCGCGATGTAAGGAAAAGGTAAGGCGTTAAGACATTCTGGATCAATGTTTTGCAGGCCGGGGTGAGGCGATATCGGCGACGATACGGCGGGGAAATTCTCCAGAAATTTGGTGCATCAACCCGCTTTGTCGCGCCAGTGCGTCACCTTCCGCGCAGTCCATCCGGCTGACCCACAAATGGGTTTGCTCCGGCAGGCGAATGAGATGGACCAAAGTCTTGATTCCACCCGCCGTCCTCTGTACCTGCCCTAGAACGATGTACTGCACTCCCAAGGAACGGGAGATCGCAAGCAGGTCGCGCTGATCGCGTGGCTCACGCAGAATCGCCGCATTGCCGATCACTCCGTACCGGCCAGCCCCGGCAACCGTCAGCGTCTCCACCACCGAATCGCTTAGACTGTCGGCGAAGCTGCTTAGCTCCGGATTGCCGGTTTCATTATCAAAACGCGCTACCGCGATTCTCACCCGGCCCGTTGGCCAAGCAAACCAGATGGCAAGCGCTATCGCCACCGCGGCAAGTACAACAAACACCACTGGCGATTTCTTTGGTCGTATCGGAACATCCGCCGAAACTGGAGCGATGAACTGATATCCGCGCTTCGGGACAGTGCGGATATACCTTGGCGATTCCGCCGAATCACCCAGCGCTGAGCGAATCTGGGCGACACAGAAATTCAGGCCACGGTCAAAATCGACGAATGTCTCGCTACCCCACAATGCTTCCCGCAAGGCCTCGCGAGTTACGATTTCTCCGCCCCCGCCTATTAGCAGAGCCAGCACTTTCGCCGGCTGGGATTGCAGACGCACCGGTACGCCTTCGCGCTGTAACTCTCCGTTGGAAGTTTCGAAATCGAATAGGCCGAATCGAACCCGTGCCATCAGGTTCGCACCAAGCTACTCGGCTTTGCCAACCAAAATGATGGAGAGCGGAGTCTTGCCCAGCATCGTTTGCAAAACCCAGTCGTTCTCGCCTTGCTTACTAAAGCCCGGCGTTGTATCGTCGGATTTCCAGATGCTCAACACCAATGGATGACGCGTGCCCGAAGCCTTGCGGCTCAAATCCATAAGTTGCTCAAAGGTCGGCTTGGAGTTCGGGTCGGGGTCGTCGGTAACTTTTGAAAGCACCGCGAAATCGCGCTGCGGTGCTACACCCTGATGGTCGCCATTAACTGGAAAATCCGCATAGCGCATCGAGTATGTGCCCGCCGGTATGGTCTGTCCGCGGCGATCGGATCCTGCATTTGGGAACCGAATGACGCCCACCAGCGCCCCAACCGGCACGTTAGTGAAAGTCACGTTCTGTTCGGTGCTAGGGGGGCCGGCGGGAATATCGAGCCGGGTCCAGATTTCACACCAGATTCCCTTGGGACCCATGATCCGTCTTCCATCCAATTGCACCAACGCACTGTATCCGGCAGGTAATGTCGAGGGCGCCCCGCCGGCGGTCTCGGACTTATACTGCCCCAGGACCGCAGTGGCGGCCAACGCAAAAATCAACGCGAGCTTCGGCATCTTTGAGCTATCACTCCACCCACTACTTCAGCAGAGGAAGAAGTATCCTGTCCAGTTCGGCATCGGTAAAGGCGCTGACTTTCACGTTCTTATGCAGGCTCCATCGTTCGGTATGCGCGATCGATTTTCCCGGCGTCAGATTTATCATTGGACCGACGGTCTCAATTTCCAGCATCTCGGAGTTCGTGAACGTTTCAAAGGAGCAGCCAAAATCGGGATGCTTCTCCGCTGAATCCGCCGCGTAGCGCTTGATGAACAGATCAGATCCCAGCAGATACGCACCAAACGTATCCTTATTGAACAGACCGCTTTTCGTCGGCGCTTTGGCGTTCGCGTCCTGATGCAGCAGTAGATATTTCTTCGTGAATTGCCAGCGCTTGTCGCTGAAGTCGGTGAACGCCCACATTACCAGGGGATTCGTCGGCGCCAGGATCTCGGGGTGAGTGCCGCGCGGGGGAAATCCGCTGATGCCAACTCCGCCCGGCGACATCACGGTCAAGGCCCAAGCAGCCAGGTTCAGCGGCTTGTTACCGGCATTCTTGATGTGGTGAATCACCTCCACGTTAGACCCGCTAGCGGCGAGTTTCACCGTAATCGACTTCTCCAGGCCGGTTAACGATTCCACCGGCGCGGTAGCCGTCAACACGCCACCTTGTATGTCGATCTTCACTGGAAAGTTGTCCGCGGGATAAGAGAGCACGCGATCTTCCGGGGCGAACCAGACACGATGTCCACCGCGCGATTTCCATTCCTTCTCGCCCGTCTTGCCCATCTCTCCGGCAAATTCCTTGAAGATATTCTTTCCGCCGATAAACGCGTAGCGAATCACGCGCGGCCCGACATCGCCGGTTACGATCAGTTCCACTTCGCCGTTGCTGATGCGATAACAATTCGGCCAGCCGCCATAGCTTGTTTTTTCGATTTTCACGGCGGCGGAAGCGACACACGCGACAAGGAGCATGGATGCGAGGATACGGAGCATTTGAAACATTATGACGTATCCTGTTAACTGTGATTATCGACGGCGTGGAATTGCATCTCTCGCATCCCGATGAGTTGCCCGTGCGATGGGTTGGCCAGGATGAGGTATTGCGGCAACTGCTGGCCGCATGGCTGATGGTGGATCCGCAAGACCTGCCGATGAACCCGCGCTTGTTGGGAAAGCCCGGTGTGGGAAAAACCACGCTGGCTTATGCCGCGGCGAAACGTCTGGGCCGCGACGTTTATATTCTGCAGGCCACCATCGACACGCGTCCCGAAGATCTGTTGGTAACGCCGGTGATTGAAGGCGAGGGGCGGCTGCGTTATGTGGCAAGCCCGCTGGTAACGGCGATGGTCCGTGGCGGCGTGGCGATTCTGGATGAGGGCAACCGGATGAGTGAGAAGAGTTGGGCCAGCCTGGCGCCACTGCTCGACAACCGCCGCTATATCGAATCCATCGTGACCGGAATCAAGCTTAAGGCTCACCCCGATTTCCGCCTTGTGGCGACGATGAACGACGATGCCTCCACCTTCGATCTGCCCGAATACATTCATTCCCGGCTGCAACCGCAGATAACGATCGACTTTCCCGAGCGCGATGAAGAGCTGGCGATTTTGAAACAGAATCTGCCGTTCGCCGGCGATGAGATCCTGACCTATGTCACCGACTTTCTGCAGCGCGCGCATGCCGGCGATGAAGCTTACACGGTGCGCGACGGGATAAACATGGCGCGCTTCGCGTTGAAGCTTTCGAATGTGAATGGCGCCGCGCTCGATTACCGCGAGTCTCTGCGAATGGCGATACTCCAGACATTGGGAGAAGAGGCATTACGATATGCCGTACGGATCTGAAGCGCGGGCGGAGCTTGAGCAAGGACCACTGCGGTACTTTCCGGTGGTGCCAGGAAGATTGGAATTCGCTGTGGAAGTGCGCCGCCGAATTTTAGCCGATCGACCCGCCATCGTCGCCGTCGAACTTCCCTGGATGCTGCAGAAGGCGTATCTGCGAGCCATAGAGCGGCTTCCCGAAATGTCGGTAATTGCCTATCCCGACGGAGCCGACGACGATGCCGCAATTTACGTAACCGTCGAACCAGCGGACCCATTTATCGAGGCGATTCGCAGTGCCCAGGAAATCGGCTCGACAGTGATATTTCTGGAACCCGATGTCGCCGAGAAACCTCACATCGACGATGCTTATCCCGATCCCTACGCGCTGCGGCAAATCGGTTATGAGAGGTACATCGAGGCCTACCGCCAGCATCCCCAAAGGATTACTGAAGAAACCGATTTACATGCCGCCGGCGTGGCTTGGAAGCTGCAAGGGGCCGATCCTTTGGCGAATACGTTAGTAGTGCTTTCACTGAACCTGCTGGATCCGCTCCTGATCGCGATGGAGGTGCCGCAGGATCCACCAGCGGAAAGAAATAAGGGGTTCGAAGTGGAAGTGATCAATCCGCATCCCGACTGCCTGGCGGAGATTACGGCGGAATATCCTTACCTGCAGGATCGCTACGAGTTTTATCGCCTGGATGGTAAGGACGACGCGGCGGTAGACCGCCCTCGCGTGCAACTGGCTCTCTTGCGCGATGCCGAAAAACAGTACGAAATCAACACCGGTGAAAAAGTTCCGCACTGGGCGCGAATCGCTCTGGCGAAGTATGCCCGCAAGCTGGCCCACACGGCGGGCATGCTGATTCCCGGGGTTTTCGATCTAACGATTGCCGCGCAATCCATCGTCGACGATAATTTCGGATGGGAAACATGGCGGATGGCGAATCGTTATCTGACGCAGCAATCGAGTTGCGAATTGGAGACGGTCAATTTGTCGGGGGAGGAAGTATGGCTCCATACGAAAAAGCTCCGTTTGCGACGTCGTCTGCCGAATGCCAAGCAGCGATTGCGGCCCGCCGGCCTGAAGCCTCGCAAGAAAGAAAAGTTTGCTGGAGAGTGGGCCAAGGAGACGAATGGAAGCGCCATCTGTTCTTATCCTCCAGAGGATTTCGTCATCGAGAACTACGGCCGTTTCCTGAAGAAACAGGCGAAGTCAATTGTCTCTGAAGAGCGCGCCCGGGTGGAGCCTTTTTCCACGTCATTGCTGGATGGCGTCGACATTCGCGAGACCATTCGCAATTGGCATGAGCGAAAGATTTATGTTCGCAAGCTAGATCGTTTAAGCGGCGAAGTGGGGGCCGTGGCTGTCATCTTCGATGAGGATTCGGCGGGCAAATATCAATACATGACAACGTGGCTGGGCGAGCATCAAAATGAAAGCGACATGGCATTCTATTCGACGTTTCCCTTTGAGCATATCGTCGGCCCCGGCATCGGCCGCGCGGAATACGGCGGGTTTCTGATGGTACTTCCGCCGCGCCGGATGATGGATGTTTGGACCGATCCCGATTACGATCTCGCCGAGAGCAAGTCCGAGCGCCTGCTTCTTGCCGCTATCGATTATTCCGTGGAACGCAACATCGTCTACGTAGCCGCTAAGCCTCCCCGATCCGTTTTCCGGGCCATCGCCGCGCGCCTGAATCGCAAAATTTTGTACATCCCCATCGGCCAATTGTCGCCGGTGAAATTGAAAAAGATCCGGGTGGTTCATGTTTTGGACGGATACAAACGGCGCGATCAGGCGAAAGAGTACATCTGGTGAGAGTGCCATTCGCCGCGATGCCCTTAGCTCTAATGATGGTGGGTTGCGTGGCGATGCCCGATGCCTTTATTCCACAATCGAAGCGCCGGCCGCTTGAAAACGTAAACGCCGCGTTGGGATCGGCGCCGCTTATTGAGATGGGTGATTCGCGAGCGCGAGTTCACATCGTGAAAGACATTCAGAAGCCCGCCGATAACGTGCCTTGGGCCTGGACCTATCAGCGGCCCACATTACGGTACACGCTGAACAGTACAACCAATTGGAAACTGGTGGCGGACTACACCGTGCCCGAGATCACTTTGCTGCAAACCGGTCCAGTGACGATTTCTTTCTTCGTGAACGATCGCGCGGTGGAACAGGTACGCATCGAACATGCTGGGCAAATGCATTTAGAGCATGCTATTCCGCAGGATTGGCTGCGGGCGAATGAGAAAACCACCATCGCCGCGGAGATCGATAAACTATACGATCCAGGTAACGGGACGCCGAAGCTGGGGTTCATTCTGACGCGTCTTGGATTCGCCCATTAAATGCCGGCGGCGGTCTATATTCTCTTCGGCGCGGTCTTCACCGTCGCCACCGCAATCGCGCTGGGACGAAGCCTGCTGCGGGTTTTACGCCTTCCGCTCTATCCGTTGGAGGATCGCCTGTTTTCGTTTCTGGCGGGATCGGCGTGTCTCAGCACCCTCGTCTTTGCGCTATGCACTCTGCATCTGGCGCGCAAAGGAATCTTCCTGATGTTGGGCGGCGCGGCGATCGGTTGGGCGATTCGCAACCGGCGGGAAACTGTCAGCGTCGAAGGCAGAACGCAGTTGGGGCCGGTGCCCCGTGGCGCGACGATCCTGTTTCTGGCGCTGTTCTGCATATTGACGGTGTTTTATTTCTTCAACGCGATGGCACCTGAAACCAGCCCCGATGGATCGTCGTATCATCTGGGCCTGGTGGACACCTACCATCGCGCGCACGGCTTTGAACGAATCACCTACAGCATCTACGCCGCTCTATCGCAAGGCATCGAGATGTTGTTTCTGTTCGCCTATACATTTGGAAAGCACTCGGCCGCGGCGTTAGTACACTTCTCATTTTTGGCCGCGCTGCCACTTCTGATTCTCGGTTATGCCCGGACAATCAAGCGGCCCGTCGTCGGCGTGGCAGCGGCGCTGTTGGTATACGCCAGCCCAGTGGTGGCTATCGATGGGACCAGCGCATATATCGATGTCGCGGTTACGGCGCTGCTGTTCGGCGTCTTCTATGTCTTGCAAATTTGGGATGAGGTCCGCAATCCGCGGCTGCTGATGCTGGCCGGCTTGCTGGCGGGCTTTGCGTTCGCCGCGAAATACACCGCGTTCCTGGCCTTGCCGTTCGCCCTTGGATTCATTCTGCTCCGCGAGCGACGCTTTAAAGCTCTGATTGTAACGACAGCAAGCGCGGCGATTCCGGCGGTGCCCTGGTTAGTCAAGAACTGGATCTGGTTAGCAAATCCGGTGGCTCCGTTCTTCAACTCGGTGATGCCAAATCCGTACTTTCACATCCTCTGGGAAAAGCAATATCAAGGCTATATGCGGAACACGGGATTTCTTACCAGCTACTGGCAAATTCCGATGGAAGTAACCGTGCACGGGGAAAAAACCGGCGGGCTGCTTGGACCCGTCTTCCTTCTGGCGCCGATCGCCTTGTGGGCCTTGCGTTGGCGGGAAGGCCGCCGCCTGCTCTGCGCCTGGTTGATCTTCACGCTGCCTTATTTGACGAATACCGGAACGCGATTCCTGATTCCCGGCCTGCCGTTTTTGGCATTGGCGATGGCATTGGCGATTGTCGATTGGCCAAAGCTGCTGCTGGCGACGGCGGCAATTCACTGCGCTCTCGCATTGCCAGTCCTGCGTCATAAATATTCCGAACCATATGCCTGGAGCCTGGAACGTATGCCGCTGAAAGCCGCGCTACGCATCATTCCCGAAGAACAATGGCTGCGCGATCATTCAGGGGGATATGAAGCGGCGCGGATGGTGGAGCGCTGGGTGCCGGCGGGCAAGCGGGTGTTTGCATTCAACCAAATTCCGAACTCCTACACCACGCGGGAAATCTGGGTTCGCTATGAATCGGCCAAGGGTGAAATGGCGGGCGACATCGCTTATGCCGGCATCATCGATTCTTTTCAGCCTCTGTGGCTACGCCGTTTTTCTTTTGCCGCCCAAACAATACAGAAGCTTCGGGCAGTGCAAACGGCGAAGGGTAGCGACATTTGGTCGATCGCTGAATTTCATGCTTTTCTCGGTGCGAAGGAAATCGAAGGAAGCGCCGGGTGGCGTGTAAACGCCGCGCCGAATCCGTGGGACGCGAAGCTCGCTTTCGATCGCAATCCTGTTACGCGCTGGCGCTCGTGGGAAGCCATACGCCCCGGCATGCATCTGGACATAGATTTCGGTAAGCCCGAACAGATCGACGCCGTATTGCTGGAAGGATCCTTCGACCAATGGCAAACGAAGCTCCGCTTGGAAGGGCTGGACGCAAGCGGACAATGGCGCTTACTCTCCGCCGCGCCGCTTGAATCGACGTTGCCAAAAGTTCTCGACCTGCGCCGCCAGGCCACGCGCGAAATGCAGGCTCGGGGTATCGATTATTTGCTGGTGATGCAATCCGACTATGGGTCTGACGACTTCGATAAGAATCGCGAATTGTGGGGTCTGAAGCTGTTGCGCGATCTGACGTCCTCCAAGTTGTACGAGATCGTCGGAGACAGCCCATGAGCCGCTTCTTCCTTGGCGTCGATGGAGGGCAATCGAGTACGACGGCCTTAATCGGTGATGCATCGGGACGCGTCGTAGGGCATGGACGAAGTGGCCCCTGCAACCACGTGAAAACTGGCGACGGCCGGGAAAAATTTATTACGGCCATCGCCGGATGCGTCAACGAGGCCTGCCGGAGCGCCGGCCTGACCGATACACGATTTGCCGCTAGCTGCTTTGGTTTTAGTGGCGGACCCGCCGACAAAGAATCGCTCCTGGATGAAATCGTGAGCACGGATAAAAAGCTGGTCACGCACGATGCGTTCATCGCGCTGGCCGGCGCAACATCCGGTGAACCCGGAGTTGTTGTCATCGCCGGTACAGGATCCATGGCGTTCGGCCGTAACGGCGAAGGGCGCACCGCGCGCGCGGGAGGATGGGGATACATCTACGGCGATGAAGGCGGCGGGTTCGATCTCACTCGCCAAGCCGTGCGCGCCGCGCTCCGTTACGAAGAAGGTTGGGGAGCGAGCACTCTGTTGCACCGGCGCTTACTGGAAGGAACCGGCGCCAAGGACGCCAACGATTTGCTGCACCGGTTTTACACAACGGATTTTCCACGGCCCGCTATTGCAGCTTTTTCGAAGTTAGTGGATGAAGCGGCACAGGACGGCGATGCCATCGCGCGGGATATTTTATTACGCGCCGCGCAGGAACTGGCGGGCTTCACATCCATGGTGCGCGGGCAGCTATTCTCGCCCGGCCAAACGGCGCGCATTTCCTATATCGGCGGCGTGTTTCGCAGCGAACTTCTATTGGAGCGTTATCGCATGCTAATGGAGCTTGAGGATAACAATCGCTTCGCTGCGCCCGATTTTGGTCCTGCCGCCGGAGCGTTAATCGAAGCCTATCGTACAGTCGGCCTGTATCCTGCTCTTTCCAACCTTCCGTCCGAGAAATAAACGCCTCTTTGTCAACCCCGGATGGCCCCCTCTCGTCTTCCCGGATATGGGCGCAGTCGTTTTTCCATCGGCAAAGGTTACAGTGCGCTGGATTAACGAAGCTAATTTATCGAGTGTCCTGGCGTGAGTTCGTGTTTGGGTAAACAGCAGTGGTGAATAGCGAGGAGTATATGCAACATGATTAGAAATCGGAGCTTGGTAATTTTGGCGGCGGTCACGGCACTCGGTCTTGCCGGTTTCGTTCGCTCACAAGCGCAAGACCCGGCGAGTGATTCCAATCAATACACGGTTCCCCACCCCGAATGTGCTTTCTATGGTCCCATGCATGACACTCTTGTGAAAGCGGCAAATGGTCAGGGCTCCAAGGAACGAATTGCGCAACTGGATGCGATGACCAATCAGGTGACAGCGCAATTGCCTGCCGTCCCCGGTGATAGCCGTACGGGCGACTCGCAGAAAGCGAATCCGCCTTCCAACAACACGATTGACCGTTATCTATTTCAAGCGATGTCAGCCGCCGGCGCGGTGCCAGCAGCTCCAACTAACGATTACGAATTCATCCGCCGGGCAACCCTCGATCTGACCGGCCGCATTCCTACTCCCGATCGTGTGACAAGTTTCGTCGCCGATAATGCACCCGACAAGCGAACTAAATTGGTGGACGAACTGATTGCCGCGCCGGGCTGGGTGGATAAATGGACCATGTTCTTCGGAGATTTATTTCAGAACAATTCCAGCAACTCGCAGATCCGCCGCTATGTGCCAGGGGTTGTGGCATTCAACAGCTACGTCAACGCCTCGCTTGTCGCCAATAAGCCTTACGATCAGATGGCCCGTGAGTTGATCACGGCGCAGGGCACGAACAGCTATACGCAGGGCGAGTTGAATTTTACGGTAGGTGGAGTCGTTACCGGCGGCCCGATTCAGGATCTGTGGGATCAGCAGACAGTGGATGTATCGCAGACGTTTTTAGGCATCGCGCATATGAATTGCCTGCTCTGCCACAACGGACGCGGCCACTTGGATGCGTTGAGTCTTTGGGGATCGCAAACCACTCGCTCGCAAGCCTGGGGCATGGCGGCATTCCTCTCGCACACACTGGCATCGCGCACTCCGGTTGCCGGAGCCACGAACGGTCTGCCGTATTATTGGGCCGTCTCCGATGGAACGAAATACAAAGGCACCTATCCGTTGAATACGACGAGTGGGAATCGCCCGCCGCGGCAGCCCATCGGAACGGATACCAGCGTATCTCCGGCTTACATCTTTAATGGAGCAACGCCCAACGGCGGGGAAAATTATCGGGCCGCGATGGCGCGATTCGTCACCAGCGACTTCCAATTCGCCCGTGCCACGGTGAACTACATGTTCGAATATTTCTTCGGCGTAGGGCTGGTCACTCCATCGAATACGTTCGATCCGGCGCGGTTAGATCCGAACAATCCACCTCAGAATTGCCCGCCGGCGGCGCCCTGCGGTTTACAAGCATCGAACCCGGTTTTACTGAATGCCCTGGCCCAGGATTTCATCGATAGCAAGTACGATCTGAAATCGCTGATGCGAGAGATTGTTAACTCCCGCGCCTATCAACTGGAGAGCCAATACAGCGGCACCTGGAATCCGAATTGGGCCACGCTGTATGCGCGGCACAACGTGCGCCGTCTGTGGGGCGAGGAGATCCATGATGCAATCGCGCAATCGAGCAACATCATTCCCACCTACACGAATCCAAATTGGGGTCCGGTGAACTGGGCGATGAAATTGCCTGAGCCGTTAGGAACGCCGGATAGCGCCAGAGGCAAAGTCGCCACATTGCTTGACGCCTTCCTGCGCGGCAATCGCGACGATCAGACTCGTAGCGCTGAAGGGTCCATCTCGCAAGCGTTGGACCTGATGAACGACCAGTTCGTGATGGGCCGAGTATCCGCCAGCGGCCCGGCAACCAGCCTGCTGGTGAAAAGTCTGCCGCTCCCGAACGACCAACTCATCGACACGCTGTATTTGAACGTGCTGTCGCGTTATCCCTCGGCCACGGAAAAGGCGGCGGGTGTGGCGAATTTGGGTAACGGTAATCGTAGCCAGGAAGCAGAAAATCTGCTCTGGTCGCTCTACAACAAAGTGGATTTCGTATTTAGTTACTGAGGAGACGTCATGATCGGACAGGATAAATTTAATCGCTTCATCAATAAGTACCCGCATCCGCACAAGACGTTCTCCCAGCGCCCCCATTGGTCGCGCCGGCAGTTCTTCGAAGTGGCGGGGGCCGGAGTCATCGCGTCGTATCTCGCGGGCAAGCCGGCTAACGCGGAAACGGTGGCGCAACCGGCCATCACTACCCAGAACAAGGCGAAGAACGTAATCTTCGTCTTGATGACCGGGGCACCTAGCCACACCGACATGTTCGATTTGAAAGTTGTGAACGGTGTTACGCCGTCGGACTTTAATCCGACGATGGTCGGCGGCATCAATTGGCCGATGGGGCTTCTGCCAAAGCTGGGAGCGCAGTTACCCAACATGGCCATCGTTCGGTCCATGCATGCTTGGGCCCTGGTTCACACACTGGCCCAGCATTGGACGCAGATCGGTCGTAATCCCGCGGCCGCGTTGGGCGACATTGCACCGAACATTGGAAGCGTGGTCGCCATTGAGAAGGAAAGCGAGCGCGTAGCAGGCCAGGTGTTTCCGACATTCCTGGCACTGAACTCGCCCACCGGCGTGGGCCAGGGCTACTTCTCGGCATCCTTCGCCCCCTTCCGCGTGAATGAAGCAACCACGGCGACTGGATCGGGCATTCCGAACACCACAAATCCCCTTGGCCAACAGCGCCTGGATACGCTGTTGAATCGTCTGCATCAGATCGACGATAATCTGCGCGTGGGTAACGTGCAGGCCCCGCCAATCCAGGACTTCCACGACTACGATGCGTTCTACTCCGCCGCCAAGGGCATGACATATAACAGTGCCGTCACCCAGGCCTTTAGCTTCAGCCCCGCCGATAGCATGCGGTACGGTGGCACCAGCTTTGGCAACTCCTGTCTGGTCGCTAAACAGGTTCTGGCTTCCGATCAGGGTACGCGGTTCATCCAGATCAGCTTTGGTAGTTGGGACATGCATCAGGACATCTACGGCGCGGCCAACCCAACCGGCAATAATCTTTACACGATGGGAACGCCCTTCGACAACGGCATGGGGGCTCTGTTAGCCGATCTGAAAGCGTCCGGCCAACTGGATTCCACGCTGGTTGTGATGGTGGGCGAATTCGGGCGTACAGTGGGCGCGGTGACTGCCGCCGGTGGCCGCGATCATTGGCTGCAACAATCCGTAATCTTCGCCGGCGCGGGAGTGAAGGGTGGGCGGGCATTGGGCGCCACCGACGCGCGAGGATCGGACACCACGGACTTTGGCTGGTCGCGCCAACGCTACGTTCGGCCGGAAGATGTCGAGGCCACGATCTATTCGGCGATGGGAATTGACTGGACTACCATCCGCCGCGACGATCCGTTTGGGCGGGGATTTGAATATGTCCCGTTCTCCGAACAGAACCTCTACGGCCCGATCGACGAACTGTGGAGTGCATAGCTTTTTTTGAAAATGCCGAACCGCGCCCGTAATTTCTACTAACGGGCGCGAGCTTTTATTCGGCGGCGAATTCCACCCGATAATCTTCAATCACGGGATTGGCCAGCACGTCGCGGGCAATCTGCTCAATCTCCGCCTTATCTCCACCATCGATCACGATTTCAAAAAATTTCCCTTGCCGCACTTCGCGTATGGAGGCGTGGCCCAATCCATTGAGAGCGGATCGAATGGCCTGCCCCTGCGGATCCAGAACGGTGACCTTTGGCGTAACGTAGACAAGCGCTTTCATGAGTCCTTATTGTATCTACAGCAGCGTCAACGGATCGACGTCGATCACCAGCGCCGTCTGGCCCCACTTGCGGTCCAGCCCATATTGGCGAACGCGGTTTAAGATTTCATTGAGCCGCTTGCGGCTGGTGGATTTGATCAGCAGTTGATATCGGAACTCATTTTTCAGCCGGGGAACGGGCGCCTCCGCCGGGCCCAGTATCTTTAATCCTTCCACCGGCGATTCCAACAGCCGGCCCAATTCGCCGCTCATGCGCAGCGCGTCTTCCTGCTTCTCAGCACGCACCACCACATTGGCCAGAGCGCTGAATGGCGGGTAGCGCATCAAACGCCGGAACTGGATTTCCTTCTCATAAAACGTCGCGTAATCCTGCGCGGCGGCAAAGCGTATCGCATAATGATCGGGATTAATCGTCTGAATTAAAACAATTCCCGGTAGCACTCCGCGGCCTGCCCGTCCCGCCGCCTGCGTTAATAATTGAAACGTCCGCTCTGCCGCGCGAAAGTCCGGCATCCCCAATCCGATATCGGCGGAGACAACCCCAACCAGCGTCACGTTGGGAATATCGTGCCCCTTGGCGATCATTTGCGTGCCCACCAAAATGTCGAAACTGCCCGCGCGAAACTCGTTGAGGATCGTCTCGAAGTGGCGCTTGCCACTCACGGTATCGCGATCCATGCGGGCAATGCGAGCCTTGGGGAATGAACGATGCAGCTCATCCTCGACACGTTCCGAACCCGCGCCGATAAATTGGATGTGTTCGCTGTTGCACTTCGGACAAGCGCTGGGAACCTTTTCGGCGAAACTGCAATAGTGGCACAACATCCGATGGTCGCGGCGGTGGAACGTCAAGGTCACTGCGCAGTTCACGCACTGCATCCGCTCGCCGCAAGCCCTGCAAGCCATGAAGCTTGAGAAGCCCCGGCGGTTCATCAGCAGCATCGTCTGTTCGCCATTCTCCAGACGTTTGCCGACTTCATCCAGCAACGTGCGGGAGAACGTCGCCTGCTGGCGCGTTTCCAAAAATTCGACGCGCATGTCCACCAGTTCCACGCGAGGCATGGGACGCCGTTCGATTCGCTCCGGCAATTCCAGCAGTTGGTACTTGCCTCGCTCGGCGTTGTAGCGGCTTTCCAGGCTCGGCGTCGCCGACCCCAATACCACCACCGCGCCTTCCGCTTGCGCCCGCACGATGGCTACATCACGGCCATTGTAGCGCGGCGTCTCCCCTTGCTTGTAGCTCTGGTCGTGCTCTTCATCCACCACGATCAGCCCCAGATTCTGGACTGGGGCGAACACTCCCGAACGTGTTCCGACGATCACGCCAGCCGCGCCTGAGCGAATCCGCCGCCATTGCTCGGCGCGTTCGGAATCGTTGAAGGCCGAGTGTAGAATCGCCACCCGATCGCCGAAACGGTAGAAGAACTGTCCCGCCACGGCGGGAGTCAAGGCGATCTCCGGAACCAATAGCAGCGCGCTGCGCCCCACCGCGAGCGTCGCTTCAATCGCCTTCAGATATACTTCGGTCTTGCCCGACCCCGTCACGCCATGGAGTAGAAATGTTTTAAACTCCCCGGTCTGAACCGCCGCGGCGATATGCCGGTAGGCCTCGCTCTGGTGCGGGTTCAGTTCATAGACGGGACGATCGGCGAACGCCGGAGCGGCCAATGGCTCGGGATACAGCTTCAGCAATCCCTTGCGAGCGAGCGATCGCGCCGCGGCACTCGCTTTCTCCACCTGCGCTTCCAGTTCATGCAAGTTATGGCTACCCGGATGCAGTTCAAGGAACGACAACAATTCCCGCTCCGCCTTCGGAAACTTACCGCTGGCGGCCCGACCTGTGAACTCGGCGCGTAAACGCGACGACGCGGCACGCATAGGATCGCGATCCGCCTCCACGTCTTCTATCACCACCCAGCCCTTCTTCTCCAGCGACTTCAAAACTTTTGGCGCGCTGAGAAATTTCTTAGACAAATACGATGCCTGCCGCGGACGCGCTTCCAACAAGCGCAGAATCTCCGTCGCCGGATTGTCACCGGAGGCTCCCAGCAGTAATTGCCGCGCGGCGTCGCGTCCCGAATCGGTGAGCGAATAGACCTTGCCCTTGCGAATTTCACCACCAAGCGGAGTCATCGTCCGCAAAACTTCGCCTAGCGGAGAGCAATAATACGACGCGATCCATTGCCCTAGCGCGATCAGCCCCGCATCGAGCACGGGCTCTTCGTCCAAGAGCCGCAAGACCTCCCGCGCAGCCGCTGGCGGAGGGTCGCTATGCGTCCGCAGGATCATCCCCGTAAGCTTGCGCGATCCAAAAGGAACGGTGACGCGGCAGCCCACGCGGGCACGATGCCGCAAGGTCCCGGGAAGTACATAGGTGAATGGCTGATTCAGCGGAACGGGCAGACTTACGTCGCAGTATAAGGGATTTTCGGTAGGGTTCGTGGCAATCGCTCCGTGTGTCTTTCACTATGGTAACGATAGGCCCGGCCGTTACGAATACGGAGAGCCGGGGCTATCTGATAGCATGTTCCCCTGTGAAGCCCAAGTCTGGTGTTACCTTCGCCCTGGCGGTCTTAGTCGCGATTAATATTCTAAATTTTTACGACCGCAATGTTTCCGGTGCGCTCGTCGAGCCCATGCGCAAAGAGTTTCATCTGACCGATACAGCGGTGGGATGGCTTGGCACCGCGTTCACTCTTTTGTATGCCGTGGTAGGCGTTCCACTTGGCAGAATAGCCGATACTCGTAGCCGCAAAGGATTGCTGGCGGTGGGGGTTTTGGTATGGAGCGCGCTTACGGCGATGGCGGGATTCGCCACCAGTTATTTCATGGTGATGGTTTCGCGGCTTGGATGCGCGGTGGGCGAGGCGGTGGCGGCTCCCACGGCAACCAGCTGGATCGGCGATTTGTTCCCAGCCTCCAAACGATCGCGCGCGCTTGCCCTATTCATGCTCGGAGTGCCCGTGGGTGGAGCATTCAGCTATTACTTCAGCGGCCGCATCGCCCAGAGTTATGGATGGCGAACGGCGATGGTGATCGCGGCTCTTCCGGCGCTCCTTCTGCTCCCCGCCCTGCTGCTGCTGGAGGAGCCGAAGCGCGGCGCATCGGAAGAAAAGCCGTTAGCCCCGCAGACGCAATCGACATGGTCCGTGCTGCGCATCCCGACACTATGGTGGATCATCGTTTCGGGCGCCTTGCTGAACTTCAACATGTATGCCATCGGGACGTTCCTGCCGGCGTTTCTGAGCCGCGTGCACGGGCTATCGTTAAGCGGTTCGGGCTTTGCCACGGGCAATGTATACCTTATCGGCGGCCTGGCCGGTGGTATTTCGGCCGGCATCTTCGGCGATCGTATCATTCGCACGCGGCCTAACGGACGCTTATTGCTGGCCGCTATTATCGCCATCGCCGCCGCTCCGTTTTCCTACTTTGGATTGATTCAACCGGTAGGATCCGTGACGGCCGCCGTTATCCTGATGACCGTCGCCTACGCCGGGCTCAACACGTATTACGGCTTGGTCTACTCGTCCATTCAGGACATCGTGGTTCCTGGATTACGCGGCACAACGATGGCGATTTATTTTATGGTGATGTATCTCGGCGGAGCGTCGCTAGGACCATTGCTGACCGGTGGCTTAAGCGACTTGATGGCCCACCGCGCCGCGGCCGCGGCAGGGTCGCCGGTGATCACCGAAGCCTTCCGCGCCGTTGGCCTGCAGCAAGCGATGCTGGTTATTCCAATGCTCTCTGTGATTCTGTCGCTAGTCCTGTTTGCAGGCTCGCGGACATTGGTGGCGGATATAAAGCGCCGCGATCTGGCGATGCAAGCCCCGGCTTAATTCGCCGTTCCCAAATTGCCGCGGCGATCACCGGCAGAAGTTCCAGGGGACGCACCCAGATGGGATGATCGTACAAGCCCATCCCGCTGATTCCCAGATTTCCAGCAGTTGCATAGCTGATCAGAATTGTGGCGATCGCCGCGATGCCCCACGCCGTTGGGCGCAGCGCCACGAACGGAACCAGCATCACCAGATACCACGGATTCACCACTGGCGATAGCAGGAAAAACACGCCCAGCAGGATTGCCGGATCCAACAGATCGCGCCGCTTCTTCCACATCCAGACGTAGAAAATCGGGAATGCGCAGAAGCAAATAATGCGCGCGATATCTTCACCGGCAACGGGCTTCAACAGTCCGAAGACAAAGCTGTTGAATTCCCACTGGCTGGCGAAGGTACTCATCGATCCAGCACCCGCGCCGCCGTGTATCAGGAATGGCGCGTAGGAGGCGGCGATGGCGGCAAAGAAGATCAACCATGCCCGGCGGGAGCGCCAGAGCAGCAGCGGAACAAAAATGCCGGCGAGTAAACGGGAAACCACGGCGGCGGCCAGGGCTGCGGCGGAAGCCGATCCTCGCCAGTGGTTAGCGCGCTCAAAGGCCAGCACCAGAAAAAATGTCGCCAGAATATCGGTGTGCGGAGTAAACGCCACTTCCTTGATCAGCAGCGGACACCAGGCGTAGATGAGCAACGCCCTGGACGGACCGAGCATCCTCCATAGAAGCCACAGCACACCCAGGTCAGCCAAAAGAAACAGCAGTTTTAGCGGCCACAATTCCCCTGGAGCGATCCAGTATCCGGCCAGAAAAATGAGTTCGCAAAACGGCCCGTAGATGGTGGGGATTTCCGGATTGTTGATTCGTCCCAGGATCTGATCGAATGCCGGAGGCAGCGTATCGTCGCCAAATGCCGCGGATGGCGGAGTTAAGTACGGGCTGCCCGTGGTGGCGAACATACGGCCATCCCACAAATAGCGGAAATAATCGTCTTCATAGATGGGCGCGCCGAACAAGCCGGCGATCCGAAACGCTACCGCGAAAAAGAGAATCGCGCCAAGTGAGCGCCGCGACAGAATGCTCTGCCCTAGCGCCAAATACGTACCGGCCCACAAAATCGTCGTCAGCGCGAAAATGCCCGCGAATATCCAAAAGGGAAGCGGATGCTGCCGCTGGGAGATCACGCTGAGAATGCCGTAGGCAGCCGCGGAAACAGTTCCCGTGGCCACTACCACCGCCAGCGGACGATCTTTGATGGAGGCCGGAATAAATTTAAAAACGAACCAGTTCAACCCTTCGATTTTTGGCCCGCCCCTCCTCGGTCGTATTGTCGGCTAGAGGTTTTGCCGGTCCAAGACCCTGGCTCGCCAGCCGTGTTTTGTCGATGCCGCGTTCGGAAAGCCAGGAAGCGATTGCCACCGCCCGTTGCTGGCATAGCTGCTTCGATGCCGCTTCATCGGCGTCGTCATCGCTATAAGACTCGACGCGAATCTTCAAGTCGGGGTGCTTGGTCATCGCCATGGCCACGGCGGCCAGCATCCGATCGCCATCGGGCCGTAATACCGCTCGATTCGCATAGAAACGCACCGAGTGCAAGGTGACCCGTTCATTCTTCATCAGGCTGGCCGTCAGCGCATCGGCGTTCGGGTCGGCATCGTCGGCTTGCTTTAATACGGTTTGCACATAAACCGAAAGATCGAAGTACAGATACGTGGAGATCTGCAACCAATCGCGATCCTTCATCGCCGTCAGTAGCGGTAACTCGGCTTCGTCCTTACCCGAATAAACGATTTTGAAACCGGACTTGCCCAGATTCACTTCAGCCGCTTTTACCAGCGCCGCCGGAGCAAGCCTACCTGGGCAGAGGTAATAGAGCACTTGGCTTTCGCCGTCGATCACTTCGGAAATCATGTCGCCCTTGTCGGATCGGCCCATAAGAATTTCCAGCCCATCGTCGGCTTTCGTGTCGCACTGAATGATGTTGCAACCAGGCACACGAGCCAGTAGAGCGGAATCCTTACAGCCGGACTCATCCTCATTAAGCCGCACCTTGTTCAGGTCGGCCTCCGTCGGAGGGCGATGAATCTGTGGCGTCATCATTTGCGCCGATGCGAAAAAGCCAAAACCTACAACGAGCCAAACCGCCCGCATGAGAAATAGAGCCTCCGTAACTGCAATTCCGCCTCTGAATCGAGAGAGTATGGTTTCCATCGACAATTGATGTTAGTAGCTGAATAGTACTGGACCTAATAAACCCTTGAGTCACCGTAAGTACTAGTTAACAAAAGCCTTGCGTGAATAAAGGATACTCAAAGGTCAAAACGATGTCAATGCAAACGTTGCGGAAATGGCGGAAATGAGCTATCGGGGGAAAAGGTACTGCATGGTTGTGCCGATGCGATCGGCCCAGGCGTCTTCGGAATGGTTACCACCGGCCACCTCGACATAGCGGAGATCGTCGCCTTCGCGCCATCCCTTACAGATGAGGGCATCGCGCAGATCTCGCGTATCCTGCAGATAACGGCTGCTATTGCTACCCTCGGCGGTGCCCATATCGAGCCAGATCCGCGTATTGGTCTTCCCTGGCAGGTCATAAACCCGCTGGATAATAAAACGGTTGTCCCACCATACCGACGGTGAGAGAACCGCCAGTTTGCCAAAGACATCGGGATAGTTTAAGCCCACGTGTAACGACACCAATCCGCCCAGTGACGATCCACCCAATCCGGTGTCCCATGAGCCGGGCAGCGTGCGGTAGGAAGAATCGATAAATGGCTTGAGTTCCTCCACAATCATCCGCCCGTAGCGATCCGCTAGCCCGCCTTTGTTCGACCGGGGATCGCGCGTGGGCGTATACTCCTCATTGCGCTTAGCTTCGCCGTGATAGATGCCGACAATCATCAGTGGCGCCAGCTCCCCGTGCTGGATCATCCACTCGGCTGCTTCGTCCATCCGCCACTCGCGTCCGGAAACCTGGGAAGTCGCGGCATCGAAAAGATTTTGGCCATCCTGCATATACAGAACGGGATAGCGGCGATCCAGATCCCAATCGTAACCTGGAGGAAGATAGACCAATACATTGCGCCCGCTGCGGAAGAATCGCGAGCGGAATCGCGTATGCATGCGAAAATTGCCTGTCAGAGTGTGATAACCCGGCGGCTGGTGAGGGACCGGCGAGGGCTGCCTCCGCCTCGTACGCGCTGTGATCGGCAATCTGACATTTTAGCGCAATGGTTTCAGCCTTTACAGTTCCATGACCAATGGCCTAAAGGGCCTTGACCAATCAGTTACCATGAGTTCAGACCCCATGGATCCCGCGACAGTTGATCTTAAGAAGACCGTCAATCTACCAAAGACGGACTTCCAGATGAAGGCCAATCTGCCGGTTGTCGAGCCGAAAATGCTCGCAAACTGGCAGGAACAGGATCTGTATGGCCAAATTCGCAAGGCTCGGGCCGGGCAACCGCTGTATGTACTGCATGACGGGCCGCCCTACGCCAACGGCAACATTCACCTGGGCCATGCTTTCAACAAGATCCTGAAGGACTTTATCGTCAAATCGAAGACAATGGCAGGCTTTGACTCGCCCTACGTGCCGGGCTGGGATTGCCATGGGCTGCCGATTGAGATCAAGGTCGATAACGAACTTGGATCGAAGAAATCGAAAATGACGGCGGCTGAGATCCGCCGGGAGTGCCGTAAGTACGCCCAGAAGTACGTCGATTTGCAGAGTAAAGATTTCCAGCGCCTGGGGGTATTCGGGCGTTGGGAAAAGCCGTATCTGACGATGAGTGCCCAGTATGAGTCGGTTATCGCCGGTGCCTTCGTCGACTTTCTGGAGCAAGGCTATATCTACAAAGGCCTAAAACCCGTCAACTGGTGCATCCATGACCGTACGGCGCTGGCTGAGGCGGAAACCGAATACGAGAATCACACCAGTCCATCGATTTGGGTTCGTTTTGCATTAACGTCGGATCCCGCGGCAATCGACCCGGCTTTAGCCGGCCGCAAGGTGTATGGTTTGATCTGGACCACCACCCCTTGGACCATACCTGCCAACGTCGCCATTGCCTTTCACCCGAAGTTTGAATACACAGCCATCGACGTTGCTGGCGATGTCTATATCGTCGCGACGGATTTGCTGGCCAAGACAGCCCAGGATCTGGATTGGGCCGAGTATAAGAAGCTGGCGCACTTTGAAGGATCGCGTCTGGAACGGGTGATGTTCCGTCATCCATTCCTGGAGCGCGACTCGCTGGGAATCCTGGGCGATCACGTCACCTTGGAGCAAGGTACGGGCGCGGTGCACACGGCTCCTGGTCATGGGCAGGAAGATTATATCGCTGGCCGTCAATACGGTATCGCTACCTATTGCCCGGTGGACGGCGCCGGCCGCTTCTATCATGCCGAAGGCGCCGATGGCGTATTGCCTGCGGAGATTATCGGTAAGACAGTTTGGGAAGCGAACCCCATCGTAATTGGAATTCTGACCGCCGCCGGAGCGCTGCTGGGCCAGCGCAAGATCGAACATAGTTATCCCCATTGTTGGCGCTGCCATCGGGCGACCATCTTCCGGGCCACCGAACAATGGTTCATCGGAATGGATCAGAACGATTTCCGAGCAAAGGCATTAGCCGCGATCCGCGACGTGAAATGGCATCCCGCCTGGGGCGAAGAGCGGATCTACAACATGATCGCTTCCCGCCCCGACTGGTGTATCTCCAGACAGCGCATCTGGGGCGTGCCGATCGTGGTGTTTTATTGCGAGGGTTGTAATGAAACCGTGACCGATCGCAAGATTCTGGATCACGTAGTGGGCCTGTTCCGCGAACATAGCGCCGACATCTGGTATGAGAAGTCCGCCAACGAATTGATGGGCGCGGAATTCCATTGCACCAAGTGCGGCCAGACGCAGTTCCGCAAGGAAACCGATATTCTGGACGTGTGGTTCGATTCCGGTTCCAGCCACCTGGCGGTGTTGACGCCCGAGAATGACCTTCCCTGGCCCGCCGACATGTATCTGGAAGGCGGCGATCAATATCGCGGCTGGTTCCATAGTTCTTTGCTGGTGGGTGTGGGGCTGCGTGGCGGGTCGCCATATCGGGCTTGCGCCACCAACGGCTGGACGCTCGACGGCGATGGGCGGGCGATGTCCAAGTCACTGGGGAACGTCATCTCGCCCGAAGAAATCATCAAGGAACACGGCGCCGATGTGCTTCGGCTATGGGTAACTTCGGTCGAGTTCTGGACGGACGTCCGGCTCTCGCCCGAAGTCCTGAAGCGGATGAGTGAGGCCTACCGCAAACTGCGCAACACCTTTCGCTACGCCCTGGGAAATCTCGCGGGCTTCGATCCGGAACAAGATGCGCTGCCCGCTTCCGAGCTATCGGAAATCGATCGTTGGATACTCGTCCGTTGCGCCGAACTGGTGCGAACGGTTCGCGGCTTCTACGACGAATTTCAATTTCACAAGTTGTATCACGCGATCTATGATTTCGCGACAACCGACTTGAGCGCAATCTATTTCGATGTGATCAAGGATCGGCTGTACACCACGGCTCCTGGATCGAAGGCCCGGCGCAGTGCGCAGACTGCCCTGTATCGGGTAAACTTCGCGCTCGCGCGATTGCTGGCGCCGCTGCTGGCGTTCACGGCCGAAGAAGTTTGGGGGCGCATGCCACGGCCCGCGGGCCAGCCCAACAGCATACATCTCGCGCTGTTCCCCGAGGCCGCTGAATTGACGGAGGGCATCGATTCCGCGCAGTTCGCGCAACTGGAGAATTGGGATCGCCTGTTGCCGGCGCGGGAGAAAGTGATCAAGGCCCTGGAAATTGCCCGCCAGGAAAAGTCTATCGGCGCACCACTCGAGGCTAAAGTATATCTGGAGGCCGATGGCGATCTCTACCCCGTGCTGGCCGCCTATCTGGCGAATCTTCCGGCCTTATTCATCGTTTCGCAAGTGGAATTGGCCAAGGGTTCCGGTCCACTGACGGTTCGCATTGAACGGGCCGACGGCGAAAAATGTGAGCGCTGCTGGAAATACACGACCGACGTCGGGTCTGACGCGGCGTTCCCCACAATCTGCGCCGCTTGTGCTCTTGCGGTTCGGGAAATACTGGGATCCGCGCAATGAACCGGCTGATTCCGTTCCTTCCAGCGTTAGCGGTTTTCATTGTCGACCGAATCACTAAGTGGATCGTCCAAACGCGCGTGTCATTCTGGGATAACCTGACGGTGATTCCGGGCTTCTTCAGTATCGTGCACGCTGAGAATCCTGGAGCGGCGTTTGGAATATTCGCCGATTCGGCCGGCATCTGGCGTACCGTTTTACTCATCGGACTCGCAGCCGCGGTAATGATTTTAATCGTCATGCAACTCTGGAAGCAAAATCGAATCCCCGATCACTGGACCTCGCGTGTAGGTCTGTCGCTGGTGCTGGGCGGCGCGCTGGGAAATGTATTCGACCGCGCCTTGGCGGGCACCGTAACGGACTTCTTTGAGTTTTACTATCGCGAATATCAGTTCCCCGCCTTTAACGTCGCCGATAGCGCCATCACGGTAGGGGCCTGTCTACTTCTGGTTTCCATGTGGCGTAGCCGCAAGCAGCCCCAGCCCCAACCAGCCCTCACACGTCCCCCAAATAGCTAAATGTTTCCCAAACTTATTTCTATCGGCACCTTCTTCATCCCCACCTATGGAACCCTGATTGCCCTCGCTTTTTTAGCGGGACTTTGGGTAACCGTTCGACTGGCGAAGAGCGTCGGCCTCGATCCTGAGAAGATCACCAACCTGGCTGTGTACTGCGCGCTGGGCGGTCTGCTGGGGGCGAAGTTGTTGATGTTTGCCTTTGACTACAAGCGCTATGCGGAACATCCAGGGGAAATTTTTTCGCTCGCCACATTGCAAGCCGCCGGTGTGTTCCAGGGCGGTCTGGTGCTCGCGCTGCTCTTCGCGGTCTTCTACATGCGCCGTGCCGGATTGCCATTCTTAGCGACGGCGGATGCATTCGCGCCGGGCATCGCCATTGGGCACGCGATTGGACGGATCGGCTGTTTTGCCGCTGGCTGTTGCTGGGGAACGGAATGCGATCGACCGTGGGCCGTCACCTTCCGCAATCCTGACGCTTCGGAACTGGTGGGTGTTCCGCTAGGTGTGCCGCTGCATCCGGCTCAGCTGTATGAGATGTCGAGTGAAGCTATTTTGTTCGCCCTGCTCTATGTTCTCTACCGGCGTCCGCATCGTGCCGGCATGATCCTTGGAACCTATCTCACGTTGTCCTCCGCCGCGCGTTTCGTAATCGAGTTCTTTCGCTATCACGAACAGGCGCTTCCGTTTGGTGGACCGCTCTCGATAACGCAATGGATCGCGCTGGGGCTGTGCGGCTTGGGGATCTTCGTCCTGGTGCGGAGCAGCGCCGGGCGCTCCCTCGTCACTCCGCCAGTTACGGCTAGCTAGACTTCAATCAGCACCGCCGAGAGATCGTCCTCCTGGCCCGCTCCGCCTGGCCGCCAGCGCTTTACAGTGACGATCAGCGATTCGGCTGCCTCCTCGATTGGCTGCGATTTGCCGCTCTCGAACGTTTCTATCAAGCGTCGTTCACCAAACATTTCTCCACCGCCGCTGTGAGTTTCCAGCAGTCCGTCGGTATAGAGCAGGAAACGATCGCCCGCTTCAAAATCCAGTTCCACGAACGTGTATTTTGCCGCCGCGGAAAGGCCTAGCGCTAAGCCATTTTGCGAGATGGTCTGGACCGGGTGCGGTGCGCTCGGCATCCGCAGCAACGGCGGATGGCCAGCGGAGGAATAGCGTAAGCGCTTGTTCGGCAGATCGAGGTAGAGATATGCGGCGGTGACAAACTGGCCGCGTGTCTTCATCGACCGCAGGATTCGATTCATCCCCGTAAGAACGGCAGCGGGATCGCCGGCATGATCAATCTGCGTGGATATGGCAATCTTCACGCTGGAGGCAATCAGCGCGGCTGGCACACCGTGTCCGGACACGTCGGCGATAAGGATTCCAATATGCCTTTCATCTACGATCAGGAAATCGTAGAAGTCACCTGCAACCTCGGCCATCGGCAGGTACCGCGCGGCAACACGAATGTCAGCGGTGTTAGGGAGCTTCGCTGGCAAGATCGACGCTTGGATTTTTCGGGCGATATCCAATTCTTTTTCGATGGTCGCCAACTTCTGCTGGCGATGTACGGCGCGCCTCATCACGAGCCATCCCAGAGCGGAGAGAAAAACGAGAAGCCCCAGCAGTTCCACATTCCCCGGGATTCGAATCATTCCCAGGCTGCCTAAATTTGCCAGGAATGCGGTCAGGCAGAGGAACACGCCGCTGGCATTCAGAACCCGCAACTCCAGACTTCGATCCTTGTTTCGAATTACCGCGATCGCGAATGCGGTGGCCAGCATGAGAACAAACATGTTGTTTACCGCGCCCAGGGAAAACGGCGTACGTCTGGCGATATCGAAGCTAATACCGATCACGGCAAAAGCGATTTGAAACCACAAAATATAGCGCAGCGCTCTTCGCCAGGAAGGCATTGTAGTACCAACGAACAATACAATCGGGATGGGTATCAGGTACGTGATAAAGGAAGAGGCGAAGATCCAGATATCGCGCGGGATCGGATCGGCGAGGAACGGGAGAATGCCGCTGGTAACCAGCAAGCGCACTCCATAGCCGCCGGCGAAGCATCCAAAAAAAAGCGCGGACGGATCCTGCGCTTTGCGATTGAAACGATAGAACGCCAGGCTAGAGAAAGCAACACCGAGAAGTAAAATTCCGAAGACGACCCCCAAGACGTCTTCGCGCAGCAAGATACGAAGGGCATCGCGATCGATGGGAATTAGGTGAGTCAAAGCAGATCAGTATGCCTTCTCAATGCGTACTGCTGCCGACCAGGACTTGGGCCAGCCTTTCCTGTCGAAACTTGGCCGCAGCCCCTAAAAATGCAGTGAACAGAGGATGCGGCTCCAGCGGCTTGGACTTAAATTCCGGATGGAACTGGCAGCCGAGAAACCACGGATGATCGGGGATCTCGCAAATTTCCACATAGATCGCATCTGGAGTCTCACCCGTTATGCGTAGGCCGCGATCGGTCAGTTCCTTCTCAAAGTCGCGATTGAATTCGTAGCGATGACGATGGCGCTCACTGATCTGCTGCATGCCATAAGCCTCCCGCGCGAAGCTGTCGGCGGCAAGCAGGCAGGGGTATGCGCCTAAACGCATGGTGCCGCCGAGTTCGTCGATACCTTTCAATTCGCGCAGTTTATAGATCACGCGATTGGGCGTGGCGGGATCGAATTCGGTCGAGTTGGCGTCGGCCAGTCCGCAAACATTGCGCGCGAACTCAATCACCATCGTCTGCATGCCGAGGCAGATTCCAAAGTAAGGAACTTTATCTTCCCGGGCATAGCGGATCGCGTTGATCATGCCCTCCACGCCGCGCTTGCCGAATCCGCCGGGCACCAAAATACCGTCGTAGCGCTCCAATTCCCGGGCGCATTCCGGCCACTGCAACTGCTCCGATTCGATCCAATGAACGTTAACCCGAAGCCGGTGCGCAAGCCCGCCATGGATCAGCGCTTCCTTCAGGCTCTTGTACGAATCCTCATACTCGACGTACTTGCCGATCAGCCCGATGTTCACTTCGGCTAGCGGATTTTTCATCCGGTCCACCATTTCGCTCCAGCGGCTCATGTCGCGCGGTGGAGCTTCCATGTGCAGCAGCTTCAAAACGATCTCATCCACGCCTTGATCGGCGAAATCGAGAGGCACTTCGTAAACCGATTCCACGTCGCGAGCCGTAATCACGGCGGCTTCATCCACGTCGCAAAACAGCGCGATCTTTTCCTTGACGTCTTGTGGCAGTGGACGCTCCGACCGGCAGAGGAGCATATCGGGCTGAATACCGATGGCCCGCAGTTCCTTGACGCTATGCTGCGTCGGCTTGGTCTTCAGTTCCTGCGCGGCGGCAATCCAGGGAACCAGCGTGACATGCAGGAATAGCGAATTCTCGCGCCCGATTTCATGCCGCATCTGGCGGATGGCTTCGAGAAATGGCAGAGACTCGATGTCGCCCACGGTACCGCCAATCTCGGCGATCACCAAATCCACATCGTTCCAGACCTTGCGGATAGCGGCTTTGATTTCGTTGGTGACGTGGGGAATCACCTGTACTGTTTTGCCCAGATAATCGCCGCGGCGCTCCCGCGAGATGATCTGCTCATAGATGCGGCCCGAGGTCAGGTTATTGCTCTGTGTTAGTGGCGCGTGCGTGAAGCGCTCATAATGGCCGAGATCGAGATCCGTCTCGGCGCCGTCGTCGGTGACGAAGACCTCGCCGTGTTGCAACGGACTCATCGTGCCGGGATCGACATTCAAATAGGGATCGAACTTCTGCAGAGTCACCCGCAGCCCGCGGCTTTCCAGCAGGCAACCGATGCTCGACGCGGCAATCCCTTTACCCAGCGAGGATACAACCCCACCCGTGACGAAGATACATTTAGGCATATCGAAAGAGACTGGCATCCGGCGCTTAGGCCGGCCTTACTTCAAAGAGCGCACTCACCTTTACCAAATCCTCCGGCGTATCCACACCCAGAGAATCATAATCGGTTTCCACCACGCGTATCGGGAACCCGTTTTCTAACGCTCGCAACTGTTCCAGCCGTTCGGCTTTCTCAAGCGGACCAACTGGCAGATCGGAATACCGCAACAAAAAATCGCGCCGGTACGCGTACAGGCCAACATGTTTGTAGTGCGTGGTTGTATCGGCCGCATCGCGCACAAACGGAATGGGACAGCGGGAAAAATAAATTGCGTTGTGATGGCGGTCTGTTACCACCTTGACGACGTTCGGATTTGTCACTTCTTCGCGGTCGTCGATGCGCTTTTTCAGCGTGCCCATCGGTACGTCGGAATCGTCGAGCATGGAAAGCAGCATCGCGTCGATGGCATCGGGATCGATCAGCGGCTCGTCACCTTGGATGTTGATGACCAGATCGGCGGTATCGGCGGATGCGACTTCGGCCACCCGATCCGTCCCCGATGCATGGTCCTCACGGGTCATGCGAACCGCCGCCTTGAAGCTTCGGGCTTCGTCGTAAATACGCTGGTCGTCTGTAGCAATCACAACATGCGTCAGATATCGCGCCATCGAGACGCGCTCATAGACATGTTGCAGCATACTTTTACCGGCGATAAGGGTGAGGGCTTTTCCAGGGAATCGGGAGGAGGCAAATCGGGCAGGAATTACGCCCAGAATTCGCTTTGGCACAATCGAGGATAGCATAGTGCCGGCGGCTGGGAAGGCCTGCCGGGGAATCAAATTGCAAAATGAAGAAAATGGGCACCAGCGCGGTCCAAAGATGATTCAGGCGCTGAACCTCGACGGCCGCGGCGTCGCAATTCAAATCGCGATTTTGGCCGCCGGACGAATGTCCGATACGCGGATCAGCATCGTTTCTTGTGGGTCCCGCCGGCTGACGTTTTCTAATTTCAGCACGCCCCGTGGACAGACCTCGGCGCACATTCCACAACCCACGCAGGATGCTCGCGTAAAATTCGTATTCGATTGCGCGTAGGATCGCACGTCGATTCCCATCTCGCAATACTTGCTGCAAAGGCCACACGATATACACATGTTGTCCTTCACAGTGATGCGAAAACGTCCAAACTTCTGCACCAGTCCGAGCATCGCCGCCATCGGACAGAAATTGCGGCACCAGACACGCGTTCCGCCAAGCGGGTATAGGCCCACGCCGATAATTCCCGACAGAAACGCCACCACAATCAAGCCATAAAAGTGTTGAAACTGATTGCTGAACTTGGCCAGCGCCGGATAATGGTTTCCCGTCCCCCAAGTGGCGAACAAGAGCGCAGTCAAAGCGACGCACAAGCCGAGTACCGTGTGCACAGTGACCTTCTCAAACTTCCACGCCGCGGTGGATTTGTTAGACAAGTGGCGGAACGGATCGCCGGCGGTATTGGCCAGTCCGCCACAACCGCAGATCCAGGAGCAGTACCACCGCTTGCCGAAAAAGATCCCCAGTATTGGGACCATCAACAGCGACCCTAACAAGCTATAGAGGATCAACGGCAAGGGAAGGTGAAACAAGTAGCTAGGCACAAAATAATCGAACTTCAACGGCCATAGATAACTGAAGTAAAACTCCGGCTGATGCAGAAACTTCAGAATCTGCGGGATGGAAAAAGCGAAGACGATCTGCACGAAGATCACGACCGAGGTCCGCACGATTTGATAGCGATCGTGGCGATACTTGCGCATCACGTAAATGCCGCCCGTCACGATGGCGATCGTGTATAGCAATCCATACAAATCCCACTTGCTTTGGAGGCCAATCGCCTGGGCCGGCCAGGTGAACGACTCGGTGTAATAAAGCAGCAAATAGAGAGCGAACAGAACAGCGCTCAAGATCCACGCGGAGATGCCGCGATGGGTCAAATCGTGCGTGAGCCGGTCAATCGGGCGGTCTCTTACCACGAGGAGGTCTCCTTCATGCCGCTCGCCTTCCCGCTCTATATGCCGCCAGCGCCCCGCTCAGATTAGTTCTTCCGAACTCGACGTCGAATTGCGCCTGGGGGAGAAAGTCCATCACATAATCGAGCGTCCGTCGTTCGGAAATCCAGCGCTCAAAATACGAATGGTTCCAGCGCGAGCCCAGCATATTAAAACCAATCACAGCGTCGTTTCGGGCGATCACCCGGATACTCGCTTCAACACCGGGAACGCGATAGTAGAACTGCGTCGAATCCGCTGGCCGGTCAACCACCACACCCACCGTCGTATATTCGATTTCAAACAGCTTTGAGCTGTTGTAGAAGATCGGCGCGCGGTAATCGATCGGATCCCCTAGCATCGAATACGCTGCCAACTCGCCTTGCCGTTTCGCCGAGTACCAGATCTGTTCCACCAATGATCGCTCCCCGTCGCGGCCGATTTCAGCGCAATCGCCAGCGGCAAATACATTATCAAGCGATGTTCGAAACGCCGGGTCGACCAAAATTCCACGTCCAAGTTCCGGTGGCGTCAACACGCCGCGAAGCCAATCGACGGCCGGATGAACGCCAATCGCGATCCCCAGCATCTGCCCGGGAATCTCATTATCCAGTGAAGTTCGAATGCCGCGAACGCGCCCACCGTCGATGGTAAGCACGGTCTTCACCTCTTCCTTTAGGCGCAGATCGATACCGTGCTTCCGCAAATGGCCGGTAACCATCGCGGCTTCTTCTTCATCCAGGGCGGCGGGCCAATACCAGGGCTCGCGCACCAGGAACGTCACTTTCACACCATGATGCACCAGGCACTCAACTAGTTCGATACCGATCAATCCGCCGCCGACTACGATGGCCTCACGCGTAGTGGGAGTCAGCGCCTCGCACTGCGCCAGATCCTGTAGAGAGATGAAGTTCACAACGCCGCTAGTCGTGCTGGTCAATCCATCCCAAAGCGGAATGTTCGCAGCGGATCCAGTTGCAATCAGCAGGCGATCGTAGGCGACAGCGGGGCCAGACTTCAGGCGGACCAGATGAGCGTTCGCGTCCACATCCACAACGGTGTCTCGTATACGGCGGATGGCTTGGCCATCGTAGACTTTACGCTCGAACGGTTCCAAATCCCGCAGCGTCAGGCGATCCATGTAGGAATACATCAACGCAGTTCGGGAAAAGAAGTAATCGCTTTCTCCACTAATTAAAGTGATAGAAGCTTGCGGTTCCCGCTTCCGAATTACCAGGCACGCAGTTGTACCGGCGACCCCATTGCCAATGACCACAAAGTTCATAAGGTTAATGATGATCGGACAAAGCTGATATAAGATCCCGTCTGTTCTACATACCGAGTCTGATGAAAGTTATTCCATGATGCCATGAGGACGGTCCTTAAACATCCAAACCTCAGACCTAAGCGTAACTATTAGCAGCTAGTTAAGCGAAGCACGTTACGGAATTAGCGGTCCCGGGCAGGAATACTCAACTATCTTGACTACCTACCATACTGCCGTTAGTATTAGGGTGGTTCGGCTAAAACTAAAAGGAGAATAACACATGAATCGTAGAAAATTTATGATGGGCGCGGCGATCGCGGGTATCGCTGCTGGTTCGGTACTCGTAGCAAAGCCTGCGTTTGCCGCTGATGATAAGCCCGCCAAGCATGACTGCAAGGGCAAGAATGATTGCAAGGGTCAGGGCGGCTGCAAGACCGGCGACGCCGGATGTAAGAGCAAGAACTCCTGCAAAGGCAAGGGTGGTTGCTCAACCATGAAGAAGAAAAAAGATCCGACCAGCTAGTTTTGTTTGGCGGGCCGGGCGCAAACCCGGCCTGCTGCACCACGTCCTTCCGCGATATCCTTCTCTTAGAGGTCCACATGGCTCGCAATCTCTGGAATTATCCCGATCTTGGCTTCGGTGTCGGACTGCGTACCTCTCACTTCGCTCACATCCTGGAAAACAATCCACCCGTGGATTGGTTTGAGATTCTCTCTGAGAATTTCATGGATACGAACGGACGTCCGATGTACGTCCTCGATCAGATCGCGGAAAAGTATCCGATCGTTTGCCATGGCGTTTCGATGTCGGTTGGCAGTACGGATCCGTTGGATTTGGAATTTCTTAGAAAGCTGAAGGCATTAGCCAACCGTGTTCGCGCGCATTGGGTGTCCGATCATCTCTGCTGGACCGGCGTCAGCGGGATGAACGTTCACGATCTGTTGCCGATGCCCTATACCGATGAATCCCTGCGCCACACAATTTCTCGGATCAAGCAGATTCAAGACATCTTGGAACGCCCGATCGTGCTTGAGAATCCGTCCACCTATCTGGAGTTCGCGCAGTCCACCTGGAACGAATGCGACTTTATGGTGGCGATGGCGGAAGAAGCGAATTGCGGAATTCTGCTGGACGTGAATAACATCTACGTCAGCGCCTTCAACCACGGTTTCAGCGCGGAAGAATATATCGACGCGATTCCGGCTAATCGCATCGTCCAACATCATCTGGCTGGACACACGAACCATGGCACGCATATCCTGGACACCCATAACGATCACGTAATCGACGCGGTTTGGGAGCTTTATCGGCGCTGCTTCCAAAAATGCGGCGGGGTAGCGACACTGCTCGAATGGGACGCCGATATTCCGAGCTTTGAAGTGGTGCATGCAGAAGCATTGAAGGCGAAGCAGTATCGCGAGGTCGCGCCCGCCGCCACTGTTCCTGTTATGGAGAAGCTGGAAGAAGCCGTATCGTATGGCGACTGATCCGTTTTCAGCCGATCGTCCGCAACGTCCCACTCTTGATGCGACACAACGCTGGATGCAGGCCGTCATCATGCATCGCGGCGATAATGAAGAAGCGGTTGGTTCCCCTGAAGCGCAAGCTGAAATCGCTGGAGATGTTTCTGCAACCGTCCTGCCGTCGCAAACGCTGAGTTCGCTCGACAGAATCGGGATCTATCGCGATCAGTACGTAGCGCGGTTGATGGAAGCACTGGAAACGGATTATCCGGCGCTGCGCCGCTACTACGGCGAACAAGTTTTCTACGCCATGGTGGACGATTATGTTCACCAGTATCCATCACGCAGCTACACCTTGAATCGGCTGGGTGACCATCTGCCGGAGTACCTTTCGCGGCGCCCCGCCTTGCATGATTTGGCTCGCCTGGAATACGCCGCCTGCCAGGTTTTTGACGCTGGCGTGTCCCCTGTGTTGACGGCAGAGCAGGTTGCCGCCGTGCCTCCCGACGCTTGGGATCGCGCGCGATTGAGGCCGATCGAAGCGTTTCGCTTGCTAAGCTTTCGCTATTCCGTTCGCGAATATCTGAAAGCGGTCTACGCCGAAACGCCGGCGCCCCCGTTGCGGCGAAAAAACGTTTACGTTGCCATCGCCCGCCCGCAATACACGATCCGGCATCTGGATTTAGAGCGTCCAGCTTTCGAACTTCTGTCGAAGCTGGTGGACGGAGTTCCCCTGGGCGATGCCATTGTGTCCACTCCCCGCGCCACGGAAGCGAAGGTTTTTGAATGGTTCAGAGAATGGATCGCCGAAGGCGTTTTTCAAGCGGTCGATCTATAGCGTTCTCCGCTGATGTAACCTAATCGGTGATGCCGCGCCGATGTCTCCTCATCTTACTTGCGCTTCCCCTGTTCGCCGCCGATCTCGAACTGACACGTCCCGCGCGGGCTTGGGAGTTCTTTGATGCGACGGGAACAAAGTCGGCGATTCTTGGCAAGGAAGACGGCACCTTTGAAGCCTGGATTTTCCCGCTTAAAATTCTAAAAGACTTCAAACTTTCATTCCTCGTGGATGGACGCCGGATTCCCGGCGATACTGTCGCCCGCTCTGTAATTTCCCGCCCCGGCTCTTTTACGGTGCTCTATTCGAGCGATGAATTCCGCGCCAGTCAGACGTTCATCGCTCCACCCACGGAAGCGGCCGTCCTGGTGCGGATCGAAGTGGATGCCAAATCTCCGGTGCGCGTCGACGCCAGTTTTGAACGGGATTTTCAGTTGATGTGGCCGGCCAGCATTGGCACATCCTATTTAGATTGGGACGAGGCGACCCGCGAATTTCGTTTCGGCGCCGATGGTCAGTCGTATGCCGCGGTGCTGGACGCGCCCGGAGCCATTTTGAGAAGCCGCGAGTACGGATCCGATTTTGGTGGCACGAACGAGACTTCCTTTTCCTTCGGCATACTGAACGGACACGCCGAAAAAACGATCGTTATCGCCGGATCTTTAGAATCGCGTGATAAGGCCCAGCAAATCGCCCGCCAGATTCTTGCCGATCCGCGTCGAATGGCTGAGGACACCGAACGCTACTATCGCGATTATCTGGCGAAGTCGGTTCAACTCCAGTTGCCCGCTCATGATCTTCAGCAGGCGTATGAATGGTCGTTGTTAAGCATGCGTAAAGCACTGGTCGACAATCCGCTACTGGGCGCCGGATTGGTGGCGGGATACGGGCCGTCCAAAGGAACCTATCGTCCCGGCTACGGCTGGTTTTTTGGCCGCGATTCTTTCTGGACCACGCTTGCGTTAACCGCCTCCGGTGATTTCGCTACCGCCCGGCAAGCCATCGGCTTCGTGGCCCGCTATCAACGATTCGACGGCAAGATTCCCCATGAAATCGCCCAGAGCGCGAGCCTTGTTCCGTGGTTCGATACCCTTCCCTGGGCCTATTCCTCCGCCGACGCCACTCCGTTATTCATCATCGCCGCCGCCGATTACATGACCGCAAGCGCCGATGTCGCTTTCATTCGCGAACTTTGGCCGCGCCTTACAAAAGCCATGTCCTTCATGCGTTCCACTTATGAGGAGGATGGCTTCGCGCGCAATCTCGGGGTTGGTCATGGTTGGATTGAAGGTGGCCCTATGCTGCCTGTTCGCACGGAGTTCTATCAAGCGGGACTGGCGGTGGAAGCACTGCGTTCGTATGCAATCCTGGCGAAGGCAGATGGCGATGAGGCCGCCGCGAATGTGGCCGGCGACGAATACAAGGCTAAGAAAGAACGCCTGGAGAAAGTGTACTGGCTTCCGCAATCGAACGCCTATGCCTTCGCGATCGGTTTGAAGAACACGCCGGTAGATCAACCTGGGGTGTTGCAAACGGTCCCGATGTGGTTCGGATTGACCGATCGCGAGCATTCCAAGAAAGCGATCGCCGCACTTGCCGAAGAAGAGCACGCCGCCGATTGGGGTATGCGCATCATCTCAAACAAGAATGAAATGTATCATCCCGCGGGCTATCATTTCGGCTCAATCTGGCCGCTCTTTACCGGCTGGGCGTCGGTTGGCGAGTATCGCTATCATGAAGCCGCTCCGGCCTTTGCCAACCTCCAGGCGAACGCCCGCCTGGCCCTGGACGGATCCGCCGGGCACACGACGGAAGTTTTGTCCGGCGATTTTTATTCGCCGCTTTCTACCAGTTCCTCGCATCAGACCTGGTCCGCCGCAATGGTCGTCTCACCGTTATTGCGCGGACTTTTCGGCTTGGAAGTCGACGCCATCAAGCACCACGTTCAACTGAAGCCGCACCTTCCAGCGGACTGGAATGATTTCACGATTCATAACATTCCGGTAGATTCGGCGAATCTTGACGTGGCTTTCCACCGCTTGTCGGGCAATTGGGAAGTCAGTCTTCACAACAGCGGCCAGACTCCAATCGACTTTTTGTTTTCACCCGCTCTGTCTCCGCGGGCAGCCGTGCAGTCGGCTACGCTCAATGGCACGGCAATCCAGTGGCGAGCCGACACAGAACTCTCAGACTCGCACGCGACGTTTTCCATTGCCGTGCCGCCGGGCGACAGCAAGCTCACTCTGCGCGTTCAAAACGAATTCGGATATACAGTGCAAACGGCCCTTCCACAACTCGGCCAATCGAGTTCCAATCTGAAAGTAATCTCTGAGCAGTGGTCCCCGACGAAAGGCGAAGTTGTCATCGTGGTGGCCGGCCTGCCGGACAAGCTCTACACGCTGGATTTGTTCGGAACCGTTGGCGTTGCGTCGGTCGAGGGCGGCCAGCTGAGTGCCGGGGGCAAACACATCACGTTGCAAATTCCGGGCGCGGAAAAAAATAATTATACCCATGCCCAACTTCGCTTGCATTTTACGCTTGAACAACAGAGGGGTGTTTTGAATGGGACTGGAAGCAAAGCGAAAGCAACTCGAACTCAAGGAAAAAGTGATCCCGGAGCGCACTAAAGAGCTCTTGGAGATTACCGGATCGCCGCTGCAATACGACATCGCATGGGACAGCTTCGACGATTATGAGAGTTTGAATTTCCTGGAATACTCGGCCTGCCATCGGGTGAACATGGCGCTGCGCGGAATTTGCCAGGACGCTATCGGCAAGGAAGCCGTCAAAGATGGCCTCACTATTATCAAAATCAAGAACGTGAAAGATAAGGCCGACAAGCGCCTGGCTTTTTCGAATAGAGTTCTGGAACTCGATGGAGCTTGGGGTCTGGGCGCGGATGGCATGCATTCCGATGTCGATATCTCCCGCGCGCTGGAAGCCGGTCTCTAACTCGCTTCCAGTTGTAAACTGGATAGTGGGTATGAGCTTTCTCGACAGTTTAGAAAATAACCTGAAGGCGTTGGAGTCTCAGGAAGAACGCGATCCAGAGCGCGTCGCGCGAAATCGCAAGCGTCAGGAAGACGAACGGGCGAAAGCGCTTGCCGCCGCCCCTTACGCTGAGCAATTGCGTAATGGTCCATTCACGGCCACGCTATTAGACGAGTGCGTTCGCATCGGGCATAGTCTTCGCACGAAAATCAACATCGCCTGGATGGAGGGCACGCTTCGCCTGCAGGCTCGTGATCGTCGCCTGGAGCTACGTCCGGAAGCCGATGGCGTGGTGGCCCACTACTTTGTAAACGAAGAAGAAGCTCGCACCGAAGCGATAGATTTAAGCTCATCGCCGGAACTCCTGGCCAAGAATTGGCTCGATACTCTTTCCATCTGAAATGCAAACCAGCAAGCTCGGAAACAGCGATCTGAATATTACGCGCCTGGGCGTTGGCGCTTGGGCAATCGGCGGAGGAGGCTGGGCCTTTGGATGGGGACCGCAAGAGGACGACGATTCCATAGCAGCCATTCGTGCCGCAATCGATCACGGTATTAACTGGATCGATACCGCCGCGGTCTATGGTCTTGGACATTCCGAAGAAGTAGTCGCTCGAGCGATCCAGGGCTTGCCGCAGCGTCCTTATATTTTCACGAAGTGCGAGCGCGTCTGGAACGAGAAGGGTGAGATTAGCGGCCGGCTGAAAGCGGAGTCAATCCAGCAGGAGTGTGACGCCAGCCTGCGGCGCTTGCAGATCGACGTGATCGACTTGTATCAGATCCATTGGCCTGAGCCCGATGCCGACATCGAAGAAGGCTGGACGGCGATGGCGAAACTACAGCAGGCCGGCAAGGTCCGCCACATCGGTGTCTCCAACTTCAACGTGGAACAGATGAAGCGGGCCCAGAAAATCGCTCCAGTCATTTCTTTGCAGCCGCCATACTCTATGCTCTCGCCTGAGATTGAGAAGGAAATCCTTCCTCACGCAGAGGCAAATAATATTGGGGTGATTGTTTATTCGCCGATGAAATCGGGCCTGCTAACCGGCGCCATGACTCGCGAACGGATCGCGACTTTACCCGCTGACGACTTCCGTAAGCGCACTGCGAATTTCCAGGAACCGAAGCTGACTCGCAATCTGCAGCTGGTTGAACAATTGCGCGCGATTGGCGACAAGCATGGCCGCACCCCCGGAGAAGTTGCCATCGCCTGGACCTTGCGTCACCCGGCCGTCACCGCCGCCATCGTCGGCATTCGTTCCGCTGCACAGGTGGAGGGCGTGATCGGCGCGGCTGGTTTCCAGCTCTCGACAGCCGAACTCACGCAAATAGAAGCTTTTCTAAAGACAAGCTGACAACAGTGGAATATATCGGGCGCCGCCTAGCATAAACTAGCGGACACCACGGAGGTGCCATCTTTGCGGACATACATCGAACGAGCCTTGGCGATATTGGATAAGATTTCCTGGCTCGCACCCTTGTTGACACGTCTCGTCTTCGGTATTACCCTCTTCGGCACCGGCAAGGGTAAGCTGGCGAATTTCGACAAGACGGTATCGTTCTTTACCGATCTTGGTATCCCGTTTCCAGCCGCAAATGCAGGGTTCGTATCAAGCCTGGAAATGATTGGTGGGATCTTTCTGGTGCTTGGACTACTGACGCGCCCGTTTGCGCTGGCGCTGATGTCGACTATGGTTGTGGCTCTGCTTACAGCCGACCGGCAAAGCTTTATCGACAATCTTGGCGGAGACTTGACGACAGTTACACCAGTTCCGTTCTTCCTGGCCTTGCTATGGCTGCTTTGCTATGGGCCGGGTATTGTCAGCCTGGATGCGTTCCTGTTCAAACGCCTGGGAATCCGGCAAACACCCCTCACCTAATCGGAACTGTAACCATGGCGAATTGCGCGGCGGGACGTTCGCGATTTCCCCGCTCCCCGATGTTTCCGCGGCGCGGGCTTCTCAACGGCCGCTACGGGAACCACGCTCGCTGCTTCGGTAGAGGGTAAGGCTGGTTTCGCCACTTGTACCGCGCGAACAATAAACCGTTGTGGAGCGGATCCCACAAAATCAAATGGATAACAGGTAATCAAGGTCAGCGTAGATCCGCCGGAAGCGCGCAGTACGGCCACGTCGGTGGGTTCGACAATCTTCGTCGATGCCACTTCGTACTCATAAACTCCGTTCAATGTCTCGAACAGAATTCGATCGTTAGTTTTGATCCCTCGGAGCCCGCGAAAGAACGTGTCACGATGCGCGGCGATCGCCACATTGCCAACTTCACCCGGCAAAGATGTGGAAGGCACGTGGCCGACGGCCATCCGTAAAGTACCGTCATCATCGCCTTCCCGCACCATCACCCGCATGTCCAGACGAGGGATCACCAGGCGTCCCAGTAAGGCGTATTGCTCGGGGCGCGGAACTGCCGGAGGTGGCGGGACCGTGGCTTCTATCGTTTCGTGTTTAGGAAAAAACCATGCCAGCGGCTTGTCTTTGATGTAGCCTAACGTCGTCGATTCCAGCCCGCGAGTTTGCCGGTCAAACGCCCAACTTTGATAGCCCTGGAACCAGGTTGCCTGCGCGAACACGAACCCGCAATAAAACAAAGAAGCAATCGCAACCCCTAACAGGAAGTAGCGCACAATGTGGACCGTTTGGCCCGCGCGAGCAGGATCTTCTTCGAGTTCATCGGGACGAAGCCGAATATTCACTTCTGCTCCGGCATGCGATACGAGGTGCGCGTGTGGGCGATCAGCTTACCACGCTCTGGGTCGTTTACTATCACCTTGATTGATCTCGAGCCCTTGCGATCGGAACTCGTCGGAATATATGCAATGGTATACCGTGTGCGAATCTCTTTGGCGATCTGCTTGCAAATTTCCGGGACTTCCGTCAGTTCCTTAGGTAAATAGGAGACGCCGCCGCTGATATTTGAAAATTTGCGCAGTACGCCAGGATTAGCATCGGGGTCGTCCGATTCGAACAATCCAATTGTGTAAATTGTGGCTCGTGACTCCTCCACCATTCGCGAAAGTTCCGGCATCTTAAGAGTGCTCACGTTGTCACCGCCGTCACTGATCAGCACAATCGTCTTTTTGTCCTCACGCCCATATTCCAGATGTTTTAGCGCTAAGGCAAGCGCATCGTACAGGGCGGTGCGCCCAGCCGGCACACTCTTTGAAAGCGCGCGCCGGAGGATCTCAATGTTGTCCGTGAAGAGCATCTTGTCCGGGAGCCCACGCTGGACTCGATCGTTAAAGTTGACGACGAATACCTCATCTTTAGGGTTACTGGCTTGAATCAAGTGAATCGCCGAGAGCACAACGGCCTGATGCTTCGGCTTCATACTTCCGCTGTTATCGACCACCAAACCCACCGTCACCGGAATGTCTTTGTTCGCGAATGACGTAATCGTCTGCGGCCGGCCGTTTTCGGTGACGTGGAAGCTTTCCTTCTCTAGACCGGTGACGAAGCCGCCCTTGGGATCGCGGACACTGACATCCAGTAAAACCAAGTTTACCTGGGTGGAAATCTTGAAGTCCTGATCGTCGCTACGAGCAAAAGTCGGAATAAAAAGAAGAGAGAAGGCAGCGCACACAAGAGCGGGCCGCCAGTGAATCAAAATTTGCGAAGGTGCAAACAATGTCTTCATGACGGCCCGCTTTCCTGTTGATAATCGTACTCGGACGTTTTGCAGCTCGACTACGCGGAACGGCGTGACAGCAAGCTTAACGCACCGAATCCCAGCAGCGAGAAGATGCCCAAAAGCGCAAGCATCGGTAACGGGCTGGCGGTCTTCGGAAGCGATGCGGGCTCCTGCGCGGGCGCAGCGGCACGATCAGCTTCCTGAGTCATCGCTGGCGCAGGCGTTGCCGCCGGGGTCGGGGCAGGCATCCACTCTGCGGGCGCTGCCTGGGCTACTACCGGAGCTTCCGGCTTAACTGATTCCAACGTGGTGCTACGCATATCTTCGTTGCTGGTCGCCATGGTGGTTGGCACAACCTGCTGCGTCATGGTAGCAATCTGAGTGGCCATAGTTTTCGGATAGGCAAACTCCTGTCCAAAGTTGTCGCCGGGATAGAACCATGAGCGAATAGCCTTGGGCTGACCGGCCGGTGTTTCCCAGAATCCGATGCGGGTGTCGCCCGTGGGCTGTAGCCGATAATTCGGAATCGCCAACACAGTCGTGATCAGGTGCTGTTCGTTTTCGTCAAAAATCTGGACAATGTGACGATCGGAAGGCGAGTCCAAAAGGCGGAGCACATACTTGCCGGGCTCGAGCACTTTATTGGGAACCTGGATTGGTTCATTAATCGTGATGATCGTCTTTTTGTTCCACTCATCAGCGGACATTTTCGGGGCGAACATAGTACCGGCCACACCCACGAACGAAACAATCGCAAGAAGCTTAATATTCATTTTTTCAAATCCTCCACGACGACTATAGGAGCATCTGGCATGCCAAACTCTGGTCGCGGCTTTCCAACGACTTACTACGGCCTACTTCGAAAATACAGAAATTTTTACAGGAAAACGCTGCAAAACAGGATCGTTTTGAATGCTGCGGAAGTTAGTGGGCTCAATTACTTAGCCGCGCTACACTTAGAACTTGCAAGAACACTGTCTTACTCTTAAGTTAGTCACTTACAATGCCTAAGCGCAGCGCCGGCCTCATCATGTTTCGAAGACATAAGGGAGTCGAGGTGCTGCTGGTGCATCCCGGTGGACCCTTCTGGGCCAACAAAGATGTCGGCGCGTGGTCAATTCCTAAGGGCGAGTATGTCGACGGGGAGACACCGATCCAGGTTGCCATGCGCGAATTCAACGAGGAAACGGGCTTCACCGCGACGGGCCCCTTCATCCCCCTGGGCGACGTAAAACAGCCCAGTGGCAAAATTGTAAGTGCCTGGGCGTTCGAAGGCGATTGCGACCCTTCGCTCATCTCCAGCAATACCTGTCTTGTGGAATGGCCTCCAAAATCTGGAAAGCGATTGGAAATTCCCGAGGTCGATCGTGGCGATTGGTTCCCCATCGAAGCAGCACACGATAAGCTATCGAAGGCGCAAAGCAAATTTCTCGATCGTCTGGCTGATACGCTGAAGGAACAATCATGAGTTACCTTCTGGCGTGGCTAATCCTATGCGCTTCCTGTTCGACACTCTATGCGGAGCAGGCACGACGGATCGTAGTTATCGCCCATCGTGGAGAACATCTTCATCACCCCGAAAATACGCTGCCGGCGTTTCAAGCGGCAATCGAAGCCGGCGCCGATTTCTTTGAACTCGATGTTCGCACTACCGCCGACGGCAAGTTTGTATTGATGCACGACGGCACGGTGAATCGAACGACGAACGGAGAGGGCGCTGTTGCCAAGATGACTCTATCGCAAATCGCCGAACTGGACGCGGGCATTAGGTCTGGACCCGGCTTCGTCCACACGTCCGTTCCCCGGCTAGACGAAGCGCTGGCTCTGGCCAAAGATAAAATCGGCGTGTATGTCGACAGTAAAGCCATCTCCGCCGCCGATGTCGTCGCCGCAATTGAGCGCGCGCAGATGCAGGATCATGCCGTCATCTATGGCGGCGTCGCATATTTGACAGAGATTCATACGCTACGCCCCGCCTGGCGCGTTATGCCGGAAGCTAACAATCCCACCGTTTTGCGAAATATGCTCCAAGCACTTTCGCTGCGGGTGGTGGCCTTCGATGCCAGAGATTTTCAAGCTGAAACCATCGCCATGGCAAAAGCGGCGAAGGCCGATATCTACGTCGATCGTTTGGGGCCTGCCGATAACCAGACGACCTGGCAGGACGCGATTGATCGGGGCGCGACGGGGATCCAAACCGATCATCCGGCCGAGCTGGCCGCGTATTTGAAGTCGAGAGGCTATCGATAACGCAGCGGGGTCCGCAGAAATAGCAAAAGCAGTATCGTGACGCAGAAAATAACCACCGCCCCAAGCACCAGCACTACCTTGCGTCCGGAGCTGCGCGCCGTGTCGGTTGGCGCCGACACAATTGCTTTCTTGTTTTCGACGCGGACGGGCTCAGGCGAACGGGTAACAGGCGGGCGGGCAATAAGATCTACCGGTGCGATGAAACGATAGCCGCGGCCTTCCACGGTTGCCACATAGAGTGGAGTGGATTCGGAGTCGGCCAGGGCCGTTCGAACCCGCGCAATGCTCTCACCAACTTCTTCCTGCGTCAGCGGAGCGACGCCTCGAAACTGTCTTTGAAAATCCTGTACGGCAACGACGTCGCCGCTATGACGAAGGAGAAGGCCGAGAACTTGAAAGGCCCGGGTTTCCAGTGCGACTGGGCTTCCGCCTTTCCGCAATTCCCCGCTTTGGAGGTCCATCTCATAATCTCTGAACCGAAACAGACCTGCGCTATTCGTGGCGTTTCCTCTCAGCTTCATTGTACCGCCGCCGAATAGTGGCGGCCTCCGCGGGGGAACGCTAGTCTAGAGACAGCTTCATGGATATCGTTTTCTTCGATGGCGTCTGCAATCTGTGCAACAACTCAGTTCAATTCATAATCGAGCATGATCCGCGGAAGCAGTTCCACTTTGCCTCACTGCAATCGCTGACGGGCCGGGAATTTTTAGAAAGACACAATCTTTCCGGCCGGCCGCTCGATACGGTTTACCTTGTCCAAAACGAACGGGTATTCTCGCGCTCGAATGCTGCGCTGCGAATTGTCGCAAAGCTCTCCTGGCCTTGGCCGCTCTTACGATTTCTGGCGTTCATCCCGCGACCGCTGCGTGATTTCGTTTATAACGGTGTCGCGCGAAATCGTTATCGCCTATTCGGGAAGCGTGACGTTTGCCTGCTGCCGAGCCCGGCCCTCGTGGATCGGTTTTTGAATTAGAGCGGCTTGGTTCCCAGATAGAAAGTGCGGCCTAGCCCGTAGTGGCTATCCATTCCCAGTTCCTTCACCGCATCGAAGGATTTCGCTATAAAACCTGTTTGCTGCAGTAGCGACAACACTCGCGCGTGAGAATGATATTTCTGCGAAAGACGAAAATCCGACCGCTGCCATAGCTTGCTCTCTAAGCGGAACAAGGTTATGTCGCAATGCGCCACTTTCGTGCTCTCCCCATATGTTCCGCGCACGATGCTGACGGCTTTTCCGTCGACGTTGGTGGACGTGCTGGCCCAGAGTTCACGGTATGCTTCCTCGCGATTCAGGTCGAAGGCGAAGCGTCCGCCGGGTTTCAACGCCGCATATACGTTGCGGAAAACTGGCTGCAGCTCATCGGTCGACATGATGTGGTTCAGGCTATCGAACACGGATACACAGCCGTCGAATTGCTCTGCCAGTTGAAAGGCACGCGCATCGGCAAGCAGCAGCGGCGTTCGCGGCGGAAGCAACTTCCGGGCGTAAGTCAACATCTCCTCCGACCCATCGAGCCCGGTGACCTTGAACTTCCGCTTCACCAGCTGTTTGGTAACGCGGCCATCGCCGCAGCAAAGGTCCAGAATCGCCGCTTGCTCCGGCAGCCGGTTAAGGAATAGCCGCTCCAACGCCGGCACTACCTGGCGATGAAACTCATCCCCCCAGTAGTTCACATAGAGCCAGGCGAATGGATCGTAATCCCGATATCGCCGAGCTTTCATGAAGATGCCCATGCCACCGCGGAAGTCACAAATCCATCAGATCACAACAGCGCCGCAAGGCTCACTTTCGCTCGGCTGCGAGGGCCGCGGCAATCGCCTCTTGCCAATGGGCGCCACTGGCTCGATCCCGTTCACCGGACGCCTTCACGTCGTCGTTAGCCGATTCATCCAACGCCGTTCGAACATAAGTGACTTCCACCGTCGTGGTCGAAGGATTCTGCGCGGTCAGCCGCACATCTATGGTCGATACCATAGTGCCGGGAACGAAGACAACATACTGCATCCGGCCGTTCGCTAGATCGAATATTGTATTGACCCACACGCTGTTATGCGGTCCATGTTGGATTGTAAATACCGCTCCTTGGATATCCTTGGCCGGCTGCGGGTAGAGAAACTTTGGGTTCCAATCCGTACCCGCCCAACTGCGTTCGCCATCGGGGCCGAACAGCAAAGCCGCGCGGGTCAGCGGCGCGTGTACAACAAATTCAAAGCGATTGCTGACGTGCGCTATCGTTCCGGTTTGCGTATTGTCTATGGGAAGGAAGGCTAATAGGAAAAGCGTGGCTGAAATCGTTATCATTTTCTCTCCTTTAACTTGTGGCTGTCGGATGCTCGCAGTGTCATTCCGTATATGGTCTTGAACTGCTCCACTTCTTTGAGGGTTTGCGCCGAAAATGGCGCTTTACCTTCAAAGGAATGAAGGACAATGCCTTCCAGCAAGTCACCCAGACTCATCTCTTTCAGTTCGGCGACCGCCTTCAGGACTTTCAATAGGCGTTTCTCCATCCGGACACCGGTTTGCACCCGCTGCACTTCAATTAGATCCTTACTATGCGTCATCGGTACCAATGTACCAACATCACATGGTAGATAACAACTGTGGCGAGAGAAAAAAAAGTGCTATTGGGGAAGGTGCCGCAAAAGAGGTACTGAGGGGGAGGGTGGGAGTTCAGGAAAGCTGGGATTCCCAACGGAGGCTGACAGAGAACCGCCGTTGGGATAAAAGAATCGACTTAGCGAATGCCGAACAAACGAACCTTTGGTTTGGCGCTATTCCAATTGCCGCGGCTATAGTAAAACTCCACGCTGTTGATATTGCGGCGATCGCCAGGCAGATCGATGACACGCGTCTGGCCGCCGGCCCGAATCTTATAACGAAGTTCGAGGGGCATATCCTGGCCGTTCTCAAAGTGCACGATTACTCGCTGAAAATCGATTGCGCCACGCTCCACCTTGATTTGGATTGCGCGAAAGGGTCCCGATCCGGAAACCTTGATCACATCGTGATCCACGCCGCCATCGACGTTTGCTTCGCCGAGATAGGTCTGTCCGTGTCGTTGCGCTTGCGAGGGAACACTGAAACCAACCAACAATGCGAATGCCGCGACCAACTGAATCGCCTTCGATTTGAACATGGGTGAAATTCTCCTTTTTTCTTTGAGCGATTGAATCGACTCGTTGGAATAGAGGTTTAAAATCGGCCTACGGTTACGTGCCTTACGATTAAGTTTTATCAACAGGATGTGGCGATTATTTGCCGGCGTTGGCGAAAATCATCTGGTCCGGCGTCTTGTCCGTAGTCAGCGTCTTTTTCACAGTCCAACTCACCGGGTCGATTTCACTGATGATGTTAGTCGCCTGATCGCTGACATAAACCTGCTGGTTGAAAGGGCTGACTACCAGCGATCCGACGTTGTTGCCAAGGCCCTCGCTGATGGTCGCGACCACCGCCTTCGCGCCGACATCGACTTTCCAAATCCGGATCTTACCTTTTTCGTGGCCCCCTTCAAAAAGGTATTTGCCATCGGCGCTGAAAGCGGCGACGAAAGGCGTACCTTCCACCTGGATAGCGAAATCCAGTTGCAGATCCGAAGTCCGGTAGAAGGCGATCTTATGCTCCGGACCCAAGCTTGTGACGAACCACATTCCGTTCGGGCTGATCGTCATGCGCTGGTTCTCCACGCCGGTCGGAATCTCCCGGGCCAACTTGGCGCCTGAAACATTCAGTACAGAAACGGTTTTTGATTGTACGTTGCTTACGTAGATGGTTTTCTCATCTTTCGCCAAGCCGATCATGTGCGAAGTCGACGAATTGGTTGGAATTTTCGCCTTGATTGTCCTACTCAGGGGATCGATCACCAGCACCGACTGCGAGATCTCTGTCGTCAGGTAAATCGCTCCGCTCGCCCCGACTGCAATTCCATGCGGACGCTTATTCTCGCCTGTGTCGAGTACGCCGGCTTCCGTGCAATCGGCGGTGCGAATGAAGTGTAGAGTATGCCCGTCGGTGCCAGGCTTACCCACGCCGCTGGAACCGTAAACTGGCACGTAAGCAAATTTTCCATCCAGGGAAAACGCGGCTTCATGCGGACTCACGCCGAGATGAGCCTGACAAATCCGCTTCTCTGTATCCGCGTCGTAGAGTGTGATTCCCGGCAATCCTTTGCTCACCACAAGCAGCAGATGTTTCGGCGCCGCGGACGCCGTGCGGAGAAGTGCAAGTGTACCGGCCGCGAACATGGCAAAGCGCAATGAGTATCGTCGCATGCCATCTATTCTGCCACTCTCGAACTAAAACGGGGGTAATTTCATGCGCTTGTTAGGATCTAATGTATCCATGAACTCTCTCACCGTATACGCGTTTGCCTTCCTCATCGGCGCTATTACCGGATTGCGTTCGATGACCGGCGTCGCTGCCGTTTGCTGGGCGGCGCGCTTCGGATGGCTACGTCTGCAGAGCACCTGGCTATCGTTCATGGGGAATTCGATACCGCCCTATATTTTATCCGTTCTCGCATTGGGCGAATTAGTCGGCGATAAATTGCCCAACGCACCGAGCCGAAAATCTCCCGGACCATTTGCCGGCCGTGTTCTAATCGGCGGATTCGCGGGAGCGGCCTTGGCCACCGGATCGGGGAACGCGGCGGTTTTGGGCGCGCTGGCCGGTGCGATGGGTGGAATCTGCGGAACCCTGGGCGGCTATGAGGCGCGCGTCCGCAGCGTTAAGGCATTGGGCGTTCCCGATTTCGTAGTCGCCCTCATCGAAGACGTAATCGCCGTCGGCGGAGCCTTCTTCATCGTGTCGCGATTCGATTAAAGGATCGCGGTTTCGTGCAGCAGCTCGCCGCGTGCGAAACGGTCTACATTTAACAGCGATGCGTCACATATTTCTGTGTTGCCATGCGTAATTAAATCGGCCAGGATGCGGCCCGTAGCGGGCGAGTGCATCACGCCGTGGCCACTGAATCCGTTGGCAAGAAATAATCCTGCAATGCCCGGTACGCTACCCAGGATGGCGTGATGGTCGGGCGTCATCTCGTACAACCCAGCCCAGCAGCGGCGGGGATTCACTGCGACATTTTCAAAACAAGGGACCCGAGCGACGGCATGCGTCAGAATCTTTTCGATGAACAATGGATCGAAGTTAATTTTATAACCGGGCGTCTCGGACGGGTCGTTCCAGGCCATCAGAAAGCCGAGTCCTTCGGGCCGAAAGTGAAAGCCCGTGGTCATGTCGACGATCATCGGCAGACTTTGGGGCAAATCGGGGAATGGCTCGGTAGGGGCAAGCATGCGCCGCAGCGGTGCTACCGGAAGGTCGACGCCGGCCGATTGCGCGAGGCTTGCGGCCCAGGCACCCGCCGCATTCACCACGGTTCGCGTAGCAACGGTCCCGCGCGATGTTTCCACTCCAGTGACGCGGCCCGCTTCCACGTTAATTGCCGTGACAGCGGTGTCTCGCTGCAACTTCACGCCGCGTTCCAATGCCCGGGCTATGAATCCATTCATCACGCTGTATGGGTCGACGAAGCCGTCGCTCGAGCAGAAGTTCCCACCGAGGATGTCGTCGGATCTTAGCCGTGGAGCGATGGCCTGTACGTCCTTCGGGCCCAAGGCCTGGACGCCCTGAAGCCCCAGCGCCATCTGCAGATTGCGATTTTGCTCCAGATAAGCCAAGTGGGCCGGTGTGGTTGCAATGAACAAATATCCTTGCGCCTTATAGCCCGATGGATGGCCGATTACTTCGTCGAAGCGCTGATAAAAAGGAATCGAGTAGAGTGACATCAAGATGTTGACGGCGGTTGCGAATTGCGCCCGCACGCCGCCCATGCTCTTCCCGGTGGATCCTTTGCCTTGTTGGGTCTCGCGCTCTATGACCAGCACATTGGTACAACCCTGTGCCGTTAAATGGTAGGCGATGCTGGAACCGACGATGCCGCCGCCAACAATGACAACTTCCGCTGTTAAGACAGGCATCGGCGAACGAGTGTTATCGGGTTTGTGGCCAGCGAAGTTGCGACGAAGGGGATGGTTTGAACGGGGGACGAGGCTTGCGGCGGACGACTTTCACTTCGCCGGTGCCGTATTTGGCTACGGAATAAGCGGTCATATCGGCGATCGTGACGCAGTAAGCGGCAAAGCCACTGACGGCTACGCTATCGCCTAGTGCTTCGATGAGAATGCGCAGACAGAGCGCGGGACCTTCTTGAATGCTGATGCGGTGACGGGGCAGGAGAGATAAATCAGTTCGTAATGCGTATAAAGCGGCCTTAGGAGGCGAGATCCCTTTTTCCTTCGGAGGTATTCCATGGAAACGGTAGGACCGGATGTTCGCCTCCTGGCTGAATCCCATATAGAGAAACTGCATGTTGGCCGCGTCCTTTCGCGGAGGGGTTTAGACCGGCGAAACGTCTTCAGCTTGCAGGCCCTTAGGACCGCGCGTGACTACGAACGAGACCTTAGCGCCTTCCTCTAGGGTGCGATAACCGCTTGCCTGAATGGCGGAGAAATGGACGAACACGTCCGCTCCATCTTCACGTTGAATGAATCCAAAGCCTTTGCCGGCATTAAACCACTTCACAACACCAGTTTCTTTCATATAACCTCAATCTTCTCTTTTCTAGCTCTCTATTTCATCCTGCTGTTCGATTGAGGACACAAGCGGGCGTTCAGTGTTTCCAAAGTGGTGCCAACCTAGGTCAAGCGACGTACAAGAATTTCAAAAGCCTATCGAGAGTACCACAGATGCCAGAGCTGCCGCAACCGGGCAGTACTACAGCACTATGCGAGTATCCCCGTCGCGTCGCGTCAATCGTTCGCGATCGAGGAATTCAAGCAATGGAATCGCGTACTTGCGGGATACGCCCGTTAGCGCTTTAAATTCCGGGACAGTGAAGCGCTGTCCCTTCAAGCCTGTCAGCTGTGTACGAAGCCGGCCAAGGGCCTCGGAATGGTAGACGGCGCTTTCGCTAATCCTGATCAGCTTTTTCTCGCGGATTAAAATCTGGAGGATAGAGCGCGCCCGAATTGGCTCCAATCCGGACTTTTCCAGGACCTCTCGGAGAGCCGGCGCAGCTAACCCGGCATCGAGAAATATTCGGTCCATGCGGGCGATGGCGTCTGTTTCATCGGCCCGAAAAGATATCTGATGAGAAATAAGACGGACGATCTCATTCTCGACCGCCACGTCCTTAATTCCGGCAAGTAAATGATCCAAGAGAAAAGCGGGGGCGCCTACCAATTCGCGGCTGCGCAGTTCTTCCTTGGGCATTCCGGCCAGCAGCGGACTGTGTCGATGGAAGGCCGCTACTCCATTTCGCAGGCTTTGCCTTCTGGCCGCCGCCCAGTGCGCATCCAATAACCAAAAATGCGGCTCGGCAATCGCGTTGAACCGCTCGGATGCGGCCGCCTCGCGGATTTCCCGTTCCAGAAATCCTGTACGAGCGACCAACTCGGCAAGCCCCAGCCCATGGGGCGATTCCCGAACAAACAAGCCGATTTTCGCCTCCACTGTGCCGTCATCCAGCGTTTGCAGCCGTTCCACTGCCGCGGCGCGACTAGTCTTCGGTGGGGCTTTGGCGTCCAGCACTACGCCGCCGCCAATCGTAAACACCGGCGAGAACATGCGCACGATAAATCGATCGCCGGGCAACAGCAGCGCCGGCTCGCGTAGGATGAACCGGACATAGGCGCGGCTTCCCGGCTGCATCGATTGCGGCCCTTCCAGCAATCGCACGCTGGCTTCGATTTCCGCCGTGCCCGCGTGCAAGTGGACGGGAGCGCCGTGCCGCAGGGGTTTGGCCGTGGCGAGAAGATCGAAGACGCAATCGATCCGCGTAGTAGGGATAAACAACCCCGGGGACGCCAGCGCCATGCCACGCGTACACTGCGAAGCATCGATAGAAGTTAGGTTCAGTGCCGTCCGTTGGCCCGCCAGCGCCTGCCCGGCGGGTGCGCCGTGAACCTGAATCCCGCGGACTCGCACTCTTCTTCGCGAGGGGTGCAGCTCCACTTCATCCTCAATCCGCACGCTACCGGCGGTCATCGTTCCCGTTACTACCGTCCCAAATCCACGCATCGAAAAGGAGCGGTCAATTGGCATCCGGAAATGCGCTTCGGAGTTCCTCGGGGAGACAGTCTCGGCCATTCGCTCAAGTTCTGCTTTCAACTCGCCGATCCCTATACCAGTGATGGAACTGACTGGAATTACCGGCGCCGATTCTAGAAAGGAACCGCGGAGAAATTCTTCCGCTTCCATTTTCACGAGACTCAGGAGTTCATCGTCCACCAAATCGGCCTTGGTCAGCACGACGATGCCCCGGGGAATTTGCAGCAGGCGGCAGATATCGAAATGCTCGCGGGTCTGCGGCTTGATCGATTCGTCAGCGGCAATTATAAAAAGCACCAGGTCAATCCCGCCGACCCCGGCTAACATATTTTTGACGAATTTTTCATGGCCTGGCACGTCTATTAGGCCGAGGCGAAGGTTTTCGTTTAAGTCAAGATGAGCGAAGCCAAGATCGATTGAAATGCCACGACGTTTTTCCTCCAGCAGGCGGTCCGTGTCAATGCCAGTAAGTGCTCGAACTAAAGCTGTCTTGCCGTGGTCGATATGTCCCGCGGTTCCGGCGATGATGTGGCGCACGTTCTTCCTCATCGTAGCGTTAGGCCTGCTATCGGCCCAGGAAATCAAGGAGGAACCGACTTTTCGCATTGGCGTCTCCGACGTAAGAGTGGATGTTCAGGTAACCGACGGTGTGAAGCCCGTCACAATGCTGGGTAAGGACGATTTTGTGTTACGAGACGAAGGCCAACCGCAGCGGCTTGCCTATTTTGGGCGGGAGTCCGAACCTCTAACTCTTATCCTTCTGCTGGATGTGAGCGGAAGTATGCGGCCGCAATTGGATCAGGTCGCAAATACAGCTCGAGAATCGTTGAAGTCGCTGATGCCGGGCGATCATGTCGCGATCATGGGTTTCGCCCGGCGTAGCGCTGTCCAACTGGAATTTAACGATAATCACGCCGAGGTTGCGCGGCAGCTTCGGAGCGCAGTCAATGGCGCCGATCTAGGGTCGGGGACGCTTATCAATGCGGCCGTCGTCGATGCCGCGGCATATATGGCTAAGTCCGCGCCAGCCACCGGACGACGGGCGATTCTGGTCATCACCGATAACCTTTCCATCAACTATAAGGTGGATGACGAGGCCGTGATACGGGCTCTGGACGCCTCGGATACAGTGTTGAATTCGATTGTATTTGGAAGAGGCATCCGACCAGCCCCCGCAGCGTCCGGCCGCTATCGCAATCCGGATCTCACACCGGCCGACGTCTTTCATCTGGCCGAAGCAACGGGAGGAAATGCGGTGAAGTCAGACAATGCGGAACTATCCTTCCGGGAAATGATTGAAAAGATTCGAACCCGCTATACGCTGGCATACCATGCGCCCGTGGCTAGCAGCGGTAGTTTTCGGAAAATCGAAGTGGCCTTAGCGCCGGTGGCCCAGCGGCTGTATCCAAACGCCGAAGTTCACGCGAGGAACGGCTACCTGGTCAAGTAGCGGGCTTGGGAGTCGGCCGGTAAGGCGGCGGCACCCAGCCAAAAATCGCCTATCGATTGAATCACCCGGAATAACTCCCCCAGATCCATGGGCTTCGTAACGAACCCATTCGTCCCTAGTTCATAGGCATCGCTAACGTCGCTTTCCGCCCTCGATGTAGTTAAGACGACCACAGGGATGGTGCGCAGATCCCGGCTAGTTTTCAGTTCCGATAATACCTCTCGGCCGCTCATTCGGGGAAGATTGAAGTCCAATAAAATGAGTGCCGGCTTCGCCTCGCGACGCAGCCATTCGAGCGCCTCCACTCCATCGCGCGCGACGTTCAAATGAATCGGACGGTTTACACCCTGGAACGCCTCTCGCGTGAGGAGTACATCACCCGGATTATCTTCGACTAATAAGACCTCGAGTGGCGGTGTCATCACACCGATCACTATGCAATTTGTTAACCAATTTAAACTTAAGCTATGGTGTTGATAACTATAGCCAAGGTTTCGGGGGGTTCGAGGCAATAACTACCCATTTAGGCCGCAATAACTATGATGCCCGATTATAAACGCTATTCCAAGCGTTGATAAGCGCCGGAAAAATAGAGCAGCGGGAGTCCCTCGCTGTAGTCGGCCTGCAGCACTTCCCCGATCAATATGATGTGGTCGCCGGCCTCAATCAACTCGCGGGTACGACACTGCAGCGTAGCCAGGGCGTGGGCGAGAACTGGTACCCCCGCCAGCCCTTCTTTCCAGTCCAAGCCAGTAAATCTTCCGGTCTCCCATTCCGCGAAACGAATCGATATATCTTCCTGATCATGGCGTAGCAGATGGATGGCGAAATTCCCCATTGGCAGGAAGTGCAGCAGAAGGTTGCATTCCCGGTCGAGACAGACGAGAACCAACGGAGGCGTGAGCGAGACCGATGTAAACGAGTTCACTGTAAGGCCATGCGGTTGGCCGTCGGTGCCGCGAGCCGTGACGATGGCGATACCGGTTGCGAACTTCCCGCAGGCACGACGAAATGTTTCCGCGTCCACCATAGGCCCTTGGGGTCCCCTTGACAAGCGTTTAAAGTCAATCCTATCATGAGGTTTGGCTTCGATGCGGCAAACAGCGTCGAGAGTTTTGGGAAAGTGACCCGGCCCTATCGCGGCGCCCACAAACCCAGCAAGAGGAGGGTGTTTTGATCAAGCTAGATATCATCAACGAAGTTGTCAGCAAGACCGGGATCACAAAAACAAAGGCGGAGATGGCGGTGGAGACCGTTTTCGAGAGCATGAAAAAGGCTCTTGGCCAGGGCGAGCGCATCGAACTGCGCGGGTTCGGGATCTTCAATGTTCGTCCGCGCAAGACGGGCATCGGCCGCAATCCGCGTACGGGAGCGGAAGTGGCAATCCCGCCCGGCAAGGCCGTTCGCTTCAAGCCTGGTAAAGAACTACAGACCCTGCAGTAGCGGAAATTTGTGTCTTCTCAGGGTTATACTTCCAATCCGGTCGCTCGCGGTAGCGCCCTGGGGGATTGGACTTCCACGCCCGCCGTTTCAAAGAAACGCTACTGGCTGCATGGGCTTTTGTTGCTGGCGACGTTCTGCACAACCACATATTTTGGATCGGGTATGGCGCAAAGCTTTGCCCAGAATCGTCCTCTCGATTTCGACCTGGATTTACTCAACTACGGCCAATACCTAAACGCCCCCGTTCTGCTGCTGCACGGACTGCCCTTCTCGCTGACATTGCTTTTAATTCTGTTGGCGCATGAATTCGGACATTACTTTGCCTGCCTATATCATCGGGTGGATGCGAGCTTGCCGTTCTTCATTCCTTTCCCCAGCATCATCGGAACGCTGGGAGCCTTCATCCGGATCCGCTCACCAATCTACTCGCGAAAATCGCTATTCGATATCGGCGTGGCAGGCCCCCTGGCGGGATTCGCATTCCTTGGGCCCGCGCTCGCTATTGGCTTGTCGCTATCGAAAGTGATTCCCGGAATAGCCATCCGTGGCGACTTTGTATTCGGTACGCCGGCGCTGATTCATCTGTTTCAACTGGCAATCTTTCCCCACGTCTCGCCCAACGACATCTATCTGCATCCCGTCGCCCGCGCGGCCTGGGCCGGATTGCTGGCTACCGCACTTAATCTTCTCCCCATCGGCCAACTGGACGGCGGCCACATCCTCTATTCGCTGGTCGGCGAACGTCATAAGCTGTTGTCTCGCATCTTTGTTGTGGCGCTGATTCCCATGGCGCGGTTTTATCTGCCGTGGCTGCTCTGGGCCGCTGTACTTTACTTCTTTGCGCTCCGCCATCCGATGATCTATGATTCCACCGGAATTGGACCGGCGCGGCGTTGGCTGGCTTTCGCGGCATTTGTTATCTTTCTGTTGTCCTTTTCGGTTGCCCCGATCTCGACCAACAACTGAAGATCGACGACCCTGCGCCCGATGAAAATTTCCGCCACAATCATCACCCTGAACGAAGAGCGGAATCTACCGCGGGCGATGGAAAGCCTGCGCTGCTGCGATGAGATTGTGGTTGTCGACAGCGGCTCAAATGACCGTACTGTGGAGATTGCCACCAACCTCGGCGCACGGGTTATTGAGAGTCCCTGGCCGGGATATGCGGCACAAAAGAATTTCGCGGCCGAGAAGGCCAGTCATGACTGGATTTTTTCGCTGGACGCCGATGAATCCTTGAGTGAGGCGCTCGAAGGCGAGATCTGGCGCATCAAGAAGCGGGGTGCGGCCTATGACGCATACACGGTGCCCCGTCTGGCGCAGTACCTCGGCCGCTGGATTCTGCATTCCGGCTGGCATCCCGATCGAAAAATTCGTCTATATCATCGCGCCAAGGCCAAATGGGTGGGAAACTTCGTCCACGAATCGGTGGCCGCCACGGGCACCGTGGGACATTTACAGGCGAATTTACTGCACTTCACCTGTCAGTCGCTTTCCGAACACCTGAAGTCGATGGATCGCTATACGACGCTCGCGGCGGAGCAGTTAGTGACGCAAAAACACAAGATTTCGCTACTTAAACTGCTGCTGAATCCGCCCTGGACTTTCTTCCAGACTTATGTCCTGAAGCGCGGCTTTCTGGACGGCCCCGAAGGTCTGGCCATCGCCAACATGGCCGCCTTCTACAACTTCCTGAAGTATGCCAAGGCTCGCTACATGAGTCCGGACGAATAGGCGATGCGGCTTCTGCAGATCGATTCCGGCCGCCAGATGAGGGGCGGACAATGGCAGGCATTTTACCTGACCATGGGATTGGCCGAAGCCGGACATGAGGTGACGCTTCTGGCGCCCGCGGAGTCGCCTTTGTTCCACCAGGCCTTGGGTCAGAAACTGAACGTACAGCGGTTGTCGCCGGCGCGACTGCGGAAACTCTCAGCCAGTTGTGACTTGACGCACGTTCATGATGCCGCGTCCCATACGTTGGCGGCCCTACTGGCGCGCTCGCCGCTGGTGGTGTCGCGCCGTGTCTCGTTTCCCGTGAAGCGCGGGTTTCCGTCCCGTTGGAAATACTCGCAGGCGGCGCGCTTCATCGCCATTTCCCGGAATGTGGAGGCGATGCTGCGCCAGGCGGGCATTCCAGGCGATAAGATTAGTGTTGTCTATGACGGGGTCCCGCTTCCGCCAAATTTTGAGTTACCGGAAATTCGCCAGGGCTTGCACGTCATCGCGCCGGAGACTTCGGATCCCCTGAAAGGGTCGGATCTGGTGCGCCAAGCAGCGGATTTGGCGGGAATCAGCGTTCATTTCTCCCGCACCCTAGGGGAAGATCTCGCGAAAGCCGATATACTGCTGTACTTAAGCCGTTCGGAGGGCTTAGGATCAGGCGTGCTTCTGGCCATGGCCGCGGGCGTTCCCGTAATCGCCAGCCGGGTGGGTGGCCTGACTGAGCTGATTGAATCCGGCGTCTCCGGACTTTTGACTGCTAATGAACCCGAGGAAATCGCTTTGTGTCTGCGTCGACTGATCGCTGATCGCCATTTCGCCAAACGCCTGGCCTGCCAAGCGCGGAAGAACGTGGAAGAACGTTTTTCGCTGGCCGCGATGGTTAGCGGCACGGAGCGCGTTTATGAAGGGGTCTTGCAATGTTAGAAGCGCTTCTGGCGTTGCTCGCCGGATTGCTGATCGGCAGCTTCCTGAATGTTTGTATTTACCGGCTTCCGCGCGATCTTTCCGTGGTGCGCCCGCGATCGTTCTGCCCGACGTGCGAACAGCCGATTTCCTGGTTCGATAACATTCCCATTCTCAGCTACATCCTGTTGCATGGCCGTTGCCGCAACTGCGATTCGCCGATCTCAATGCGCTATCCGATTGTGGAAGCGCTGACCGCGATCAGCTTTTTTACCAGCGTTTATTTCCTTGGGCCGAACTTGAACGCTGTAAAACTCTGCGTCTTCTGCGCCATCATTATCACCCTGGTTTTTTCCGATCTGGAAGAGCGTATCCTGCCCGACGAGTTTACTATCGGCGGCACATTGTTAGGCATCGTCATCGCCGTCTTCGTTCCGTTCAACGGCGGCATCATGCATCTGATCTTCCCCAACCTGGCTCCGTGGATTCTTTCGGTATTGGAAGCGGCCTTCGCGGCCGGCTTCACCAGTGGTTCCATCTGGCTGGTGGGCGAAATCTACTATCGGCTGCGCAAACGGGAAGGCTTAGGCTTCGGCGACGTCAAAATGGTAGCGATGATCGGCGCATTTTTAGGGTTGCAGGGCGCCTTGCTAACCCTGATCTTAGGATCGATGCTAGGCGGGATCGGCGGCTTGCTGTACATTTTCGTGACCGGAAAAAACGCCTCCACTTACGAACTGCCCTTCGGGACATTCCTCGGGACGGCGGCGCTTGGAGTGGCTGTATTTGGAGAAGGCGTGCTGCAGTGGTATATGCAGATGGGCAGTTAACCGGTCTAACTTCAACTTCTGGGATTTCCACACGTCCGGCATCCACGCAATCCTACTTGGTTCTTCACGCCAGCGCTAAGTTTCGCTCGATTCCTCGCTTACTACATCGACAGTTAAATTGCGAGTTACGAAGAGAATGAAATGGATGATTATCTAGTGCAACAAGGCGATTGTATGTCGAGTGTCGCCAAACAATTCGGTTTTTCCGCCACCACGTTGTGGAACCATGTAGAGAACGTAGCCCTAAAACTCAAGCGGAACGATCTGAACGTGCTGCTTCCCGGCGATGTCGTCGTTATTCCCGAAAAGCAACTTCGGGAAGAGCCTGCCGCGACCGATCGCAGGCATCGCTATCAGCTAAAAGGAGCTGTTAAGCTGAAGCTCCGGCTATTGCGGAACGGCGAGCCGCGTTCGAGCGACGCCTACGTCCTGAACATAAATTCCAAGTTGATCGACGGCGTCACCGATAACGACGGTCACCTGGAAGCCTCGATTCCAGCTGACGCCGAAGCGGCCACCCTGACTTTTCCAGCGTCGGGTGACACATTTTCGCTTCGGCTTGGCCATTTAAATCCGGTTAAGGAAGTGTCGGGTATCCAAGCTCGCTTACGCGGCCTGGGATTTTACATCGGCGAGATCACCGGCGCAGTAGACGAGCCGACGAAAAGCGCGATTGCAGCCTTTCAGTTGTCGGAGAATTTGCCCCAGAGCGGGGAGCCGGACCAGCCGACCCAGGATGCTCTGAAGTCGGCATTCGGAAGCTGATGACGTATATACCGCACGATCCGGGGTGGCACATCCTGGACAGTACTTTCGCCGAACAAAATCAAGGCATCATCACGCCGACGCGTCACCTTGTCGATCCCGAAACTCCCGAAATGCTGGTGTGCCGAACCGCCGATTCATCCAGTAACTTCAATACGATTGTGCTGGGCGATTTCGCCTTGCGAATCACGAATCTGGATCGCGACGATCCTCCCGGCTACGCCCCCGATTCCTATCCCCGAACGGATGCATTCAATAACAACAGCGGATTTCTTTTTCGAATCAGCGCCCATCCCCGGATGCCCGTGATCCGGATCCAGTGTGACCTGCAAGGATTCAGCCCCACCGTCTATCCCATTTATTGGCGATTGCAATGCCGCCACGTCATGTGCCGCCATCAGCCGGGGGCGCATTACCGCTATACGGGGGTTTGCGAGATTCTGGAAGACGAATGGCAGGGGACCAGCAAGTCGTCTAATTTCAATTTATTTGAGAGCCCCACGCCGGCAACCCTCACCTACGATTACAACACCAACGACGACGAGCGCCCGGTGATGGGTGGGCACGCCATCCTGACCGTATCCGCGATGCCCCAGGGATGTAGCGCGCCTCTAGTGGATTATGTCCATCTGCGCATCGGCGCGGCCAATCCCACCAAGGGGGATGTTTTTGCGTACGTCAATTCACTACTGTCGCCGCGCAACGACAATCTGGTGCACATGGAGAATGCGATCATCACGCATGAGAATAACCTCAAGCAATTCAGCAAGGCGCCGCAGCACTCCTCGCATATGATCTTCAAGCGGAATCGCCACACCGACGATCATCAACCGAACTGCAATGTTCTGTTCGATTGGCCGGACGATCCCGAATATTTTCCCTCGGTATCGTTTGATTGGGGCGTGGGCATTGCGCAATACACGAAAACGGTGGGCATCACGGTAGGGCGGGAAGCGTCATGGGATTGGCGGGCGAACCTCAGAATCGGAGTGAACGAGTTCTTGGGCAAATTGCGCGGTAAATTTAAGGCGGGGTCCACCTGGCAGGAATGGGCGCATCGATCGTGGAAGGCCTACAACGGAAGCGGTCCGGCGGCCGACGCCTACGCCGATTCAGTGGCCGCGCTGCCGGAAGGCCAACTGGTTAGCGATGACGAAGTACCGCACTTATCGCACGCGGATTATCAGGCCCTGACACGCGATGTCCCCGCTCCACCAGCCCGCGAGGCTCCGCCCGAATGGCCGTTGTTTCCCGGCGGCACCTGTTCCTAATCCTCCCCCAACGCCAGACCCGGATAGCAGCAGCGGTTTGGGCCCGGTTTGGGTAACAAATTACTTGACTTACACGAATTTGGTACTAGGTTAGTCGCTGTGACAGGCTGCCTACTTGTAGGCTGCCTACTTGTACGGTGCCTACTTTGGTGCTTCTCCATCACCTGCCGAATTCCAGGCTACACAGTCCCGAGCGCTGAAGTTTCCCGGTTTTTCTGGGAACCCTTTCCAAGTGCAAAACCGCGTCCAGTGCGGGCCAAACTGGTCTTGGTAAGTTACGACAGCAAATACCGCCAGATAGGACCTTCCGGCAGTCAAGTCATGAATCTCGTCAATCGAGATAGTATGAACCGTGTCGGAATTGGATTGAAGAGCAATGGAGAACCCACTGCTATCGGTGGGGAATAGCGTCGATACTTGAACCAGCGTATGTGGACGACTGAAGCTAAACGACGGTGCGACGGTTTTAGGAACAATCTCGAATTGCCCGTTAACAAGAATGGCAAAAGCGGGACTTTTCCCAACGTTTTGGACCGTCAGAGGCCATGCGTTCATGACAGTCTTTTCGTCAATCTTGTCCCCAAGGGTAGCGTATCCGAAACGGACCCAAGCACGTTGATCCACCTCGAAGTTGTGCCTAAGGTCGCGCCATTGAAAATAAGTAACTACGGCGTAACCTATACCGGCGATTACTCCGATTCCTTCCAGAACACGACGCCATGGCACGCGCTTGTACCATGGATTATTGGTTGCATCGGCACGGTCTGGGGCTGGGTTCATGTTCATAGGAAACGGATGCGATGGTTCGGGGGCTTCGTGCTGATCGGTAGCATCGCTCTCGTTATCTGCGGATTCCATTTCGTTCTTCCCTGGAGCACCAGATAAGTGTTTTCGCTTTTTGATACCCCTTCGCCTTCGCATTCCTAAGAGGATTGCGTTGATGGCTCACGCATTGGCGGAGCCTTGACCACGTGCTTAAGGACCTTTTGAAAGTTTCTCCATGCTGGAGGTCTTTTGACCTCGGGCGGTTTTTCTTCCTCGACACTCTCGCTTGGTTTTTGGTCGTCTGTCACCAGGTCGCCTTCTGACTGGTCAGAGTGTTCCAATCGTGACGCCTCCCGGCGACCGATCCGAGTACTAACTGGAAGCGCTCCGAGTTCGTGGCGTGCTCATTGTAGCGGAACGATTGCTCATCGAGGTACCTGAACAAGTGAAACGGATCCACACTAACGTACGTGCCTTTAGTCGCACGTTTCAGGAGACTCCAAAAGTTCTCCATGCGGTTCGTGTGAACGTTTCCGTCCATGTATTTCTCCGCGTGGTTAATCACCTTGTGCGCGTACTCCGAGTCCAGTCCGTCATAGGACAGCAATTCGTCGGTCATTACCTCGGAACCCTTGCGGACGTTCTTGCGCACGATATCAGTCAGTTCACCCTTGCGCCGCGTCTCGACGTGTTGGACGCGCACGCGGCCCGTCCTTCGCTCAAGCAACCCGAACGTAATCTCTTTGCCCATCGGGCCGCGACCGTCGATCTTTTTCATTCGCTTGTGTTTGTGCATGAACCGCGCCGCGCCGCCGACGAAGATTTCGTCCGCTTCCACGGTGCCGGACATCTCGTTGATGCTTCCCGTGTGCATGGCGTAGCGAAGCCGCTGAAGCATGAACCACGCCAACTTCTGCGTAATACTCAGATCGCGAGCGACTTCGTAGCTGCTAATTCTGTTCTTGCAATTCCCAATAAGCCACATCCGCAGAGCCACTTATCAAGGGAGATCTCCGAGTCTTCGAAGATCGTTCCGACCTTCACAGAGAATTGCTTCCGGCACTCCAAGCAAGTCCACATGCGCCGCGTCTTGAGGAAAGACAGCCGCTTGCAGCTGCAGCGTGGGCATTCCGGGCCGTTAGGCCACTTCGCCTTGGAAAGTGTTTCAAGGCACGCCATGGGATCCGAAAAGTAGCGCACTACCTCAACCAAGCCGCTCTTATCGTTCAACTTAACCGTTTCCGTGTACTCAAAAATACACCCAGAGTCCGTGTGCGTCAAGTAATTCGTTACCCCAGTTTGCCCCTGACCGATTTTTCATTCGCCATCTAAAAGCGTCATGTCCCTTTTCTCTTCGAAACGACGCAATCCCTGCGGACACTATTCTTTATGAAACCTGAAGACCGAATCATCGCTTACTTATCCGGGCACAGAGGGAGTATTCAATCCTCTACCATCGACCAAGTGGTTAAGGATGTGAAGCTCTCCGTGTTCTACGGCATGAGCCCCATCCCGGATGACCAAATCAGGAAGATCGTCGTGCAGTGGGCAACGATCAATGCCGTCGGTTTGTTGATTACGCAACCCGCCCCCGGCGCGCCTGCTTCCTCCAGCGGTGACCTGCCGACGAATTCCGATAGCGATTTTATCGACTCGGTGAAGAAGGCCGTGTCAACCATCAACGACGGCGTCACCATCGGCAAGAAGGGCGCCAACATCAACATCGGTGTAACTGGATTGACCGGGAATCTAAACAAGGGCGACAGCTCCGTTTCATTGGGCGTATCGCTAACTGGAACCTTGAAACTGGACGCGGCATCAGGCCCCTTCCATTTCTCCGGCACCCTGGCCAAAGACAAGTGGGAGATCACGCTCAGTTTCCCCCAGGACACCTACATTCCGGACCTGTCGTCGCTCGGCAAGGTGTTTAGCGAAGGCGAGAAAGCCGTGGGAAATATGGCAATTGCGGCAAAGAGTTTCAACAATATCGGCGACGCCAGCAAAGTTGGCGCATTGATCAAGCCAAGTTCGGCGGCGCTGCAGAACGCGGTGGAAGCGGTCAGCGGCATCGCCAAGGCGAATAAGGGTGGCGGGGCCAGCTTCGGATTCAAGCTGGGGAGTCCGGATGCCATGCCGGGCGAGCAAGGGATGCCCGGCGGCGTGCAAGGCTCAGTCGTATTCACGTACGTTTTCTAACGCGGAGTGTGAAGTGTGTAATCGCCTCCTGGTCGCAAGAACCCACAACAATAAGTACTGTCGAAAATACGGCCCGAAGGAATAGCGATCAAGTGAGCGGATTAGGCGAATTCCGTTTTCGGGTAGTCCGCTCATTTGATGTACTCGCTGGGAATCCATCCGGCTTGCCCGGCGGAAGCGCCTTCCATGACGCGGACCCTAGCCGAAAAGAATCCGCGATCAATCAACTTCGCCCGAGTGTCGCTCGGCACAATGAAGGCCCGGCCTCGCATCACCATCTCCCTTAGTCCTTCACGATCCCGCGCATTTAGAGAATGCTGGACCTCATCCACCGCATCTTTTGTGGTACCAAGCATAACCGGGATCGATCCTCCGCAGTTGAGCCGGCCGATTCCGCCTAAGTCCAATGACCGGCTTGGTTCAGGCGTTGTACGCATCACGGTTGGCGTTGGCTCCGGCAATACGAAGGGTTTCTTGACTATGGCCACCACTGGTTTTTGCGCTTCAGCTTTAACTTCCTCACGGTGCCGTTGAGCTATATCAGCAGACGATGGTGTGAATAACGCTAATATTCCCAGCACCCCAAAGAATAAAAAGGCAATCGCGAACCCGCCAATGGCCACTATCCCCAGTCCTTTACCTGCGGGATGGCCTAACAGCAATCCGCAGTGTGGGCAGAACTTCTTCAACGAGTAGTCCGCGATTTGACTCTTGCAACTCGGACAGAACTTCATGAACGTGTTACTTCTGTGGAGAACTGTAATACCAGCCCTCCATCGGTTCTAATAACCACATCGATTGGCGAAATCGCGCCAATTTCAGTCGCCCGCAGAACTCTTTTTGCCAGGGCGGTCTTTTTTTAGATCGCACGAGGACTTCAGGTTGTCGATGTGGGACTGAAGTTCCTGTAAACCGTTTATCTCCGACTTTATCGCCAGCACATCCGGTTTGTGTCCGTAAGCTGTCTCATTACGAGGAGGCGGCCCGAACGTTACTGAGTGCTCATTCCTTCCGGTACATTCTGATGCTAAGGTTGTGCTGAAGGGGCGCTGGGATCGGTCTTCGGCTGTTCCGGCAAGATGAAAGAAGTCTCGCCGGGATGCAGCAGCTTCAGCTTTTGACGGATTTCCATTTCCTGTTCGCTCTGGCTTTCTTTCAACCGCTTGATCCGGTCGCGGCGATGCTCGTTTTCTTTTTGCATGTTCGCGTTCTGCTCTTGCAGCGCCTGAACCTCGCGCCGCTTTTCGAGCAAAGCCGGTAAGCCCTGCGGCCCGCGCAAAGCGATTACGGCATAGGCGCCCACGGCGGCAAAGCAAGTGATGTATGCGGCTCTTCGCAGCCAGCGCGATCCCGAATTGCCCCTTGCGATAGTGGATGGCATGGAAGGGGGAGAGATCCCCTCTATTGTTTATAGTCCCTCGGGGCTCAAATAGCTACACCCGATTGACGAAAAGCCTCGCCAAGCCTCAGATTGTTGTTGTTCAGCGCTAAAAACTTCGCACACCGAGCGACACGACGTCATCCACCAGCATCGTCTCCTTCACCACGAATGGCTCGCCATACTTCACGCCGACCAGGTTTCCATAGAATCGCGCGACGGCCGATAGCCTTTCGATAATCTCCTGCCGCTTGGGAAATAACGCCGCTGCTTCCGGCGTCTCGCCATACTGCGATTCATAGCTGAACAGCGATTGCATACGCTGCTCAAACTGGCCGCTGACATCCACCACGAACGACGGCGTGACATTGGCGTAGAGCGAAGAATAGATCACTTTGAACGGGCGATGCGGTTCGGTCTCCTCATCCATCTTTCGTAAGCCGGCCAAGAAACACGCTTCATAGGCGATCTCACCGGCGCGATAGTGATCGGGATGGCGCGCCTCCCAATAGGGAACGATTACCACTCGCGGTCGCAGCCGCCGGATATCGCCGGCGACAGTGAGCCGAACCGCTAACGTGTTCTCTAAACGGGCGTCGGGAAAGCGGCGATTTCCCCTCCAGGCCAACTTCAGATGCCCGGCGGCTACTTCCGATTCCTGCATCCTGATGTCGGGAGTCCCGCGGCTACCCATATCGCCGGCGGTCATGTCGAGCACGCCGGTGCGATAGCCGAGCTCGGACATCTTCAGCATCGTGCCGCCGCAGGTTTGTTCGACGTCATCGGGATGGGCCGCGATCGCCAGTACGTCGAGCGGCGCAATCTCGGGCGGTTCCAGGTTTAGGTTGACCATATTTATTGCAAATCCCAGCGCCGGGTACGGATTTGGCGGGTAGCAAAAGTGCGAACCAGCAGCATGCCGACTATGAATCCGCCGATATGGGCAAACCACGCCGTTCCGCCGCTGGGCGTATGAGTGCTGGCCAATGATCCGACTCCGCTAAAGAACTGAATGATGAACCAGTATGCCAGCAGAAACGCCGCCGGTATTTCCATGCTGGTGAGGAAGATGAAAATGGGAACCAGGGTGACAATGCGCGCCTTGGGAAATTTCAAAAGATAGCCGCCCATCACGCCGGCGATCGCGCCACTGGCTCCGATGGTAGGAATTCGCGAATAGGGATTGATGGCCACCTGCGTCAGTCCGGCAGCCACCCCGCAGAGCATATAGAACAGCAGGAACTTGCCCGCACCCATCACGTCTTCCAGATTCCGCCCGAACACCCATAGGAAAAGCATATTCCCCAGCAGGTGCATCCAGCCGCCATGCAGAAAGGTGGACGTCAGCAGAGTCCAATAATGCAGCCGGTCGGGGACAATCGCATAGCGCATCAGGAACCCTTCATAGGCCTCCGACGGCATCACGTATTGATATAGGAAGATGACGACATTGACGACGATCAGCGCTATCGTCACAACTGGAGTGGAGTAGACGCGTTCTGTCGAGCGCAGCGGAATCATGAACCGTGCGCCGCCGAGGCGAATTCGGCCTGGGAGCGGCGTTCGCCTCGCTCCATCAGGGCCTTCACTTCCGCCAAAGTGCCGATGCGCCCGCGCGCTCCCAGAGCGGTGCAGTTAATCGCCGCCATCGCATTGGCGAATTCCAGCGCGTCGAGCATCCCCATCTCTTGTAGGATCGCGTAACAGAAGGCCCCATGAAAGATATCGCCGGCGCCGGTGGTATCCACACAATTGACCACGAAAGCGGGCGAATAATAATACTTTCCCTGGTACCGCGCGACAGCTCCATGGGCGCCCAGCGTCATCGACGCAACGCGCAGCTTGTACTCTTCCTGAATGGTCTGCAGCGCGCGCAGGGGATCGCGTTCGCTGGTCCACTGTCCCGGGAATTCCGAACTCGCCACCAGATAATCGACGTTGGGAAGTACACTATCGAAGCCGTGATACACAGTGTCGACGTCCACCGTCACCGGGATTCCATGCTCGCGGGCAATGCGGGCCGCGCGGGCCACGGCTGGCGTGTCATGACCGTCGATATGCAGCATCCGGGCACAGTTGATTTTCTCAGCGGTAATCTCGGCCGGATCAAGACGCAGGCAGTCGGAGCGCTGCCAAAGGACGGTGCGCTCCCCCGTTGACCGGTCGATCAGTATATAGGCGGTCTGGTTCGGACAATTTCTACGAATGAAGACGTCATCCAGGTTAATGCCGCTGCCTTGCAGACTTTCCAGTTGGATCCGCCCACGCTCATCGTCGCCCACGGTGCCGATATATTTGGTGCGTAAACCGAGCTTGGAGCAGGCAACCATCGCGCTGGCAACCTGGCCGCCAGGGCTAAGAATCTCGCTCTCAAACGGGACTTTTCCGGCGTAAGCGGGGAAGCGATTTAACAGCAGCAGCGTGTCGGTGGCGTTAAGGCCTACGCCGACAATATCGAAATCGGGCATGCTTCCAGCATAGCCTTGTTACCTTTTAGAGCGAACCTAACGGCCCAGGAAACGTTCGACGCTTTCCAGAGCCAGCTCGGCCATATCCAGATGCTTCTTGGCGGCGGCAGGGTCTCCGGCCTGGATGGATGTCATGGCTTCCTGCATCAGATAATTTACCCTGGTCTCGGCCTGCTTGATATCGCCGCGAAGCCCCAACCCTTGCTGCTGTAACTGTTGCTCCATCGATTTCACGCCGCCGCGGCTGGATTCGGCGCGAATCGCCATCTGGTTATATTGCTCGCGGGCTTCGTGCAAGGCTCTGGTAGTAGCCGGGTCCACTTGCGGGGTGCGAGGCGGATCCTGTTGCTGTTGCTGCTGTTGTTGTTGCTGATATTGCTGTGGCGGCGGATCCTGGCGGGCCTGATACGGATCCACTCGCGGTTGCCGGTTCTGGGCTATTTCGCGCTCCGCTCCAGTCCGCTTGACGCGATCGGTGGAAGGCGGATTTTGCTGCGTCTCCTTCTCCGGGATCACTTCCTTTTGCGGCGGCTGCCGTTCCGCGTTCCCTCCCGACTGAGGAATATTCTGCTGCGGCTTGGTCTCGCCAATAGGAGTGACCAGCGGATTTCCGGTGCCTTGCGAAATAGGATTGTTAGTCGCTACCTGATCGGTCTTCGTTCCAGCGTACGTTTTCCAGAGGCGTGGACCCTGCGTGATCGCCAGAGCCAGTACGCCGATCGTCGCCAGCGAACCGAGAACCATGTACAGTCCGCGATGGCTGGAAGATGGTTGAGGCGGCGCGGGCATCGGCGGTTGAAAATTAGCCTGGGGCGGCTGGTACATTGGCGATTGCTGTGGTGGACCCTGCTGTTGTTGCGAGTATTGTGGCGCGGCCGGCGCATCCGTCGCGATTCCAATTCCCCGGCTGGCGTTTTCGAGCGCCCCGCGAAAGGCATCGGCACTTTGGAACCGCTGCCCCGGATCCTTGGCGATCGACATCATAATCACTTCGTTCAGAGCCGTGGGAAAACGCGGATCCACCTCGATCGGCGGAATAGCCGACTGTTGCAGATGGGCGGCCATGATGGTGTAATCGCTGTCGCCCTTGAACGGCAGCGTTCCAGTGACGATCTCATACAGTGCCACACCCAGCGAATAAAGATCCGAGCGGGGATCGGGATCCTGCCCTTTGATCTGCTCCGGCGACATGTAGAAGAGCGAGCCGACGGTCCGTCCTGTTTGCGTTAGACGGCGATCGGCCGCCATCTTAGCGATCCCAAAATCCATCAGCTTGACGACGCCTTTCGGAGTCACCATCATGTTTGCCGGCTTGATGTCCCGATGAACCACGCCCCGCGAGTGGGCATAGGCCAAGGCCAGCAACACCTGCATGATGTAATCGACGCCTTCATGGATAGGGATGCGGCCACGCTCAGCCCGGCGATCGAGGGATTCGCCCTCGACATATTCCATGATCATCAGGAGTTGATTATCCACTCGCTGCGCCGTATGTAGCGAGGCGATATTCGGATGCTCCAGGCTCGCCTGGACCTTGATCTCGCGGAGGAAACGGTCAGCCAGTTCCTGATTCGACTCGAGGTTCGGCAACAGAATTTTCATGGCCTCGACCCGCTCTGAAATTACGTTGCGGACCTTATAAACCTGGCCCATGCCACCGGCCCCAAGCACCTGAATAATCTGATAATCGCCCACTCGATCGCCGAGTTGAAATGCCATAACCCCTCCCTCGCCTTATCCCGGCTTGCGTGCTTAACGCAGCGGAAAACTCTTTACGTGATCGCCAACCTTCACCGGTTGCGTGCCATTGTAGGTTGCCACCGCCGACGATTCGTCCACCTCGGTTACCGTTACTTCGCCAATAGCCGTATCCATCCGTCGCAACACCTTACCGGTAGCCGGATCGGTAATCGCTTTGCCGGAACGGAACAACTGCAGGCGGTCGCCAACATGAACTCCGGCGCGGCTGCCCACATTCAACACCAGAGGACCGGAAGCGTCAGCCACCAGCCCGTCCACCATAACGACTTTGGTGGGCATTCTGCCGGCGCTAGCTTCCAGTTGCGTGGCAACGTTGGTCACCGCTTGATTGACGGCCTCGCCTATGATGGTCGCTCCGAAATTCGAACTGGACATATTTACCGCGCCCGCGCCCGATCCGCCATAGCTTCCACCGCCGCCCAAAAGATTCACTCCCCCGCGGCTGGATTCACCCTTCCCCGACGCAACAGCCAGCACTTCGGCGGTCTCGGTACTCACGATGCGGGCGCTGATCTGCACCACCGCTTTTGCATCGCGCTTGCCCACGCCGCCTAGGCCGTACTTTCCAGCCAGGCTGCCCAAGCCCGATCCGGCAACGCCAATCTGTTTGTCGTCGCGGCCGAACTGCGTGATGCTGCCGATGACGATCGCATCTACTCCCAGGATCTTGGCGAGTTTTGCCGCCGATGACGGGTCGGCGCGATCGCTATTCGAGAAATTCTGCTCGGCCAGTACTTTGTCGAGCGCTTTGCGCTCAATCACGCGGTACGTACCATCGGTAACGAACCGGTCCACTAGTAGATCGGCGATTCCCTTGCCAATGTCGACGTTGGTCTGAAACAGCGCCGCCACGTTAGTCTGCACCGTGGAATAGTCGAAATTCAGCACCGCGACAAGCTTTTTCGGGCCTGCGGGCGGCCCGGCTTGAGCGGAAAGGAGCGCGATTGAAGCGCCTGCCATCACTGCCGATCTGAGAATGCTACGCATTACTGCCTCCAAAAAATTAACACCTAATTATAGATCCTAAGAACCTATCGTGGATCAGCTAAGATCCGCAAGTTGCTTGTATCAAGCATTAGTGGCGGTAGTGCGCCAAACGTGACACCGCCACCAAGGGGCTGGACAAGAAAGCATTCTAGCCTTACACTGGTGCTGGAGTACTATTGTCTATCTGCATGTTTGATTGCACGATCCCGTCCACCGGCCTAACCCCTGCAGTACCACATGAACGTCCGTTCATGGCTTCCGACCAAAAAATATAAATGATTCCTCCGAGAAGTTATCCCCCGCGCCGCCCAAGAATTCGCGAAAACGTCAATGAGGCTATCCGCGTGCGTGAAGTTCGCGCCGTATTTCCCGATGGCTCGGTTGAGGTGATGCAGACGTCTCTCGCCGTTCGTCGAGCCCAGGAACTGGGTCTCGATCTCATTTTGATCGCCCCCACAGCCGACCCGCCCGTCGCCAAAGCGATGGACTACGGCCAGTGGCAATACGAACAGAAGAAGAAACAGCACGAAGCCAAGAAGAAGCAGCATGTGATCCAGGTGAAAGAGCTGAAGTTCCGTCCCAACACCGACGATCATGATTACGAATTTAAGAAAAATCATGCAATCCGCTTCCTTGGCGAGGGCAACCGCGTAAAAGCGGTAGTCCAATTCCGCGGGCGGGAAATCGCCCACGTCGATATCGGTAAAAGGCTGCTCCTGCGTTTCGCCCAGGATCTGGCCCAGCACGGCGCCGTCGAAGGCCAGCCTCGGCTGGAGGGGCGCAATGCCCATCTTCTGATCAGCCCCGTTAAAGTGATGACGCCGGCCAAAGAGAAACCGAAAGCTCCGCCACCACCTGCTCCTGCCCCTACTAGCGTAAACCCAAGTTAAGCTGGGTCATTTTTCATTATTGGGTTCGTTTTGTTTTTTCGACGCAGCACTAGCCGCAGCGCTTGCAACGCGCGCAGAAATAGTGATTTGTCGCATGCGCCGAGATTATCAGAGCCGCTCCAAATACGACAAAGGGAGTATCGGGAAAAGACCCGTGCAGGGCGAGCCGGCCAAAGAGTATCGATGCCATCCCAGCCGCGAAAAGCCCCAGGCATCTCTTCCTTCGATGTTGTTTTCGAAACGAAGGGAGAAGGGCGCGCAATCCGATGGCGACGCTGCCCGCGACGACGCACCACTCTAACGCCTCGCTCTGGAGCCAGCCGATACTTGCCGCCAGACTGCCGATGATCAGCGGCATGGCTACGCAATGAATGGCGCAGATCGTGGACACGGCAATACCCGCGCCATCGAGATGTTTGAGGGAAACTTCCGAGGCAGTTTTCACAGGTTGTAGAAGATACTTCGTTATACAGCGAAGCCCTTCGAATCACTGAGATTGTTCTTGTGGGCGGAGACGTGCAGCATCTTAACGGCATCGACGCTATGGTGAGTGGCCACAGGCGCCGGGGGGAGACTCGAAAAGATGGAATGCGGTAGGCTGTAATGAATGTTCCGGCGATTAACAAAGCGGCTTTTTCGCATCCTGCCGTCGATGATGATCGCTGTCCTGTTGGGCGCTCTCTTCCTGATTCCGTGTAGCTTTGCTGGCTTGCAAAACACGTCCAGCGCTACGCTCGACTCTTTGCACACACCCGCCCCGGGATCGTGCGATGACGATGGATGCTGCTCGCGCTGCCTCTGCTGTCACGGCGCGGCCGAAGTGAAATCGCTGGAAACAATGCCGTTCCCCGGACCGGTTTGCCCCACGCCGTCCTGCTTGGAGCTAGCGCTTGCAGAGGGCTCGCCCGCCGCATTCGAACAGCCTCCCCGCTCGTAGGCCGCGCCTCCCATCAGCTTCCCCAGATACCCAAAGAACATAGGTGGAGAACGTGCGATACACGAGTTTACTGCTCGCTTGTCTTGGCTGCGCTTCCAGAGCGTTGGCGCAAGATCCATTTGAGATTCACGTTTACGAATATGAGCCGCTTTCACTGCATGAGTACAGCCTGGAAGCTCACCTAAACTTCATGCCGCAAGGAACGGCGGCAGCCGATGGCACCCTTCTTCCGAGTAGGCACCAAAGCCATCTAACGCTTGAGCCTACGTTTGGCATTTCCCCGAATTTTGCGGTTGGATTCATGTTTCTGAATGCCTGGCAACCGAACTATTCGCCGCAGTTCGCGGGTTGGCGCGTGCTGCCGCATTTCTACGCCCCAGGGTCCTGGCATTTGCCGCTGCGTCTTGGATTTGTAGCGGAATTCTCCTTTCAAAAGACACGCTACGAAGAGAATTCGCGAAGGGTGGAACTTCGGCCGATCCTCGACCGTGAGTTTACTCACTGGCAAGTTATTTTTAACCCCGTATTCGAACGTGCCCTGCGCGGTCCAGGCACAAGGCACGGGTGGAATTTCGAGCCTGCCTTACTGCTGCGCTGGAAGCGAAAGTCATTCTCGCCATCGCTTGAGTATTACGGGGCTATCGAAAGCATTAATGTCGTGCCCCGCGCGCAGCCGGAGGTGCATCAATTGTTTGTCGGGGGCGACTGGGAATTGAGGCCGGGTTTCAGTCTCAACCTTGGCACTGGCGTCGACCTCGGCGATAAGGGTCCGGGCGTAATCTTGAAGAGTCGATTCGAATGGGACTGGAAACGAAAGCCACCCCACGCACCGCCGGCGTAACTTCGCGGTAGCATACGAATAGATGTTCCGGTCTGTTGGACAAGTTTTGGCGATCTTCGCGGTGCTGGCTTCAGCCATCAATGCGCAGTGTAGCCTGTCCTGTTCTCTGCTAAAACCTTCGGCGTCGATCGCGAATCCGATCACTGTGGTTCAGTCTCCGCACGGCGCGCATGACTGTTGTCCTGAGCGCTCGGCATCGCAACCCAGCGGGAGCGATCGGCGGCAACAACCGTGTTCCGATCCATCGCCAACCGTTAGCGATGGAAGTTTACCAGTCGCCTCAGAGCCCTTGATTGCGCCGCAGCCGATCCTTTTATCGTCGGCGTTGGTTCTTAACGCGCCATCGCCGGCATGGCGATCCTTTCCGTCGCCGATCGTCGACTCCACTAGTCTGCGCGACGTCTCCGCATTTTCCATCCTGCGCATTTAGATCGTCTTCAAATCGCTGCTCCGATCCGCGAGTGTATGGCTTGTCCGCACCCGCGACTATTCAACCAAATCACTCCAAATATTTTGATCGGCGTTAGAGGACTTCATGAACAATCGACGAGTTTTCTTTAGCAAGATTTCTGCTTTAACGGCTAGTGTCTTTGCCGGAAGGGGATTGCTTTCGGGCCAACAATCCGGAACATCCCAAGGCGGCACGGGCCACGCCGCGGCCAGTGTTCGAGTACCCGCCAGACCGGGCACTGCGAACGCTGCCCCGGTACCCGTTACCACGCTCGATATCGAAGACCTTCCATTCACAATGGACAACGGCGTGAAGGTTTTCCACCTTGTCGCCGAGCCTGTGAAGCAGGTGATCGTGCCCGGCAGAACCTTCGACCTCTGGGGCTTCAATGGAAGCGCGCCAGGCCCCACGATCCAGGCTACCGAAGGTGACCGGGTACGCATTATCTTCGACAATCATCTGCCGGAGCAGACCGGGGTTCATTGGCACGGATTGGAACTTCCCATCGAAATGGATGGTGTACCCGGCCTGGGTCAGAAGCCGGTGCAGCCGGGTGAGCGATTTGTATATGAGTTTTCGCTTCACCAAAACGGCACGTTCTTCTATCACCCGCACATGGCCATGCAGGAGATGGTGGGTATGCTTGGAGGCTTCATCATTCATCCGAAAAATGCTTATGCGCCCCAGGTCGATAGAGACTACTTAATCGCCCTGCAGGAATATGCGGTGCTGCCCAATAGTTCGATTCCCAACAGCATGAGCATGGAATTTAACTGGCTCACGTTCAACGGTAAGGCCGGTCCCGCTTCGACGCCGATGATAATCCGTCACGGCGAACGAGTGCGTGTGCGGTTCATCAACATGGGGATGGACCATCACCCCATCCATCTGCATGGATTCACGTTTTGGGAAACGGGACGGGAAGGTGCCCGCCAGCAAGAGTCGGCCTGGACCAGGGGCAACACAACTTTGGTGGGCGTGGCACAGGCAAGGGATATCGAATTCGTGGCGGACCGTCTGGGCGACTGGATGCTCCACTGCCATCTGCCGCACCACATGATGAACCAGATGGCGTCGAATGTCGGGCCGATGACTCGGGTTGGCCGGGGAATGCAAGGCGGCGCCAGCATGGAAGACGGGATGGGAATGCTGCGCGACGGCAACGCGACGTCGGAAAATCGAGCTCCGAGTTTAGGGCGTGGTCTCGGCGTCGGTTCCACCAGCGAGATGCCGATGGCGAACGGGCCGTTGTCTCAGGAGGCGGCTAAAAAGGCAATGGCTGCCATGCCTGGAATGGCCGGGATGGATCATTCGAAGATGCCCGGAATGGACCGCGGCGGCATGCAGGACATGAGTGGGATGAGTATGCCGAAATTGCCTGAGAATGCCGGGCAGGTGCCGCTTTTCCCCCAGGATGCCTTCATGGAGGGTCCGATGATGGCGATGGACAAAGAGGTGGAAAAACCGGAGGCATACGGTCTGCTCCCCGGATGGAGTGGGTATGTGGGCGGGATGATGACGCTGGTCCGCGTGATGCCGCCCGAACAATACGACAAGATCATGGAGCTGAAGGCTCAGCAGGCTCGAGCAAAGGGAGACGGCGCTCGATGAATATCAGAATCGGGGTTGCGGCGTTCGCGGTTGGGTACCTGTTTTGCACGCTCGCCGGCGCACAACAAGGCGACAAAAAATCGTACACGTTACGGGGCATGGTGAAGGAGGGGGATACGAGAGGCAGGCGGCTCAGTGTCGCGAGTGAGCCGATTGCCGGGGGCATGGGCGCGATGACGATGAACTATGCCGTGGACAAAGAGGAAATACTTAGCCGAATTAAATCGGGCGATCAAATCACGGCCAAGATGTACGAGGGCGACATGACGCTGTACGACATCCAGGTCTCGCCTGCTGTACCCACCGTGGCTACTGGAACCGGCATGCGTCTGGAGGATCTGGAGCGCATGGCGCTTTTAAACAATCCGACTTTCGCGCAGGTGCAAGCGAACGTGCGGATAGCAGCGGGGCAGGCGCGGCAGGCTGGCTTCTATCCGAATCCCACGGTGGGCTACTACGGCGATGAAATTCGCGGCGGTTATACCGGTGGCGGCAAGCAGGGTGGATTTGTCAGCCAAACGATTGTCATGGGCGGCAAACTGGGGGCCGCGCGGCGAGTGGCGGCGTTGCTCACCAAGGAAGCGGAAACAAGCGGTGAGGTGCAGCGGCTGCGCATCCTCAACAACGTCCGCATGCTGTTCTACCAGGTGCTGGCCGACCAGAGACTGGTGAGTGTCAGGGAGAATCTGACGAAGCTAGCCGCCGACGCCACGCAAACGTCGCATCAGTTGGCCAATATCGGACAAGCCGACCGTCCGGATGTTTTACAAGCCGAAGTGGAACAGCAGCAGGTGAATGTGGGCCTTCGCATCGCCCGGCAAAATCTTCGATCGTCATGGCGAACGCTGGCTGCCGTGGTGGGCAAGCCGGAGATGGAACAGTCCTCTCTGGAAGGCGATCTGGACGCCATTCCCGATCTGAATTATGACGAGTGGTTGGCAACCACGTTACGGGAAAATCCGGAAGTGCAACTTGCCCAAATCGCCGCCAGCCGGGCCGAGGCGTCCCTCACGCAGGCGAAGAAGGCACCCATTCCAGACCTGCAGTTGTACGGTAATCTGTCGCAGAATTATGAGCCTCTGGAATCCACCAGAAAACCCATCGGGTTGAATGGCGGCGTGCAGATTGGCGTTACCTTACCGGTCTTCAATCGGAACCAGGGCAACATCGCCGCGGCCAAAGCCGAGATCGAGAGTTCGAAGCAGGAACTCATCCGGGTGAAGCTCCAGATTGCCCGTGATGTGGCGAATCTATTTCGCGATTATGAGTCGGCCCGAGCGACGGCGCAACAGTATAAGACCGAGATGTTGCCGCGCGCCGAGCAGGCGTACAAACTTTACCAGACAAATTACCGGAACATGGCGGCAGCCTATCCGCAAGCGCTGATTTCGCAGCGCACCTTATTCCAGTTGGAAGTGGATTACGTCCAGGCTTTGGAAAGTGTTTGGCAAAGCGCACTGGGAATTCGCGGATTCGGTCTTATGGACGGGCTATCGGCGCCGAACGCTACGTCAACTGGCGGCGGCATGCAACGGATGAACGGTAACACTTCAGCGACCGCCGGGGTTCCGTAGAGGCGCAAGTCGAAAGCATGAGGCGAATTTGCTGTGGTTCAATCGAACTAATGGAGCAGCGCGCGCACGTTATGCGCCTGACGTTTACTGACGATCAACTCCTGGCCGTTGGAGAGCGTGAGCAGCCAGCGCTGGCTGCTTAACGGACTCATCTTTCTGACGTGATTGGCATTGACGATGGCGTTGCGATGCACGCGCTGAAACTGCAGGTCGCCCAAACGATTTTGCAGACATTTCAACGTTTGCGTGGCAAGCAGGCGTTGCTTGGCGGTGACGATCCAGACAAGTTCGCCGTCGGCTTGAAAGGCCAAAACCTCATTGAGGTTGAGCAGGAAGTATTCCTCGCTGATTCGTCCCACGACTTTGCGGGACATATGGTTGACGTTCTTTTCGACGGCCTCGCTAACCTTAATCACTTTGTCGGCGAGGTTGCGGCTGGTGTCCTTAAGGGTCCTGGCCCTCTCGATCGCTTTCTTTAACCGGTCGGAGTGCACGGGCTTTAAAAGATAATCGACAGCCCCCGCTTCGAATGCCTGGATGGCGTAGCGATCATACGCCGTGACGATGATTACGACTGGGGGAGGCTGATCCCCACGGAGGTTACGAACCACATCGAAGCCGCCCATTTCGGGCATCTCCAGGTCGAGGAAAACCAGGTCTGGCTGTAGCGTGGAGATCTTCGCCAGCGCGTCGACTCCATTTTCCGCTTCCCCGACGATCGCTACGCCTTCGGCCTCTTCCAACTCTTCGCGGAGCACCTGACGCGCGATCGGCTCGTCGTCTACAATCAGCGTCCTCAACATTTCCACCATCTTTATTGAGTATCACGTAGGCTGCGTTCGTTTTCGTACATTATCCACGACCGGACCGGTTTTATCGATGAGCGGGGGACAATTCACCGGGAGCGGCCGGGCTCACACGGCGACCGTTTCAGCGCTGGGGATGCAAAACTGGACACGTGTTCCCGAATCGTCGGAATGGAGGTTAATGGACACGTGCGGCCCGTAATAAAGTTGTAAGCGTTTGGAGACATTCGCTAGTCCGAGCCCTGCGCCGGCATGGTCCTGCCTCTGGCGCTTGGCCTCTATTCCCGCGCCAGTATCCTCAACGATAATCTGGATGCCGCCGCCCACAACCGTGATTTTCAGACGTAGCCAGCCCCCCGCGGCATTGACGGATATTCCGTGCTTGATTGCGTTTTCCACCAGCGGCTGAATAGAGAGGATGGGAATCTTGACTGAAAGAGCCTCGTCGTCAACCTGAATGTCGGTATGGAGACGCGCCCCGAGGCGAAGAAATTCGATCTGCAAATAAGCATTGATGATTTCCAACTCTTCCGAAATTGGTATCACCGATCGCCCGTCCTGCAGAGAATAGCGAAAGATGTCGGCGAGGTTCATCACGGTTCGGCGGGCGCCCGCGGCTTCACGGGGAATAATTCCGTACAGGGTATTGAGCGCGTTAAACAGGAAGTGCGGATTGATCTGCGACTGGAGCGCCCGAAGTTCGGCCTGCAGCACGAGGCTCTGCATCTCGGCCGCGCGAAATCGCTTTACCTCTTCGGCCACCACCGTGGACACGCTTCCCAGGGCCTGCAGATCCTCACTCAAGTACCGCCGGCCGCCGCGGCGCCGCCCCAGAAACACATAGCGCGTTTCTTGCGGGCTGAGGCGAAGAGGAGCGATGGCCTCGGCCCAATCGTATTGGGAGGCTGTTCGCAAGCTGGCGACATCCATCACCAGCGCCGGAAAAAGAATCTCGCCAAGCTGCGGGACCTCGTCAACCGTCGAGAGTTCCGAGCGGCTTGCATACATGAAGGCGCCTATTTCATTGGTGGCCCAGGGAAGATATTCGTATTCCGTCTCCACGCGGGATGCGTGCGTTCGAAGGCGGTTTAGGGCCTCGTTCAGATCGGGCCGTTGGAAGACAACGCGAGTGAGCAAGCGCTGCATTCTTCCACGCAGAAACGCAAACACGATGAGAAGGAACGAGATTGCAATCAGTAGCAGCGCATCAAACCAAGGATCCTTGACAATCTGGGCCACGGACGGAAAGAAGTTCGCACCCAGGCGGATCATGCCGAATGTCAGGAGAGCGGCCAATAGGGCGTTGGTCAGAAAGCGAACGAAGGCATCCAGCAGAACGAAGCGGTAATCCTGCAGCAGAACAAACAATGCGAGCGGGATTCCGGCATGGTGAAAGATCAATTCCTTGGACCACCCATCGAGCGCGTGACCCTGGCTGAAGTGAACGATGGATAGAGCGAAGAGTGCCGAGCACATGGCGGCGAGCATCCGCGGCGTACGGCCCCGCTTCTCATTCTCGCTGCGTACCGCCAAGGCGATCAGGGCGGCCAGGGTCAACAATCCAAATCCGATCGTCACCAGTAAAAGCGCGGTTTGCGCCAGTTGACGATCCGTGATGAGCTGTGAGATGTGTAGCGCGACAGCGATAGAGCTAAGCCCATATCCGCAGGACGTCAACAGCGGGAAACGCCCGTCTAGCGATAGGTTGAGCAGTAGCGCGGGAATCAGGCTGAGGACGGAAAAGCTGAGAGCGATCAGAACACTGGGGTTGGAATGCAGGACATCCACCGTTAACAAAGCGGCCAGAGATCCGATGTTCCAGAGGAAAACCAGGGCCGCGGCGGCGATGGAAGGCCAACTCGCCCTGAGGCGCATTGCGGCGCGATCACGGAGCAGGAGTAGAAGAAAAATTCCGAAGAGAGCCGCACCGGCCGAATTTCCAATCATATTGACGAGTTGCGGTTCGTGAATATGGGGCATTCGTACTTTAATTGTAAATGCCTTGAACCCCTATGGGAATAGCGATTTTGAACTACAACGAAAGCTCCCCGGGGGCGGATTAGTTGCCGTTCATCTCCCTTTCTAGCCCGCTTGCGCGCCACGGCGCCCGCTGCACGGGACGCATAGGTCAAGCCCGTCGATTCGGGCATTCTTGTGGAATGAGGAAACTCGGGTTACAAGTCAGTTATGTGTTTTTAGCAGGTCTTCTTTTAAGTCCCGCCTCGTTCACCCAATCCATTAATAGCGGAACGGTGGAGGGCACAGTCAAGGATCCTTCGGGCGCGATCATCAAGGGTGCAACCGTCCAGATTCGCAGCGCGGTGACCGGTTATCAGCAAACCACCCCTACGGATTCCCAAGGACGATACCGCTTAAGCAACATCCCGCAGAATGCTTATATTCTTCGGGTGACCGCGGGTAGCTTTGCTCCACTGGTTCGAAGCGTCGACGTTCGCAGCTCCGTTCCGTCGAACGAAGACTTCGCACTGCAAGTGGCGGGCGCGTCGCAGAGCGTCGTAGTGGAAGGTGACGCCGGGCTTCTTGAAACCGAACCCAGCGCACATCAGGACGTGGATCGGTCCAGTTTTTCGAAGCTTCCAATTTTCAGCCCCGGCGGCGGTTTGAGCGAAGCGATCACTTACAGCAGCGGCGGAGTGGCCGCGGATGCCAATGGATTCTTTCATCCGTTGGGCGATCACGCCCAGGTTACCTTTGTCGTGGATGGACAGCCGATCAGCGATCAACAGAGTAAAGTTTTCTCCACGCAACTGCCGCTGAACGCGATTCAGAGTATGGAAATCATCTCCGGCTCGCCGGACGCGCAGTACGGTGATAAGTCGAGCCTGATTGTTAACAGCACGACGCGTTCCGGGCTGGGCGCACCGAAGGCTTTCGGCAATCTCTCGGCGAATTGGGGATCGTTTGGAACCGCCGGCGGAGACGCCTCATTCGGCATCGGAGGAGCCAAATACGGAAATTTCATTTCGCTTAGCGGCATCCGCAGCGGCCATTTCCTGGACACGCCGGAATTTCTGCCCATCCACGATATCGGAAACAACGAAACTATCTTCGATCGCTTCGACTATCAACCAACAGCCCGCGACGCTTTCCATTTGAATCTGTTCACCGCTCGAAACTGGTTTCAAGCTCCCAACAGTTATGACCAGCTAAGCCAGGACCAGCGGCAGCGGGTGATGACCTATAACATCGCCCCCGGCTATCAACACACTTTTAACGCCCATACACTGCTGACCGTCAACCCTTACCTGCGGCGCGATCAAGTGAATTATTATGGCAGCCGCGATCCGTTCGCCGACACACCAGTGACCGTGTCGCAAGATCGGTTTCTGACTAACTGGGGTATCAAGGCTGACATTTCCTACCAGCGCGGAATTCACGATTTCAAGTTCGGGACGCAATTGCAGCAAACACGCTTGGTAGAGCACTTCACATTCGGCATCACCGATCCCACCTTCAATCCCGTTTGCCTCGATGGCGATCAGAATCCATTGCTGCTGCCTGGCGTTTCCGATCCCGATACGTGCTCGACCATCAATCCCACCTTTACCGGCAATCCAAATCTTCAACCAGGAATCGTTCTGTTCGATTTAAGCCGCGGTGGATCTCAGTTCAGCTTCCGTGGACGCAAAAATATCAACCAATATGCGTTCTATGTAGCCGATACAATTCGCCTTGGAAACTTCACAATCAACGCTGGCTTGCGTGACGATCAATACAATGGACTCTCGTCCGCAAATGGCGTTCAACCCCGCATCGGCGTTGCCTATCTTGTCAAGAAGACCGGAACCGTATTACGCGCCTCGTATGCCCGGACGTTCGAAACGCCGTTTAATGAGAATCTTATCCTGGCTAGCGGAACAGGCGCCGGCGGACTCGCTCAGAACGTATTCGGTTCGGCCAGCGAGCCGCTTCCCCCGGGAAATCGCAATCAGTTCAATACCGGAATTCAGCAGCGCATCGGGCGATGGCTCATTGTCGACGCTGACTACTTTTGGAAATACACAAACAACGCTTACGACTTCGACGTGGTATTCAATACGCCAATCACATTCCCGATCTCCTGGAAGAAATCCAAATTGGATGGCGTTACAGCCCGAGTCAGCACCGTGGATCTGCACGGCTTCCAGGCCTACCTGACCCTGGGCCATACACGCGCCCGCTACTTCCCGCCGGAGAATGGCGGCTTGGTTCCCCAATCCGATTTCGCTGGTTCCGTATTCCGAATCGATCATGATCAGGCGTATCAGCAGACCGTCGTCATGCGCTATCAAAGACCTCACAACGGGGAATGGATCGACTTTACCTGGCGCTATGACAGCGGTTTGGTGAATGGATCGGTGCCCGATATTGGCAGCGCCTTGGCTCTATCCGGCGCCCAACAGGCGGCGATTGGATTTTTCTGTGGCGGCATAATCGCCACGCGCGACAGTCCCATCGGCACATGCGATAGCGGCGGCGGTGCAACACGCATCAGCATTCCAAAAGAGGGCACGGAGAATGACGACACAAACCCGCCCCGGGTGTCGCCACGCAACCTATTCAACATCGCCGTGGGAACCGACAATCTATTACATCGGGAAAGCGGTCCCAAGGTAACTCTTCGCTTCAGCGTGGAGAATCTGACGAATACGGTCAGCCTTTATAACTTTCTTTCGACGTTCAGTGGCACTCATTTCGTAGCGCCGCGGACTTATCAAATTGGTTTGGGATATAACTTCTAGCTGCGCTCACGAGATCCGGGCGAGGTGTAGCTTCGCCCGGGTTGAGAAGCCCGCATCCCGGCCCAGAATTCGTTTCTCTACCGGTGAATCACCTGAGCTATCATCAAGGCATGCGGGCCTTGACCCGAAGGTCCTTCCTTTCTTCGCTGTCCTTTCCCTTGCTTGCGGCTACTAGAGACAAGACGCAGACTCTGCCATCGGAGTCTCTCAAATACAGCGACCGGGCCACGGAACTAGCCCTGACCCGTCTTACAGACCCCGTCCATACCAGCTTTCTGCCGGCTAGCTACAATCGTCCAGTATCTCGCCGGGGCAACTTTCTCTTGCATTCCTCGGATCGCGGCGGCACGCAACAGATCTATCGAATGGATCTGAAATCGGGTCAAATGCGCCAGCTTACCGACGCCCAGGGCCTGGATCCGCTGTCGGTTACGCTTTCGGGCGATGAGCGAAATTGCTGTTACGTAGACGGACGGTCCGTCGTCCTGTTGTCCTTTGCGACGGGGAAATCGCGAGAGATCTACCGGATCCCCGACGGAGCTGAGCGAACTCCCGGTTTTAGCGCAGCCGAGGATGGACTCTACGCCACGTTAGTCGAGCGAAAGGGCGATCGTTACCGGCTGCAGTTGGTGGATTTGGCGCGTGGAGCGGCGAGAACAATCGTAGAAGCGACGGAGGAGATCAGCCATCCGGTCCCACGGCCGAAGCGTGCGGGCGTGCTCTATCGACGTGGTGGCGACCTGTGCTTGGTGAACTACGATGGAGAACAAAACCACCACTTGAAACTAACCGTGGGGGGCCTGGGGATGGCTCTGTGGGCGCCCGATGGACACGCCGTGCACTACCTGAATCTACCGGAAGATAGAAAGCGACTCAACAATATACGCGAGCTTGTACCCGACACGAACGAAGAACAACTGGTCAGCAGCACGAGCCAGTTCGTTAGTTTCGGTTCGAACGGGGATGCCAGCGTTTTCGTCGGGGCCAGCGCCAGCAAAGCCTCCCCTTATATCCTGATCCTTGTGCGTTCCGTCAAACGCGAATTGACGCTCTGCGAGCACCGCGCGAGCGACCCCGCTATGGTTACGCCAATTTTCTCGCCCAACAGCCAGCGCATCTTTTTTCAGAGTGATCAACATGGGAAGTCAGCCATTTACACGATGTCGGTGGAACGGTTAGTAGAGCAAACCGAATCCTGACAGTAAGTGTTGGCCCCGGCTGAAGCTTCTCTATAGGATCAATCTGTATTACCGGGTTTATCGCATGGAGGGGAAAATGGGACGTAAAGCGGGGTAGAGGCTGCGATATACCTCATAGCCCTCGGCATAAGCGGCGGCAATTTCCGGCTGCGGTTCCATCGTCTCTACTTCGCGCACCACCGCCCGGCAAGCTTCTGTAACCGACGAGTAAGCCGCGGTGCCTACCATCGCCAGTAGAGCCGCCCCGTACGCCGACCCTTCCGTTGTTGCCAAAGTGACCACGCGTTTATTGAACACATTCGCCAGCATCTGCCGCCAGAATGCGCTTTGCGCCCCGCCCCCCGATACCCGCACGGAAGCAACTTTCGCCCCAAGCTTCTCAATCAACTCGAGGCCATCTTTCTGGCTATACGAAACGCCTTCGATCAGCGCCCGGATCAGATCGGCGCGTGTGTGGCTGGCCGTCAATCCGATCCAGCCGCCGCGAGCCTTCGGGTCGAGATGCGGGGTACGTTCGCCCATCAAATAAGGAAGCCAGAATAAGCCTTGCGATCCGGCGGGGGAATTGGCGGCCTGCGCGGTCAGTTCATCGTACGGCACGCCAGGAGCAAGCTGATTGCGGAACCATTGCAAGCTTAATCCGGCGCCTTGCGTCACGCCCATCGCATGCCACGCTCCGGCGACAGCGTGACAGAAAGTGTGTACCGCGCCGCGCGGATCGTATGCCGGCTCGGTGAGATGGGCAAACACCACGCCCGACGTGCCGATGGTGCATGAAACAAGCCCAGGCTCAACGACGCCGCTGCCAACCGCGCTCGCCGCCTGATCGCCTGCCCCGGCCACCACCGGAGTACCGGCCGCAAGTCCCGTGATCGCGGCGGCCATGGCGCTTACCACGCCCGTCACCTCATGCGATTCATAGGCACGCGGCAAGATCGTTTCATCGATATTTAACTGCGCGGCCACAGCGAGCGCCCAACGGCGGTTCACAACATCGAAGAGGCCCGTACCGGAAGCGTCGGCGACGTCGGTGGCATACTCGCCGGTCAGTTGATAGCGGATGTAGTCTTTTGGCAATAGCAGGTGTCGGATTCGCTTGTAACTCCCCGGATCGTGATCACGCACCCAGAGCAACTTGGGCAACGTAAACCCGGTAAGCATGGGGTTGGCGATTGCCGCCAGTATAGCCGCTTTACCAATTGTCCGCTCAATATACTCGACCTGAGCTTGGCTCCGTTGATCGCACCAGATCAGTGCTGGACGAACGACATGAGAGGCATCGTCGAGCAAGGTTAGTCCATGCATCTGTCCCGACAAACCTACGCCCGCGATATCTTTAGCGGTTGCGCCGCTTTCTTTCAGCACGCCGCCGATAGCCTTGCGGGCTGCCGCCCACCAGTCTTCCGGACGTTGCTCGGCCCATAGCGGATGTTCCATGCGCATCGGCTCATGGTCCACGGTTGAGCCGAAGCGCACGATTCCCGAGGCGTCGACCAGTAAAGCCCGTGTACCGCCTGTGCCAACATCAATACCCAACCAATACATGGGTCGCCCTTTTAATGATTGGGAAATTGCTGCTGGAACGGCAAATATGCCGCGCCGTACAGACCGGCCTCACCGCCGAGCGTCGCTTTTTCCACTCGCGTTTTGGCATAGCGATAAGTAAACGATCGCTGCGAGATCTCACGAAACATCGTGGGTGCGAAGAAGTCCCAGGCGGGCAAAACGCCTCCGCTCAGCAGGTAAAGCGGATAGTTGAAGATATTCACTAGCGTGCCAAGCGCGATGCCAAGCGCACTGCCCATGGATGTAAAGATCATCAGCGCGCGTTCATTGCCGTCTTTCGCCAACTGATAAACGCCCTCTGCCGTCAGGTCGCTGCCCAGGCTGAGCAACTTCGCCATGCTGGCGATCGCGGTAGCCGACGCGTGCTTCTCCAGACATCCATAATTTCCGCAACCGCATGGATTCCCGTTAGGCATTACCGTCATGTGGCCGAGTTCGCCGGCCATACCCAGGAACCCATGCAGGACGCGTCCATGAGAAATGATGCCACCGCCGATTCCGGTTCCTAGCGTAAGTAAGATAAGGTCGTCGACGTCTTTACCGGCTCCGATCCACTTTTCGCCGAGGGCCGCGGCGTTGGCGTCATTTTCCAAAATCACCTGGGTGCCTAGTTCTTTTTCGATATAATCACGGACCGGAAAATCGTCGAATCCGGGCAGATTATTGGAGCCTACGATCAATCCCTTTTCCATATGAATGAAGCCCGGGACGCCAATTCCTACTCCAGCGAAACGATGAGAATGGGTGTTATCTCGCAACTTGCGGATCGCCGCGACCATATCGCTGCTAACCGCTTCGCGCCCGGCGGAAAGTTGTGTAGTGCCGGTGATTTTATCCAGCATCCTGCCGTCTTGGTTGACGGCGGCGGCGCGCAAGTTGGTACCGCCCAAGTCGACGCCGATTGAAAATTCAGACATGAGCCCGAATCATAACAGACTGTCAATCGGACACGTGGATTTTGCCGGAATTGATTCGGGCCGGATGGCTTTATCCGTTTCACTTTCCTGCCGGAAGCAGGCCGAGTTGCTTGCCGATGAGGCGATCGAGAAGTCGTTTCGGAAGGTGCATGGGAATGGTCCAGTTCTTGAATTCTTGCCGGACGACCGTGTAACAAACTTTCGGTTTTCTGACGGTGAGCGCCGTGTGGACTGCCTCGCCAATACTACGCGGGTGGAGGCCTTTACGGCCCTCGGCGATAAAGTATTTTATGAAGCCATTAAGGCTGGCGGCATAGTCTGTATGACGATAGATTTCGAGGTTCTCGGCTTCTGCTTTGTCTAATATCGGGGTATTGACGTATCCCGGTTCGATCAGAATCACGTCGATTCCGTAGAGCAGGAGTTCACGGCGGAGAGATTCCGACATTCCTTCAAGAGCGTGTTTAGAGGCGACGTAAGCGCCCAGAAAGGGAGCTCCCATTTTCCCTCCAACAGAGCTGATGTTGATAATGCGCCCCGGGCTTGCTTGCCGTGTGCGGTCAGCCCCCAATAGCTTCGCGAAGGCCTGGGTAACCAGCAATGGAGAGATTAAATTTACTTCGAGCTGCCGGCGAAACTCCTCTAACGGCAGATGAAGGAGCGGACCAACAACGGAGATCCCGGCATTGTTGACGAGGCCGGCGAGGTTTGACTGCCCCAAAGATTCGCGCACTTGATCGGCGGCCCGCATCACCGCCGGCTGATCGGTGACGTCCATAAGAAGGGGTGTGAATGCCTTACCAAACTCGGCTTGTAAGCGGTCCCCATCAGCCTGTTTACGGACCGTGCCAAACACGTTGAATCCCTTTTCGACGAGCACGCTGGCGATTTCCCATCCAATTCCGGAGGAGGCTCCCGTGACTACGATTGATTTTGTCGTCATATATCTCCTTGGTTCCACTGTATTTTTTATACAGCGTACACCTTGATAATGTACATCGTATATCTTGCCAAGTTGTTTGTCAACGTGTACAGTGTTCTTCTATGCCCTATCCATCCAAAACAGATCGACAGACAATTCTTGCGACTGCCATGGACCAGGTAAAGAGAAATGGCATCGGCGGGCTCGCAATACGGAGCTTGGCCGCCGCGTTGGGCGTGGCTCCAAACGCGTTGTACCGATACTTTTCCAACCTTGCCGCCTTGGAAGCGGCTCTGGCGGATGAAAGTCGCCGCCGTCTGCAGGAAGTACTACAAAAAGCGGCGGGAAATAAGGCCCCCGAAGAGGCGATTCGAAGCATCGCGAAAGCCTATGTGCGGTTTGCGCGAGAACATCCCCAGGTATTCTCCCTCACGCTGCTGCCGTCCCCTACCGAATCGGAAGGGGAAGCAATGCACTTACAATCGTGGCGCTTTGTACTGGGGCAGGTCGCCCGCATCTACGGTGAGAAAAAGGCCCCGCGGGCAGCGGTAACGTTGTGGGCGTTTCTGCATGGTATGGCGGTGTTAGAGGCGGCGAAAGTGCTCGGGGAGCGGAAACCTTTGAGCAGCTTCGAATTTGGATTGCGAATGTGGGTCGAGGCCGCCACGGGAAGAGATCAGTCCACAATCAAACGCTCAGAGGGATAGCATTTTTCAATCGCCGGCCAAATGACTACGGCTTCGATTCGTCTTTTTTCACGGGCGCCGCTGGCATTGCAAACAGGGCGCTATCGATTGCCGTATTCGCCTCTATTTTTTCCACCTTCATCGACATCACGACGTTTCCATTCGCCTTCTGCACCATCGTGAACGGTTCCATCACGCCGTTTACCGGCTTGTAGTCGCTGGGCAGCGTTTCCACTTCGAATGACTGGCCCATTTGAGCCCGCGATGTGGATGATTTCATTTCCAGAAAGGTAGAGATATCGAGGAATTGGTTTTCCACTACGCCATTCTTCTTGGTAATTTTAAGGTTGTATGCCGGTCCGGTCTCGATGTCCGCTTTCCCCACAAGCTGGACTTTGTGGCCCTTGGCTTTGTAATCCACCAATACGCCATCGATGTCGGCATCGCTTTCCATCTGCTTCTGTTCGTCGGCTCCCGCCTTCTGTGCCTCGGGATTTCCTTGCATTGGATTGACCGTCCACGCCGTATCGCCGTCATAGGACTGGATAAAGCCTTTGCCCTGTAAAACCATATCCAGACGAACCAGATTCGGCCGCTTGGTCCGCACCGTGATGGGCGCTTCCAATTGGCCGCCTAATAACGCCGTGCCGGTGATCTTCAAAGTCTGAATAGCCCGAATCTTTTCCAGGCCGCCGCGGGCGTCAATGTGCTTCCTGATGATCTCATCGACCGGAGGCAGCCCGTCTTGAGCCCGAATCGCTCCAGAAAAGACCAGTCCCAGAGCGAAAGCGAGCACGGCAATTTTGCGCATAGCCTTAGCTTATACGTGATTTCATCGAAGCCGCCCGGAATATTTAGGATTTCTTGGTAATTGGTAATCACCGCCGGGAACTTTTCGGCGGCAGCAGGTGTCTATCCAATTAGGTAAAATTGCAATCGAAGGGCGCATAGAGTGGCGGACTCTACGGTTGGTTTTCAATTCGGGGCTTACAGCGAGCCATACGACTTCGTGGGAATAGACGAAGAAGCGCGGTTGATAGCGGGACTTCGCGAGGGCGCCGAGCCAGCTTACGAGGCCTTGATCGTGCGCTTTCAGCAGCCGGTTTACAACCTGGTCTATCGTTTGATGGACGACCCTGGCGATACCTGCGACGTTGTGCAGGAAGTGTTTTTAAAAGTGTTTCGCAACATCGGATCGTTTCGTTCGCAGAGCAGTTTACGGACGTGGATTTACCGCATTGGCGTGAATGAGGCTCATAATCATCGGCGCTGGTTCAGCCGCCACCGGAAGCAGGAAATCGGGCTCGAACGCGAGGATGATAACTCACGCAGCTACAGCGAAACGCTCTCCGATCCGGGGCGGTCGCCGTTTGAAGCCGCTAGCGATACGGAAAGCCGGGCGCTGATCGAGGATGCCTTGGCGGGAGTGAACCCGAATTTCCGCACGGCCGTTATTTTGCGCGACATTGAAGATCTAAGTTATGAGGAGATCGCCGAAGTTTTACAGGTCTCCTTGGGTACTGTCAAATCCCGCATTCTGCGTGGCAGGGAGGCATTGCGGAAACAACTGGTAGCCCGGCTCGACCCGGAATCAGCGCCAAGTTGGGCCACGCCCGCAACGGACTAAATGGTTATGAATTGCTCGACTGAAACCCGTAAGGTGTCTGCTTACATGGACCGCAAGCTGACGCGCGAGGAACACGAGAAATTCGCGGCGCATCTGAACGAGTGTTCGAATTGTGCATTGCATTATCGGCAACAGGAAAGGGTTCGCCAGTCGTTGCGCGGCTTACCACAGCGCGTACCGCCGGGACACCTGACGGCAAATTTGCGGGTGATCGCGGCGCGTGAGCGAGGTCGGCGGTTGGAATGCCGTAATCTTCGGACGAGGTATTCCTCGTTTCGCGATTCCTTGGACCTGTTGCTAGCTAACGTCATGCGCCCGCTGGCCCTGCCATTAGCCGGCGGATTATTTTCCACCATCGTGCTGTTCAGCATATTCGTTCCCAGCTTCGCCGTTCGGGGAGATGCCGATACCGATATCCCAACCGGCCTGACTACGGAGCCGACCGTCAAGACCATGGCTCCTTTGGGCATCAGCGACAACGACGTGGTGGTCGATCTGACCATTGATCGCGATGGGCGCATGAAAGAATATACCGTCGTCGGCGGCAAACATCTTTTGCACAACGACGATCTGCGGCGCAGCATCGAGAACAACCTGTTGTTTACCGTTTTCGAGCCGGCCACCGCCTTTGGCCAGCCTATGTCGGGTAAAATTCGCCTTTCTTTCCGCAGCCGGCGCATTGAAGTGAAGGGTTAATCGTTCCGGAGTGGGACAGCGTCTCGGACAGCACTTCCTGCATAGCCCGTCGATGCTTGAAAAAATCGCGGCTGCGGCTTGTGACGGCGATTCCCCCACGTTGGTCGAGATCGGACCTGGGAAAGGCGCGCTGACTGCTCAACTATTAGCCCGCGCGGAACGAGTCATCGCCATCGAAGTCGATCCGTTACTGGTTCTTTATCTGCGTCAGAAGTTTCGCGAAGAACCACGTCTCACCATCGTCGAATCCGATGTCCTGAAAGCCGATCTCACCCAATGGGGACCCGCTGCGATCGTCGGGAATCTACCGTACTACATCACGTCGCCAATACTTGAAAAAGTATTCGCCACCGGAAGCAACTGGAAATCGGCGGTGTTTCTTGTGCAGAAGGAAGTGGCGGAGAGAATCACTGCCCAGCCGAACTCTCGCGACTATGGATACCTTACGGTCCAAACACAATTTTTCTCCACTCCCAAGATTTTGTTCAACGTCTCGCGGGGCTGCTTCACGCCGCCGCCGAGAGTTGAATCCTCGGTTCTTCGCCTTCTTCCTCATTCCGCGCTCGATGCAAATCCCGCCGCCTTCCTACGCTTTGTGGGGATCTGCTTTCACATGAAGCGGAAGACATTGCGGAATAATCTCGCTCCCACCCACCCCGCTATACAAGGAGAGCCGGAAGCTTCACAGCGTGCCGAACAGCTCACCATTGAACAACTCATCGACCTTTATCACCGGATCGATAAGAAATAATTCGATCAAACAAACGGCCTGTGCGCCGATAAGCTTTTTAGTGAAGCTGCATGATTGAAAAACTATCGGCCCTCGTAGCATCGATCGACAGTCCCGTCTTCGTAAACCGTCTGCGCGGAATGTTTGACCGCGACCCGGCGGGCTTTATGAATGCGATGCTTCCGCTGCTCTGTAATCCCCTCTCCATCGAGACCAAGCAAGCGGTGGACTTAGCAAAAGAGATCGCCAAGAATATTAATCCGACTCTGGAACTGCAACTGGCCCAGTCGTTGCGATCCGACACTCTTGCCAATGACGCACGGGCGCTTCGGATCCTGGAGATTCTCGGCGAGATTTCCGATGGCTCACGCATAGCAATGATGCTGGTGCCGTTTCTCCACCACAGTAACGTTAAGATACGTTCCAAGACCGCGCTGCTCGTGGGCCGCTTCAATCACAATCTGAGCGCCGCAAAGTCGCGGTTGTCGGAGGCCAATCCCCGGGTGCGGGCCAATACAATCGAATCGCTATGGGGACTGCAAACGCCTGAAGCGCGCCGGCTATTTGCTGGAGCGACGGAAGATGTGGATAACCGGGTTGTCGGCAACGCAGCTATCGCTCTCTACCTTAGCGGCGATTTGAGCGCTATTAACGTGCTAAATCGGCTGCTACGGCACGCCAATCCCGTTTTCCGCTGCACGGCAGCGTGGGCCATGGGCCACACGGAAGATCCGAGATTCCTCGAAAACCTGAACGAATTTAATCGCGATACCGATCCGGAGGCAGCTCCGCACGTAAGCGCGGCGATCGCCCGCATTCAGGGACGTGTCGCGAGATGCGCCCCCGACGCGCTTCATCTTGTTATTACTTCTCTACAGACTCAAGGACAGACGCAGCGGGTTGATGTGGCCGTGTGGAACGCCGAGGGCCGGGTCGGGCAACTCAAGCCCACCAGCTTCGTAATGTCGCAAGGCGGACGCAATATCGCTGTCGATCGAGTAAGCGAACGTCGCGAAACAACGCACTCCGCCGTGAGTTTTGTGCTTCCCGCCGATCCCGAATGCCTCGGATCTGGCGCCACCGAAGCGATCAGGCAATATGTCCAGCACAAGCAAGGTGGCAGGCGCTATGGGCTCCTGCGCTATCACCCCGATGCTCCTCACGGTCCGGGGTCTCCACAACCGACTTCTCTGGTGCCCGACGCAAACGCAATACTTGAGCAGGCACGGGAAAAGGCGAATCCCGGGCAAACCTGCGGCGATTCCTTCAAGGCCGCTCGCGATCTTGTCAGCGCGATGGCTACGTTTCGTGGCCGCAAGTGCCTCGTCCTCATCGGACCGACGCCATCGCGCGAATTTCCCTGGGCTGACCTCGTCGTCCCAGCCCAGGAAGCCGAAGTGGCGATCACCGCCTTATTCGTCGGGCCACAACCTAACGAAAGCCTCCACAATCTTTGCCACGCGACCGGCGGGGGATGCCTCTGTGTGTCGGCTCCGGCGGACTTGCCTTCCATAGCTGCCCGCTCTGCGGCGAGAATGATCGACACCTACACCATCGAATATCCAGCTCCGCCGGCAAACGGTCCGATATCCGTCAAGGTCTATACCGAACAAGCGTGGGCCTCTGATTTTACCCTCTAAGCTTCTCCATCGTCGACCCTCGCTGTTATCCTGAGTGTTCATGCTTCGAGTCCGTTTTGCTCCGTCGCCCACAGGCTATCTGCATATCGGTAGCGCGCGAACATTCATCTTCAACTGGCTTTATGCCCGCCGCAATAACGGCACGATGATTCTCCGCATCGATGACACAGACATCGAGCGGAACACGCAGCAGTCGCTCGATTCCATCTTTGAAGGCCTCGCCTGGCTCGATCTCAGTTGGGATGAGCAGTACCGCCAGTCCGATCGCCTGGAGCTCCATCGCCGGATCGCCCTCGAGATCTTCGCCAAGGGCTTCGCCTATCGCGATTTCGTTCCGGCATCGGCCGACTCGGAGGAGAAAAGTAATGCCGCCGGTCCGTGGCTGTTCAACGCCGGGATGCGCGACTTATCCGCCGAGGAAAGCGACCGCCGCGCTGCTTCCGGTGAACCCTTCGTTCTGCGTTTCCGAGTCCCGCGCGACCCGGCGAGAGAGGTTAAGTTCATCGATTCCGTTTATGGCCCGCAAAGCAAATCCACGGCTGACATCGAAGATTTCGCACTGCTCCGAAGCAATGGCATGCCGACCTATCATATGGCCTCCTGCGCCGACGACGCCGATCTCCGCATCAGCCACATCATCCGCGGCCAGGACCATCTCTCGAACACCTTTAAGCACATCCTGATCTTCGAAGCCGCTGGCGCGGTACTGCCGGAATTCGCACATTTGCCGCTGCTTGTCGCCCCCGATGGAGCGAAACTCTCGAAGCGCAAGCACGGTCCCGTCGTTAGCGTCACCACTTATCGCGACGCCGGCTTTCTGCCACATACTTATGTCAATTTTCTTTGCCTGCTAGGTTGGTCGCCCAAGGATAACCGTGAGCAGATGTCGCGCCAGGAACTGATCGACAGCTTTTCCTTCGCCGGCGTTCATCGCAGCAACGCCGTCGTCAACTTCACCGAGGCTGACCCTATCGATCCCAAGGCCCTTTGGCTCAACTCGCAACATCTGCGCACCATGCCCATCGCCGAACTAGCCCCATACGTGCATGCTGAGCTCGAAAAAGCCAGCTTGCCGATTCCTTTCGATGAGGCCTGGTTCCTGCACACGATCGATACAATTCGTTCGCGATTCGTCACGCTGCATGACTTTCCTCTGCGCGGCCGGGCCTACTTCGCCGACGATTTCCCCGTTGAACCCAAGGCCGCCGAGAACCTGAATCTACCCGCTGTGCGTGAACTATTGCACGAGTTGGGCGAACGTCTGGCCGCCAGCGCCGAATTCAGCGAATCCACCGTCGAAGCCGCGCTCCGGCAACTTGCCGCCGACCGCGCCGTGAAAGCGGGCCTTCTGATTAACGGTTCGCGCGCAGCGCTTACGGGACAGCCTGTTGGGCCTAGCGCATTCGCCGTTTTCCTTTGCATCGGCCGCGAACGCTCCATTGCCAGACTTAAAATCGTATGATCATCCTCGGACTCGGCGGGCTTCTTTCGGATGCCGCTTGCGCCATTTTAAAAGACGGTGATCTCGTAGCCGCCGTTGAAGAACGGAAGATCTCGCGCCATCATTTGCCCGGAGAGTTACCTGTCAACGCCATTCAGGAATGTCTTCGCCTGGCAGAGACCGGAAACGAAGACGTCGACTGTATCGTCATCGTCCGCCCCTTCTCTATTGGGCACGAAACCGCGCTTCATCTCGATCTCCGCTTGCGTTTCCCCAAAGCACGGCTTGTGTTGGTGGAGCATCACACGGCCCACGCCGCATCGGCATTCTACGCTTCTCCATTCGACGAAGCGACGGTACTGACGCTAGATCGCACCGGCGATTTTCGTTGTGGCGCTCGCTGGCACGCCAGCGGTCAACAAATTCGCCTGGAATCGGAACTCTACTACCCCGATTCGCTGGGCGATCTTTATGGCCGCGTCACCGAGTTGCTAGGCTTTGAGCCCAATGCCGACGAACACAAAGTGCAATGGCTTTCCACCGCCGGCGACGACAGCTTGGCTCCGCTGTTCCGGGAAGTTCTGCCACGCCATGGCGCGCGAATGGAATCCTCCTTTTTCGATGGCAACCGTCTGCAGGGTGGGGGATTCAGCGCCCAGTTTTATGATCGTTTAGGCTTACCCGATAACTCGCCAATACCAGTTACACTTCGCCCGCTTATCGCCCGGGGCTTGCAAAAGGCAGTGGAAGAAACCGTCCTCGAAATGGCCGGAAGCGGTGAGAATTTATGCCTCGCCGGCGGTCTATTCTTCAATGCTTTACTGGTTGCTTCGCTTGAACGGTCGGGCCATTGGGAAAACGTCTTCGTACAAGCCGCCGCCGGAAACGCCGGTACCGCTGTTGGAGCCGTATACCACGCCTGGCACAACGTCTATCGGGAGGAGCGTCGCTCGCCGAATCCATCGCTGCTTCTAGGCCCCAGCTATGGCGCCGAATCGATCAAGCAGGTTCTGGAGAACTGTAAACTTCGCTTCCACTATTTGCCTACGACGGAGGAGTTGATTGACACCGCAGTCGAAATGATCGGCGATAATCGCATCATCGCCTGGATGCACGGGCGGATGGAGTTCGGCCCGCGCGCGCTGGGCAATCGCAGCATTCTCGCGTCGCCGCTGAACCCCTATTCCACCGAAAATCTTAATACCTACATCAAACATCGCGAGCAGTTCCGCAAATTCGCCGCATCGGTGCCAGCCGAGTTAGCCAGTGAGTATTTCGAAGTCGGGCCCAGCGCCCGCAATCTGGCCACCGTCGGCACCGTCCGCGCCGAACATCGCAAGACCTTCGAATCGGCGATTCTTGGCGGCGATCTGGTCCGCGTCCACATCGTCGATCAGCAGGACAACCCGCTCTATCACCGCCTGCTGCATGCCGCGGGCAAAGCTACCGGGCTACCCGTGTTGTATAACACGAGCTTCAATCTTTTCGGAGATCCGCTGGTCTGCACGCCCCGCGATGCCGTCCGCAGCTTTTACTCTTCAGGCATCGACGCGCTCTTTGTAGGCAATTTTTTACTAGTCAAATAATAGCCAGGAGACTGGAACTTCCGCCTTTACAGCTCCAATTTCCCCTTGTAAACCATTTCTTTCAGTACGAACTTTTTCTTTACTTCCGCCCGTCCGAATTTCGCCACGAACTCGACTTCTTTATCCTTCACCGTGATCGGCTCCGTCTTGGAAAATTTCACCAGCACGATAGGCGCATCGGATGGGCCGGTGACGTCCACTTTCACCGGTTGCAACGTCTTGCCCTTCACTTTCAGTTCCGCGTTCGCCTCAATGTTGCTTGCAAAGGAATCAGGATCGCGCTTCGCTAATCCCGAATGTATGCCGGTTAGCGCAATCACGTAATACTCGCGCGGTTCCTCGAGCGCGTCTTTTGGATTGTCTTCTTTCGACCTTTCCTTAGGAACGTCCGCATCCGCCGCCGAAGGCGCTGGTTGGGGTGCCTTCCGCAGCGCTTCCTTTATGGGAGCCGCGCTTCGCCATTGAATAGTGAAATCGCCCGGCGACATTTCACGACCCTCGCCACCACGGCCCTGTCCGCCGCCCCCCGGATAGCTGCCACCTGATCCGCCACCTGGATAGCCGCCACCCGATCCGCCCCGGCCGCCGCCGATGCCTCCAATTCCTCCGCCAATCCCGCCGATCCCACCACCCAAACCCCCGTATCCGCCGCGCCCGCCACCCCCGCCACTTCCACCCCGGCGTCCCCCGCCCTGTTGCTGCCTCATTTCAGGATGAGCCGCCTTGGCCCAAGGAGAATTCGTTAACAACTGGCTAGTCTCGGCATCCGTCCACTCGCCAGGCGACTTGTCATTCCAAAAATCACCGGCGAAAACCGTTAACCCGCAAACTAAAGACAATCCAGCCAAACGCAAATATCTATAGCCCATGCTAATAAAAACGCGCCCTGCGATTTTCCGAATGTAAAGCTCCGTTAAAAGTTGTTGGCACCGTCCTAAGGCAACGGCATCGCGCGATGTGATTAGAAAAGGTCGTCCCCGATCCGACTGCGCTGCTGAGCATTGACGAAGCGGACCGGCTGAGTATCGCCGGAATGGAGTAGACCCGGAGCATCTTTGATCGGGGCGGGATCGGAATGATTCTGATCGGTATGCCGGGCATTGAAAAGCGCCTAGTTCGCTACCCCCAGTTGTAGTCCCGCATTGGTTTTGTTTACGAATTTCGTCGCTGTCGACAAGCGAGATTAGGCAAATTCTAGAGCGGCACGGGAGTATCTGTCATCGGGCCCTCCTAGGAACACTACACTACGCCCTTAGGCTGGAGTGGCCGGTTGCCTGCCACACGCCGGCATCCCGCGTGATGGCCTATTTTGACGAGCCCTTGGCGCGAATCTCATCAATCGCGAGCCGGTGTGCTGTCTGGAGCGCTTCCGTGCTCTTGACCTGAACATTAGGCGTCACGCCGGTGCCCTCCCAGTTCGTTTTCGTGGTGAGATTTATTGAGCGCGCAAAGGGCACCACAACACCAAAATGGGCGTCGACGGGTTGGAACATCGTAGGATGAGCGCCGCCTCCAGTGGTTTCGCCGATCACGGTCACCCTTGGATGGCTTGCAGGTTATAGGCAAAATCCTCGGCACCTGAGAAGGTGCGGCCGGAGGTCAGGACAAAGGTAGGTGTCGACGCCAGTCGCTTTCCCGGGACATACGGCAAAGTCCAATACTGCGCGGTCGAGTCTTCCCGGCGGTTGTAGATGTCGCTGAGATGTACCGGGTGATCGAACAGGTAAGTCGCGATGAGTGCAACCATGCGCGGGTCACCGCCCCCGTTGTCGCGCAAGTCGAAAATGAGCGCATCGGCATGTGCCAGGAAATCATCGCCGCTGCCACGGTCGGGCCGCAAATTTCAGGCGCAGGGAAGGCATTCGATTTCACATATCCGACGTTTTCCGGGAGAATCTCGAGCTTCTCGAAGGTGCAATTGTTCCGCTCAAGTTCTCTCTGCATTCGGGCTTCAGCAGCGGGATCGGGACCTCGCCGCTGCGCTGGCGGTTTGAAAGGGCTCCACTCGACCCGCAGATGCCGGTCATGACTAACGACACGCAGATCCTCGTGCAACTGGTTCGCTAACACGCCGCCATCCGTGATGCCGTCGTACTTGCGGTTTTGCTGATTGTAGAGAACGGCAGCGGCCATCTTTTCGGCGGTTTCCGGATAGACATAGTTCTGCCTTAACGCCGAAAGGACGGCCTCGATAACGCGCTTGCGCCCGGCGGCGTCGAGCGGAACGTCTTCGATCACGCCGCCGGGCGGGATGAGACGAAAGCCAAGCCAGCTCACCCTGGGGGGGCGCCGTAGTGGCGAGGAGGATCCGGCCATAAGCTTCAAGGTTTCGCCGTTCCCCCTGACGCGGACCCTAACGCCGTCCGCCGCGCTTTGCTCGATCGAAAGCAACGTAAAGCCCCCGGTCAGCTTTCGTAAAGAGAGAAGACCTTCGGCCGTATCCGGCGGTTTGTAGCTTGTCACGAAGGTTTCAAGCGCTGCACGGTCGCCGCTGTTTAAGGCCTGCAGAACGCCTGGAGGACTTCACCAGCCGGCCCTGGCGGAATCGCCGGCTGGGCGAATCCGGGGACGGTGCTCGCACCGAAGAGAGCTACTCCAAGCAACAGCAGAGCCAGTCGCAAGTTCAGTCTGTTGTGAATTTGATAACGCATGAAACAAGGAGTCTCCATTCCAAAGTTCAGCGTGATGTCGACACAACCCAATTGGTCTCGCGTCGATGGGTTTGGACCATCACAGGTTGGACAGCAAGAAACCGCAGATCGATCTCATACGGCGTCCGATTATACCCATAAGAAACACGCGTCGGCGGTTCATTTCCGCGTCGTCCGGCAACCGGCGAGAACCGTGAATCCGCAAACTAAAGACAAGCCGGCCAAACGCAAATATCGATAGCCCAGGCTAATAAAAACTCGCACTGCGATTTTCCGAATGTAAAGCTCCGTTGAATGTTGTTCGCACGGAACGTGTCTCAGTATGCGTTCTGGCTGTTGTCCACCTCCGGGCTAGCGACCTGTCGAATTAAACCGGACTCGTCAGCATAAATAGATTGCAACAGCTGTCGCTGCCACTTAACTGGGAGTGCGCAAATCTGGTAGTGATCCCGATTGACTTGTAGAACGAACAGGTAACGATTATCCAGTCGAGTTAGGTCATGTTTCAACTGAGCTCGCGTGGGCTCATCCGCCTCCAGTTCGAGTTCCTCGAAAGATCCGAAGCGTCCAAACCGAGCGTGAAAACTTTCCTAAGCCACTCTAACTTCGCCGATTAAAACGAGTGCACACATAACCGATGGCGGCTCGCCGCACGAGCAAAGCTCAAACAAGGTGGCCATGCCGATCGCAATAGAGCTTGTTCCCTTACGCATTTTGCGCTTCTCTTAACCAGAGACGCTAACTGCATGTCTATTGGACGAGACTCCTGTTTGAAAGTCATCCGCTATCGCGGCCGCGCTGCCGCAGCGTGAATCAGTCCTTCAAATTACAGCGGACGACACGTTACGCTAAAGACTGTGCGCCTTATACCCTTCTTCATCGCCCTGGCCACCGGGGCGCAAGATTTTACTGTTATTCCTGAGAGCATTCATCAAGGCGAGATCCTCCGCTTACGAGCGCCTAAAGATATACAAAGTGCACGCTTGGGCACCATGAAAGTACCGCTCTTTCCGCACGGGGAAGCAGCGGCCGGACTATTACCGGTGCGGGTTCTTGAGAAGCCTGGCGTTTACAAGCTTGAATTCCTGAATCAAGCGGGGGCTGTCATCCACACGACGTCCGTCACGGTCCTCGATGCCCACTATCCACGCCAAAATATCGTCATCTCGAAAGAGCTTTCCGAACTGAAGGCATCGCCCGGCGAGAGCGAATCCATGGCCGCTTTTCGTAAGCAGATTTCAGCTGTTCAACAGTGGCGGGAACCGTTTCAATTGCCGGTCGCCGGTTGCATGACTTCCCTGTTCGGAGTTCTCCGCTATCACAACGGGAAACCAACTGGCGATTTCCACGGTGGTATCGATCAACGCTCGCCGCAGGGCGCTCCGATCCGGGCGATTACAGCCGGAACCATCGTCGTGGCCCAGCAATTCAACCTCCGCGGCGGCACTGTGGGGATCGACCACGGACAAGGTCTGGAATCTGTATATATGCATATGTCGAAGGTCATTGCGGTGGAAGGGCAGCGGGTGAAGGCTGGAGATGTGATCGGGCAGATCGGATCCACCGGCCGCTCCACCGGTCCTCACCTTCACTGGTCGTTATACGCTTTCGGCGAGCCGGTGAATCCGGCACAGTGGACCAAGCCGGAATCCTGCACGCCGGCGAAAAAGCACCGGACCAAGATCTAGAATCCCAGTCTTACACCGCCTGGCGCGTCCATTTCGCTATACTGAGTCTAGGAGTCCCCTACATTGTTAATTCGCAGATTTTTGCGTCTTGCGGCCCACGTGCAACTGCTTCCGCTTCTGGAAAGTGGCGAAGAAACCACCCTCGTCGGGGGCCAGGCGGTGATGGAGGGCGTGATGATGCGCTCGCCGCACAGTTACTGCGTTGCTGTACGCAAAGCGAATGGAGAGATCGTAACGGAAGAGGCGCCGCTTGAAAAGATTTCCGATCGATATCCAATTTTCCGGCTTCCCATTCTGCGCGGACTTGGCACTTTAGGCCAGGCCATGTGGCTTGGGGTGAAGGCGTTGAAATTCTCCACGAACGCTCTTTTGGATGAAGGCGACGGTAGCGCCGATAGTAAGACGAAAGAAATCCCCGGCTGGATGATGACACTGAATCTCATCCTTTCGGCGGCGTTCTTTATCTTCTTGTATAAGCTTGTGCCGCTGGTGCTCGCTACCCAGATCGGCAAAGTCATTCCCGCCGTGCAAGGCCGCATCGCGACCAACTTCGTGGACGGCTTTATCCGCATCGTACTCTTCCTTGGTTTCCTTTTCGTGATTTCGCGGATGAAAGAGATTCGCCGCGTTTTCGAATTTCACGGAGCGGAGCATAAGGTTGTTTTCAATTTTGAATCGGGCAAGCCGGTGACGGTCGAAAACGCGCAAACGTTCACCACCTTCCATCCCCGTTGCGGGACCAGTTTCCTGCTGGTTGTGATGGTGGTCTCGATGCTGGTTTATGCCTTCCTGCCAATCGACGGGTTCATCGCTAAGTTCGCCGCTCGTGTCGCGCTTATCCCGTTCATCGCCGGTATCAGCTATGAGCTGATCCGCTACGCCGCGAAGCGTCAAGGCGGCCTGATGGCTCTGTTAACCTCGCCTGGTTTGTGGCTCCAGCGCGTCACCACCAAGCCGCCATCCGATCTGCAGACCGCGGTGGCAATTCATGCTTTGGAAGGCGCAATGCAACTTGAGAAAGCTCAGGGCGGCGAGCTGGTTATCGCCTAAACAGTTTTTCCCTCCATGCAATATAGACAACGCTTAGAAGATAGCGAAGTTCGCTTCGAAGAATTAACACGTCAAATGGCCGACCCAGCCGTCATCAACGATGGCGACACCTACCGCAAGGTATCGAAGGCCCGCAGCGAACTCGAAGATATTGTCGTCAAGTTCCGCGATTGGAAAAAAGCCGATCACGATCTGGCCGAGGGCCGCGCGATGCTTCAGGATTCCGATCCGGAGCTGCGCCAGATGGCTGCCGAGGAAGTCGCCCGCCAGGAACCGGAAATCACCCGCATCGAAGCCGAGCTAAAAATTCTTCTGCTGCCGAAAGATCCGAACGACGAGAAGAACATCATCCTGGAAATTCGTGCCGGCACCGGTGGCGACGAAGCCACTCTCTTTGCCGCCGAAATCTTTCGAATGTATTCGCGGTATGCCGAAACCCAGGGTTGGCGCGTGGAAGTTACATCCTCGAGTGAGTCGTCCGTAGGCGGGTTAAAGGAAGTCATCGCGCTGATTAACGGCGAGCGGGTTTATAGCCGCATGAAGTACGAAAGCGGTGTCCACCGGGTGCAGCGCGTGCCGGCGACCGAACAGCAAGGCCGCGTCCATACTTCCGCGGTTACGGTAGCCGTGTTGCCTGAAGCCGATGAAGTGGAGGTGCAGATCGATACTAAAGATATTCGCATCGATACCTTCTGCTCATCGGGACCAGGCGGCCAATCCGTCAACACCACCTATTCCGCTATCCGAATTACCCATCTGCCCACGGGCCTGATCGTCTCCTGCCAGGATGAAAAGAGCCAGATCAAGAATAAGGCCAAGGCCTTGCGCGTGCTTCGTTCCCGCCTGTATGAGATGGAACTGGAAAAGCAGCAGGCGGCGATTGGAGCGGAACGGCGAAGCATGGTTGGCTCGGGCGATCGGAGCGAGAAAATCCGGACTTACAACTTCCCGCAGAATCGCCTCACCGATCACCGCATCGGCTTGACCCTCCACCAGCTTGACCTCATCATGGAAGGACGGCTGGATTCCATCTTCGAAGCGCTGAATAGTTTCTATCAAAGTAAGAAATTAAACGAAGCCGGCGAAGAAGGCCAAGCCGCTTAGTCTTCCACGGACTTGGCGTTCCTCACCATCCACGCGGCGCTTGCGCAAGGCACAACGCTTCTGGGCAAAGCTTCGGTTAGCGCTCCCCGCTTGACGGCCGAAGTACTGCTGGCACATGCCATGGGCCGCGATCGATCGTGGTTTTACGCCCATCCCGAGGAAGAACTTCGCGAAGTCCACTGGATTCACTATGGCCGCTATTTGCACGACCGCATGCAAGGGAAACCGGCGCAATACATCACGGGGCACCAGGAATTCTACGGCCGCGACTTCAGAGTAAGCCCGGCGGTTCTGATTCCCCGCCCCGAAACCGAACTCGTGGTCGAGGCGGCTGTCGAGAAACTGCGGCAATTGGGTCCTTGCGCCCGGGCCCTGGATATCGGAACGGGCTCCGGGGCGATCGCCGCCACCCTGGCGCTCGAAACCCAGGCCGTTGTCGCAGCAACCGACATCTCTATCCCAGCGCTTGCTATCGCCGCGGCGAATATCCAGCGATTGGACGCAGCGGTCAGCTTGGTTGCCTGCGATCTGGCTGCGCCGTTTTCCAGCGCTAGCTTCGATGTTGTGGTTTCCAATCCACCTTACATTCCACTGGCGGAACGCGAAACCTTAGCGAAGGAAGTCCGCGAGTTTGAACCGCACCTGGCGCTTTTTGCTGGGCCTGACGGGATGGCGCTATACCGCCGCTTGCTGCCGGAAGCGCGGGCAATCCTTCGGCCGGGAGGATGGCTGATCCTGGAACTCGCGTGGAATGGGGGCGACGCGGTCGCTGCCATGCTTACCAACTGGAGCGGCGTCGAAATTCGTCCGGACCTGGCGGGATTGCCGCGCATACTGTTAGCGCGCCGCTAGCCTGTTATCGTAAGGATACAGTTCGCACCGTGAAGACTTATTTCCACCTCGATATGGATGCGTTTTTCGTCTCCGTGGAAGAACTGTTCAATCCCGAATTGCGTGGTAAACCCGTGGTTGTGGGCGGCAAATCGCAGGATCGGGGGGTGGTGTCGGCCGCTTCCTATGCCGCCAGGAAGTTTGGCGTTCACTCCGCAATGCCTCTGCGCACGGCTTATAAACTGTGTCCTCAAGCGATTTTTGTCGAAGGAAATCCCCAACGTTATCGCGAATATTCCGGTAAAGTGTACGCCACGCTTCAGAATTTCTCGCCGCAGGTAGACATGGCTTCGATTGATGAGGCTTATCTCGACCTCACGGGAACGGAGCGTTATCACGGGCCTCCGCTGTCGGCCGCCCATAGCCTCCACGACGCGATTCGAAGGGCGACGAATCTCAACTGTTCCATCGGAATAGCCACTTCCCGCCTGGTCGCTAAAGTTGCGTCCGACCAAGCCAAACCGCACGGTATTCTGTGGGTTTTACCAGGTGAAGAGGCCCGCTTTCTGGCGCCCCTGAACGTGCGGCGCATCCCCGGAGTCGGCAAGGTGACTGAGCAACGCCTACAAAATTGCGGAATCAGAAAAGTGGGCGATCTTGCCGGTCTCGACGACGATTTTCTGGAAAAGAATTTCGGGAAATTCGGGTTGGCCTTAGCCGGAAAGTCGCGTGGACTCGATGCTGGGGGATGGTTCGACGGTGAGGTTGGCGAAGCGTCCGATCCGAAGTCCATCAGCCATGAACATACTTTTGGAGAAGATACGGTTGACCGGGACACATTACACGCGATGCTGGCCCGGTTAGCGGAGAAAGTCGCCCGGCGATTAAGAGAAAATCTGCTATACGCCAGAACGATAGAATTGAAGCTTCGATATTACGATTTTTCTACCTATTCGCGGGCAAAAACATTGGACCACGCCACCCAAATCGACATCGAGTTGATGGAGCAAATACGTATTCTTTTCGAAGGGGCGTGGACAGGACAGCCGGTTCGCCTGTTGGGAGTCAAAGCGTCTTCGATGGAACAACGGGAAGGCCAATTGAACCTGCTGGACGAGGATCGGACAGCGAGATGGCGGCGGGCTTTATCGGCGGTGGATGGAATTCGTGATAGATTTGGCGAATCCAGTGTAAACTTAGCGGCAGGGATGAAGGGCCATTTTCGGGAGAAAGTACATGAGAACCCGGAGGGCTTGCCCGGCAAGAATCGCCCGAAACGCTAATCTGTGGGTAATAGGCATATACCAGGGGTCGTACGAGAAATCCCCGAGTCGAGTGATGTCATTTCGGAAAATATAAGGCGAAATTTGAATTGCGGTGGTTGGGGTTGTCGAGTATTCTAAATGAGACAGTGTGGGAGGATTTAAAGGCGTGATGCTTATAACCGTTGCTGCGGGAAGCTGTGCGGCTCTTGCAGGAGCTTTGGTTCTAATGATTCATAGGCTCAAGACTCACCTTGGGGTATCCCAACCGGATCCCGCGTGGCTGAGCGAATTTTCAGTGCTAAAGTATCGGCCTATGGAGCGTCTGCTCTGTGAATCCGACTACTCGTTCCTAGCCGAGCAAGCGGGTTATTGTCCTTCGATCGCCAAGAACCTGCGGTCGCAGCGGCGAAAGATTTTCCTTGGCTACTTAAGCCATATGGTGCGTGATTTCAATCGCTTACATGCGGCAGCCCGGATTAGCGCGCTCTACTCGACTGAGGATCAGACAACCTTCATTAATACTCTTATGAAGCAGCGCTTAACGTTCCTGTATGCGGTAGGAACGATCCGCCTTCGAGTCGAAATGCATCGCTTCGCCGGCTCCCCGGTGGATATTCGTGGCTTGGTCGCCGCCATCGATGCAATGCGCCTCCAGGTAGGACACTTCGCGTTTGTGGAACAGCCTGAACTGGCAATGTACTAATCGCTTAACAGCTTGTAGACACTTTCGGGTGTCTACAAGCACCCTTCCCTACGCTCTACAGCCTCCGCAGTGCCTCCTTCGCCTCTTTTAGCCTTAGAAACGATTTTTCAGCCAGTTTGAATTCCGGCGTATGTACACATCGCCTCAGGCCCTTATGCTCCACGGGATACCGCAGGTGCAACATCTCATGGAACATCACGTACTCCGCCGCCAGACGTGGCGACTCTTTCCTATCCAGAATCTTACTTAAGACAATGGCGTGATGCGATGGATCGTAATGGCCCAACGTAGTCCTCGACGGGCGAAGACCCCAACCTAAAACCGGACGAACCATTAATCCATGGAAATATTGAAAATTTATTTCCTCAAATATTTCTTCAAGATCATAAATATCCCCTTTTGGCGCCGTAATTTGCTTCCAGCCACGCTGCTTCCGAACCTTGGCCAGGTTCTCTCGAATCTCCTTGCGGTTCAGATAACGTCGATAGCGCTGGCTGATCTCTCTGGGTATCGATTTACGGAATAGCTTGGAGAGCAGAATGTGGGCTAAAGCTTCCAATATCGGCTGCGGCGCCCCCTCCAAAACATCGGTCATCCGCACATCGATCCGGTCGGCGTCCATCCGGATGAACGAATTTGCGTTTGCGAAGCGGCGGAAAGTAATGGCGAAGTGCGGCACCTTCGTTCGCGGCCTCAATTCCTGGAAAACCCGGCGATAGATATCGCAAAGCGTCTTCAGGTCAATGTCCGCCAGGCGCGGGTCGGACCCAAGTCCCGGCGATTCGAAGCCATCAGCTTGCATTTCTATCGAATTTAACATATCAAGAGAAGTTAGCCGATTTTCAAAACGGCCTCTGTCGAACCTATAGGAGGTTCTTTGCCCGCTGCAAAAATCACGGCGCTCGGCTGCTTTTCTCCGCCCGGCGTATTGACGAACGAAGATCTTGAGAAGCTGGTGGACACCAATAACCAGTGGATCGTCGAGCGAACCGGCATTCGCGAGCGGCATATCGCTGCCCCGGAGATCGCTACCTCCGACATGGCGGTGGAAGCGGCTAAAATCGCTCTCGCCCAGCGGGGAATCGAGGCTTCGGAACTGGACGCCATCATCGTCTGCACGGTGACGCCGGATATGCTCTTTCCGGCAACGGCGTGCCTGGTTCAGAACCGCATCGGTGCAAAAGGCGCGTGGGGCTTCGATCTGGTAGCCGCCTGCTCGGGATTTGTTTACGGTTTAACCACCGCCGCTCACCTCGTGAATGGAGGGTCGCACAAGAAAATCCTGGTGATTGGGTCGGACACAATGTCGCGCATTATCGACTACACGGACCGCGCGACGTGCATACTTTTCGGCGATAGCGCCGGCGCCATGCTGATTGAAGCCGCGTCCGAGGGCGAGGAAGGATTTGTAGGTTTCCTCAATGAAATCGATGGCTCAGGTGGAGATTACCTCAAGATGCCGGCCGGCGGAAGCCGCATGCCCGCTACCGCCGAAACCGTGGCTAACCGCCAGCATTACGTGAAGCAAGACGGCGCCCAGGTTTTCAAATACGCCGTCCGCAAGATGTACGAAACCTGCCGCGATCTTTTAGATCAGCATGGCCTCACCGCCGCCGATGTGGGTGTCATGATTCCTCATCAGGCGAATCGCCGCATCATCATCGCGGCGGCCGAGCGCCTTGGGATTGATCCCGATCGGGTGATCATCAACATTGATCGTTATGGAAATACAACGGCAGCCACGATACCCCTGGCAACCCGGGATGCCATCGAATCTGGCAAGCTGAAGAAAGGCGATCTGGTCCTGTTCGCCGCTGTCGGGGCCGGGTTCACGGTTGGCGCGAATCTCTGGAGATGGCAATATTAGGCAGGTATGCTGATCAAAGACAGTGAGCACGTCGATCTCTCGACTCCCTCCGGCCCGATGCGAACCTATGTTTTTCGTCCGGCCGCTCCCGGAAAATATCCCGGCATTCTTTTCTACTCGGAGATTTTTCAACTCACCGATCCGGTGCGCCGCACCGCGGCCATGATCGCCGGACACGGCTACGTTGTCGCTGTACCGGAGATCTATCATGAGCTGGAGCCGAGAGGCGCGGTGCTTGGGTATGACCAGGCTGGCGCCGATATCGGCAATCGGCACAAGATTGAAAAACCGATCGCCGCCTATGATGCCGACGCCCGTGCGGTGCTCGAGTATCTAAAATCCCACAAGGCCTGTAGCGGACGGCTGGGAGCCTTTGGAATTTGTATTGGCGGCCATTTAGCGTTCCGCGCCGCAATGAATCCCGATGTGCTCGGAACGGTTTGTTTCTACGCCACCGACATCCACAAAGGCAGCTTAGGCTTGGGGCAGAAAGATAATTCCCTGGAACGGGCCAGCGAGATCAAAGGCGAATTGCTGATGATCTGGGGCCGCCAGGATCCACACGTTTCGCCCGAAGGACGGCGCGTCGTATACGACCGTTTGATGGAAGTTGGCACAGTGCTGCAATGGCACGAAGTGAATGGGCAGCATGCCTTCCTGCGGGATGAAGGCCCGCGCTATGATCCGGCCCTCGCGCGCCAGTGCTATGGAATCGCGCTGGAATTGTTCCATCGGAAGCTGGGATTGGGTGACCTTTCAGACGCGCCCCCCGCCGCGCCGGAAAGCCGCCACTAGCTGCATGCCGTTTCGCCAAGCGATCTGCAACGAAGTGTTCGAAGATTGGGATTTCGGCGATGCCTGCCGGGCAATTCGCGCCGCCGGCTATAGCGGAATCGAAATTTCTCCGTTCACACTTTCCCCCGAGCCGGCGTCCCTTTCGGCGCAACGACGGCGGGAATGTAGCGCCATCATCCGGGGCGAAGGGTTGGAGTTTGCCGGTCTGCACTGGCTAATGGTTGCGCCCGAAGGTCTGCACGTCACCACACCCGACGCGGCGCTGCGAGATAAAAGCTGGCGGCATATCCGCGATCTGGTGGACCTTTGCGCGGATCTCGGCGACGGCGGCGTAATGGTTTTCGGCTCTCCCAAACAACGAAATACAATCGGCGGTTCGACTGTGGCGGAAGCCACGGCTCGCTATCGAGACGGCCTAGCCGCGGTTGCTCCTCATGCACTTTCGCGGGGCGTCACCATCCTTGTGGAAGCGCTTCCAGCCGGCCAATGCGACGTTGTAAACACGCTGGAAGATGCGGCGCGGATCGTGAATGAAATTGGCGTCGCGTCCATTCAGACGATGTTTGACACGCATAACGCCGTGGATGAATTGGAACTGCACGCCGTCCTCATCGAGCGATATTTTTCTCTTATCCGCCACGTTCACGTCAACGAACTGGATGGCCGCCATCCAGGTACGGGTGACTACGACTTTCGAAGCATTCTTAGAGTTCTGGAAGAACGTCATTATTCCGGCTGGGTTTCACTGGAGGTTTTCGATTTTTCGGCTGGGGCCGAAGCGATCGCTGGCGAATCTCTGCGTTATCTAAAGGCTCAAATTTCCACATGAAACGATACGTAATCACCGGAGGCGCGGGCTTCATCGGATCCTCGCTGGCAAGACATCTGTCGCGGGTAAGCGCCGGACAGATCGCCGTCATCGATAATTTGCTGAGTGGTAAAGCCGAAAATTTGGATGGCGTCGAACGCGTGGACTTGCATCGCGTCGATATCCGGAACTACAATGCCATCGCGCCAATCGTCAAGGGCGCCGATGTCGTATTCCACTTGGCCGCGATTCCCTCTGTGCCGCGTTCGATTGATGACCCCGTCCCATCCCACGAGGTAAATATCGATGGTACTTTTCAAGTACTGCGGGCTTCGGTCGATGGCGGAGTGCGGCGAGTGGTCTATGCGGCGTCATCGTCGGCTTACGGCGATACCGAAATGCTTCCGAAGGTAGAGACGATGTTGCCGCGACCCAAATCGCCATATGCGGTACAGAAGTTGCTTGGCGAGTATTATCTCGGGGCTTTTTCCAGCTGCTATGGTCTGGAAACCGTGGCCCTGCGATTTTTCAATGTGTACGGGCCCCGCCAGGATCCGTCGAGCCCCTACTCCGGCGTGCTTTCGCTATTCATGACGGCGCTTCTCGATAAGCGGGCTCCGACTCTGTTTGGCAACGGAGAGCAATCGCGCGATTTCACCTACGTCGACGATGTCGCCGAACTCTGTTGGAAAGCGGCTAACGCTGGCGGCGTCTCGGGCCAGGTGTTTAACGCGGGAAACGGGAATCGTTACACGCTGAATCAAACCTGGATGCTGCTGCAGCAGATTGCAGGTGTCAACATTCCGCCGAACTTCGGACCCTCCCGCGCTGGAGACGTTCAGGATTCGCAAGCCGACACAGTGGCGGCAACCGAGAGACTCGGACACGCGCCACAGTTCAGTTTTGAACAAGGCCTGCGGTGCACGCTCGATTGGTACCGCTCGGTCTACGGGACGCACAAGCCCTGAATGTTAGGATTGGGTTGTGTTCCTGCAGAATCAGTTCGAGCGTAACTTCCTGACGACTTCGGTGGATTACGTATTTAACTGGGCCAGAAAATCGTCACTGTGGCCAATGTCATTCGGCTTGGCATGCTGCGCGATCGAGATGATTGCCTCCACCACCGCCCGTTTCGACATGGCGCGATTCGGCGCTGAAGTTTTTCGCCCAAGTCCGCGGCAATCCGATCTGATGATCGTCGCCGGAACAGTCACGCTGAAGATGGCTCCGGTGCTGAAGCGTCTTTACGATCAGATGCCCGAGCCGAAGTGGGTAATTTCCATGGGCGCCTGTTCTAGCGTGGGTGGTCCGTTCAACACTTATTCCGTTTTACAGGGTGTCGACAAAATCGTTCCGGTGGATGTGTACGTGATCGGGTGCCCGCCCAGGCCGGAGAATTTATTCTACGCGTTGATGAAGCTGCAGGATAAAATCGACCAGTCGACCACGTTGATCAAGCGGCCAACGGAAGTGCGGCTGAACGAAGCGATGCTCGAGAACTTTAAAAAACAAGTTATGGTTTCTCAGGTCGGCGTACCGGTTTAGCGCCGTGTTCACGCTCACCGCGAGAGGTACGCATGAACTGGATGAGTTCCGTCAATTTGATTGGCTGGAGCATGGGTTCGGTACGAAGTTATCGGGCGACTGGCCGCGCGGAGAACGAGCAACACTGCTGCAAACACATTCCGACACCGCGATCGTCGTCGACGGAGAGCGAAATTGCGTGGGTGAAGGGGACGCTCTGATTACTGCCCGCCCCGGAGTGTTCATCAGCGTTCGTTCAGCCGACTGCGTCCCGATACTCCTGGTGGATTCGGTGCACAGAGTGGTCGCCGCCGTTCATGCGGGATGGCGTGGCACCGTAAAACAAATAGCGGTGTCGGTGTTGACGCGAATGTGTCGCGCCTTCGACACGCGTCCAACGGATGTGTTCGCCGCCATCGGGCCCTCCATCGGTGGCTGTTGTTATACCGTCGGCGCGGATGTTGCGACACAATTTGGGTTCGTTTTTCCCGAGCGGGCAGACTTGGGAGGCGAAACTAAGATCGACCTCACGCTCGCTAATACACGCTTGCTTGAACAAGCTGGCATACCAGCGGGGCAAATCTACAACGCGTCAATTTGTACGTATTGCAATCCAGAACTCGAATCGTATCGCAGGGATGGAGTGCAGTCGAGGCGGATGGTATCTGGGGTTCGAATTTTAGACCACTAGTTTATGAGACCAACAGGACGCGAACCCTCAGTTGTTCGCGCCCCTTGGGAGGAAAGAACTTCGATTATGCCGCGTGTACAAGCAAGTCGTCGAAGCTCTCGGTGCCCTCTTCCTGATGGCGGTCGGCCGCTTCCTGGCAGGAGATACAATATGGCGTCCACGGCACAGCCGCGAGGCGCTTCGGGCTAATATCTTCTTCGCAATGCAAACACACTCCGAATGCACCTTCGTCAATGCGGCGCAAAGCTGCGCGCACATTGCGCAATAGGTTGGAATCACGGTCGAGATTTCGGATCGCTAACTCGCGTTCCGCCGCGTGTTGGACTTCATCCAATGCGTCCGGGCTCTTTTCGATTGTGATTGCATCGCGATTCCTCAGCACTCGCGACAACTCGGCTTGCTTTGTTTCGAGGATGTCCTTAAATCGGTTCAACTCAGTCTTGTTCATGGTCGGTCTCCCTTCGATTGTTTTCGTTTTACAGTCTGTCGTTCACTGAAATTCTTAGACGTAGCAATCTTCGAAAAGGTTCAAGTTCGTGCGTACCTTCAAACACGGAATTCCACTACAAATACATTGGTCTCAAAACTCTTCGGTGGCGAATACTGCTGTGGCTGGCCGCTTACTGCGGCATGGGCGGATTCAGAGGTTTCGCTCGAAGCTGACCTGCGGCAGAACGATTTCTCGCCTGCCGAGACCACTTCCAATTTCCTAGCTCCGAAGATCATACCACAACCGGATAGCACTTCAAAGGCCAATTCAATCCACCGTCTGCTGCCGGTTTCTAATCGCCCACAACCGGAAATCTCGCCGTGCCGATCGCCGACGTCGCATCTTCACTTTTCACCCGCTCGCTTGTCCGCCTTGTAGAACCGACGGTATTTAGCTAACGAGTATGTGTATACCGACGGATGGAAGATCCGGGGGTTTCACTAACCTTTGCGTATACTGTAGGGGTTGCGGGCCAAAACTCTCAGTACTGACGCATATTTTCCCCGATCTGCAATCATTGCGGCGGTTGCATGCACTGTTTACATCCTCGTCAGTTGCCTGTTCATTCCTTATCCCGGCATTCAAAATGACGAAGCGCTGTTCGCGATTCCGCTGTACGATCCTCCACATACTTTTTTCACGATCACGGCTTTCCACCATAAAGTTCCGTTAATGATAATGAGCTATGTTGGCGCGCTTAAATCCTGGATTTACGCCGCTGTGTTTCAAATCTGGATTCCCACCGCCATTTCGGTACGCCTTCCGATGATCCTTATCAGTGCGATCTCGATTTGGTGCTTTTATCGTCTGCTGGTGCGTATCGGAGGCCATAGAGCGGCAGTCTGCGGAGTACTGCTTCTGGCGACCGATGCGACTTATCTTCTGACCTCTTGCTACGACTGGGGCCCGGTGGCCATCCAGCATCTTTGTCTTATCGCCGGAATGCTGGGAATAATTAGGTTCTACGGAATAATTTCTCAAAAAAAGATAATATTCCACGCGGAGCTATCGCTGGCGGCCGGCTTTCTCTTCTTTGGTCTGGGGCTATGGGATAAAGCATTGTTCATCTGGCTGCTGGGAGGAATGGGCATCGCCGCGCTTGCCATCTTTCCAAAACAACTTTGGTCGGCGCTCACTCCGCGGCGGATTATGATTGCGGCCGCTGCGTTTCTGATTGGCGCATTGCCGGTAGTGATCTACAACATTCGCCAGCCGCTGCAGACATTTCGCGGTAACGCCAAAATCACGACTGAGGATTGGGGAGGGAAGCTCCTGCAGGTCCGCCTCAATCTGGAAGGGCGCGGGTTATTCGGATATATAGTCAACGAAGATTCGGCTGAGAATCCCCGTGAACCGGAAACCAGGATGGAACGGGCCTCGATTTGGCTTAGCCGCGTGGCAGGCGAACGGCGCGTAGGTTTCTTAGGTTATGCGCTATTCGCCGCCCTCATTTTCGCTCCCTTTTGGTGGCGGTCGAGAGTACGCCCGGCGATCTTCTTTTCGCTAATCACCCTCCTGATCGCCTGGCTGCAAATGGCCCTCACTAAGGATGCAGGGGGAGCAGCCCATCACGTGGTGCTGCTCTGGCCCTTTCCTCATTTGATTGTTGCCGTGGCTTTTGCCGAAGCATCGCGACGCATTCCGCGCCTTGGTACTGTCGTACTGGCGGTGGTCCTGGTGGTGGTTTGCGGCCAGAACTTGCTGGTGTTGAATCAGTATCTTTCCCAACTCATCCGCAACGGCGCCGCCGGTAACTGGACGGACGCCCTATATCCACTGGCCGACGCAGCGAAGAATCTGAAGGCCAGCGATATTTACATCATCGATTGGGGAATCCTGAATACGGTTGGCTTGCTGGATCGCGGACAATTGCCGTTGCGCGTGGCTAACGATCCTTTCATGAGCGACACGCCAACGGCAGTTGATAAACAGACGGCCTCGGCATGGGTCGCAAATTCATCCGGCGTCTTCGTCGGGCACGTCGAAGGCAAGGAGGAATTCGCGGGGGTGGGCGCGAGGCTCAAAACAATGGCCGAAGCCGCCGGCTATCGCAAAGTGATTATCGCCCTGGTGAATGATCGCAACGGGCGTCCTACCTTTGAAATTTTCCGCTTCGCCCAAGCCGCGAGTACTTTCCAGTAACGCAATTGTGGACGGATAACACGCGTGGCGGGGTGCGATGTCTCACTTGGGTCTCAGAGACTGTTGCAATGGTTCGCGTTACCGTGGCGCGTTACATGCATTGAATGGAAACGAGCCGTGAGGTCTCGATGCGCAGGCTTCCCTCGTTCTCAATCTCCTTGCCGGCTGGCGTGGCGAATAAGCCCACGGCGGAATCGGAGCCGCTGCGTGCCAGTGCGGTGGATTTTGGGGCGAGCAGTCGCGGGAATCGCGCGCGGAGGTCTGCATCTGATTCATGCCGGGACCTTGCGGCTTTACGTCACCATTGCGGCGACACGGTGCGATTCGACGTCCGTTAATAGAACAGGTACTTGCGCCATTGGTCGTCGCTCTTCGCCAGCAGGCGCATCAAGTGGCGGCTGGTATGCAAGCTGAATGGTCGCGGGGCGCGAGCCAGGCGCATGCCGGCTTCTTCAGGCGTGCGGCAGCCTTTGCGATTGTTGCAATAGTGGCAGCAGGCGACAAGGTTTTCCCAGGCCGTTTCGCCCGCCCGGGAGCGGGGAATCACGTGATCAAGCGTCAGCTCTCCCGACGGCAGGATCTTCATGCAGTACTGACACGTATATTTGTCGCGCATCAGAATGTTCTTGCGGGATAACGCCCGGGTCTGGTGCGGGATGCGCCGGTATTCGAGTAAGCGGATGACCGATGGCACGCGCATCGTATTGCGGCAGGAGTGCAGATGCGTTGTGCCGTGTTCTTCCGCCGAGGCCACGCCCTTCAGCACCAGCACCACGGCGCGGCGGGCGGCGCATATATTAATCGGCTCATAGCTGGCGTTCAACACGAGCACTGGTTTATGTAATCGATCCAAACTGGTCATCGAGAAGGGCTCCCGGATACAGATAGAAGAATCGGTTCACGGTCAAGGTTCAGAATTGCCACTCGGCGGTCCACACGGGCAAGCGCGATTACGGAAACATGAAGAGCACCGGCGCGTTTCAAGATCAGGGCACAGGCCGCCGCGGTAGCGCCGGTGGTTAAGACATCGTCCACCAGCAGAATGCGCAGCCCCTGTACGGATTTTCCTCGCTTCAATGAAAAAGCGCCGGAGACGTTCGTCCGGCGCTTGGCACTGCTCAATCCAGCTTGCGGTGACGTACTCCGCCGCCGCCGAATCGGCATGGCGACGGGCACTCCAGTTGCTTTACTCAAAACCCTCGCTAAAAGCTCCGACTGGTTGAATCCTCTTGACCAAAGCCGGCGCCAGTGCAGGGGCATCGGAACGATCATGTCGAATCGTTGCTCGCGCGGCAGGGATAACGAAAGCAGACGTCCCAACGGTTTGGCCAGGGGCTTCACCTTCTCGTATTTAAAGACGTGAATCAGCTTCCGCAACGCGCCATCATAGGCCCCGTAAGCGTAAGCCGAATCGTAACCCGTGATGCCTAGGCGGCAGCGGGCACAGCGGCCTTCTTCATCCAGCGGACGAGGATTCAGAAACGGCGTGCGACACGAGGTACAGAAAAACTCGGCGTTCAGCGGCTCCGGCTCGCGCATACAATCGGCGCACACGGGGATGCGAGATATTTCGTGTAATGGCTTTTCACAAACACGGCAATTGTCGGGGAATACTACGGAAAAAAGCGCAGCGGACAGCTTCCGGACAGCGGTCGGTACGGTACTCGTGAGTGAGTTGTATCCGTCGAACCAACGGCTTTGGAAAGTCCACCTCCGCCTAAACTCTTAGGATACAACAGACGGAATCGCGTCGTAAGCCGCCCCGCGCTCACAGTCTGAGAAACCATCCACGCCGGTACATGCCGTAGGCTATGGCATAGAAGAACACCACGATAGCGATGGCATACAGCAACGATGCATTCACCGGGCTCGCTAGTGGAAGAAAAACATTCTGGAAGATCGTGGCCTGCAGCGATAATTTCCCAACGTGAATGATGTTCAGCAAGCGCCCGATTAAACCGGCCGCGATGAACATGGCGATGGCGTTCATCCCGTAAATTGCCAGAGGGCGGACCCACTTGCGCCAGCCCTGTACGTCGACAATCCAGTACCAAAACGCGAACACAATCGACGCCAGCCCAGCCATGAAGACTGAGAATGTGCTGGTCCAGAGATTCTTATTGATGGGCATCCAAACATTCATAAGCAGACCCAGGCAGATGAGGCTATTTCCCATCATAAACATGTACACAGTGCGTTCCGCGGCAGCCCGATTCAGACGCAAGAGGTGGCCCATCAGCACGCCGAAAAGAGTGGTGGCGATTGCCGGCAGCGTGCTGAGAACGCCTTCCGGATCCCAAACCTTGGTGTGGCTCCACATATGTCCGCTCAGGAAAAGCGAATCGACATAGCGTGCCAGGTTCGCGTCTTTCTCCAAATGCCCGGGGCCGACGCCGGGAACCGGGACGAGTGTCATCAGCATCCAATAGGCAATCAGGAAGAAACCGGTGAAAAGGATTTGTCCACGTACTTTCGTTAGCAGAAAGATGGTGCCGGCGATGAAATAGCCGATGGCGATCCGTTGCAGTACGCCGGGGATGCGCCACGTTTCCAGACGAAAAAACGGGAATGCGTTCAGTAGTAAGCCAACCGCGAAAAGCGTGACGGCCCGGCGCAAGGTGTGTACGAACAGCTTCCACTTATCGTCACCGCGTTCGATCCGCTTGGCAAACGATAGCGTCATCGCGACGCCGACAATCCACATGAAGAATGGAAAGACGGTATCGGTAAACGTCCATCCGTGCCACTCGGCGTGTTCCAGCGGCGAGTAGACGTTGGCCTCGGATCCAGGGTTATTCACGAGCATCATGGACGCGATCGTCGCGCCGCGAAATACGTCTAGCGAGACGAGTCGCTTGGGGGATGTTGCATCTCGCGCCGGCTCGGTGGCGGCTTGGGGAAGAACCGCGGTAGACATGATTGATTGATTAAAGCACAGGCGTGGGCAAGCCGGCGATCGCGATCTCGCGCTCATCGCCCCCAGCTTGCCCGGTGAGCCGAATCTCAATTCGATCGGCTGGCATCAACTCCGGAAAACGTTCGCCCCATTCAATCAACACAACCGCATCGCGATCGAACAGCTCATCCAAGCCGAGCCCACGCACCTGGCTCGAATGATCCAAACGGTAGAGATCGATGTGATAGACGCGATCGCTGTATTCGTGGATCAAGGTGAAGGTTGGACTGGAGACCTCATCGATAGCCGCCGCGCCGAGCCCATGGACAATGCCCTTGGATAGCGTAGTTTTGCCCGCACCCAGATTGCCGATCAGCAGTACGACCGCCCGGCGCGGCAGTAACGTAGCGATCTTTTCGCCAAGTGAAATAGTCTCTTCTTCCGATGTGGTGCGAAACAACATTACGAAATTGCCTGGCAGGCTTGCGGGAAGAAGCGCAGCAGATCCAGCGCCAGAAAGGGCTTCTCGCCGATCGCCGCCGCGCCAAGTTCGCCGGCAAGTCCGTGGAGGTAGACGGCCGCGCGAATCGCAGTTTCAACATCGTCTGGAAACTGCGCCAGGAACCCGGAAATCAGACCCGTGAGAATATCGCCCGATCCACCTGTCGCCATCGCCGGCGATCCAGTGGGATTCACCCACACGCGGCCATCGGGAAACGCGATCAGCGTGCGGTTGCCCTTCAGCACGAGGCAGACGTTTCGCTGTGCCGCAAATTCGCTGGCGATGCTAAAACGATCGGCCTGCACGTCTTTCGTACTTTTACCGCAGAGGCGCGACATTTCTCCGGGATGCGGCGTCAGCACACGTAAGGCCCGACGCCCACGGAAGCCGCTACCGGCGAGCGCGTTCAGGGCGTCGGCATCCACTACCATCGGCAATTCCACGTCATCGAAAAGACGCCGCACCATCTCTATGGTCTCGGCCTCGGTGCCTAAGCCAGGCCCAATCGAAACTACCGTCTTACGCTCCAGAATCGCTTCCCACTCCGCCGGTATGGATGAGACCATGAGTTCCGGAGCATGCGATCCGATGGCGTCCATGCAGCGCGCATCCGAGACCACCGTGACAAGTCCAGCGCCAGCGCGCAGGGCTGCGATACCCGTCATCGCGGCGGCGCCAGATTTGCCGGGCGACCCGGCGATCGCCAGCACGTGACCATAAATTCCCTTATTCGAATCGGAGGGGCGGGGAGCCATCAGGTGGCGAAAATCAACTGCTTCGGAGAGCGAAAGCTTTACGCTATCGAGAAACGATGCGGGACTGCCGATATTACCGACGATCAGTTTGCCAATATGGCCAGCGTTCGGCGAAAGCACCTGTCCCACTTTGGGCGCGGTGAATGTTATCGTATAATCCGCGTCGACACACTCCCCCGCGCTTTCGGCGCTGTCGCTGGCCACGCCCGACGGAATATCGACAGCTACAATCTTCGCCAGCGGAAATCCATGATTGATTTCGTGGATCCATTCCGCGGATCGGCCGCTGGGCGCGCCCTGTATCCCGGTGCCCAACAGCGCATCAAGAATGATCGTGGCGTTCCGCATCTCAGGCGTGATCTCGTTTTGAGCGGAGCCGCCGCAGACGAGGAACATTTTGTAATTCGCCGCGGCATCGCCCTTCAAGTCTTCAGCCGGCGCAACCAACGCGAGATGCAACGCCGACAGTTCAAATCGCACCAGCAGTTGTCTGGCAATCGCCAAACCATCTCCACCGTTGTTGCCCTTGCCACAGAGAATCACGATCCGCTGTTTATCCAGCGGCGCGAACTCTTTCTCCAGAAATTCCACCACGCGCATGGCGGCATTTTCCATCAGCACGATACTCGGAATGCCGGCCTCCACTGTCAGCCGATCCACTTCGCGCATCTCGGCGGCGGTAAGGACTTTCACTGTTTCGCTCCCATCAGGAGGCTTTCCAGGTGCCGTAAATCGTCTGGCTTCCCCATCGCGATCAGATGATCTCCATTCAGGACGGTAGAGTCGCCAAGCGGATTGAAGATCATTTCTCCGGAAGCTTTCCGAATCGCCAAAACCACGATGTCGGGGCGCATTTGCATTTCCGACAGGCAACGATTCGCAAACTTGCTGGTCTCCGAAACCTGCACTTGTTCAATACCGATATTCAAATCTTTACCAGCACTTGTGAAATCCAGAAATTGCAGAACGTGCGGCCGCAGCAGGGCCTGAGCCATCCGATGACCGGTCATAGAATATGGAGCGAAAACGAAATCGGCACCGGCGCGGCGCATCTTGGGCTCGGTCTCGTCTTCCGACACGCGGGCACTGAGCTGCAACTTGGGATTCAACGTTTTCGCCGAAATGATCAAAAACAGATTGTCCGCGTCGGTGGCCAAAGTGGCGATTAAACCACGCGCTCTATCGATCCCGGCGGCGCGTAAAGTTTCGTCGCGTGTAGCGTCGGCGAACACCGCGATCATCCCCGCCTGTATCGCCCGCTCCACGCGATCCTCGTCCTTATCGACAATCAGGAACGGCACATTGGCCCGACGCAATTCGCTGGCGGCGCTGCGTCCTACTCTTCCCCAGCCGCACAAAATGTAGTGATCCTGTAATTTGTCGATCATGCTTTTGATACGGCGCTTCCCAAAAAATTGATTGAGCTCCAACTCGACGATCGTCTTCGTGATCGCGGCGGAGACCAGGAACATCGTCGTCACGCCAAGCGCCAAAAACAATACGTGAAATATCCGGCCCGGGCCGTCGAACTCCTGCGCCTCTTTCGATCCTACTGTCGTGATCGCCGTCAGCGTTACATAAAATGCCTGAAAAACGCTGTAGTGCTCGATGACTAAGAAGCCCGTTGTTCCTGTCGCCAGCGTAAACACAACCGCCAGTCCAATCAACGCCAGCCGGCGAGGCAGATGATTCATGGTTAACGCTACTTCTTGATAAAACGCTTCCAGGTAAGATATCCGATCATGGTTTTTGCGTCGAGGATCTTACCGCTAAGAATCATCTTCTCCACTTCCTTCGGCTTGTACCATTCGGTCTCGATGCGCTCGTCTTCCATCGGAGTCGCTTCGCCCTGGACTAATTTCGTGACCAGAAATATCGTCATCTTTTCGGCTAGGAATCCAGGGCTGGGATAAAACGACGCCAGCTTTCTCCAGTGTTTCGCCCGGCAGCCGGTCTCTTCAATCAGCTCGCGTTTGGCGGCTTTCAGAACAGTTTCGCCAGCATCGATTTTGCCCGCTGGCAATTCCCATAGGTACTTCGTGGCGGGAAGCCGAAATTGGCGCACCAGTAGGATGCGGCCTTTCTCGTCCACCGGCATGATCACGGCGGATCCGGGATGCTGCACGATAGCGCGCTTGATCTCGAACCCATCGGGATCCGTCGCGACGTCTTCGGTAACTTGGAAAATCTTGTTCTTATAGACTTCTTTGGACGAGATCAGCTTCATTTGGCTCCAATCGCTTTCTGGAATTCCGCTAACGGCAAAGTATTCAGGATGTCGCTTGGGCTAAGCCATCCACGGCGAGCCATCAGAATACCGTAGGGCATGTTCAGCAGGTGTTTCGGTTGATGAGCGTCCGTTGAGATCGCGAACTTCGCGCCCTTCGCCTTGGCGATGCGCAGTAGCGGCCCATGTAGATCGAGGCGCTCCGGGCTAGCGTTGATTTCCAGGTAGACGTTGCGTTTTACGGCTTCCGTGGCAACCCGCTCAAAGTCAAACGGGTACGCTTCCCGATTCAATAGCAAGCGGCCCGTGGGATGGCCGAGAACGCGTAGATGCGGGCACTCCAGCGCGCGCAGAAAGCGGTCCGTCATTTCCCGATAATCCAGGTTCATGTGGCTATGCACGCTTCCGATTACCAGGTCGAGATCAGCCAGCGCGCTGTCCTCAATGTCCATCTCGCCGTTCTTCAAAATGTCGCATTCCAGGCCGGAGAAGACGCGAATGCCCAGAGCGCTTTGGTCCATCTCGCGGACGTGCTTGGCGAACGCGGCGACCCGGGCCTCATCCAGTCCGTTGGCCATCGCCAGAGCTTTCGAGTGATCTGTAATCACGACGTACTCGTAACCGAGATCTTTCGCCGCCAACGCCATCTCTTCGAGTGTGGCGCGACCGTCGGTTTCCTTGGTGTGCATGTGCAAGTCGCCGCGAATATCGGAGAGTTGCACCAACTGCGGAAGGGTGTGGGCGGCAGCGGCTTCCAGTTCACCGTTGTTCTCACGTAGCTCTGGCGGAATCCAATCGTAGCCCAGATAATTGTAGATTCCTTCTTCGGTCTCGCCAGCGACACGAACCTGATCCTCAACGCGAACCAGACCATACTCGTTGAGCGTTAAGCCGATCCGCTGCGCACGGATCCTGACCGCCACGTTGTGCTCTTTACTTCCGGTGAAGTACTGCATTGCCGCGCCATAGCTTTCCGATGGCATCGCCCGAAAGTCTACCTGCAAGCCTTCCAGCCCATACTTCACGCTCGCCTTGTTGGGGCCCTGCGCCAGCACTTCATGAACTTTCGAATGGGTAACAAAACGTTCCATCGCCTCCGCCGCGCCGGGGCCGGCGACGATCAAGTCCAGGTCGCCAATCGTCTCCCGTCCACGGCGCAAACTTCCGGCTGGCGTGATCTTTTCAATGCCCGGTGTTTCGGAAAGATAAGCAATCAATTCGTCCGCCGTTCGCTTTCCAAAGCTCAACAGGAATCGCCCGGTGCTAAGCCGGTAAGCGGCAATCGAGCGGAGCACTTTCTCTTCGAGCTTGGCTCCCATGCGCGGCAGCTCGCGCAGTTTCTTCTCCTGGCACAGACGTTCCAGATCGTCAATGCTGCCTACCGCGTGATGCTCAATCAGTAACGCAATACTTTTTGGTCCCAGACCCTGAATCTTCAGCAATTCCAGCGCCCCCGGCGGGTACTTCGCCAGCATCTCATCGCGCCGTTCAAACGACCCGCGCTGTTCAATCTCTTTGAGGACGAACGCCATGCCCTTGCCGACACCGGGAATATCGGTCACCTTGCGTTCCGGGTTGCGGAGAATATCGATCACTCGTTCCGGATAGCCCTCAATAGCGGACGCCGCATTGCGATAGCTACGGATTCGAAAACTATCTTCGCCGCCGATCTCCATCATGTCCGCTGTTTCGGCCAGCAGTCGCGCGATTTCGCGATTTTCCATTTACATATCGATTGTAACGAGCGAATGCGGTTCCACGTGTACCAGGACATCCGCCACCCAGTCCAGCTTTTCCTTCACGTGGTCGCGCACTTCGGAAGCGATCTCATGCGACGCCGCCACGCTTAGGGTGGGATCCACTTCCAAATGCAGGTCGACATGATAACGCAAGCCCGTCTTGCGGGCGAAGCATTTCTCGATGCCGAGGGCGCCCGGTACGGTCAGGGCTACTGCGCGAATTTGGGCGATTGTCTTGGCGTCGGGCATCGTATCGATCAATTGCAAAACATTTTCACGAATGACGCGGATACCAAGAAAGATAACGATAAGCCCCACGGCCACGCCGCCGAAATGATCGGCCGAGGCGAATTCAACCGGGTTATACAGCGACAACCCCAGCGCACCCAGAGCCGTGAATGCCGAAAGAACGTCCACCGCGTCGTTCCACGAGTCGGCTTGCAAGGCCCCGCTCTTGATCTTTCTACCGGACAAATATTTCGCCGTGAAAAGAATCGATTTCAGAATGATAGAACCAAGCAGCGGCCAGACAGCAAAGAACGCCGGCGGTTGCGTGGCGCTTCCGAAGGCCCGCTGCAACGATTGCGCTGAGATAAGGACGCCGGTCATCGAAAGCAATATGCCAACCGCAAGCGCGGCCAGAGTTTCAAGCCGCCCATGACCATAGGGATGCTCGTTATCGGGCGGCTTCGCGGCGAGGTAGAGGCCCAGCACGACCATGCCCGAGGCCAGAACGTCCGCCGCCGATTCGAATCCGTCCGACACAACTGAAGTGGAATGCCCGGACAAGCCGACTGAGATTTTCCAGCTGGCAAGCAGCGCGCTGATGATCATGCTCGCGATGGAGACACGAATACCGATGAGTTCCAGCCGTCCCATGTCTTGAGGATAGCGACTGGTGGTGAAAAACGCAGTTAAACGCAGCTAAATGGATTAGAGTTAAGCGCAGTGTAGAACGACCAATGTCAGATCGTCGCTCTGGTGATGCGGCGAATGAGCCAACACCGCATCGACGACGCTCTGAATGGTAAGTTGGGCGCTGGCCTTTACTTCCGTTAGAACTCGCAGCAGGCGATCTTCACCGAACTCTTCGTCGCTTTCGATCCCCGCTTCCAGAACGCCATCGGAAAACAGGACTAGCCGGTCGCCGCAGGCAAGCTGTACCGACCCAATAGTGCAATCCAGTTCGCGGAAGACTCCGACGACGGTGGCGTTCGCCTCCAGACGTTCCACGCTCCCGTTCTGGCGAATCAGAACCGGCGCCGGGTGCCCGCAATTCACGTAGCGTAAGCAGCGGGTCTCCTCTTTATATTCGCCGAAGAAAAGCGTGGCAAAATGTTCGGGCTTCGTTGCCTGGCGAAATAGCGAATTCACCGATCGTATTAGTTCTGCCGGATTCTCCAGAGCCAAAGTCGTATGGCTGCGAAACAGCGCCTGGAGGTTGGCCATCAGCAATGCCGCGGCGATTCCTTTGCCTGACACGTCACCCAACAAAATCCCCAGTCGTCCCGGAGCAAGGTCGAGAAAATCATAGAAATCGCCGCCGATTTCCTGCGCCGGCATGCACCGCCCGGCATATTCCACGCTGCACAATAATGTGCTTTCGTTGGGGAATAATTTCTGTTGCACATCGCGGGCGATTTCCAATTCAGATCGAGCGCGGCGAATTGCTTCCCGGCGTTCCGATCCCCGGCGCACCTGTTTGTCCACCGTCGCCAGCAACTTCGAGTTGTCCCAGGGCTTCTGCACGAAATCGGAAGCGCCGCGCTGCATGGCTTCCACGGCCAGATCGACGCTGCTCCAAGCGGTCATTACGACGACAGGCGGCAATCCTTCGATGGTTTGCAATTGCGCCAGCAAGTCCAGCCCTTCCTGCCCGGACGTCGTATCGCGGGCGTAATTCATGTCCATCAGGATCAAATCGAAGGCTTCCGCTTGCGCGTATTTAAACAGCGCGGCTGGGGATTCCACGGTCTCGGTCTTATAACCGGCGCCTTTCAGCAACAGTCGAATCGCCTCTAAAATGTGCGGCTGATCATCGCCCACCAACACCCGCAAGGGTAACGGATTTGCCATCGTCAAAGCCATACTACAGTGATCCCGAGGGCATGTGCGATGCCACGCTATAAGTGCTTGGAATTAAGAACGATCGGCGGCCACCCTCTGTCCGAAAGTGGGACGCGTGCGTTCAGTATCGTCTCATGAGCATAGAATGAGGAACATGCTTCCACGTGTGTTCCTGCTCCTGTTGCCTATTATCGCCCTGGCCCAACCATCCACTCGAGAAATGAATGACATCAACTGGATGGAATTTCGTGAGCTGGTGCCTTCCAGGATCGATACCGTTCTGCTGCCCACCGGCACGATGGAGCCGCATGGCGTCGCCAATAACGGGGCCGACAATACGGCTCCGGTTTCGATCGCGCGGGGTATGGCGCCACGGGTAAACGCCTTGATCGCGCCCGTGCTGAATTACGGGATCACGGGAAGTCTCGATGCCTATCCGGGTGCTTTTTCTATCAGCGAATCGGCGTATCGAGCGTTCCTGGCGGACATTCTGAACGGACTGGCGCGGCAGGGCTTCAAGAACATCATCATCATTAATGGACATGGTGGACCGCAAACGGCAATCCTTAACGATCTGGCCGAGAAGACCGGCCGCGAATATCGTGTCCGAACGTTAGTAACAAATTGGTGGGCTTATTGTTCGGACGTTACGCTGAAGATCTTCGGTGAGGATGGCGGCCATGCGGGATGGAATGAGAACGCGTTCATTCAAGCGATTGATCCGAAGCTGGTGCATTCCGAGCGTTATAGCGACGCCCTGGCGACGCCGCGCCCACCGGCGGGGACGTGGAGCGCCTATCCATTTCCGTCGTCGATTATTCTCTACCAGCCTAACCAGGGCTACGTAAAATTCGATCAGGCCAAGGCCAATGCCTATCACGACGCGGTGGTTGCGAAAATGACCCTGCTGGTACAAGACACTATTGCCAAGTGGGATAAGGCCGGCATCTTCCGCTAATGGAGTTCGAATGAAATCGCTTACCGAACAGTTGGACGGCTTGCGCGCTGGATATCAAGCGCATCCGTTTCCTTCAATCAAAGAACGCCGCGCGCATCTGCAGCTTTTATTCGACGCCGTGCATTCGAATCGGGACGCAATCGCCAAGGCTATCGATAAAGATTTTGGCGGGCGGACGCGCATCGAGGTCGATTTCTCAGAGATCTTCGTCACCCTCAATGGAATTCGCCATGCCCGGAAGCACGTGAAAGAGTGGATGGCCCGTCGGAAGCGCGACATCGCGTTTACGTTGCAGCCGGCCAGTGCGTGGGTGATGCCGCAACCGGTCGGGGTGGTCGGCATTATCGTCCCGTGGAATTATCCACTGTTTTTATCGATGGGGCCGCTGGCTGGGGCGCTGGCCGCGGGCAATCGCGCAATGCTGAAGCTTTCCGAGTTCACGCCCGCAACATCGGAAGTGCTGGCCGCGCTGATCGCCTCGACGTTTGACGCGAATCATGTCACGGTCGTCAATGGCGATGCCGCGGTCGGGAGCGCGTTCAGCCACCTGCCGTTTGATCACCTGCTGTTTACAGGGTCAACCGAGGTTGGCCGCAAGGTGATGCTGGCCGCGGCGGAGACGCTGACGCCGGTGACGCTGGAGCTTGGTGGAAAGTCGCCCGTGTTGATCGCCCCGGATGCAAACCTGGGGCGTGCGGCCGACGATATCGTTTATGGCAAATTTCTGAATGCCGGGCAGACCTGCATTGCGCCCGATTATATTCTGGCGCCGGCGGAGCGCGTCCGCGAGGTGGCCGATGCTCTGCGGCAATGTATCGAACGCCGCTATCCCAACGCATCGCAAAATAGCGATTACACCTCCATCATCAATGACCGCCAGTTCGACCGGCTGCAAGGTTACCTGAAGGAAGCCCGGGAACGCGGTGTGGAGACGATCTCGCTGGGTCCGGCGGCAAATGGCCGAAAGCTTCCGCCGACACTCCTGATTGATCCGCCGGACGATTTGCGAGTGATGCAAGAGGAAATCTTCGGACCGATCCTTCCGCTGAAATCGTACAGGACGGTGGACGATGCCATCCGCTACGTGAATGCCCGCCCGCGGCCGCTGGCGCTGTATCTCTTCGCCGGCAGCTCACGCATCATCAAAGATGTGTTGAATCGGACGATCTCCGGGGGCGTCTGCGTCAACGATACGCTGATGCAAATTGTTGTCGACGATCTTCCCTTCGGCGGTATTGGGGCAAGCGGCATCGGGCACTATCACGGCCGCGAAGGGTTTGACACTTTCAGCAAGTTGAAACCTGTTTTTCGACGCTATGGCATCGGGTTCGGAATCGGCCTACGTCCTCCTTACGGCCGCCTGCACGCAATGATGCGGCGTATCCTGATCGGATGAAGCTGTTCTTCTCAATCGCTGCCGTCGCGCTGCTGTGCAGGGCCGCCGATGAGCCATTGCTCAATAACGATCAAGTTTTTGTCAGCCGTCTTGCGAGCGCCGGCGCGATCAATTGCTTAATAATCGACCTCGATTCGGGCGATGCATTCTGGGGATCCGCGCCCGCACGCCAGGAAGCGCGGCTCATTCACATTGAAGTAAAGAATGGCGACGCAAAGGCGAAATTTCGGCTGTCCAAAACCGATCCCGTCGCCATTGATCGCGAGCATACCAAGCTGCTGATCGATAACAAATATGTCCGTGCTTTTCGGGAACACTTAGGGCCGAAGGAAGGCGAAAAGATGCATGAGCGCCTAAGCGGCGGCCGCGTCGTTGTGTGGCTGACCGATGCCAATGTGCAAGTGATGAGCATCGGCGGCGAAGCGAAAAAGATTCATCAGAAGGCCGGTGACGTTACCTGGAGTGGGGGTCCCCTCACGCATCGCGGCGAGAATCTGGATGAACGCGCAATCGAGATGATCGTGGTCGATTTGAAAAACTAGACTGTCTTCCAAAGCGAGATTTCGGAAGTGTGGCATTCCTGTCGCAAGCGCCGCCATTCCGGCGTGTCATGAAAGGCATTCCACTGTTCGGCGCGCGCCGTAAGACTCGCGACGGGAAAAAGACAGATTAATTCCGGACCCGCATTCATGCTGCTAAGGATCAGGACAATCCCCTGGCTCGATAGCGCGCTGCGGAAGCGATTCAGCGGCACGGGGGATTTGGCTTTCAGTATGCGCAACTCGTAAAGTCCGTCGAGCGTCAGTCCAGTATTGCGGATCGCCATCGTCTGCGGCGTGTAAGATGCCACGACGGCTTCAAGAATTGTTTCCCTGGTAGGACGTACAGCGCCCGCGGGATGCATCGTTCCCAGGCCTAATCCCGCCACGACGTTCACGAATGTTCGCCGATTGATCGCGCTCACAGACTTGATAGTAGCCGAATGATTGCACCCGAATGATAGAGTCGGAGACGATGAGAGCCGTGCAGCAGCTATTCGATTTGACGGGCAAGGTGGCGCTAGTCACCGGCGGGTCGCGCGGACTTGGCGAGGAGATCGCCGAAGGTCTCGCTGAAGCCGGAGCCGCCGTCATGATTGTCGCCCGCCGCGAGCAATGGTTAACGCCCGCCGTGGACGCGTTCCGCAAGCGCGGCTTTCTTTGCGAAGGCGCAATCTGCGACGTATCGAAGCCCGATGATGTGCGGGCGAGCGTTGCAAAAACCATCCAGGCATTCGGGCAGATCGACATCCTGGTAAACAACGCCGGAATCAGTTGGGGAGCTCCCGCCGAAGAAATGCCGCTCGACAAATGGCGAATGGTGCTGGACGTCAATCTTACGGGTGCGTTCCTGTTTTGTCAGGCGGTGGGTATCGGCATGATTGAAAAGCGATTCGGGCGCATCATTAATATCGCCTCTATTAATGGCATTCAGGGCGGGCTTCCAATGTCGGATATTGCAGCGGCGGGATACGTTGCTTCGAAGGCGGGCTTGCTCGGCCTGACGCGTGAGCTGGCGGCAAAATGGGCGAAGCACAATATCCGCGTCAACGCGATTGCGCCCGGATATTTTCCTACCCGGATGACGGAAAAGATCTGGGATCAAACTGGTGAGTTTCTGAAGGCGAGCCCCATGGGACGTGGCGGCCGCGACGAGGAAATGAAGGGCGTCGGACTTTTTCTTGCTTCCGACGCGTCCAACTACATAACCGGCCAGACGATTGTCGTCGATGGCGGCACGGTCTTGGTGTAGGAGCCCTTCTTTGCATTCTTTCCGATGTTGGCTGTTCTTCGTGGCGCTCGGGGGCGCATATGCCCAGGCTCCCGATCCGCGAAAGCTGTACGAAGCGGCCTCGCAAGCATTGCAGCACTACAAAACGTATCGCGTCGACTCGCTTACCGATGTCGAAACGATGATTGGAGAACAAAGCAATGTCGTCGAGACAGAATCATCCGTGGTGTCCGCTGGGCCAGGCAGGGTTCGCATCGAAACCAAAGGGCCAGCCGGCGGAATCCTGGTCTCAGACGGCGAATCTTTGTGGATTTATTTCGCCGGGGCGAACCGCTATACGAAACGCTCCGCGGCCGCCGCACCAGAGGTTTTGCTCCGACCTTTCAATCCGGCACTCAACGGCTTCCCCAATGTGGAAGCCGTTACGCAAAACGCAAGCTCGATAAAACTGGCGCAGGAAGAAATACTCAGCATCGGCCAGGACAAATACAATTGCGACGTCGTTCAGATCCAGTTCGATACGCTGCCTGGCACCGAGATGACGAACATAGTCCAAAACGTGTGGATCGATAAGACGCGTAGCGTGATCATGAAGCAAGAGCTTACCGCGCTCGTGAAATCGCCGAAATTGCGCGCCCCGTTGGTGATAAAGCAAAGCACCTCGGTTACATTCCTGCAGGTGGACGCGGCGACCTCCGATTCGCTCTTCATTTTCACGCCTCCAAAAGGCGCCTTGGAAACAGACGACATGGCGCTGACTCGCTCCCCGCTGGTAGGCCGTCCAGCGCCGTTTGATCTCGCCCGCTGGCAGGGCAAAACTGTGATCCTGAACTTCACCGCTGCCTGGTGCATTCCCTGCCGCCGGCAAGCGCCTATATTGTCCAAGGCGGCGGAAGACTTCAAGGACAAGGGACTCGTGGTGATCGATATCCCGCCAGATGTCGAGGGCTTAAAAACGGCCGGTAAATTCGCCGTATCCGGCTTCCCGTCACTAGCCGTGATCGATCCCAGTGGAAAAGTAATCGCCTTTGAAGTTGGCGATCGCGGGGCGGAATTGCTCTACGAAACGCTGGCGCAAGCGGGACTCAGCAAAGTCGCAACACTTGCGAAATAGCTATTGCAAGAGACGCCGCAGCTTTTCCAGTGCATCGCTTGCCAACACATAACGAGGTTCCAACTCGAGCGATTTCCGCAGGCATTCTCGCGCCTGATTAAATAATTCCTTGGCGACATACACCCGCGCGAGGTTGTACCAGGGGAAATGATAAGCCTCATAGCGCTGGCTATGGATCGCTTTATCCAGCCACGGGATTGCTTCGTCGTAACGCCCCTGCTCAATGAGATAAGCGCCGATATCATTGTATGGATTGCCGAACGTAGGGTCGATCAAGATCGCATTCTTGCACTCGTCGATCGCTTCCCGCAGCTTGCCTTGAAAGCGATAGGTCCATCCCAGAAACGTGTAAGCTTCGGCCGTCGGAAAGAGTTCAATCGATCGCTTATACAGGCTCACCGCCAGATCCAATTCGCCTTCCAACTGGCGCGCGTAGGCTTCCTCGAAAATCTCCATCGCCATTTCTTCCCGCTCCTGCGCCATGGACTAGTTTTATCGGAATTATCGCCAGTTCGCAATCCTCGTGGAACCATTGCGGATACAATAGCGATGATGATTCCACAGGTTCGGAAAGCCGTTTTCCCGGCGGCTGGGCTGGGCACTCGATTCTTGCCCGCCACCAAGGCGCAGCCCAAAGAGATGTTGCCTTTGGTCGATAAACCGCTGATCCAATATGGCGTGGAGGAAGCGATTCATTCGGGCATTCAGAACATCATTATTGTGACCGGGCGCGGCAAGACGGCGATCGAAGATCATTTTGACGTGAGCTTTGAGTTGGAGCATATGCTGGAGTCGCGCGGCAAGAAGGACCTGCTATCTGTTGTACGCAGTGTTTCCGACATGATCAACGTGTCCTACACGCGTCAGAAAGAGGCTCTTGGCTTGGGCCACGCCGTGCTTCGCGCCAGGGAACTGGTGGGCGCGGAACCGTTTTCAGTGGTGCTTTCAGACGATGTGATCGACGCCGAGGTTCCTTGTCTGCGCCAACTTCTCGACGTGTATGAATTTTACGGCGCTTCCGTGGTGGCATTGATGGAAGTTCCGAAAGAAAGCATCTCCGCTTATGGCGTGGTGGATGCCGAACCGGTATCGCACAATGGCGGCCGCGATCGCCTATTCCGCATCCGCAACATGGTTGAGAAACCCAAGGCTGAAGACGCCCCGTCCAATCTGGCCATCATCGGCCGCTACATTCTGACGCCCGAAATCTTCGATTGCATCGACGCCATCGAGCCTGGCAGTGGCGGCGAACTGCAACTCACCGACGGCCTGAAATATCTGCTGCGGAGCCGGCCGATTTATGGTTATCGCTTTGAAGGCACGCGCTACGACGCCGGCGACAAACTCGGGTTCCTGAAAGCTACAGTGGAGTTCGCCTTGAAGCGCTACGATCTGGGAAACGAGTTTCGCGATTACCTGAAGGGGCTGGCGCTGTAGGCCAATCGGCGCGTCGCATGTGTTATTCTTTTCATGTACCGACGTTACACCTCGGGGACGTAGCTCAGTTGGTTAGAGCGCCGGCCTGTCACGTCGGAGGTCGCGGGTTCGAGCCCCGTCGTCCCCGCCACCTTCCTTAGTAACTCCCCACATCTTGTTTTATGCTAGTGCCAGGAGAAACTCCTTGACTACCATCTTTGCCACCCGAATTGAGTCGATGGTGGCAATACCGCCTGGCTCGACGGGACACCGGTGAAGGTCTATGAGCGCCAGCCCCAGCGACTATCTTGCAGCTGAGAGAACCTTCCTGGCGTGGATCAGGACCGCCGTGGCCCTCATGGGGTTCGGCTTTTTCGTGGCACGTTTCGGTCTATTTCTTCAGGCACTACAAGTGTCTCATTCCGACGTCGCGCTGCGGCCGCATGGACCTTCCTTCTGGTTCGGCACGGCCCTAATTCTCTTCGGTGTCGCCGTTACCGTCGCTTGTACCTGGAATCATGTTCAATTGGTCCGGCAGTTGGATCAAGGCGCATCTACCTTGAAGCGCCCTTCCGCTCTTGCCATCGGCGTTGCGCTGTTCCTGGCGGTTGCAGGGCTGGCGATGGCGATTTACTTAATTTCATTTCGTGAGGAGAAATCAATGACAGCTAATCCCGACAGTGGAATCGTAAACCTACCCAGCAATCATTCGGTGGACCAAACCGTGGAGAAGCTGGAAGGGATACTGAAGGCGAAGGGGGTCAAGCTCTTCGCGCTGATTGATCATAGCGGCGAAGCGGAGGCCGACGGACTGTCGATGCGGCCGACCAAGCTTCTGCTCTTCGGGAATCCGAAAGGGGGAACTCCGCTGATGATCGCCGCGCCCAGCGTCGCCCTCGATCTGCCGCTGAAGATCCTCGTCTGGCAGGACGCGCAAGGAAAGGTCTGGATTTCGTATAACAGCAATTCCTACTTGCAGCGCCGTCATGGATTCCCGCCGGATCTTGTGCAGAATATCGCGGTGATCGATAATCTGGCGGCAGCGGCGGCGGAATAGGTGAGCGATCGATGACGGCCGCCGATTTTCGCCGCATCGCCCTAAGTCTGGAAGGTGCGGAAGAAGGCGCCCACATGGGTGCGGCCGACTTTCGCGTGGGTGGCCGGATTTTCGCTACGCTTGCATCCCAGGCCCAGGGATACGGCAATCTCATGCTGACGGTTGAAGAACAAGCCGCGTTCGTAGAGGAGCTCCCCCAGGTGTTCCTACCCATCGCCGGCGGTTGGGGGCGAATGGGCATGACCCACATTCGGCTGGAGCAAACGAACGAAGAAACCCTGACCGGGGCGCTCCGCACGGCGTGGAAATTACGCATCGAGAAGAACGCCAAGACAAGCAAGAAGCCGCGATCTCCGAAGGGCGTTCCTCGTAAAAGGCGCGTGTAAACATTCGCCAAACTGCTAAAATCAGAAATTCCCGCGAAGTTCCCCGTTCTCTGCAACGCCCGCCAATTCTTTTGCGAAAGCTTATGCCTTCCTCATAACTTAAGCGTAATTTTGAAAGTATGATAGTCATGAAATTTGGCGGATCGGCGCTCGAATCAGCGCAGGCCGGCGACATTTGGAAAGACCACCAGTGTACAGACCGCCGAAAACTCCGGCAATCGCACGGGCCAATTAGCACTACGGATTGATTTCTAAGAAGCTGGGAGGGATGGCCGGGGACGTTGCTAATAACAGCGCCCCCGGCCGCTTGCGAATTCTAACTTAACGGCCTACGGGCGTACCTAATTCTTCTGCTTCGGTCTCCGAAATCTTCACTCCAATCGCGTCCGCCACACCCTTTCCATAAGCGGGATCTGCTTTGTAGAAGTGCTGTAACTGGCGCTGCTGGATATACTCCGGCACCGACCCTAGCGGCACCGCGATGTTCTTGATCAGGCGCCCCTTCTCGGCCGGGGTCATTAAGCGGAACAGATCGCCCGCTTGCGTATAATCGTCATTCCCTTCGCGATGGTTATAGCGAGCCACCACCGATTCGCCGGTATCCCAGGGGACGTCGTTATACTTCGCGTTCGCCGTGGGGCCGCCAAAACTGTTCGGTTCGTAGTTAGGACCGGCGCCGCCATTATCGTCGAAGCGCATTGCTCCGTCGCGATTATAGGTGTGAATCGGGCATTTCGCTTTATTCACCGGTAGCGATTCGTAGTTCACTCCCATCCGATGGCGGTGCGCATCGGGATAGGAAAGAATCCGCGCTTGCAGCATCTTATCCGGCGAAAAGCTCATACCGGGCACGATGTTCGTGGGCGCGTAGGCCGCCTGTTCCACTTCGGCGAAATAGTTAGTGGGGTTGCGATTCAGCGTCATGGTTCCCACATCATGCAGCGGAAACTCGCCGTGCGGCCAAATTTTCGTCAGATCGAATGGATTGTATTTGAAGTGATGCGCCTGATCCTCGGTCATCAATTGCACGTAGACGCGCCAGCGGGGAAACTCGCCTTTTTCAATCGAATTGAATAAATCGCGCTGGGCGAAATCGGGGTCTTTACCGGCCATCTCAATAGCTTCTTCGCGATCGAAATTCTTGATACCTTGTAAGGTCTTGAAATGCCACTTACACCAAGTGCGCTGGCCGGCGGAATTGATCAGCGAATAAGTGTGGCTGGAAAAACCGTCCATGTGGCGGTAACCGTGCGGCGTGCCCCGATCGGAGAACAAAATGGTTACTTGATGCAGACTTTCCGGCGAGAGCGACCAGAAATCCCACATCATCGTGGGCGACTTCAAGTTCGTCTGTGGATCGCGCTTTTGCGTGTGAATGAAATCGCCAAATTTTAGCGGATCGCGAATGAAGAAGATCGGCGTGTTGTTGCCGACCATGTCCCAGTTTCCTTCCTCGGTATAAAACTTGATCGCAAAACCGCGTGGATCGCGTTCCGTATCGGCCGATCCTTTTTCTCCGCCAACGGTAGAAAAGCGAATCGAGAGCTCAGTCTGCTTGCCCACCGTGTCGAAAATCTTGGCCTTCGTGTAAGCGCTGATGTCGTTGGTCACCTCAAAAACGCCGAAAGCGCCGGATCCCTTGGCGTGCACGACGCGTTCCGGAATGCGCTCCCGGTTGAAGTGCGCCATCTTCTCCAGCAGCAGGAAATCCTGCATCAGAACCGGCCCTCGAGGGCCTATGGTGAGCGAGTTTTGATTGTCGCCGATGGGTACACCGGCGGCTGTTGTCATATCATCGGGTTTTTTCATGAATTCCTTTCACCTGCTAAAACGGCTGCGTCTCCATCTTCCGATTTGTAGCTTTTTTTTGATGCATGGATGCGCCGCGCAGGTGCAGCTTAAAAGGCTGCTACCTATTAGGGTAGCGGATTGTGGCGATAAAGCCGCAAGTGGCCGTCCATAGCCGAGGACACGAACGTGAAATTTGCTAGCTGGGCGGCATACAACGCGGCTTCGGCTCCCCCCGCGGCGGGCAGTATGGTGTCCTGGAACAACAGGTATCCCACCCGGCCCTTCGTTTCGTTCTCGTACCGCTTGACATCGAAGATTGGGGGGGTCGCCATCATTTGCTCCTGCGTTCCCAAAAGGGGATAGGGAGACACATCGGGTTTGAACCTGGTCTGAAAATAATTCGTCGACGCTTCATAGTTGCGGATGTCGATGATTGCCCTCCCCGACATCAGGCCGACGGCATGCAAGTAGGGGTCGATGCTGCTTTTGACGGGATCTAGTCTCAGGTGCAATATAGTGGCGCCGGCGGGCATCCGCTCTGCCAAGCTCGCGAACTGCGATAGATTTTTGTCCCAGCTCGAAAGAACGGAAAACCTTGTCGCGAAAGTAAGCATGGCGAGTCCTGTGAAGGTCGCGGCAATGAGATTTAGCGGTGATCGCGGCCAGGGTTGAAAATTGGCCGTCAGCCAGGCAATGAAGAAAATCCAGGCATAGAGCGCAGCTCTCGGCCTTATAAATGATCCGCTGCCGATGCAATCCGGCCCTTGTACAGCGAGCACAGCGCACAACAGGCCGAGCACGAGCAACCCGCTAGTCGACCAGCGGTAGTGGCGTGTCCAGTAGATACCAGCCAGGGAAAACAGCAGCCAACAAAACAAAACTGCCGCCACCGCCTTCGCCACAAGCAGATCGGAATCGCCAATGGTGTGCAGAAATGACAGGCTATACAGCGGGTAGAGACGCTGCCGTAACGACGGATGATCGGCAAGACACACCGCCGCTTCCCGCGCGCCCGCCATGTAGACCAGCATTAGGACGCCCGGTGGCAACAGCACCCCAAGAGACGCGAAGTACTGCAATAGGGCTGGTTGGAGGGTGCGGCGATCCCCGGCACCGTGAACCACCATGGACACCACATGCGACGCCCCCAGAATAGCGGCAGCCGCCAGGCAAATTATCCACGATACGGCGTGCGTCAAATAAATCGCCAATCCGGCGAGAGTCAGGATCGACAGCGAGCGGGCCGTCCAACTCCCTTTTTGGCGTAGATAGTATCCGCCGAAGAACAGGAACAGGCCGATGCTAAAGATGAAGTTCCAAAAGCCCATGTAGAAAAACCAGTTGAAGACTAACAAGCCGGCGCTGCACCCGAAGAAATTCGCGTAGGGTGTTAACGCGCTCAGAAAATAGCGGAACGATGTGAAGAACAGAATCACATAAACGGTAAGCAAAAGCTTTTCCGCCATATTCACTCCCGCGATCTTCACCAACCCGGCCAGCAGGAACTGCGTAAGCATATTGCCCGCCGGTCGGAACGAATAAATTTCGTAATACTTGTCGTAGACTCCCGATCCATAATTGGCAAAAACAGTGGCGTTATGCAGGTGCGAAGGTCCATCCTGCGTGGGGATATAACGAAAAATCCACAGCGAGGCGCAAGCCAGAACAAGCAAGCCGATAAAAACATACCGCCAAAAGCGATCGTCGGAAGGGGAGGGTGGGGTCTGCTGATTTACAAGGCCGCTAGCGCTCATTCGCCTTCGCTACCGTACCACGAATTGCCACAATCGCCGCCGTTCAATCCCGCAGGAACGTTCACTTCTCCTCATGTTCGATTGCGGCTATTATCGCCGTACGCAGTTGTTCGGGCGGCAGCAAACCTTGTTTCAAAACCAGATCGTGAAATTTCTGAGCATCGAACTTCGATCCCATCCGGTGTTCGACTTCTTCCCGCAGGCCAGTCATTCGCAAATAACCATAGAAGTACGCGGGCGCCTGCCCCGGTTGGCGAAACGTGTAACGCTCCACCTCCTGCCGCGCATAGTTCGGCGAGATCACCACGTCGTCCGTCAAGACGCGAAGGGCGGCGGCCGGCGTGATTGTCCCGGCTTGTAATTCAGGGTCGAGAAATGCTCTTGCTTCGCGCAGCAGAAGATTTTGCAGCGAGATCAACTTTCCATCGGGAGGCATAAACGGCCGGACTATGCGCTCGCTATATAAAGCCCACCCCTCGACATTTGCCGCGTTGAAAGCGAATAGCGAGCGGGCAATCGACAGGCGCTGTTGCAGCATCTCGGCCCATTGCAATTCGTGCCCTGGTCGAACTTCGTGCGCCACCAATGTCCAGGATGCCGCGGCATATGTGTCGTCGTCGTAAAGCGGTTCCACGCCTGGCTGGATGTACGGCAGTACAAGACCCCCGCGATCCCCGTGATTGCCCAAAAGCGCCGGCAACTGGGCATACGGCGACGGATTGGCGGCACTCTCGGCGGGGCTCGCCAGGCGGACGACGGTCGGACGGCGCGGCAAAGTTACCAGGCGTTCCTTGCGGATGATATTTTCCACCTCAACCACGCGCTGCTTGTAATGCGCCAGAATCGTGTCGCCTCCCAGTTGGGCTTTCTTTAGTTCCCGAATCACGTCCCGATAGTCGCTGGACGGCATCTTACGCTCCAGCGCGATCGCCGCGGCCAGCGGCTGCATCTCCGCTTGTGTTTCGGCGTAAGCACCATGGGCCTTGGCTGCTAATTCCTCCGGCGGCAGTTTCACTCCGTAGCGCAGCAGTAAATTCCCGTACAACTCGGCGGGCAAACGAAATTCCTTCCGGGCATGCGGCAACACTACATCGCGCAGGAATTTATCGTATTCGGCAAGGTCGCTCGCAATGCGCCCGCAAGCCTCCTTGCTTCCCACCAGGTGATGCTTTTCCGCTAAATCGCCAATGCCCTTTAGATAAACCGCGGAATTCTTCAGAGCCTGTTCTACCTGCGACGTTGGCGGACCAACCAAACCAGCCTGATCCACACGAGCCAATGTTCGATTCCTCGCCAGGGCTCCCAGCGGCTGATCGCCACCCTCCAAGCCCGCATACTTCCGCAAGCGGATCGCCGCCGCAGATTCCTTATCGGCCGAGACGACATCTTCCCGCAGCAGAACCTGGATCCCCTGGAACTCGATTGCCGCCACATCCGTGAAGGGAATCAGATATTTTCCTTCCAGCGCCGCGGTCTGCAGCGCTCCATCCGCATAGCCCTCCAGCAAACCCAGATCCAGCCGAACCTCTGGATCTTTTTCCTTTTTTAGCTCCCGCGAAAGCTCCTTGAGAGCAGCGGAATATTCGGCTCGATACCGTTTCTCCAGATGTGGATTCTGATCCAGAATGTTGCGATCGGCACTGGCAACCCCGGCGCTGCTTGCCTCTTCGGGATGAAACGCCGCAAAAATTTCCAGCAATGGCGCGGCATCCCTGTCGCTCTTTGCAACCCACGCCCGCAACGGAAACTTGGTGGCGGCCGTGACGATAACGGCAAGACAGAACGCGCCGATCAGGAGTCGATTTCGCATCAGGCAACCGAAAAGAAGTCCCATTCTCCCAGACTCTCCAGGGCGTCCGCTCTCCCCAGGGTCGAGACCTCCGCTTGCATTTGCCGTAATTCTGAGGCATTCTAGTTGGTTTTCCAGTCGTCCAACTTATCTTCATGCGGGTGAGAATCCTTTATCACGACCATTGCTTTGACGGAGCCGCCTCGGCTGCCTTCTTCAGCCGCTTTATTGAGGCCAAATACCATCCAGACGCGGAGTTTTCGTACACCGGCCTTGCTCATAAGGCCTCGCAATTATTTGAAGATTCCCTCTTCGACGGCGATGAGAACGCCATTGTGGATTTTAAATACTCCACGAATGACCGCCTCACCTGGTGGTTCGATCACCACCAAAGCGCGTTTTTAACGCCTGAAGACGCCGTGCATTTCCGCCATGACACCAGCGGCAAGAAGCTCTACGATCCGAATTATCGTTCCTGCACTATGTTCATCCACGATATTGCCCGCGATCGTTTCGATTACGTTTCGCCGGATCTCGACGAATTGGTGAAATGGGCCGACATTATCGACGGCGCGCAATATAGCAGCGCCCAGGAGGCAGTCGAACTACGGGCGCCGGCGATGAAATTGACGCTGGTAATCGAAGGCGTGAACGGCTCCCAGGTTGTCCAGGACATTATTCGCATGATGCGCCACGAAAGCCTGGAGACAATCATCGCCGACCCTGCCATTCAGGCCGTGTACCAGCCTCTCTACGAGCGGCATATTCGTTCCATCGACATCATTAAAGAGCAAGCCGCCAGCTCCCGGGGCGTCATCTTCTTTGATCTCATCGAAAGCAAGTTGGAAGGCTATAACAAGTTCATTCCATACTACTTATTTCCCGAATCGACTTATACCGTCTCGGTCAGCATGTCGAGTTTTCGAACCAAGGTTTCGGTCGGTTCCAGCCCCTGGGCGGCTGAGCCCCCGAAGCATAATTTGGCGACCATCTGCGAGAGATACGGCGGCGGTGGACACCCACGCGTGGGCGCGATTAGCTTCGAAATCGGTGCGATTGAGCAAGCGCGTAGGGTAGCCCGGGAAATCGCCGAAGAACTGAAGGGATAATTTACCGTAGAAGGCTAATGTGACTGTCGTAGTACGCTTCTAGAAAAGTAACAATTTTGGCTCCTAGACTACCATTCCAGATCCCGGCAGCCGATACTTAGAAGATGCGAGTAGAAGTGTGCACCAAGGCTTATTTACGGGCGTTCGCGTGTTTTGCGTTCGGCACTGCAGCGATTTGCGCCGCCCAGGCCCAACCACGACCTGTCGACGCGGCAAAGAATGGCGTCGATGTTGCCCGCTCACCCGAACTTACGACCGCCCGTGGCGTTGGTCCGTTCGATGCAAGGATCGCGAAGGAATGGAAGGATACGGCGGACGGCTACTGCTCACAAAGCAGATACGCCGAAGCCGAAAAGCTTTTCGCCAAGGTTTTAGAGGAACGCGAGCATTCGCTGGGCCTGAATAGTCCGGAAATCGTCCCCGATTTAAACGACCTGGCCCGGGTGAGCTTCGCCCAAATGAAATTTTCGTTGTCACAGGGCTACTATGAGCGAGCCCTGCAGATAATGGAAGTCACCAACGGTAGAGAGGGTGCCGATATCGTTCCGGCCCTAAACAACCTGGCAAGGGTTTTCCAATCGATGGAAAAATATCCGCAAGCGGAGCAATTTGCCCGCCGCTCGCTGGCCATCGCTGAAAAGACTAAGGGTTCGGACAGCATCGAGGTCGCCCCGGCTCTCATCCAGTTGGCCGATCTTCGAGTATTGCAGGGCTCCTACGATTCCGCCGAGCCGCTGTATCACCGCTCGCTGGCAATTCAGGATCGGGCTTTCGGCATTAACAGCCCCCGTCTGCTTCCTACACTAGACGATTACGCCGCGGACTTGATCAAGGAAAAGAAGTATACCGAAGCCGAGCCTGTGCTCCGCCGGGCGCTGGCCATTCGCGAGAGCACGATCGGCCCCAATAGCAACGACGTGACGTTAACCCTCGACTCCCTGGGTAACAGCGCATTCGAATTGAAACGCTATCCGGAAGCTGCGCAAAGCTTCGAGCGCGCTCTCTTTATCCGGATGAAGATTCTGGGAGCGGAATCGCCGACGACGCAAGGAAATCTGGATCGGTTAGCCCAGGTTTATTCGGCCCAGGGCAGGCAATCGGAAGCCGAGCCGCTGCTCCGCCAGATCCTGACGGCCCGCGAGACGGAGACGGTCTCGAGCCTCAACGCCCTGGCCGCGCTCGCCGCCAGCAAGGATCACAACATCGAAGCAGAATCCTTTTATAAGGTGTCGATCGCGATTCTCGACAAAAAGGGAATCGTGTATGCCCGCAAGCCAGTAATTAATCGCGCCGACCCGCCACCACCCGTTCTGGCGGAAACTCTGGATGCCTACGCCGCTGTCTTAAAAAAGATGCGTAAAAAGGGCGATGCCACCAAGCTGGAAGCACGAGCCCGGCTAATTTCCGGCGCACCGGATCCCACCAAGCGTAAGCGCTAAGATCGCAGCAACTTTCCGAAGCCCAGGGAGGACGCAGGCAGCGGTCCTCCCTTCTCCCGCCAGGTTTCCCACAACATGTATGTCTTCGGACGACACCGTATGATGTCTAGGTAGCCTCAGCCCCGTCAACACGGAAAGGGAAAAATTGAAAACGCTCGTTATGCTGCTCGCCGCCACCACAACCCTGCTCTCCCAGGGCACTCCAATTCGCGTGATCGCCTTCGGGGCCCATCCCGACGATTGCGATATCAAGGCTTCCGGTACCGCTGCCCTTTTTCGTAAGATGGGACACGCCGTAAAATTTGTCGCCATCACCAATGGGGATGCCGGACATCAGACGATGCATGGCGCCGAACTCGCTCGCCGCAGGTTGGCCGAAGCGAAAGAGTCCGCCCGCCGTCTGGGGATTGAATATGAGGTCTTAGACAACCATGATGGGGAACTGCTGCCTACGCTCGAGGTGCGCAAGGAAGTGATCCGGCGCATCCGTCAGTGGAAGGCCGACATCGTACTGGCGCCGCGCCCGAACGACTATCACCCCGATCATCGCTATACGGGGGTTCTGGTTCAGGACGCCTCCTATATGGTCGTCGTGCCCAACGTCACCCCCGAGGTGCCGGCGCTACGCAAGAATCCGCTATTTCTTTACTATGAGGATGGCTTCCAACGGCCCAATCCCTTCCGGCCTGATATCGCCATTGCGATCGACGATGTGATCGAGCAAAAAATCAACGCGCTCGATGCCCATGTGTCGCAGTTCTACGAGTGGCTCCCCTGGGTGGATGGCAAGTTGGAGGAAGTGCCCAAGGGTACCGCCGAGCGCAAAGCGTGGTTACAGCGCACCCGGCCAAAGCGGATTGCTCCCGCCGTACGGGCCTCTCTCGAGAAATGGTATGGCACGCAAAAAGGCCAAGCGGCGCAATACTACGAGGCATTCGAAATCTGTGAATATGGGGCGCAACCAAGCGAATCGCGCATTCGCGAGCTCTTCCCCATGCTCCATTAGGACTGATCCCATCTCCGGCACGGCACTCAGAAGCACAACCCTCCGCCTGGTAATAATCCTGGCTTTCCTCAGTAACACAACAAAATCACCAGCTTAGCAGCTTTCGCCGCCACGTTTTACGGGCATCTTTTGTCAAATCTCTGCGTCTGTTAGGGTAGTTGCCTACTGCCGACTATAGAAGCCTGATAGTGACAGACTCATATTTTTGTGAGAAGATCTTAACAGGAGAAGCTAATGGATTTCAATCGGTTCACTGAAAAAGTGCAGGATGCCGTCAAAGCCGCCCAATCCGTGGCGATCCGCAATCAAAATCAACAGGTCGACGTAGAGCACCTTTTCGCGGCGCTGTTGACCCAGGAAAACGGTCTCGCTCCGTCCATCCTAAACAAAGCGGATGTGCGCGTGGATGCCCTGCGGCAGCGGATCGACCAGGAGATTGAGCGCCTTCCGAAAGTCTCCAGTCCCGCGGGATCCGCTGCCGACCAGATCATCGTTACCGGCCGTCTGCAGAAGCTGTTTACCACCGCCGAGGATGAAGCGAAACGCCTGAAAGACGATTACATCTCCGTCGAACACGTGCTGCTCGCGATGACCGGAGATAACGGAACCACCGGTACGATTCTCAAGGAATTTGGCATGACTCGGGAGCGTCTGATGCGCTCGCTGCAAGAAGTTCGCGGCTCGCAGCGCGTCACCACGCAAAATCCCGAAGCGAGCTATGAGGCTCTGGAAAAATATGGCCGCGATCTGACCCAAATGGCCGCCCAAGGCAAATTGGATCCGGTCATCGGGCGGGATGAGGAGATTCGGCGCGTCGTCCAGGTACTGTCGCGCCGTACCAAGAATAATCCGGTCCTGATCGGCGAGCCGGGCGTCGGCAAGACCGCCATCGTCGAGGGCCTGGCGCAGCGGATTGTCCGTGGCGATGTGCCAGAGGGGCTGAAGAATCGCCGCGTGGTCTCGCTCGATATGGGCGCCTTGATCGCCGGAGCGAAATTCCGCGGTGAGTTTGAGGAACGGTTGAAGGCAGTATTGAAGGAAGTGCAATCGGCGGAAGGGCAGATCATTCTTTTTATCGATGAACTGCATACCGTGGTAGGCGCCGGCAAAACCGAAGGATCGATGGATGCCGGCAATCTTCTTAAACCCGCGCTGGCCCGGGGCGAGTTGCATTGCATCGGCGCAACCACGCTCGACGAGTATCGCAAGAACATCGAAAAGGATGCCGCTCTGGAGCGCCGCTTCCAAACCGTTCTGGTGGATCAGCCGACCGTGGAAGACACTATCTCTATCCTCCGCGGCCTGCGTGAGAAATACGAAGTTCATCACGGCGTTCGCATCAAGGATGCGGCCCTGGTGGCGGCGGCAGTACTCTCCAATCGCTACATCACGGACCGCTTTCTCCCCGATAAGGCGATCGATCTGGTGGACGAATCCGGGGCGAAGCTGCGCACTGAAATCGATTCGATGCCCGCTGAACTCGATGAACTGCTGCGCCGTACGATGCAACTGGAGATTGAACGCCAGGCTCTCAAAAAAGAATCGGATCGGGCGTCGAAAGATCGCCTGACCAAGCTTGAAAAAGAGCTGGCGGACTTGAAGTCCCAATCGACGGCACTGCAAGCGCAATGGCAAACGGAGAAGGAAGCCGTACAGAAGCTGCGCAATATTCGCGAGCAGATTGAGCAGACCAAGATTGAGATGGAGCGCGCCGAACGCCAGTACGATTTGAATCGCGCCGCTGAGCTGAAGTACGGCCGCCTGGCGGAACTGGAGCGTACCCTTGCAGCCGAGCAGAGCCGTCTTGAAAGCAAGCAAGGTCAAACGCGCCTCTTGAAAGAAGAAGTGGACGAAGAGGATATCGCCGAGGTCGTCAGCCGCTGGACCGGTGTTCCCGTATCTAAGTTGCTGGAAGGCGAAATGCGAAAACTGCTGCAACTGGAAAGCGAATTACATAAGCGGGTTATCGGCCAGGATGAAGCTGTGACGGCGGTCGCCGAATCGGTCATGCGCGCCCGGTCGGGGCTGAAAGATCCGCGCCGTCCAATCGGCAGTTTTATATTTCTAGGTCCAACTGGCGTGGGCAAAACAGAACTGGCGCGAGCTCTGGCCGAATTTCTTTTCGACGATGAACGGGCGATGATTCGGATCGATATGTCGGAGTATCAGGAAAAACACACGGTGGCCCGTTTGATTGGCGCGCCTCCTGGATACGTCGGTTATGAAGAGGGCGGGCAGCTAACGGAATTGGTCCGCCGCCGTCCATATTCAGTAGTGTTGTTCGACGAAATCGAAAAGGCGCATCACGATGTGTTCAATGTGATGCTGCAGGTTTTGGACGAAGGCCGCCTCACCGATGGACAAGGGCGTACGGTCGATTTCAAGAATACGATCGTGATCATGACTTCCAACATTGGAAGCCATCGCATCCTGGAATATTCGGGGGCCTTCGCCGGTGAGGCGTTTGATCGCATGAAGTCGGCGGTGCTGGAAGAGATGCGGCATTCCTTCCGGCCGGAATTTCTGAATCGGCTGGACGAGATTATCGTGTTCCATGCCCTTACCGAAGAACACTTGAAGAAGATCGTTCAGATCCAGCTTGGCGGTTTGCGAGCGCGGCTGGCGGAACGGCGCATTCACCTTGAGCTTACGGACGCAGCTACTTCGCACTTGGTGCGATCCAGCTACGATCCACTGTACGGAGCCCGTCCGTTGAAACGGGCAATTCAGAAAGAAATCGAGACGCCGGTAGCGCGCCGCATCCTGTCCGGTGAGATTTGCGAAGGCCAAAAGCTGCTCGTGGATTTCGACCCGGGCGCGGAGTGCCTACGATTTGAAACGGCGCTCCACGCTACTGCATAGGTGCTGTCAGATTTGAGGAAAAAGGGAACATGAATCAAAACTTTAATATTCGCCGGAGCACGGCGGCTCTCACATTATTTTTCGCTTCGCTTGGAGGTGGATTGGTCGCGGTAGTAGCGACCGGCCAGCACCCCCACATTCCCGCGGTGATGGAAATTGCCCACGCCGCAAACACCGAACGCAACGGTATGATCAGCTTCGCGCCGGTGGTGAAAGACGCGGCGCCAGCCGTCGTTCAAATCGAATCCACTAAGATCATCAAAGCATCCGATCAGAAGCGCGGACGCAATCCTTTCTCCGACGATCCGATGTTCCGGCAGTTCTTCGGCGAGGGCAATGCACAGCCTCGCGATCGCCGCGAATCCGGTCTTGGCTCTGGAGTGCTCGTCAGCCGCGACGGATATATTCTGACAAACAGTCACGTCGTCGAAGGTTCGCAGACCGTCAAGGTGACGCTGAGCGACCGCCGCGAATTTACGGCGAAGGTAATCGGTACAGATCCTAAAACCGACATCGCGGTAGTAAAGATCGACGCGGCTAACCTGCCGATTCTGCCGCTAGCCGACTCTTCAAAAGCGCAGGTAGGCGATGTGGTTTTGGCGATCGGCAATCCGTTCGGCATCGGGCAGTCGGTATCCATGGGTATTGTCAGCGCGACCAGCCGTTCCTTGGGTGGGAGCATCGAACAGTACGAGGATTTCATTCAGACCGATGCGGCCATCAATCGGGGGAATTCCGGTGGAGCGTTGATTAATTCCAATGGTGAGTTGATCGGCATCAACACTGCCATCCTCGCGCCGGGCGGAGCCAACGCCGGTGTGGGATTCGCCGTTCCCGTGAATCTTGCCAAGAACGTGATGAACCAACTCGTGAAGAGCGGCAAGGTCACTCGCGGCTATATCGGCGCTGGCGTCCAGGATGTCGATTCATCCCTCGCGCAGGCGTTCCATTTGCCGAAAGTTGGTGGTGTTGCCTTAACGCAAATTCAAGCCAACTCCCCGGCGTCGAAAGCCGGCCTGCAGTCCGGTGACGTCATTGAAGAAGTGAATGGCACGCCGGTAGTCAGCGCCAGTGGACTTCGTTTAGCAGTGGCAAGCTATGCTCCCGGAACCACGGTCGACATGAAGGGTTTCCGCGACGGCAAGGAACGCGATTTCAAGGTAACGCTTGAGGAGCGTCCCACTGACGAGGCTCTATCGAGTGGCGCCGGGAAGGGTGTTGAAGAGGGTGATAATGGTGGCCAAAAGAGCGGCTTGACGGGTGTATCGGTAGACGCTCTAACTCCTCAGATCGCCCGCCAGATCCGTGTTCCGGATGGCATCAAAGGAGTTGTGGTCACCGATGTCGAAGAAGCCAGTGCGGCCGCTGAAGCCGGATTGAACAAGGGCGACGTAATCACTTCGGTGAATCGTAAACCGATTGCCGATGTGACGCAGTTCAACTCCATGACGAAGAGTGGAAATCAGGTTGTGTTGACTGTGAATCGCGGTGGCGGCACGTTGTTCATCGTCGTTGAATCGAAGTAGTAAACGTTGAATCTAACTATGTAGGCGAGTCAAGAGATTCGCTGTGGTAAGAGTCCCCACGCATTGGCCAAAAACAGCTCTTGCGTGGGGAAAGTTTTTAGGAAGGATCTTACATGCCAGAACAAGACGTTGTAACTGTATTGCCGGCTTTACCCCTTAAGAATTCGATATTGTTTCCCGGCTTGCTGATGCCACTTACGGTTGGCAGAGCGGCGTCGCTGGCTGCTGTCGAAGCCGCCCTGGCGACAGAATCTAAGGAAATTGTCGTGTTCGCCCAGCGGGATCCCTCGACGGAATCGCCGAGTGTGGATGAGCTTTATACCATCGGCACAAAAGCCGTGATTCGGAAGATGGCGCGTCCTAATGAGGATCTGATGGAGATTCTTGTTCTGGGAGTGGAACGCGTGGTTTTGTTGAAGCTAGATGAGTCCGAGCCGTTCCTCCGGGCCCGCGTCCGAACGCTTCCGCTGCCCACCGATTCTAGCCCTGAAGTAGAAGCGCTGCAGCGGGCGTTGATCGATCTTACGGTAAAGGCAGTGGGACTGGCGCAACAGCAGACACCGCCGGAAATCGCCCGTATGCTGGCGATTAATGAAGATCCGCTACGCCTGGTTTTTCTCGCCGCTTCGATGTTCAGTCTGGATATCGAGAAAGAACAGAAACTGTTGGAATCGGAGACTCGCGTCGATGCCCTGCGCTCCCTCCATTCCTATCTTTCGCATGAAGTGAACGTGCTGGAATTGCGCAACAAAATCGCCTCCGACGCCCGGTCTGAGATGACGAAGGAACAGCGCGATTACATGCTCCGGCAGCAGATGCGCGCCATTCAGCAGGAGCTCGGCGAAAAAGGCAACGAACAGGCCGAAGTAGAAATGTTGCGCGAGCAGATTGAGAAAGCTGACCTGCCCGAAGAAGTAATGAAGGAAGCCAAGCGCGAATTGACGCGACTGGAGAAGCTGCCTTCCGGCCAGCCCGAGTACAATGTGATCCGCACATACCTGGAATATGTGTTGGAGTTGCCATGGAAGAAGACCACCGAGACCTCGCTCGATATCGCCAAAGCCCGCCAGGTGCTGGATGAAGATCACTTCGGCTTGAAGGAAGTGAAAGAACGCATCCTGGAACACCTGGGTGTCTTGAAGTTGAACCCGGAAGCGAAGGCACCGATTCTATGCTTCGTCGGGCCTCCAGGAGTTGGGAAAACATCGCTCGGGCAATCGATCGCCCGTGCCTTGGGACGCAACTTCGAACGCATGAGCCTGGGTGGATTGCACGATGAATCGGAACTCCGTGGACATCGCCGAACTTATATCGGGGCGATGCCGGGACGCCTGATTCAGGCCATGCGAAGGGCTGGGGCGAAGAACCCCGTGCTGATGCTCGATGAAATCGATAAATTGGGACGCGACTTCCGCGGAGATCCAGCGGCAGCGCTGCTCGAAGTGCTCGATCCGGAACAAAATAAGACGTTCCGCGATAACTATATCGATCTGCCGTTCGATCTGTCGAAGGTCTTCTTCGTGACTACGGCCAACACTCTGGATACGATTCCCCGGCCTTTGTTGGACCGCATGGAAATCATCCGCCTCTCTGGATACAGCGAGGAAGAGAAGATCAAGATCGCCACCACTTACCTGATCCCGCGCCAGTTGAAGTACACGGGACTCACGGAAGAACAATGCCATTTCACCGCCGATGGTCTGCGGAAAGTCATCGCTTCTTATACGCGTGAGGCTGGGCTGCGGCGCTTGGAGCAGGCACTCGGACGGGTGGCGCGCAAGGTCGCGTTACGCTTCGCCGAAGAACAGACCGAGGCGGTGATTGTCGATGCCGATAAGGTGGTCGAGCTGTTAGGGCCGGAGCCGTTCATGCCGGAACAGGCTCGGCGCGATGTGCCTCCCGGCGTTGTCACTGGTCTTGCCTGGACCGAAGCCGGCGGCGATGTTCTCTACGTCGAAGGTACCTTGTTGCCCGGCGGTAGAGGGCTGACGATGACCGGCCAGCTTGGAGAAGTGATGCAGGAATCGGCGCGCGCCGCCCAGAGTTACGTGTGGTCGCATGCCGAGGATTTGGGCATCGATCCGAAGCTGTTCCGCAACAACTCGGTTCACATTCACGTTCCCGCGGGTGGAATCCCGAAAGACGGACCGTCTGCCGGAGTCACCATGGCGACGGCGCTGACTTCGCTTTATTCGAAAATTCCGGTCAGAACCGATACGGCGATGACCGGTGAGATTACGCTGACTGGTTTGGTGCTGCCGATCGGTGGCATCAAGGAGAAGGTGCTGGCTGCGCGGCGAGTCGGCATCAAGCGGATCATCATGCCGAAGGCTAATCAAAAGGACCTTCGCGAGCTGCCCGAAGAGGTGCGCCAGGAGATGGAATTCATCTTCGCCGAGCGCATCCAGGATGTGCTGGTGGCGGCGATACCGAACATCGCCGGCCGCCTGCGGTTAGTGGCCTAAGCTGTTTTCAGGCCCGCGTCAACGAAGAGCCTCGGATCCCCTCCGAGGCTCTTTTTGTTTGCGCTGCACTTACTTGTCGGTAAGCGCCGCGACGCCCGGCAGTTCCATGCCGCCAAGAAATTCAAGCGACGCCCCGCCACCCGTCGAGATATGTGAAATCTTGTCCGACACGCCCGCCACCTTCACTGCCTTTTCCGAATCGCCCCCACCGACGACAGACACCGCGCCGGAATTCGCAACGGCATGCGCAATCGCTACCGTCCCCTTGTCAAACGGGGGCTTTTCAAACACGCCCATCGGACCATTCCAGATGATCGTCTTCGCGCCTTTGATCACTTCCTCGTAAGCGGCGATCGTCTTGGGGCCAATATCCAGAGCCATCTTGCCGTCGGGAATTTCGCTAACGACTTCGTTCTCCGCGCCTTCCTTAAACTCCGCCGCAACCACGTGGTCCACCGGCAGCATCAGTTTTTTACCGGCTTCGGCTATCAACTTCTTGGCCAAATCCACCTTGTCGTCTTCCACCAGCGAAGTGCCCGTCGGTTCACCCTTTGCCTTGGCGAAGGTGTAAGCCATCGCGCCGCCGATCAGCAGCCGGTCCACCACTCGCATCAGGTTCTGAATCACTTCGATTTTGTCCGACACTTTCGCGCCGCCAAGAATCGCAATGCTGGGCCGCTCCGGATTTTCGGTAACCTTCGTCAGGTACTCCAGTTCCTTGTCCATCAGCAGACCGGCGGCGGCCCGTGGCACGAACTGAATCATCCCCACGGTGGAAGCATGCGCGCGATGAGCGGAGCCAAAAGCGTCGTTCACATACACGTCGCAGAGCGCGGCAAGCTGCTTCGAAAAACCGGGATCGTTAGCTTCTTCTTCCGGATGAAATCGAAGATTCTCCAGCAACAAAACTTCACCCGGCTTGGGCTTCATTGCCTCCACTTTCGGGCCAATGCAATCGGGCGCCATGGCCACCGGCCGTTTCAGCATCTCGGACAATCGTACGGCGCACGGAGTAAGACTCATCTCCGCGTTCGGCTTACCTTTCGGGCGGCCAAGATGGCTGGCCAGAATCACCGCGGCTCCATGATCTAGCGCGTATTGAATTGTCGGAACGGAGGCCTTGATACGCTTGTCGCTGGAAATTTCCCGTCCACCGGCCAGCAGCGGAACATTGAAGTCCACACGAATAAAGACAGTCTTGTCTTTGAGGTCGAGATCTCGAATCGATAGTTTAGACATAAGGTTGGGGCGGCGCCTGGGCGGGCTAGAATTCCGATCGTAGCACGTCGAAATAAATTCGAATTCCCTTCAAAAATTCGGCTACCGGAATGCGTTCCTGGTCGCTATGCATGGTGGCGTAAGTTGCAGTATCGAGAATCATCGGGATGAAGCCATAGGCGGCGATACCGCGCTTGCGTAGGTTCACCGAATCCGTTCCATAAGGAACAATCATCGGAGTAACCACTGCCTCTGGATGCTGTTTCAGAATCGCCGCTCGCAGCACAGCGAACAACGGCGTGTCGGACCTGCTGGCACCCGCGTCCACCGGCGATGTTAGCGGTTCAATGGACACACGCGGGTCGTTGATGCGGGCCTTCATCTCGGATACGAATTCGTCGGAGTTAACGCCGGGTAACAAACGGCAATCGAGCGTGGCTTCACTCGACGACGGGATGACGTTGGGCTTCAGGGGCGATCCAACCCCAGCCATCAGAGTAGTGAGTGAGATGGTGTTCTTCTGCACCGCCGCGGTGAATTTATTGCCCGCCAGCGGCGCGCCGATGTTCTGCTTCATCTGCGCAATTACGGCATTGGGCTTATCGCGCTCCGGCAGATCCAACGCCTTTTGCAGAGCGTTCAACAAAGTAATATTCGCGTTGTCGGGGATCGGCTGCGATCCGTGGCCGGCCGTACCCTTGGCGTGAATACGCAGCCACATCATCTGCTTTTCGCCCACTGATATTCCGAACACAAGTTTGTTCGCCGCGAACAGATCGCGCGATCCCCCGCCGCCTTCGTCCAGCGCATACTCCGGATCGAATTCCGCGAAATGATTCTCAATCATCCAGCGGATGCCGCGTGCGCCGTTCGATTCTTCATCGGCCGTGCAGAGCATCACGATATCGCGCGCCGGCACGATGCCCATTTGCTTCATCGTGATTAAAGCCGTCAGTTGTTGGATGCCGACACCTTTCATGTCCAGCGTGCCCCGCCCCCAGATCCAGCCGTCCTTGATTTCCGCCCCGAACGGATCGACAGACCACGCCTTACGGTCCACCGGCACGACGTCCATATGGTTCAGCAGAAGCAGCGGCTTCTTCGACGCGTCGCGGCCTTTCAGCCGGACCAGTAGATTGGTTTGTCCGGCCGGCCCACTCTCGAAAAGCTTCGGCTCGAGTCCGGCGGCAGTCAATTCCGCGGCAATCAACTTCGCCGATTCCGCCGTGTTCGCCGGAGGATTGATCGTCGCCAAACGCACGTATCGTTGCAGAAGGTCAAGCGCGTGTTCTTCAACCACACGCCAATCCGGTTCGGTCCCTTGGACGGTTGCGGCAAGTACAAATAAGAATGCGATTCGTTTCATGGTTGTGATTGGCGGGAACCAGTCCGAGTCGAACAGACCAACGATCCAAAGGACCGTACAACGGTTTTGAAGACCGAGCCTACCACCGGGCAAGATTGGCTCCCACACCGTATCGTAACAATCGGATCACCAATAAGATTCGAGCCGTAGCCGGCGCAACCAAGTTTGGACGAACTTCGTGCGATAGATTAAAACGATGCATTCTGACACGGCGGCTGTACGCCGAGGCGAAGAACTCAATGTCGAGGCTCTCCGTGATTTTCTCCGCGATAAAATTTCTGGCGTCGACGATGGAATCGAGGTCGAACAGTTTCCCGGCGGCCATTCGAATCTGACTTACATGCTGCGCATTGGCGGCATCGAGTATGTGCTGCGACGGGCTCCGCTTGGGCCAGTCGCACCCAAGGCCCACGATATGGCTCGTGAGTTTCGCGTGCTGCACGCCGTGCATCCGCTGTTTCCTCCCGCACCCGCCGTCTATTTGGTTTGCGAAGATCCCGCCGTCGTCGGCGCCGTATTCTTCTTGATGGAGCGCCGCCGTGGCGTAATCCTGCGCGACACGCTTCCTCCCGAACTCGCCGCTCAGCCCGATTATCAGCGCCGGACCAGTGAAGCATTCGTCGATTGCATGGTGCAGCTTCACGCAATCGATGTCACGGCTACGGGCCTTATCGCGTTAGGCAAGCCGGAAGGTTTTCTCGAACGCCAGGTTCGCGGATGGACCGAACGTTGGGAGCGGGCGAAGACCGAAGAACTTCCGGCGATGGATCGCGTGATCCGTTATCTTGCTGGGACGCTACCGCCGTCGGGCCGTCCGACTCTGGTGCACAACGATTACAAGCTGGATAACGTAATGCTCGACATCCCGAACAATCGCGTCGGCGCCGTTCTCGATTGGGAGATGACCACGGTGGGCGATCCGCTCTGCGACCTGGGGCTGACCCTCTGCTACTGGGCCTCCGCGTCAGAGCCCGATATGCGCGCCGTGGGGATACCGGGCATCACGGCCGCTCCCGGTTGGTTCACCCGCGATGAGTTCGTGAACCGTTATGCCCAGAAAACCGGGCGTGATCTATCGGCCTTGGGATGGCATGAAGTGTTGGGCGTCTTCAAACTCGCCGTCATCCTACAACAGATTTACTACCGCTATCATCGCGGACAAACGAAGGACGAGCGTTTCAAAAACTTCGATCAGCGTGTGCGTCGATTGGTAAGCACCGCGGCGGAGCTGATGGAGAAAGTCCCTTGAGTTCGGTCTACCTGATTCGCCATGGACAAGCTGGAACTCGCGATCGTTACGACGCACTTTCCGAAATCGGCCACCGCCAGGCGCGGCTTCTCGGAGAATATTTCGCCGGGCAGCGAATCTCATTTCGAACCGTGATCTCAGGGGGTTTGACGCGCCAGCGCGAGACCGCCGGACAGTTCATCGCGGCTTATCGGGACGCGTCCCTGGAGCTTCCTGAACAATCGATCGATACGCGGTGGAATGAATTCGATCTGGACCGGGTCTATCAAGGATTGGCGCCATTGCTCTGCGCCGAGGATCCGGAATTTCGCCGTCAATATGACGAGATGCACGCCGACATCAAGGCCAGCGCCGGTTCCGCGCACGCCGAGATCCATCGACGCTGGAACGACTGCGATAGGACGGTGGTCACGCAGTGGGTGGAGGGCCGGCATCCGTTCGAAGGCGAATCCTGGGTTGATTTTCACAAGCGAATTTTGGGCTGCATCCACTCGATCAGCCACTTGCAGCCCGGCGAAAATGCGATCGTCTTCACGTCCGCAACTCCCATCGGAATTCTGGCCGCATCCACGCTGGACATTCACGATAAACGGGCGCTGCATATGGCGGCGGTTCTGCAAAATTCCAGCATCAGCTCGTTGCGGATCCGCGGAGACGAAGCTCGTCTCTTCAGCTTCAATGGAGTGCCGCATCTGACTGACCCGGCCATGCGGACCTTCCGCTGAAATCGTCTCCACGCTTGCGGGCCAATGAGCGTCAAAATTTAAGGATGCGATGGTGCGTGCTGCTCTTGCTCTGCCCTACCGTTTGGGCTTCGCGGATTGAGGGTGTAGTCGTCGATTCCTCGACGCTACTTCCGCTCAAACGCGTCCAGGTAGCGTTGCGTCCACTTGTCGCCGGCGCCACCGCCCAAGCCACGGAGACCGATGAACACGGGCACTTCTCACTGCTCGACATAGAGGGCGGCAAATACTCTTTCCTCGTCGGGCGCGATGGTTATCTTCCAACTTCCATCGGAAAACGCGGCGGGGTACGTATCCCGGCGGTCTTCAATATTTCCAAAGCGGACGACCTGACAGGAATCACGTTTCAACTCCAGCGATGGGCGCTGGTGACTGGAAAGATAAAGTATGACGACGCTGAACCGGCGACCGGCGTGCTGGTCCAGTTTTATCGCGAGTTTCATACCCGCGGCCGTACCGGATTTGCGGTTGCCGGCTCAGACCGTACCAATGATCTCGGCGAGTATCGTGTCCGCGGCTTGGCGCCTGGCGAATATTTTGTTGCCGCGATTTACAATCAGTCTCGCCTGGTGCCGGACGCTACCATGCAACCGCGTCTGGATCCGAATGGCCAGCCTTTACCCGAGACAGGTTATACAACCACGTTCTTCCCGCACACGACGGCGATGGCCGAAGCCTCCACCGTCAAGCTGAGCGCGGGCCAGGAAGTGGGCGGCGTCGACATCTATTTGGAACTCGCGCGTAAACTACGCGTTCGCCTCACCGTTAGCAGTGGACTCAGCGGGCAGGTGCTGCGGCAACCCGGAATCAAGTTTGTGCAATTAATCGGCGCAAGCTCTGAGGGTTTGCCAATCGATCTCACCCGCACCTATAAGCCTGGCGCACCATTCACCGACGTCAGCGGTCTTACGCCGGGACGCTACATTATCATTGTCGACGCCATTGAGAAAGACTCACGATTGATAAGCCGTTATCCCGTTACGCTGGGCGAAGCTGACATTGATGACCTCAGCTTAATCGCCAAGCCGGAAAAAATTTGGGGAGGCTCAATCATCACGCTGGGCGATCGGCAATCGGAGGGCCAAGGTCTCCGCCTGACCTTTGAACCACGCAGCGCGACTAACCCCGGCTTGTCGCCGGAAATCGACGCCGACGGGACATTTCACGTCTCACTGATTCCCGATGAGACGTACGACATTTATGCCGATGGTCTGTCCGGCGATACGTATCTTCGCTCCGTGCGCGTGGGCGAATCCGAATATTTGGCATCCGGTCTAGCCGGCGTCATCGCCCCCGATACCAGGATTCAAGTAATCCTCAGCACGGAAGGTTCGAAGATTGTCGGAGCCGCGTACACCGAGCAAGGCGAGTTCGCCAGCGGAGCGACCGTGGCGTTGATCCCCACACCGCCCCGGGGCCATATGCAGGCCTATCGCGGCGCTTCAGCCGATGAATATGGGCGATTTCAAATTCGCGGCGTGCCACCCGGACAGTACCGGCTGTATGCCTTTCTGGATGAACCGCCGTGCGATTTCTACAGTTCGGATCCAGTCGCGGTCTGCCCCGGCGGTGAACCGATGATCATCGAACCGGGCGGCCAGTATGGGGTTGCCGTGCGTATGGCCAAGCAATCACCCTAACGCGATCCGGACCGTTGCCACAGCCATCGGCGGCAAAGAAATTTGTAACGTCGAACCGCCCGCGCTGGTAACTTGATGTTCGCGAATCACCAGCCGATCCGGCGTCTCAAATGTATTCGCGGCATTGAAATCGGAATCGTGCAAGATGCGAGCCGCCGCCGCTTTCACCGTACCCCCGGCCAGTGAGCAGCTTACTTTCATCGCCGATCCATGTTTCGGATTCACCAGTGTCAACACCAAATCGCCATCCTGCCGCGACGCTGACACCGACAGACCCGGAGCTTCCATCGCGCCCACATCGACGCGCAGCGCCGTCTTTGCCCGATGCGGTTTCAGCAATTCGAAGGCATAATAAGTGGACGTTCGAATGCACCGCTCGTCGTTTGTCAGCAACAGCGATTGCAATACGTTCACGATCTGCGCGATGTTGCACATGTACAGCTTGTCGGCCTGGCGATGAAACACGTTCAGGCCCATCGCCGCCGCCACCGCGCTCCGCATCGTACTCTGTTGCCAAAGGCGCCCATGCGTCTTTTCTTCCTCGGGAATCATGCGGTCCCACACGCCCCACTCGTCCACCATCAGCCCCACTTTGCGATCGGGATCGTAACTATCCAGCAAGGCCCGCTGCTGTTGCACGGCTTTCTCCATGCGCGCGAATGACGCTAGCTGTTCCTCCATATTCTCGATGGTGAACTTTTCCGGCGTGTTCTTTCCACTGGAATAGAAGTGCATCGAGTAGCCGCTGGGCATCTGTTTGCCTTGCATGCCGTCGAGAAAATTGCGCGACCAATCGATGTTATTGCTGTTCGGACCGCAGGCAATCAAAAATGGCTTCGTTTCGCCCATCGGCCGCAGATACGTGGCGAACCGCCGGTAGTGTCCCGCGTATTCCTCGGGTTTCATGTTCCCGCCACAGCCCCAATTTTCATTGCCCACTCCCCAATAGCGGACTCGAAAAGGTTCCGCCGCTCCGTTGCGAATCCGCTCCTCGGAAAGGGAACTGCCCGCGGGATAGTTGCAGTATTCCGTCCAGTCCCTCAACTCTCGCGGCGTACCCGATCCCACATTGCCGGCAAGGTATGGTTCCGCTCCCAGCAACCGGCAAAGCCCGATAAACTCGTGCGTACCAAAGCTGTTGTCCTCTGTATAATTGCCCCAATGCAGATTCACGGTTCGCGGGCGTTTGTCCTGCGGGCCGACACCATCGCGCCAATGATAATCGTCGGCGAAGCAACCGCCGGGCCAGCGCAGAACGGGGATTCCAAGCGCCTTCAGCCAATCCACCGCTTGCTTCCGATAGCCCTCGATATTGGCAATCCTGGAATCGCGGCCCACCCATAGCCCACCGTAAGTACACGACCCCAAGTGTTCGGCGAAGTGTCCATGCAACTCGGGGTTGATCCTCGCAATTTCGGCGTTCAGATCGACAGTGACGTGCTGCTCAATCGTGTCGTAGGCCGACCCTTTTCTTGCCGTCAGCGCGCCGACCAAAGCCGCGCCAGTGCCCGCGATGAAGTGCCGCCGGGAAACGGGAATCCGCATTGCTTCGCATTTTACACCTGATCATTAAGGGACGAATAGTTCCAGACTCCTCGCAATGGCACTTGGTAGACTCTGCGAATGGCCTCCGGCATTCCGATCGGCAACGCCACGGGCCCAGTTCGCCGTTGGCAGATCAACCGGCACCTAAACCGTTACAGCCCAAGTAATCGGTTTGTGACGAATGCCGCCACAACGCGCCAATTGTCTCTTGTTCCGGATCAACAACATCCCATTGATCGATTCGAGACTAAGTGAGGATGACATCACCATATTGCTCGTGAAGCCCACCGGCGTACCGACCGGTAGCCACTGAAGTCGTTCGGTCACGTTTTCAGAACTACTCATGTACGTGCTAACCACACGTATCTGGCGCCGCATCGATCACGATCCGCAATTTCGCTAATCTCGACGACCACCAGATGGCGCAGATAATGGATGCCTTCACGACGGCCGCCCCTGAGATCTGATTTACATAACGGCGCGCTTCGACAGCACCGACATCACCCGCCGATAATCGCCATCGGAATGGATGGAGTCCACTGCTTTGCGCACGGCCGCGACGATGGCTGGGTCGGTGGAATAATCGGCGGCCTGAAGCAGAACGCGGGCCTTATCGCCATCGGAATTAATCTTCACAGCGGATTGCACCGCCGCCACGACCACATCGCTTCCTAAATTTCGCCGGCTGAGTAGCGCCAGCAGCAAGCGCGCGTGATCTCCATCGGAGGAAATGCTATTGGCGGCATCGAAGAAGGAATCGGACACCGGGCGCTCGGAGTTCACCAGGCCACAAAGTTGGATCAACACCGTTGTTTTGTCGCCGTCGGCGGGAATTGATTTTGCCGAGCGAAATATTTCGCCAAGGGTCGCTCCACCCAGGCCCGCGCGCGCTCCAATCGCCGACAACACCTTAGCGCGGTCACCGGCGGAGTTCAAAGAATTCGTGGCGTCGAAGAAGGCACGGCGTACGGCTTCGTCTTCCGAGTAGTGAACCGTGCTCTCGCGCAGAATGGTTTGCTTGTCGCCATCGGAGGAAATCTGTTGAGCGGTACGAAGTACGCGCACTATCACATCTTTACGAAGCGCCGGTTGGGCCAACATCGCCGACAACGCGCGCCGCCGGTCACCGTCGGAGGAGATGCCACCGGCAGTCTTGAACCACGCCTGGGTCATGTCTTCGTGATTGCGATACTGGCTGGCCAGGTCTACCAGAACCTGCGTTTTATCGCCGTCGGATGAAATCCCACCAGCGCTTTTCGCCACCCCGGTGAGAGTCTCCGTATTGTTCGGATCCTGCTGGATGAACGACGACAACACCCGACGCCGGTCACCGTCGCTTGCGATGGACGTAGCGGCGTCAAGCAGCGTGGCCCGCAGTCCGCCGCGAAAATATACCGGCGCGAGCGCGATCAGAAGCCGGGACTTGTCGCCATCGGAGCCAATCGCGCGTGTGATGCGCATCGCGTCTTCCAGTTGGTTGCGATCCAGCGTGGCCCTGGCGAACAACTCCTGTAAATAAATTCGCTTCGACCCGTCGCTATGAATCAGACCAATCTCGGCCAGCACGCCGCGTGGTCCGCTCTTATGAAGGATCCGATCCACGCGCGCCGGAGCGTCGATCCCCATTTCGCGAATCGTCTCCGGCAGCAGTCCGGCAAGCCACGCCCTGCCTTCGGAATCGAGTTCCTGGCGGACGCCCCCTACAAAATACGATCGCGTCAATGTTCCATTGGTATCGGCGCGAACCTCATAGCGGCGCGAACTAACGAATCGCCCTTCCCCGATAGCTACAGATCCGCCGGGTGATATGGATTTTACGTCGCGATCGTCGTCGCTGAATTGGACGTCGCCCTCAATATCCATGTCGAGATAACGGGAATTCACATTCCACGTCATATGGCTGCGCCCATGGCGTTCGGGTACGGGTGCCGGCGGCGCTTCGGGCGATGCAGGCGACTCTGGTGAGATCGGCGCTTCGGGCGCCATCGCCGACTCGGGCGTGACGGGAGTTTCTGGCGTTGCCGGGGGTTCCGGCGCGACAGGCATAGTGGGGGCGACTGGCGCCTGATCGGCAACATCGCCGTCTATTTGTGAGAAGAATGGAAAGGCGTGGAGTCGAAAGCCTTCCATGGCGATTCCTACCAGGAAGATCGTAATGGCGATCAGAGTCAACTTCGAGGAACGGTTTCGGTTGCGCGATGGATCAAGCATCATTTCAATTCTCCGGAATAGCTGCGATTTTCGTTGCGCCGCGCCAGTGGCGAGTAAAGACGACCGGTTCCACGCCGCCAGCTCAATCATTCGCGTCAAGCATTCGGCATAAGGACGCGTTTTGCCCGTAGTTGTCACCACCCAGTCGTCGCAGGCGATTTCCCGCTCCAGCTCTAACCTGCGAACGATCCAAAGCACCGCGGGCTGATAGAAGAACAATGCCTCGCAGATTTTCTGGATGAGGTTGCTCCAATCGTCGCGGCGTCGTAAATGGGCAATCTCATGCAGCGCAATCTGATCGAACTCTTCTTCGCTAAGCGCGTTTTGAAAAGCCGCCGGAATGTAAATACGGGGACGAAATAAACCGACCGCTATCGGAGTCGCGATGTGCGCGGAAAGGCGTAATTCGGCCTGTCGCCGTGAACGGGTCTGCTCTTCTAAATTTGCCAGGCGCTGCTGCCAGACCGTGGGTGCCGCGGTGGATTCATTGGCCAGCCGGCGAATCGCCCGCCAACTAGCCAGAATGCGCAGCAGCAAAATTAAAGAGATCAGGAACCAGACGCCCAGAAGCGCGATAGCCGCGCGATCTCCCTGAAGCGGAATGGTGACACTCGGCCGGACGGCCGGAATCGCGGGAACCGCCACGTCCAGATGGACGACTGGCACGGGCACAGGTTCCGCGATCGGAGTCGCCGTCAAGACGGGAGTTGGCGCGGCTTGCTCTACAACCATAGCCTCAACGGCGGGGGCGGGCTGAGGGATAAAAATCCAGATCGCCCGGCCCACAATCGCCAGCAAAGCCACGCACCAGACTGCATGTCTTGTGGCGGCGCTAAGGCGTGAATTCGCCCGCAGCACAAGCCAAATCACAAGCGTAAATACACCCGCTTGCCACCACCAATTCGCCGCTTCGTTCAGGGTTTCGATCATTGCCCACTCTCCGCGATCATCTTCTTAAGGCGCTCCAGCTCCTTGGCGCCGATCGTCTCGTTTTCCACGATATTTTGCATCAGAAGCTCGGGCGAATTTCCAAAAAATCGGCTGACCAAATAGCGCACCGCGTTGGAGCGAGCTTCATTCCGGTCGACCAGCGTTTCATAAACGTACGCCCGTCCCGTTTTGGTATGGCGCAGGTAACCCTTGGTCTCCAGGATGCGCAGTGTCGTCAGCACCGTACTGTAGGCCAGCGGCGGCGCTTCCGTCAAAGCTTCCACGACGTCGCCAACTGTGCTGGAACCCTTGTCCCACAACACATTCATGAGTCGAAGCTCAGCTTCGGTAAGGTTCAGTGATTTCTTGCGCGGCATGCTCTCCTCCTTTATAAAGCAGGTGCCGAGCCTTGTCAATTAATTATTTAATAGTTCCGTTTTGGGATGGCCAGCCGCTTGCAATGTCTTAGGCATGACCACGTCGAACTCAGGAATCACACCCTTCAGCCAGGCAGCGGAACTGTGGCGGGCGCAGCAGACCAATAAGCAGTCGCTGACGAAGAAAAGCATCGAGCCTTCGCAATCGGCGAACGCAAGCGATTTCACCCAACAACTCGTGGCGGCATTGAAGCAGACGCTAAGCCAATTTGGCGTGGATCCTTCCGCCCTACAAGTACAGAGCGGTAGTTCGAAACCAAGTCAGATTCTGCTCAATCTGGGGCAAGCTATTTCCGCGAGCGTTCCGAGTTCGTCGCCCATCGCAGCGCCACTGACGGCACCGGCGGCTCTTACAGCCCCGGCGATTTCCACACCTGCGGCAAGCACCGACGCCGATAACACAACTGACGATCAGGCCGTGGCACAGCTGACAAGCGTCCTGCAAAAGGCCGGCGTCGATACTTCCTCGCTGCAGCTGAAAGCACACGATGAAGTTGGCTATTTTCCAGGAGCGAACTATACCACTCGCTTAATCCAGGTGAAAACGCCGAATGGCCTGACATCCGATGTCACCATCCCGTTGTTCCTGAAGAATCCCAACGTGTCGGTCATTGAGATTGAGAGCATGATGTCGCTGAAGTCATAAAAATAAAAAGGGCAGGAGATCGCTCCCCTGCCCTTGCTTTTAAAAATCCGCGCTCCGGTATTTACTGGACCGGGAACGTCGTGCCGTTGCTAAGTGTGATCGAAGCGCCGTCGGCTCCAAATACTCCGATGGCGAAAGGAATCGACGGCCCGGTTGCGGAATCCGCTGGTACGTCGAAGGAGATATACACGATCCCGATGGCGCCGGGTAGAGCCAGTGCCGAGTTCATGTGGGCGCCGCCGTTATTTACTCCCACCACCAGATTCGAATTCACCGTCTGGCCGGGTATACCGCCGGCATTAGTAAGGGTCAGAGGTGTAGTCTGCGCCAAGCCGGTAGCGAAAGCATATAGCGTTTCGCCGCGACGCGCCGGATTGCTCGGTGTGATGTAGCTGCCATCGATAGCTCGCTGCAGAATGGCCTGTACTTGGCCGCTGAAGGTCGTGTAGGTAAACACGCCCGGTTGATTAGCGAACACCGGCACGCCAGTGATCGTCGTTGTACCGCCGTTGACCGTAATGGTCACCGTGGTTTGGCCCGCGCTCAGTTCGCAAGGAGTTTGGAAATTCACTTGTTCGTTGGAACCGACATGCGAGACGGATTGGAGTGGCGCGGCGATGCCACCGATGTTCAGGCTGACACCGGCTAACGTCGTCGGCCAGATGCCGAGCGATGGCGCCGCCACGATGCCTTGTATCGTAGACGCAAGACCTGTGCCCGTAACAGTGGCCAGCCCGCAGGGAGTAAGACCGCCCTGGAAGCCGGCGGCATTGACAAAGCTACCAGCGCCCACCGATGGTCCCGCGAGACGCGCGGTTAAGGTGAACTGCACGACGCTAGTGGAACCGGCAATGCTTGCCGTGACGACCGTTGTACCGGCGCTGAATCCAGCGATCGCGGTGACAAAAGCGGATCCTTGAGAGTTGGTAACCGCCGAGGTGGCGCTTAGAGTGGTGTTGCCCGACGACACGGCGAAGTTCACCGTCGCCCCACTCAACGGATTCCCGTTGCTGTCGGTTACGGTAACTGCCAGCGGAGAAGAATACGGCTGTCCAACCGTCGTCGATTGGCCATCGCCTGAGGACAGGCTGAGACCCCCGACTGCCACGTTCGCTGTCAGGTTGAAGGTCGCGCTGACAGCAGGATTGCCGACAAGAGCGACTTTTATCTGCACCGGCCCAGGCGTGAATCCTAACGTGACAAGAGTGGAAACGTTAGCTTGCCCATCCGCCGAATTTACGGTTTGGCTCAACGTGGCCGCGCCCTGCACAACCGACCACGCTACTTGCGTGCCGGGAAGGAAGTTACCGTAGCCGTCACTGATCCGGACCACCAATGCGATGGGCAGCTTATCGCCGCCATTACCGGTTTGCTTGTCGCCTTGGATGATCTGCAACAAGCCGGCAGGTCCGGGTGAAGTCACTAATGCCACCACCTGCAAGCGCTTCACTTCGCCGACGTATACCTGGAAATAACCGGTGCCGAGAACGCCGCTGGGCTTGATATCGCAGTTGCCATAGCCTTGCGCGTTCGAAAGCGCCACTCCGCCGGCGCCGATGCAACTGGCGACGGGCGAAGAGGGAGGTGGTGCAGGATGATTGGGGTCGTCTAGCGCATCCGGATCCACCAGCCGGACGGACACATTGGGAATGGGTTGGCCACTCTGCGCGCCGCCTAGGGCATTTAATTGGATCTGAACCGCGCCGGGAATCGTCTGGCCGGCCCGGCCCGCGATTGTACGATTATTTTCCAGCGTCGGTGCAATCAGAACAACCTGAAAATCGCTGGCAAAGGTCGTGATATAGAAATTAACGCTCCCTTGCGCGCTGCTGACGTTGATGGTTGTCGGGAGGAACGAATTACCAGTAATTGCGGTCCCCAGGAAGGTGTTTGTCGCTAGACCTTTGGCATCGGTTACCACGGTTTCGCCCTTCTGCAACGTTCCCTTACCCGATGTAATGGTCCAGGTTACGGCAGCGCCGGCCAGCGGATTGCCGTTGACGTCCTTCACCAGGACCACCAAGGGGGCATTCGCTTGAAAAAGCTCCTTCACCAACTGCCCATTTCCCGAGACGATGAAGACACCGGCATCTCCGCCGCCCCCGCCACCCGTGGTGCCGCTCACTGAAAGAGTGTAGGTCGACGTCGCCGTCGTACCCACCGTCACCGTTACAGTGAATTGACCGGAGGTCGCCGGTGATGTAACCGTTGTCTGCGCATAGCCCTCGCCGGTAGTCGTAACAGTGGGATTGGCGACGGTTGCTCCAGCGCTCGGTTCGAATTTAACCGGAACGTTCCGCACCGGACGTCCACTGCCATCCAACACCCGCACAATCAGGGGCAATGATTTTGAGCTGACTGCCAATACCTGATTGTTGTTGTAGAGCAGTATCGTCGCCGCGCCTTGCGTTGCCGCAGCCGAGGTGAAGCTCAAGACACCAGTTTGATTGGGAATCGGATTCTGCCCGGAAGCTGAATTATTCGCCAGATCGAACCGGTATAGCCCCGGTTGACCGTTGACATTGACCGTGGCGAACAAGTAGCGGGCAGGGATTTCGTTAGAAATCGCCACGCCTGTAATCGAATTCAGCAGGAACGGAACGGTGCTGGCCAGCGGAGAGACATCGATGTTCAGAGGGTCCACCGTAATCTCGTAAATTCCATTCACCTGCGCATTTGGGTCCAGGGAGGTAGCGATGATCCGGTTCTTCGAAACCGGGTACAAGTTTCCCAGAACCAGATTGGGAATCGTAGTGGAAAGCGGTACTTTGCCGACAACCCTGCGGGTGTATAGATCGAACTGGAAAGCGAGGGCGCCCGTAATCGGCGACTTATTTACCAGGAACAGATAATGTCCATCGGGTGTCGCAACAGCCTTTCCGGGAATGCCGTTTAGCTGAATCTCCCCGCCGGTGGTTATGGTCATCGTGCTGCCATCGATTTCGAACAATCTGTTTTGCGCCCCGACATAGACAAGACCATTGGGGGCCACGGTAATACCGGTAGCGATACCGGGGATGGTAATCGTTTGGCCCAGCTTCTGATTTGTCCTTAAATCGATAGCAAAAACGGTGCTGCCCGATACCTGAGTGGCCACAACAAAAGCCCGGCTGGAATCAAGAGCAATGGCGACGTCAACCGGAGTGCCACCAACGTCGTATCCGCCCGATACCAACGTCGTATCGGTGGAGGTATCGATCAACTGCACCTTCTGCGCCAAGACCACCAGCCGGCGTCCATCCGGTGAAAGAGCTCCGCCGGATGCGGCATTCGGGATATTTCCGATAGTCTGAACCTTGGAGAACGTCGGATCCACGATCACCACGGGGTTCGCGCCCGTGCTGCCCAGCAAATATGTTTTGGATCCGTCGGGTAAAGTGAAAGCCTGAAAAGTACCTTGCGCCGAACCGAAAGTGTTTAACGCCGTGAAGGGATTTTCGGTGAATACGCTAACCGTTTGGGAAGCGCTTCCTTGACCTGGTAAGAAGAAGACATTCTGAGCATTTATGGCCCCCGCCGATGCGGCAAGGCACAGGACAGCTACGCCCAAAGTATTGCGAATAAACATGGATAGACCTCGATTGGATGAGATGGACGCGGGCCGGACAAAAGCGAGTTTACCACAAAGGAAACTTTTGGTACTAGGAGAAAAGGCTTAAGATAGCAGTATGAGTGATCGATTGCGGATTGCCGATCGGGAGTTCTCTTCGCGACTGTTTGTGGGTACTGGTAAATACCGCAGTTTCCAGGAGATGGCGCGTTGTCATGAGGCTTCTGGCGCCGAAGTGGTAACGGTAGCCGTGCGCCGCGTAAACCTTAGCGATCGCGCTTCCGAATCCCTTCTGGATTTTATCGACCGGTCTAAGTTATTTATCCTCCCCAACACCGCCGGATGTTACACCGCCGACGAGGCCATCCGCACCGCCAGACTGGGACGCGAAGTGGGACTCTCCAACTGGGTAAAGCTCGAAGTCATCGGCGATGAGCGCACTCTTTTCCCCGATAATCAAGGGCTGGTGGAGGCCACCCGCGTTCTAGCCCGGGATGGATTTGTGGTTCTCCCCTATACCAATGACGATCTGGTGAATGCCCGTAAGCTGATCGATGCCGGCGCGGCCGCGGTCATGCCTCTGGGCGCGCCGATCGGGTCGGGATTGGGGATTCAAAATCGGGCGAATCTTCAAATCCTGCGCGAAATGATTACGGAAGTGCCGCTGATTCTCGACGCCGGCGTGGGCACCGCTTCCGATGCGGCGATTGCCCTCGAATTAGGGTTCGATGGCGTGTTGTTGAATACGGCGATTGCCGCCGCCGACGACGCACCGCAAATGGCGGTGGCGATGAAACTGGCGGTGCAGGCGGGCAGGCATGCTTATTTGGCCGGCCGGATGCCCAAGAAGCTATACGCGAGCGCCAGCAGCCCGCTCGCCGGCGTCATTCGGTGACCCGTCGCGGCGCTCTGGCAGTTCTCGGCTTATCCGGGCTGGCCGGCTGCCGTCGCAAACCGCGCCTGGGAGTGCTTTACCGCGAGGTTGGCGGGGAAAAACTTCGCGTCGACATCTTTTATCCGCCTCGACAATCCGTTCCCGGCCCGGCGATCCTATTACTCCACGGTGGCGGATGGTCTTCCGGTTCGCGCGAGGACTTTCGTGATCTGGCCACCGGGCTCGCCCAGAATGGCTTCGTTTGTTTTTGCGCCAGTTACCGGCTGACTGAAGTCGACCGGAACCGATTTCCCGCGCAGTTGGACGACGTTCGAGCCTGTTTGCGCTGGATCCGGGAGAACAGCCTGTCCCATGAAGTGGATTCATCGCGAATCGGGGCGATTGGAGCTTCCGCGGGAGGTCAACTCGCCGTCTTCCTGGGCCTTGGTAAAGACCGTGTTCGCTGTGTCGTCGATCTGTTTGGCCCGACCGACCTGACCGTCCCCTTTGGCGTCGCTTCGAACCTCGATATGCCGGCGTTGCTAACCCGTTTGATCGGTAAACGCCTGGACCGCGCGCCCGATCTCTATCGCGCCGCATCGCCCCTATATCTGGTTACCGCCGACGCCGCTCCGTTCCTGATCTTCCACGGCGCCGATGATCTGGTGATTCCGCCCGACCAATCCCGGCGCTTGGACGCGGCCCTCAAGGCTAACGGCGTGGAAAGCACACTCATCGTATTCCCCGGCGAGGCCCATGGATTTCTGAAAAAGGAAAATCTGGACACGTTCGGCGTGCGCACAATGAGCTTTTTCAATACGCACCTCAAATAATCCCCGAATATCCAGCGTTATCGTTAACCTTCTATTCATTTCACGGCCTCTGCCTGCTATCCTGGACTCAAAGTGAGCTTTGAGATTGGCGACATCATCGGCGACTACGAGATAATCGATCTCCTGGGTCGCGGCGGAATGGGGTCGGTTTTCAGGGTGCGGAATGTAATTTCGCATCGCGCGGAAGCCATGAAGATCCTGCTGCCCGATCTCCGCGACGCTCCCGATCTGGCGGATCGCTTCGCCCGGGAAATCCGCGTTCAGGCAAGCCTCATCCACCCCAATATCGCCGCTCTCCACACGGCCGTCAAAATCGACAATCAACTTGTAATGCTGATGGAGCTTGTCGAAGGCGCGTCGCTGGAAGAAAAACTTTGCTTAGGCGAAATCAGTATGTGGGACGGCGTGGAGTGCATCAACCAGGTGCTGGCCGCGCTCAGTTACGCTCATCAACGCGGCGTGGTTCATCGCGATATCAAGCCGGCGAACATCATGATCACGCCCGAAGGCGTGACGAAACTAATGGATTTCGGCATCGCCAGTACCCGCGATCCGGGACGTAAACTAACTGCCGCCGGAACCCGCATCGGGTCGCTTTACTATATGTCGCCGGAGTTGGTGCGGACCGATGCCCCCGACGGGCGTTCGGACATTTACGCGGTGGGCGTGACGCTCTACGAAATCATTACCGGACAGCGCCCCATCTCCGGCAGCAGCGACTTCGCCATCATGAGAGCCCATCTGGAAGTTCGTCCCATTCCGCCGATGGAAGTGAATGATCGCATCCCGAAAGGTTTATCGGATATCGTGATGCGTTCGCTTGAGAAAAACCCCGACGAACGCTTCCAGACGGCGGACGAGTTCTTGAGCGCGCTGCAAGGCCGTCCGGCCAGTTCGCATGCATCCGCTTCCGCTCATCCGTCAACCGCGCCGCCGCAGAATAGAACGGTAATCGCTTCATCGCCCGTGAGTCCCGTTCCTTCAACGCCAAGGCCATTTTCGACCACCGTACAGCCCGTGCCCGTGGCACCCAGGCCGCTCTCCCCTTCTCCCTTATCGCCCCCGCCCACGGGAACGAACTGGGATCCCACGGTGTTGGAAAAAGTGAAGAAACAGTTAGGGCTGTATGTCGGCCCGATGGCTCGGGTGCTGGTCAATCGCGCGGCTAAGAATACGCAATCGTTAGACCAGCTGTATGAGATCTTGAGCGCCGAAATCGCGTCCCCGGAAGACCGCCAGAAGTTTCTCTCCTCGCGGCCCCGGTAAGTTCGATTAGCGGGTTCGGGATCTATTCGTTTTCCAGCATGCGAATAGCTTTGGCGATGCTGACGTACATCCGGTTAAACGATTTCGCCAGCACCGAAATCTCGTCCTTCCCCTTAACCGGCAATTCCTCGACTTCCAGATTCCCCTTGCTGATTTCGTCGGCGGCTTTCGCCATTCGGCTCACCGGACGGACCACCACAACCACCAATGCGAGATCGAGCATGAACATCGTTATCAGCGCCACCACCACCAGGTAAATGATCAGGCTGCGGAAAGCCCGGTCGGCATTGCCGATAGGCAGGGACATCGGCACGGATACAATCTGCGCGCCGATCACTTCATTCAAACCCCAGCCGAAGCCGTTGGCCGAGCCATAGGTCTTGATCATCGCCACCGGCGCGCGATCGGGAGTGCTGTGACATTCCAGGCAACTCGCGCCCGCTGTGATGGGCCGGGCCAGATAGAGCGATCGTCCATCGGGCGTTTGGCGCTCGCCGCTTACTTCCTTCCGGTCGGGATGATTGCGAAAGGTAGTGATGATGTCGGACTCCCACTCAACGGCGCGATCGCGAAGGTTGGTGGGGTTCAGCGTCGCTTCCTTGTAGGTGTACAGTGGATACTTTCCGCGAATCGCGTTGAAGTTTTCCGTTGCCGCAAATGCCGGAACGGTCTGCGGCAGGAACGATTTCAAATGCTGTTGCGTTTGAACCAGCAAAGGTTTCAACTGCTTCGTGGTGTAGTTGCGCATGGAAAGCGAGGTCTCCATCATCAACTGGGCTTGCTGCAGAACCTGATCGCGGGCGTTCGATTGCAGAAACTGGTACGAATAATATCCTGCCAGGACCAGACCCGATCCGAAAAGCAGAATGAATAGGAGTGAAAATTTAACTAGGAGTCGCATGAGCGGAAACTTATTGTAACGCGGGCTTTACTATGCAACCGTGGCGGAACCCCTTTACCAGTGGGGTCCGCGGCCGGGGAAGGTGTACGTGACGGTAGCGGCGTATACCCGCTTGATACCGACGTTGCGTCCATGCAGGATCTTGCTGTAGTTAAAACCCAATCCGAGGCCCTGCTTAAACGCATAAGCGATTCCAGTATCGAGCGCGCCAAAGACTTTCTTTGTCGCTGGAAACTGCGCGGCGACGAAATACGGCGGCGCATAGTTAGGTAAAGTGCCCACGATGTCCACGCCGTTGATGGAGCGTATCGTTTGATAATCCGCTGTGTAGGTGAAGCCCTTGAAGGATTGGCCGCCGCCGGCAGTTCCGAAAAATGTCTGGGGAACGGGCTTGCTGCGGACCAGGTACCCCAGCTCGCTAAAAGTGAAGAAGCCATGTGGCAGCGACGTTCCGAATAACGCCGATCCAAGCCCGCCGGATGCGCCGTCTCCAGGCGAGAAATTGGAGAGCCGGGTTAAATCGTAACTGCCCCGGATGACCGCGGCTCCGCGCAGCGAAAGCACCCAATGCTCGCCGCGCGCCGCTCTCCAGCGAAGACCAATGCTGCTATCGGCCACGCCACCCAGCGTATTACCGCGAAAATCGGTGGCCGTGTGCCCCGTCTCGACATCGAGAGCCAGGTTGTTGCGCAACCCGTATTCGAAGGTGGTGAAATATGTTTCCTGAGTGTACGGCGCGGGCAGAACTCTAGGGTTGGCCCCCTGACGATAATTGGTGAATTCGTCGTTGGAATAGGTTACCGACATCGTCAACTTGCCTGGTTCAGGAAGCCATGGAGACGCTGCCCAGCAGTTCGCGGCTCCGATTGCGGCGCACAGCCCGAGTATTCGGATCGCCTTCTGTTTATTCCTCATAGACCATACCGCTTCGCTAAGTAATGGAGAAGCGCCCTCATCTGCTCATCTTGCAAATTGCCGTCGACCCGGGTGGCGGAGTGCACGCATTCGTTCACCCTTGTTTCCAGGTTAAATTTCACCTTCTCCAGATTTTTCCTGGATAGAGATTTATGTTTCACGTGGCACTCGCCGCACGTGGAACCGGCGCCGACCTTGACATCGCCCCAATAGACGGCTTTGCCTTGGTCATAAAGTTCATCCCGTCGTGGGTCTATCCGGGTTGGGGAATAGGGGCCCGACGCGGGCAGGCTGAAAGTCATCAGCGCTAGCACTGCGAACAGTCTTAACATACGTCAATTAGTAGGGAACGAGCTCTAGCTTACAGGAATTTTCGGCACCCGCAATAAGCAAAGATCTGAGCTGCTGTACCGGGAAGCGGGGAAGAGCTAGGGCCCATGCTTAGCTCTTCAGTTCTTTCCGTATCTTGATATGGCAGTGATACTTAGCTACACAAGCACCGATGGGTATCGATGGCAGTACGATGATCATGGAACTGCCGTGGATATGGCTGGTACCGATGGCGATTGATGGAATATGTCTGGAAGTAAGGCCGTCTAAGGGTGGGCCAGCGAGGCAATATCCTCGCGCAGTTTTTCGATGAATTCGGGGCGCGATTCCTGAATGAAAAAGTGGCCTCCGGAGAATTCGCGCATCAGAAACGGGGCTGTCGTTTGCCGTTCCCAGGCCTGCACATGCTCGCGCTTTACGTTCGGGTCGGACGCACCGCCGTAAGCGAATATCGGGATCGCTAACGGCTCGCCCGGTTGATAAACATAATTTCGATAGAGGCGGGCATCCGCGCGTAGCGAAGTCAGGGCCAAGCGGCGCAATTGCGGATTCTCAAGGACGCCGGCAGTCATCCCCTGGAGCTTCTTCAGTTCTTCGATCAGCAGTTCTTCGGCTGGCTCGGGCGGCGGGTTGTAGTTCAGACGAAATTGTGGCGCTCGCGCTCCCGATACAATCAGCGCCCGGGGCAGCGCGGCCCCCGCCAATCGTAAGGCTCGAATCACTTCGAAGGCGACGATCGCTCCCATGCTGTGTCCATAAAACGCGAACGGACGATCGAACATCGGCGATAGACTTTCAATCAGCGCCGCGACCAGGGCATCCATGCTTTCGATGGGCGGCTCATCTATGCGCGACTCGCGCCCGGGCAAGCGAATAGGAAACAGAGCGACCCCGGGAAGGTCTTTGCGCCAGTTTCGATATGTCAGCGTTCCTCCGCCGGCAAAGGGAAAACAAAATAGGCGAAACAGGTCCGCTGCCTGAACCGGACCCTGATCCTTCTCGATCCATGGATTGCCGGGCGCTCCTTGTCCCGCCGTTTTTTGCAGCCGCAACTCCAGCAGCTTGCGTTTCTCCATCGACAATCCCGTGGGCCCGGCTGCCGGTCTTGTACGTTTGGGCGTCAACAACAGCTTTTCTAAATACGCCTCGAATGCCAGAACTGTCGCGCCTTCCAGATAGCGCAGCGCGGCCATGCGGGATACGGCCGATAGCTCTTCGTAGTGTGGGCGATCGGTCAGAATATGTTCGAGAACCCGAACCCAGGGGTCGAGATTTTGTGGCGGCACCTCGGCCACTGGAACCATATGCTCATCGACGGCCGAGGTGTAATGGCGCACGGGATTCACCGGCAATAAATAATCGACGCCGAGCATCGCCTCATGCAGGCCGCCAACATCGCTGGCAATCACCGGAACACCGCGCGACAACGATTCAAGCACCATTCGTGAGCGCGCTTCGGCCCAAACGGAAGGCACAAGCATCACCTTGGTGAGACGCAGCAGGTCGTCGACATTGTCGAAGGGCTCCAGCAGCGTGATGTTGGATCGATGGCGCAAGGCGTCGAGATCCCGCACGGTAGTTCCCCAGGTGGGCACGGCTGCGAAACGGACGTCGGGAAGGCGGTCGGCCAGCTCCAGGAAAATCGAAATCCCTTTCACGGCGCAGGGGTTGACCATGCAGACATAAGGATTATCGAAGTTCGCCAGCAGCGGCGGCGCAACCGGTTCCAGCAACGAAATGGGGACGTGAATCGTGTCCAATCCACCCCATTGGCGGCCATAGTCGGCGACGTATTCGCTGACACCGACTGAGCCATCCACGCGTTGCAGATTCGCGGTGCGAGCGGCGTTGCGGGAAGAGCTATCGGGTCCGAAGGGAGCGGCGATGGTGGCCCGAATCAGGTACACGACACGGGCTCGGGGCGCGCGCAAAGCGAGGTCAAGAAGCAACTGCGCCGGGTCGTCTGTCGAAGTGAGAATCACGCCGGGTTCGAAGGAATCGATTTGCCTCTGGAAGTAAGGGCGCAGCAACGGACTGCGGGTCAGGGTGTGAACTTCGACGCCATTGCGCTGCATAACAACAGCCTCTGGACCGATGGATTCCGGGTGCAAACCGCGCGACGCCAAATCACGCAAAAAATGCTCGTGTGGTTCGGCCCCAAACTGTTCCAGCCGGGCGATGACGCGAACGCAATGGCCGCGGGCCGCCAACGCTTCCATCAATAAGCGGTTCGATTTATCGCCCCCGCCATGCGACGGATAGTAGAGCGAATTGTGAGCCAGCAGAATGCGCATTTTATCGGCGTTCCCGCAATCGCTTCAGCAACAGCGCTTGCCTGGCACTGGATAGAGGGGCTTGCGCGGGGGACGCGGGGGCGCGCTCAAACGGCGACAAGCGCAATAGAAAATCTTCAAAATCCGCGGCTCGTAGCGGACTCACAAAACGCAAACCGGCTTCACGGGAACGATGCGACTCCCGCTCATACTCCGCATGATCGGAGGTTAGCGTGTGAAGAGCCTTGACCCAGGGCTCAATATCCTGCGCAACAGGCACTGGGATCGGCATGTGGGCCTCATCGAAGGCGGGCTCATAGCGCTCAAACGGGTGGACCGGAATAATATAACCGGTGCCTCGCTTAGCTTCCATCAGGCCGCCGGAGTTGCTGGAAATCACCGGCAGGCCGCGCAGCATGGCTTCCATGGCGATCAGCCCGAAGCCCTCATACCAGATGGATGGCATCAGCAGAACACGGGTGCCACGAAGGACATCGTCGATGCGCGGCACGTTTTGGAGAACAGTGATATTCGCGATACGCTCCAGGCGGGCGCGATCGGCGGACGTAGTTCCCCAACCGACGAGAGCGGCGAACGGAAGCGCCGGAAATTTCTCGGCAAGTGCCAGGAAAATGTCGATGCCCTTAGCCGCACAAGGGTTAATCATTAGAATCCAGCCTTCCCGCGCATTGCCGAATTGTAGATACGGCGGCATTCCGTAGATGGGCGGATGAATAACAGTAGCGTCGCAACCGGCGTACTGGCGAATGTAGCCGGACATATGCTCGCCAATAGCCACAACCGCTCTGGCATTGCGTATCAAGGCTGTCGCCCGCGGATCGGGGCTCCAGCTTTCCGGACCGAACGGGAAAAACTGCGGAGTATGCGCCAGATAAATGAGGCGTTCGCCGGCGCAGCGCGAGCTCTCTCGCAGCAGTGTGTGGCTGAGATCCTCGGAAGATACCAGAACCCAATCAGGATTAAATTCGCCGATTTCGTTTTCCAGCGCATCGGCATTACGCGCCAGATCGGGAATGGAGGATATCGAAACTCCATTCCGATTTACAATTTCCCGCCCCGCCAGGGCCGTTGCCACGACGCGGCAAGTATGTCCGGAGTGCGCCAGACTATCCAACCAAATCAGATTTCCGCGGGTGGCTCCTCCTCTGGGTGGGGAATAAGAGGCGTTCGCCGTTAACAGGACCCTCAACCCTCGCTGCCCCTGTGCAACTGCCGCGATGCCGCTTCCTCATGGGCAAGCATTTCCAGCACCTCGGCGTCCGACATACCCTCGATCTCTTGCAGAAGAGCGGCGTATTGAGCTGGATCGGAAGCTTCCAGTTGATGCGCTTCGACGAGACGGGCGAGCTTGTCGAGGGTCATGTCGGCGGAGTAGACATCGTCGATGGCGATCTCAATTCCGAACTCTTCCTTGATGCGCACCAGTAACAGCACGGCAAGCAGCGAGTGGCCACCGAGGTCGAAGAAATTATCGTCGAGCGAAACACCGGGGCGGGCCAGCAGTTCACTCCAAATCGCGGCCAGGCGGACCTCGATATCGGTAGCTGGTGGATTCGCCAGAAAACCGCGTTCGCCGGAAATCGCTTGACCACGGAGCTTGGCGACGATTGCCTCCTCCGAGGAAAGCTCATTGGCGATACGGGCGAAGTCCACCACGCGGCGTTGGGCGGTTGACCGGGCCTCAGGCGGATCGGATGCGGCTATCGGCAATTCGGCGCGGGGAACCAGCCGGCTCAAAAATTCCGCTTGGAAGTTTGGTCCGGAAGCACCCGATTCGGCGATCACTTTATTCAGGAAGTCGCGCGCCGGGGCGTTCTTTTCGGTTGCGGTGATTGGAATCCGCACCTCCGGCAATTTTCGCGAGAGCGCCAGATCGCCGACCCAGCGCAGAATCCGATATTCTACGCCGCGCCCCAATACCCGGCAGCTCAGCAGAAACGTCTCGACTTCAAGATCGCCGGAGTGCTGACGCAGCGCCAGGACACCGGTCAGTCCATAGTGGCCGAAACGATCGGAAACGTCGGCCGTATACCATTCCAGGCCATCGCGTAGAGTGGCTTGCACTTCCGCTTCCGTGCGGCGGATGGTGGTGAAGTTGAATTGATTGGTCCGGTTCGTCAATTGCGCGACGCGGGCGAGTTTCTCCGCGCTCAGCGGTTGCATCGTCACGTTCAGCTGTAGCGAGCGGAAGAATTCTTCCATGCTGACGGCGCCACGAATCGCACTACCAAACTGCTGCGCCTGTTGATAGGATTCACTTCGCTTTCGATCTTCATCCGTCACCGCGGGATGATCGAAGGCCCACACTTTGCGCAGAAAAGACGGGATTTCGTTGTCCGGCGGAAGAGCGAGAGTCAGCACCTCAGGCAGTTCTTCCCGGACCTCGGCGCACTCCCGGGCATCGTCGTCCAGAAAGATGAAACTGTCCAGCCCGAGGTTGAGACTGCGGGCAATCGCGGCGAGGTTTTCGGGCTTCGGATTCCAATTGATCCGGCAATCGATAAAATGCTCCAGGCGCAGCGGAAACTCCGGATGCCGGGCGAAAGTTTCCCTCACATCGGTCTGGTTATTTTTGCTGACGATAGAGAGCAGCATTCCCTGTTCGCGCTGCGAAAGAAGGAACTGCTGCAGGAAGCGGCGAGGTTCATCCAGCACGACACCGGCGGGCCCATCCTCACCACAGACCCCCTTCCATAACGTGTTATCGCAATCGACGGCAATCACTTTATAGGGGGCCGCCGAGATGGCATAGGCATGTCGCACGATCGCGGTTCCGATGCCGGCGAAACCCTCGTCGCTGTAGGCAATCTTGCCCAAACGGTCGCCTTCGGGGTTGTACCACCGCGGCTTGGGATCGTTCCAGAAGAGGTAAGATATCCCGGATGCGGAGGGTGGAATTTGCAGAACGAACTCATTCTGCACTTGAGGGCAAACAACGAACAGAAGAGGAACGTGAAATTTCGATTGCCGGGCCGCCTCCACGTATTCGGCGAAAATGGCTTCGTTTTGTCCGATGTCCTCCGGGCGCACCAGAACGACATTCAACCCCCGGCGATTGGAGGCAAAATCGGAAGCAGGGTCGAGCAAAGTCTGAAGAACCTGATGGTAGGGAGCGAACCGCGGCTCAAACTCCGTTTCCAACTCCCGTGCCCAGAATTGAATAACCCGCTCCAGAGGTTCAGCGGTAAATGTGGCACTGATGCAAAACCGGAATCCGTTCGTCATGGTCCACTTGATTTGATTGTATCCTTCTGGGTGCGCCTGGAATAATTTTTGACTACGCTGTCGAAATCGTTCCCGCTCGTTCGTCATTGCGGTGAAGGAGAACTAGGAAAATGCAATATCTAATACTGATCTATGAAGACGAAAAGCTGTGGGGGCAACAGTCGCCCGAGCAGATGCGGACGGCCATGGGGGCCTATCGGGCTTACACCGAATCGATGAAGGCGTCGTCCGTATATGTGGGCGGAAATGCATTGCAGCCGACATCGACTGCGACTACACTTCGCGGAACCAACGCCGCGACCCAGGTTATAGACGGGCCATTCGCGGAGACGAAAGAGCAGCTTGGCGGCTATTACCTGATTGAAGCTCCCGATCTGGATACAGCGCTGCTATGGGGAAAGCGCTGCCCGGTTGTGGCGACCGGTTCGGTCGAGGTCCGGCCGATCATGACGTACTAGAGTGGTTCCTTGTCCTGCCTCGATCTGGAACGCGTCGCGAGAGAGAGTTACGGAAAACTTGTGGCCTTGCTCGCCGCGCAGTTTCGGGACTTGGCGTCGGCTGAAGATGCTCTAAGCGATGCGCTGATGACGGCTTTGGTGCGCTGGCCGGAAGATGGAATTCCGGCCTCACCCGAAGGTTGGCTGTTGACGGTGGCTCGCCGAAAATTGCTGGATTTGGCGCGGCAGAGCAGGAATCGGGAACAGCACGCGGCCGAGTTGCAGGAAGCCCTCGCCTGGCAGCCCGATGCGTTTCAAATTCCCGACCGGCGCTTGGCTTTATTTTTAGTTTGCGCTCACCCGGCCATCGATTATCCAGCGCGCGCTCCTTTAATCCTACAAACGGTACTGGGCTTTGACGCCGCTCGCATCGCTTCTATCTTCCTGCAATCCCCGAGTGCGATGTCCCAGCGTTTGGTGCGGGCAAAGCGCAAGATTCGCGATGCGCGCATATCATTCGAATTGCCCACCACCGCGGATCTGCCGGAGCGATTGGATGCGGTACTTGAAGCCGTGTACGCCGCCTATTCCGATGGCTGGAGCGATCCGCTACGCGTCGATCCTAACGAAGCCATTTGGCTCGCTTCGGTGCTGACTGGTTTGTGTCCCGCGGAGCCTGAGGTTCTAGGCCTGCATGCGCTTTTGTTGTACACCGACTCGCGGCGAGCGGCGCGGCGAAATTCGCAAGGCGATTATATTGCGCTTGACAGCCAGGACACGCAAGCGTGGGATGCAGCGATGATTGCGCAGGCAGAGGAGTTACTCGCGCAAGCCGCTCGATTCGGAAAAGCCGGGCGCTTTCAACTGGAAGCCGCGATCCAATCGGCGCATGCCGCGCGAGGCAAAACGGGCAGGGCGAACTGGGAGGCGATACTGCAACTCTACGATGCGTTGCTGCTTTGCGCTCCTTCGCCGGTGATAGTAATCAATCGGGCCGTGGCGGTGGCCGCCGTGCATGGGGCAGCGCTAGGACTTGCGCAATTGGACACGCTCGCCGACGATCCCCGCACTCGTCAATATCAGCCGTATTGGGCAACTCGCGCGGAATTCCTGCACCGGCTAGGCGACAAGAATCAGGCTGGGTCCGCTTACCAGCAGGCTATCGGCTTACAGACCGATCCGGCGGTACGCCGTTTCCTGCAAGGGCGCCTGGCGGAATTGTTAGACTGAGCCCTTATGGTTAAAAACTATATGGATCTGACGGGTCGTGTCGCCGTCGTAGTGGGTGGCACTTCAGGGCTGGGCCGAACGATCGCGCTAGGGTTGGCGGAAGCGGGCGCGAACGTGATACCGACTGGGCGGCGCGAATCGTTGGTGGCCGAGGTTTGTGACGCTATAAAAGCGGCGGGCCGCTCAACATTGGTGCATACGAGCGATGTTGCCGACCGGAAATCTATCGATACATTTCGCGATGCGGTAATGGCTGAATTTGGACAGGTGGACATTCTGTTGAACGCCGCGGGCCGGACCAAGCGCACGCCGACGAAGGATCTTCCGGAAGAGGAGTGGGCGAGCATCATGGATACGAATCTGACGGGGACGCTGCGAGCCTGTCAATCTTTCTATGCGCCGCTCGCAGCCAGCGGGCGCGGCCGCATCGTCAACATCGCGTCACTCAGTTCTTATGTCGGGTTGTTTGAAGTAACGGCATATTGCGCATCGAAATCGGGAGTGCTTTCCCTGACGCGGAGTCTAGCGGTGGAATGGGCAAAGGCGGGCATCAACGTGAATGCCATCGCGCCAGGAGTCTTTCGCACGGATCTGAACGCGGCGTTACTCGACGGCACCACTCGCGGTCAGGAATTCAAGACGCGGACCCCGATGGGACGCTTCGGGAAGAGCGAAGAGCTGATCGGCGCGGCGATTCTGCTGGCCTCCGATGCCGCCAGTTTCATCACCGGCCAATGTATCTCCGTTGACGGCGGTTTCCTGGCGTCGGGCGTGAATACTTAACAGGCGGCAGCATGACGAAAGATCTTCTGCTGGCGATTCGCTGGCTCGGCAAACATCCTCTATTCACGGCCTCCGTTACCGCGATCCTGGCGCTGGGAATCGGCGCAAACACCGCGGTATTCAGCGTCGTCGACGCCGTTCTATTGCGGCCGCTTCCCTATGAATCTTCAGAAAGACTGGTGCGAATCGAGGAGAGCAGCGCCAAGGTACCGATGAATGGCGTGCCCGCGCAAGACTATCTGGAATGGCGGGAAAGAAGCGACCTCTTCGATAGGACAGTCCCTTTCATCAAGGATTTCGTGACGATTAGCGGCGCCGGTGAACCGGACCAGATTAGCGCGCTGCGAACGTCGGCTGAGCTGTTCTCCGTATTGGGCGCGCGCGCTCAATTGGGACGTGCGCTTATCGAATCCGATGGCGAATTTAACGCCCCCAATAGCGCGGTTATCAGCGACCGGCTGTGGCGGCGGCAATGGAATGCCGATCCAGGTGTTGTCGGACGAAGCTTGGCGGTATCGGGAACGCTTTTCACGATCGCCGGGGTGATGCCGCCGGACTTCGAGTTTTCTTCCTCCGACATCGATCTATGGACGCCGCTTCGGCTGACGCCCGCATCCACCAATAATTTACAAGTGTTGGGCCGAGTGAAGAAGGGCTTGGCGGTTAAGCAGGTGGAAAGCGCGATGCAGGTGGTGGGCCATCGCTTGGAGGACCGGAATCCACAACAGAGGGCCGGCCTACAAGTGACCGTGTCGCCGTGGCGGGAAACTGTGCAACGGCAATATGAGCTGACCTTGGTGTTCATTCTAATTGCCGTCGGCTTGATCTTGTTAGTAGCGTGCGCCGACGTCGGCGGACTGCTGTTGAGCCGCGCCGTGCAACGGCAAAAAGAGATCGCGATCCGTGCATCGTTAGGCGCGGGATTCTGGCGCGTAACGCAACAACTGTTAGCGGAGAGCCTGGTGCTGGCGCTGCTGGGAAGCATAGCGGGCATGGCCGTGGCACACTATGCGCTGCAATTTCTAGTGAAGCAAATGGCCGCGCTGCCATTCGCCGTTCCGCACATGCAACGCGTGGCTATCAATGGGCGTGTCCTGCTGTTCAACACCGTCTTGTGCCTGCTGCTGGCATGTCTTTTCAGTATTGCTCCAGTCTTGCTGGCGCTAAAAACCGATCTTCAATTAACGGTTCGTAGCGGACAGGGAGCAAGTTCCTCGAAACACTCGGCGCGCATTTTTTCGATTCTGATTGCATCGGAAGCGGCGTTCGCTTTCCTCCTCCTGGTGGGATCGGGATTGATGATTCGTAGCCTGATCCGCTTGCAGGAAGCCGACCACGGCCTGCGCCCGGATCATGTGTTGACGATGCGCGTGCCGCTTGGAACCAGCACGCAACCTCGACCGCCAGGGCAGTACGATACGAAGCCAAGGCAGATGGCCTACTATCGCGAACTGATCGATCGATTGCGCGGAGTGCCGGGCGTGGGGTCTGTTGCGGTGGTCAACAATCTGCCGTTATCCGGCGTGAACACTACAACGCCAGTGCAAGCCGCCGGCGGGCCGATGACACTGACCATGACCCGGACCATCAGCCCGCAATATTTCTCCACGATGGGGATTCCTCTAGTGGCTGGCCGGACGTTTACCGAAGCGGATCAAGCGTCGGCGCCTGGCGTAGCCGTCGTCAATGAATTTCTGGCGCGGCAACTATTTTCCGGGCGCGATCCAATTGGCCAAATGATGCCCAGCGCGGAACGGGACGCTCCATCCGTGATGGTGGTGGGCGTGGTCCGGAACACAACGCAGAATAACTACGATCAGCCGGCGAAGGGCGAAGTGTACCGGCCCTATCAGCAGTTTATTTTTGGCGCGTTTATGTCGACGATTGTTGTCCGGACCTCCGCCGATCCGCTTTCATTGGCTTCGACGCTTAGCAAAGAAGTGTGGGCGCTGGATCCCAACCAACCTGTTGTGAAGGTGCAAACGATGAATCAAGTGATCGCGAATTCCATCTGGCGCCCGCGTTTTTCGGCTTGGATATTTTCAGCGCTCGGAGTGTTGGCGATTCTCCTAACCTTCGTTGGCGTTTACGGAGTGGTGGCGTATACGGCAACGCTGAAGGCCAGGGAAGTAGCAATCCGCGTGGCGCTGGGCGCCACTCCGCGAAATGTAATCGCCGTGATTCTGCGTGACGCAATGATTCCCTTGGGCGCCGGGCTGGCGATCAGTTTTGCGGGGGCATTACTACTGTCGCGTTTGCTGGCAAGCCTGCTATATGAGGTCGCCGGCACGGACCCCATCACTTACCTAAGCGCGGGCGCGTTGGTGCTTGCTATCGGAATAGTCGCCAGCGCTGGTCCAGCGTGGCGCGCGGCGAAGGGTGATCCACTACAGGCGTTACGGAACGAATAGTTCGATTGAATCGTCATCCGGCGATGCCGCCGCCGACAAGGCTGTATAGCAGGATCGCCAGAACGATGAGGCTGATCACGACATAAGCGCGATCGCGCTCAATGGCGAACCCTATGAGTCCTAAAGTGACGCGAGCGATGGGCGTCGCGATAAGCAGCAGTACGCCCAACTGAATGATTGACCGGCTCCGCAGCAAAAGTGCGCCGCTTACGATTTGTCCCACCAGGCGATCCGCGCTGGCTTCGCCACGAAACTTACTATAATTCGGGACTTCGTGGCCGTGCTGAATCAGATAGAAAATGGCGCCGATAAACCCCACCGTGCCGGAAAGAATCACGCCAGCGCGAAGCAGCTTGCTGATGGCCATCTCAATGGAGTGATCGGTAACTTTATCCATGCCTAAATCACTCCGCGGATGCCGCTGGCAATCATTTGGAAAGCGACAAGGCCCACAACCACGGCGAAGACGCGGCGCAGAAGCGCAACCTGAAGCCGGGCAAGAAATCGCACGCCAATCAATGACCCGCCAAGGACGCCTAGCATTACCGGCATTGCCAGACCCGGATCAATGTAACCGCGGCTGAGGTAGACGCCGGCGCTGGCCGCCGCCGTGACGCCGATCATGAAATTGCTGGTGGCCGTGGACACTTTGAACGGAATTTCCATCGCTTGATCCATCGCGATTACCTTAAGCGATCCCGATCCGATTCCCAGTAAGCCGGAAATCGTGCCCGCTCCAAACATCAAACCAAATCCCGTCTTCACACGGTGCACGACGTAATGCTCTATCCCTTCGGCGGTCTTGTAAGCGCCATTCAGCTTTAAGCGATCAGCCAAGGGATCATGCGGCGCGCCTTTGGAGTGCGCAGCGGGCTGCCGGCTGGCCTGCCAAGCGGCCTGCAGCATGATGAAGCCGAAAACAATACCGAGGTAACGCGTGGGAACTCTAGTTCCCAGGAAGGCTCCAAATACTGCGCCGAGCGTAGTGGCGATCTCCAGAAACATTCCAATTCGAATGCTGGAGTAGCCGTCCCTGACATAGGCCGACGCGGATCCCGATGAAGTTGCGATCACGGCGATAAGGCTCGCGCCGATGGCGTAACGGATGTCGACTCCTAGAAGAAGAGTCAGCACCGGAGTGATGATTACACCGCCGCCGAGTCCGGTAAGAGAGCCAAGAAAACCGCCCAACAACGAAGCGATGAAAATGATAGGTGTGAATTCAAAGGTGTTCATCGAGAAGCAAAAACCGACAGCCCCAAGTATACGAGTCCTTCTTGATAAAATGCCCATGCATCGACGATTCGATGGGAGGCGGCTATCCAATATAAGAAGCTGGGCGCGACAGATCTGCGGGTATCGGAGCTGGGATTCGGAGCCGCGCCGTTAGGCAATGTGTATGGAGACCTGACGGCCGACGATGGGATTCGCGCGGTGCATGCGGCCATCGATCAGGGCATTAATTTTTTCGATACGTCGCCTTACTACGGACTCACTGTGTCAGAAGAGCGGCTGGGCAACGCTCTGCGCGGAAGGCGCGATAAAGTTCTGATCGCCACCAAATGCGGGCGGTACGGCGAGTTCTCGTTCGATTTCTCGGCAAGTCGCCTGCGGGCAAGCGTGGATGAATCGCTAAGCCGCCTGCGGACCGACTATATCGATCTGTTTCAGGCTCATGACGTCGAGTTTTACGATTCGCGAACGATCGTCGAAGAAGCGGTTCCGGCTCTGCGCGAATTGCAGCGCGAGGGGAAGGTTCGCTACATCGGATTGACCGGTCTGCAGCTAAGGAACATGCGGGAAATCGCGGCGTTGACGCCTGTCGATACAATTCTTTCCTATTGCCGCTACAACTTAATGATTCACGACATGGACACTATTTTGACGCCGTTCATGCGGGAAAAAGGGATGGGGCTGATCAACGCGTCCCCGTATCATATGGGTGTGTTGACCGAAGCTGGACCGCGCGCGTGGCACCTGGGATCGGCGGCAATGAAGCAAGCTGGCGAAGTGGTGGTACGTCTGTGTCGTTCGCGCGGCGTCGATTTGCCGTCGCTGGCGTTGCGCTACTGCTTGAACCATCCCTATGTCTCGACCACGGTGGCGGGTATGGCCTCGGCGGCGGAAGTGGAGAACAATGTGCGAGCTCTATCCTTCGTAATCGATCCCGCGCTGCTCAAGGAAATCCAGGCGATTATCGCTCCAGTGGCGGATCTATCGTGGGATTCGGGTCTTCCGGAGAATCAGGACCCGCGTAGAAGCTGAGTGAATTGTCGCCTTGCTTCAAGGTTCGCCGCAGACTGAGCTTTCCGTATCCGGGCAGCAAGCGGAAGCGCGTCGCGTGTTGGACGACCACAAGTGGCGGCGGATTTTTTCCCAGAGTGTCGAGGATCACGCCATATTCCCGCTCCAAGGCGTAAGGAGGATCCAGGAAAACGATGTCGGCCGAGATGTCTTTCAAATATTTGGCCGACTTGCCGGGCAGAATCGTGGCCCGGCCTTCCAAGCCGAGCGATGACAAATTTTCTTTGATAATCTGCTTCGCGTCGCGGCTTGTTTCGATGAACATCGCTCGTGCGGCGCCACGGCTGAGCGCTTCGATGCCAACCGCTCCGGTGCCGGCGTAAGCATCGACGAAAATCGCGCCTTCGATGCGTGGCGACAAGACATTGAACAACGCTTCTCGCAGACGGTCCGGCGTCGGACGCGTCTCCACTCCGGGAACCGATTGCAAAACACGGCTTCGAAATTCACCACCAATCACTCGCATTTCTTACCCTACCTGTACCAAGCCGTAGCGGCGTTGCCAATGATCGCGGATGTAAACCACGGCGTTCCGTAGCTGTTCTTCCGAGGGCGGATGGGCGACGAATGCCTGGGCTTCATTGCGGGCGATTTCAAGGATCTCGCCGTCGCGTAGAATGTTGCCGAAGCGCAGCGCGGGGAGCCCCGATTGACGCGTTCCGAAGAATTCACCGGGGCCACGCAGCTTCATATCCATTTCGGCGATGTAAAAGCCGTCGTTTGAATCCACTAACGTCCGGATGCGCTCTTTGCCTGCTTCATTCAGCTTCTCCGTCACCAGGATGCAATAACTTTGTTCGCCTCCGCGGCCTACGCGCCCACGGAGTTGATGGAGTTGCGAGAGTCCGAACCGTTCGGCCTGTTCGATGACCATCACGGTAGCATTCGGGACGTCGACGCCGACTTCAATCACGGTTGTGGAAACGAGAACGTCGATGTCGCCGCGCTTGAAGCTGTGCATCGCGAATTCCTTCTCGTCGGAAGTAAGACGGCCGTGCAGCAATCCGATACGAAGTTGGGGAAAGACGATGGTGGATAAATGCTCATGCATTGTTTGAGCAGCCTTCATCGCCTGCGTTTCCGATTCCTCGATCACGGGATAGACGACATAGGCCTGGCGGCCCGCTTCGATCTGCGTTTGAAGAAAGCTATAGACCTGCTCAACGCGATCGTTACTAACGTGGCTGGTGATAATTGGTTTGCGGCCAGGCGGCATTTCGTCGATCACCGATACATCCAGATCGCCATAGATGGTGAGCGCCAGCGTGCGTGGAATAGGGGTCGCCGTCATTACCAGCATGTCGGGATGATGGCCTTTTTCCACCAGCCGCAGACGCTGCTCGACACCGAAGCGATGCTGTTCGTCGACGATCGCCAGACCGAGTTTCCCAAACTCGACGTCTTTTTCAAGAAGGGCATGCGTGCCGACTCCGACATGAACAAGTCCGGCGGCCATTAGTTTCTTAAGCTGCATTTTTTCCCGCGCACTCTTCGAACCGGTGAGCAGCACGACGATGTATCCGAGCTTGTCGAAAAGGTTTTTGAAGTAAAGATAATGCTGCGTTGCCAGGATCTCAGTAGGGGCGAGAACGACAACCTGATAGCCGTTTTCAATAGCGATAATCGCGGCCTCTGCGGCAACCAGCGTCTTGCCACTCCCCACATCGCCTTGCAACAGGCGATACATCGGGTGGGGGCTGGCCATGTCGTCGGCGATTTGTTTGAGTACACGCTTCTGCGCGCCGGTTGGCTTGAACGGCAACATCGCCTTAATTTTTTCGCGCACGCGGCCATCTAACGAGAAGACGATTCCCGGTTGCAGACGGGCCTTCGCTTTCTTCAGTGAGAGCCCGGTCTCCAGCCAGAAGAACTCTTCGAAGATCAGACGCCATTGCGCGGGCGATCTGAATTGATTCAGCAAGCGCAGGTCTTCTTCTTGCGAGGGAAAGTGGATTTGTTGGAAGGCGGTCCAACGATCGGGCAACTTCATGCGATCCAAAATATGTTTCGGGAGCGGGTCATCCACGCCGGCCAGTTCGCCTAGAATGCGATGGAGAATCATGCGGAAGATGCGCGTGGTTACCTTGCCCGCGGCTTCGTAGATGGGCACAACGCGCCCCGTGTGCAGCTTGACGTCGCCTTCTTCTTCGCCCGAAAGCATTTCAAATTCAGGCTGCATCATCAGAAGATCGCCGGTATAGCTATCGAGCTCCACTTTCCCGTAGAGCGCAACTCTTCGCTCGGGAATCAGAGTATCTTTCAGATAACCGCCGTGAAACCACTTGCCGATCAGCACGCTGCGCGATCCATCGCGAAACGTGGCGTGAAACATTCCTAGATTGCGGCGTTGAAAGCCGGCCACTTTGGTGGAGTGGACGTCGACGATCACGGTCGCCATTTCACCCGGCGACAACTGGGCGATTGTCTTTACATTACTGCGGTCTTCGTAGCGAAACGGGGCGTAACCGAGAATGTCTTCGACAGTCAGCAGGCCCTTGGCTTCGAGCATAGAAGCGCGGCCGGGCCCGACGCCTTTCACGTACATGAGTGAAGTGGAAAGGTCCAATCTTTACGGCTCGAGAAGAAACTGATTCGTCTCATGGAGAAAGATTTCCAACTGGTCGTGATGAACCCAATGGCCAGCCTTTGGAACCTTCACCAGTTTGTGATTCTTGATTGCCCCCATGCGGTTATCCGGCTCCGGATCGGGCATCCAACTTTCCGCGCCCCAGAAGAGAAGCGTGGGGCAGGAGATCTGGCTTAGAACGTCATTCAAGTCGTCGATGTTGTGGCCGTAAGGCGGCAGCGGGCGCGCGTAATTATCGAACTTCCAGATCAACGATCCATCGGCATTCCAGTTTGTCCCATGCAGCGTCAGATGCCTGGCGACTTCATCCGAGAGATGCGGATTTGCCTCTTTCATCCGAGCCACCGCCGTATCCAGATTGGGGTAACTGCGAGGCTCGCGCTGTTCCGTTTTGCGGATGGCTTCAATCCAATTGCGAAGACGTTGCGACGCCGGGGCGTGCACTTTGTGACCGGGCGGGAAGCCGAAACCTTCGATAGACACGGCCTTGCGCACGCGATCGGGATAGAGGCCGGAGTACAGCAGAACAATGATGCCGCCGAGTGAATGCCCCACAAGATAGATGGGAAACTCTCCGATGATGTCAGCTAGTGCGGACAAATCCAGAACGTACTCGGGGATGCTGTACATCGCTCCGGGGGCCCAGGCGCTGTTGCCGTGACCACGCAAGTCGACCGCATACACGTGAAAATTGCGCCGTAAATCACGAGCCACCCAATCCCAGTTACGAGCGTGATCCAGTCCGCCATGAACCAGAATCAACGCCGGCTTTCTGGTGGATACCTCGGGCTCACCGGGAGTTTCGCCCTGACCCCAATCCCAGAACTGCAGCTTCAAGCGATGCGAGTAATAGTAGTGCGAGACGGGTTCCATTTACGGGTTCCTGGCACAGCGGAAGCCGATGTCGTCGGAAGAAAATCGCTCGGGGATGTAGGCTGATTCGAACGCCGCCGAATCGGCCAGCGATGTCTTGAAAGAGCCTCCGCGGATGAAGCACCATTTGTCGGCGGAGGTTAAGGGCGGGGCGACGGCGTTGGTGAATCGCTCCACCGCGATGGCCTTGGGAGTAACCGCTCCTTCGGTATATTCGAGCACGTTGCCAATGATGTTGTAGACCTGATACGCTCCCAACGAATTGGAGAATCGCGCGTCTACGGGCATGGCTCGATGGGCGGGAGATGGATTGTCGGCGACGTTCGCCCGCATGGCTTCGTTCTGTTCGCCCCAGGGAAACGTTCGTCCGTCAGTACCGCGCGCGGCCTTCTCCCATTCGTCGGCGGAGGGCAGGCGTTTTCCGGCCCACTGGGCATAGGCGCGAGCGTCGACAATGGTGACGTTCACTACGGGAAGGTCGGATTTAGCAGCGGCGAAATCCTTGGGCAACGGATGATGGATGGCCTTGGCGAACTCCGCATAGTGGCGATTGGAGACCTCTTCGCGATCGATGAAGAACGCCGGAACAGTTACGTTTTTCTTCTCAGCTCCCGAAAGATACGCCCCGTCTTCGATGTATACCATCACGCCGGTGGGCGTGGCGATCATCTTCTGTTCACGGGCACCCTGGCGCAACCAGGTGTAATAGCCACCGCCGCCCGCCAATAGCAGAAGCGCGATCACGGCGACGATCCAAGCTTTATTTTTCCTGGGCGGCGGCGGGACTACCGCTTGCTGTCGGGTGGGGGCGGCACTGGCATCGGCGATGATGCTTTCCAGTTCCGCGCAAACGGCGGTGAAGCTTTGCGGACGCTGCTCGGCGTTCTTCGCGGTACAGCGCTGCACGAGTGAGATGACCGCTGGAGGCGCGCCGGCTTCTTCCATTGGACCCGACTCGCATGGCTGGTGGAGAATCATATAAAAGATTCTCTCCATGGTGTCCCCGCTGATGGAACGCGCGCCGGTCAACAATTCATAAAACATCATGCCGAACGCGTATACGTCCACCAGATCGGTGATCGGCTTTCCGGTTACCTGCTCCGGAGCCATATAGAAAGGCGTGCCAATCGCCATGCCGGCTTGCGTCAGGTTCATGTTGAGGGCTGACTTGGCGATGCCAAAATCCATCAGCTTGACGCGGCCGCCGGCATCGACACGGACGTTCTCCGGCTTTACGTCGCGATGAATTATCTTGAGCGAATGGATGTATTCCAGCGCCCGCCCGATCTGCAACGCGAGATTCAGTTTCGCCTGAATGTTGCCGGTGCGTCCGTGGCGAATCGCTTCCCGAAGATCTTCGCCTCTCAGAAACTCCATGACGATGAAGGGACGGCCCTGTTCCTCGCCATAGTCGAATATGTTGACGACGTTATCGTGCTGAATATTTCCAGCGAGCCGCACTTCCTGGAGGAAGCGGGCCTTCGTTTCCGGGTCGTTACATCCGTCTTGAGTAAGAATCTTGACGACGACCAGGCGTCCGATGACGGTGTCCTGCGCCTTGAAGACGTGAGACATGCCACCGCCGAGAAACTCCTGGAGTTCGTACTTTCCAACGCGCGCGGGCAGTTGCATGATTAGGGCGAGGGTTCCGTTAGCGATTGTAACAGGAGACTACGCGGGCCTTCTTAGTTTGAGCGCGAAGAGCTAAACCAGGCCGGCGAGATGCACGACAAAGTAAAGCACCGATAAGCCGATAAGCATGGCCAGACCGGCGAAGATCATCAGCCAGGCTTGCGACTGGAAGGCCGTGGGAAGGCTGCGCATGAACCCTGGCAAATTAGGATCGATAGGGCGCGGCGGTTGCTGTTGCGGTTGCTGCTGCTGTTGCGGTTGCTGCGGTGGAACGACGCCCGTGGGCGGCATGGTGACACCGCGCTGCATGTTCGTATTACTGGTGCGCGGCTGGGAGGGGAGCGGAGCAGCGGGAGTCATCGGCGAATTCATGATTCGCTCCAGGTCCGCGCAGACAAGTCCAAAGCCATTGATGCGTTGCCCTGGCTGCTTGGCAGTACAAGCGTTAATCAAGTCGAAGACGGATTGCGGAACCTGAATGGCGCGCAGCGGCTCCAGGTTCAACGGCTCATAAAGAATATGATTGAAAATGCGCTCAACGGTGTCGCCGCTGATCGGCTTCACACCGCTAAGAAGTTCAAACAGCATCACGCCAAATGCGTAGACATCCACCAGATTTGTAAGCTGCTGGCCAAGCACCTGTTCCGGCGCCATGTAATACGGCGTGCCCAGCGTGAACCCGGCGCGGGTTAAGGACAGGCCTTCCGATTTGGCGATACCGAAATCCATTAGCTTGACGCGGCCGGCGCCGTCGACGTGGATATTCTCGGGCTTGATGTCGCGATGGATAATCTTCCGGGTATGGATATATTCCAGAGCGCGGCCGATCTGCAAGGCTATGCCGAGCTTGTTCCGAAGGTCGCCCGTATGGTTGTTCTTGATGGCATCGCGCAGGCTTTCTCCGCGCAGAAATTCCATGACGATAAAAGGACGGCCCTTTTCATCGCCGAAATCGAATACCCCGACGATATTATCGTTGGAGATATTGCTGGCCATGCGGGCTTCCTGCAGAAACCGCGCTTTGGTCTCATTATCCGCCGCGCCCTGATCGGTAAGGATCTTCAGCGCCACGGTTCGCCCGAGCACCGTATCTTTCGCGCGGAAGACATGTGACATGCCTCCGCCGAGGAATTCCTGCAGTTCGTACTTGCCTACCCGAGAAGGTAATTCCATCGTTTCTTCTATTCTCTCAATGAGCGACCGCCCCGCTGCACTTCAGTTGCGACAGGAAGTCTTTATTAAAGACTCCAGTATCCGCGTTGAACTGGTAAGTTAGCGGACGGCCTAGCACAACCATCGGCTGAGCCTTTTTGCCTTGACTGACATCCCAAACAAAATCATATCCCGCCCCGGACGGAGTTGCACGATTAGCATCGGCGAAGAAATGGAACACCGCCCACAAACCGTCGGGTTGGGTAACATCCAACGCCGATCCGCCAGCTATCTTCAGTGTAAGCTTGAAGCGCTGCGGCGCCGTACCGGGCCAGACGAACGACTTGGAAGCTCCGCCCGCGAGCGACGCTGTATCGGAGTTTACCAGAACGTCGAATTTCTCCACCTGATCGGACTTGGCCGGCCGCAGCGTATACGTAAGACTCGGATCGGTGCGGCTATCCCCATAGAGCGCTCGTGAGAATTTCGCCGCCTGGCTAAAGAATCGCACGAAGGCCGGATTCGGGGTGCCCGGCGGATTCGGCGCAGGCTGGCAATCGCCATTCTGGCAAACGATGTAGGCCTTGATTCCGCCTTCGTAGAGCGCCCACAGCTTGCCTTCCTTGGGGCGGAAGAAGTCGTTCAATTCGGCGATGGTCAGTTCCTGAGTCGCCTCGGCGCGGAACGGGAACTTCGAAGTAAGCTGGCTGAGCGCGGAACAGAATCCACCGGCCTTGCGATTGGCTTCCTCATTCGGTTTGCTCTTGATCATCGCTTCGGCGTTGGTGATTGGGGCGAGCAGTAAAAGCTCGGCGGTTTTTTGCAGATTGGCTTCCGGATCGATGGAGAAGCTGCTGGTTAACTGGCTGGTGGTCAGCTTCGCGGCATTGGCCTGCTGCTGCGTCGCATTGGCTAACGCGGTGTCCATGGTCGGCTGTTGGGACGCCTGGTCGATGCCCTGTTGCAGCGTTAAAAGCGCGCTATTGTAAGCCGAATTCTGGGCGACAACATATTGCTGAAGATCGGAGGGTGGAACCACGGCCTGCACCGAGCGGAAGGCCTCGGAGACGTGTGGTAAATCGACATTCGTGTTGCGCGAAACCCACCAGAAGAGGTTTAGCAGTACGGACTGCCCGCCGCTGAGTTTGGTCAGCTTGGCGGCGGCGTCTTTGAGGTCGGAATACCTGGTGACAGAACTGGTCTTCAGTACTGTTCGCCACGTCTTGATGTAATCGCGGGAGTAAGCGTCGATCACGCCGGCTTGCATCGCGCCCTTGTCGATAGCCTGGCCGCGATCCGGCCCCAACACCCACTGCTCACCGCCGAAATCCTGCTTCTTGATGCGATCCATCAGGAAGCCATAGCCTTCCTTGGTAAACGCATAATCGACCGGTGAAGAACTGAGGACCACGTCGGCCGATCCGGGAAATTTCTGATTGAAACTGGCGGGGTCGCCCTTCTTATCGGCTTGTGCTTTCAGCCCGCGATAAACACGCTCATAGCCTGAGAAGCGCGACAGATAATCGCGCGCATGGCCCACGGTAGCGGAGTCGCTATCGGAACTATAGGGGTTGCCGTTGTGCAGATCCTTACTATAGAAATCGAATTGCGCCTTGGCGAGATCGATTCGTTCTTTGCCGATATCGGCATCGCGCCCACCCGTCCAGCGTTCCCGCAGCAGATTCGCCAGGAACACTTGCAGCGGTTTGTCGGAGGAGCGGGAGAACTCGCTGGAAGTGAGCAAATAACCCTTTAGCGTATTGTAAGCGTAGCCGAAATCATCAGTGGGGGTGGGCTGTTGCGGCGTCTTTTGGAGGAAGCTTAACATCCCCGCCTGGGTATTAGTAAACAACAATTGCGCGAACTTGTTGTAGTAGATCTGTCTGACGTGCGGATATACTTCGCTGCCTGAATAAAGGCCCCAGTGCAAATGCCAAGGCGCGCCATTCTGCTGATAATCCGTTAATTTTTCCAGTGAAGTGCGCAGGACATCGAGCCGCCGCAAGGAATCCACCGAAGCGATGTTTGCGCCGCTGGCCTCATTGGCCGAGATATTTTTCGCGGCGGTCAGCGCTTCTTCTTCCAGCGATCGGTTGCCAAAATAAGACGCGATCAGGAAGCCGCTATAGAGCAGGAACAGGAACGTCGCGATTCCCAGCAAAACCCGCTGCAGACCGCTCGTCTTCACACTGGATCCGCTGGCTCCCATGGCGGCGGTGTCCTGGAAAATCACGTCGTTAAAGAGATGGCCAAGGAACATCCACTGCGGTACTTTACGGGCATTCGCCGATTGTTGTCCGGCGACACCTTGTTGCGCCAACTGTTGCTGCTGCACGCCGGCGCGAAACATACGAGTAGCTCCGCCGGCCTGCTCCAGAGTTTGTTTCGTGGAGCTGGCGGGCGCCGAGGGGGACGATACATCGGAAACGACAACGGGCCTGACGCCAGAGAAATAGAATCCCCGCAGGAAGGGGCTGGAGCGCAACTGGCTGGGCCGGCAAACATCCACCAGCAACTGAACCAGACCTTGCCGCAGCTTCCGAAATTCGCGGGGGAATTCATAGGCGCCGGGCAATTTATCAGCTTCCGTTTCGCGCGGCAGGAACACGACGCGCTTGTCGCCAAGCGAATAGACAAGATTATTGAAAGCGTTGGTGAGACGGGACGACTCTTCTTCGGCGTAGACACCGGTCTTATGCGGATCGCGCATGGGGAGCGTGACGCCAAAAACCTGTCCCGCTTCTTCATTATTCAGGTTGCGAACATAGTCGGCGAAAAACGGGAGACGATCGGCCTTGGTGAAGAGAACGTAGACCGGAAAACTGATCCCCAATAATTGCGATATCTCACCCAGACGAGCTTGCAGATAGCGGGATACGCCAGCCAGCGCTTCGGAGGCCCCGGGGCGCAGAAACGATTCCAGGTCGAAGCAAAGCAGGACGGCCCGCGGCGACTGCGTTCCTTTGCCGACGACAGATTTCAGACTGCCCGGCTTGATGCGCTTGATCAGGCTTTGCCACTTCGAAGGATCGCCCAGTAAAGCGCCGCCCGCTTCGATGAATACCGATCCGCGCGCGAACCAGGCATTGGCCGCCATCGTCTGGACCACGACGTTGTTATCGCCATAAACCTGCCCCGCGAGGAGCTCCGCTTCCAATCCGGAATTTATGATGGTGCTGGTCTTGGCTGTACCTTGATCGCCCAGAATGAATACCAGCGGAAGATTCGCGATGGTTGCTCCCTGGGCCACTTTGGATTGCGCCAGGCGGGCATCGGCGGAACGGATAATGCCCTCCACTTCCGGGCTCCCCCCTTCGGCCGGGGCAGCGGCGCCACCAGCGGCGGCAGCTTCTTTCTTGGCGCTACGCTTGTTCTGGAAATAGATGAACAGGGCGGATCCGGTAAGCCCCAGGGCGCCGAGCAAACCGAGAAATAAATAAAGCTGAGTCCCGCTTAGGCCAAGCCAATTGATGCCGGCCACCGAGGCAAGCGCGAAGTAAACGAGGAATGCCGCTCCAGCGGCGAGATAGACTGGCATAGTTGCCTCCGAAACCTTACGTGCGCCCCTGAACCGCTATCGTTCGCAATGCTGTCACGCCGTTTCCAAGAAAGAGCCGGAAACAAATAAATAGCGCCAAAGTGAGTACAAGAGATGCCACCGTTCCGATGAGCATCCACTTTACCACCGGATCTCCGCTCACCACCTTCACGGTTTCCTGGGGCAGGTACCACTCGGGCGACAACTGGGAATTCATCTGCCGGATGCGGCCAAGTTTCTCGGCGGTCTGCTGCATGATGGCCCGCAGATCGCCGCGCCCACCGATGCTGTAGCGTCCGGCAAAGCCCAGCAAGAGGCAAAGATAATAGACTTCGATCAAGTCGGCCAGTTCCTGGGAATCCGTACGCCCGATCAGCTTTTGTAAATTCTGAAAGAAAATTTCTCCGGCGATATGGTGGCCATAGCGCTCCTCCTGCAGCGGTTGGCGAGGCCAATCGGCAAATACGGGAAGGCGCATGTTGAGGATGGATTCGTCTAGAAAGGCGATGACCGCGAAAACCGCGAGCTCAATATCTTCCGACGTATAACCGCGGCGGCGGGCTTCCTGGTCGGCCGTTTTCACGGCTTCCCAGATCTGGGCGCGGAACGAAGGAGCATCGCTGACGGCCTGGCGGTTGGATCGTAAACGTTCGCCGACTGTAAGCAACTCTTGAAAAACGAAAGCAAGGTTCTCCGGGCGGCGCTGCGCAAATTGGGCGGCGGCTCCGGCGCCCGGCGCGCCGAATGGTTGTGAACTCATTCGCTTACCTCCTTGGAAAATTGCCCGCGAATCTTAAGCGCGGGATAAACTTTATGACTCTAATACGACCATCAACTCTACTTCAGGGTCGGGCAGATCGCCCGGAACGTACAGGCCGATCTGACGGGACTGCACTAAATGGTCCCAACACGGTCCGGCTTTTCCGACACTGAAGTACTGGTAATCGACTTTGGCGGGAATCGTGGACGGTGGTACCGGCAAATGAGTTAGTGACATTCCGGGTAGAGCGCGTTTCACCAGCTGTGGTACGAACGACTTGGAGCAGAGCTTGACCAGCTGTGGCGTTTTCGAAATCAGTTCCACTTCGCCGACCTTCGCGCGGATCGCGAAAATCCACCGAGAGCGATCAAGCACGCGCTGATCGGTAATCTCTCCCTCATAAAACAACTCGGCGCGCTTTACTAGCGGGATGGTGATGAATTGCGTGGGAACGATAATTTCCAGATGGGTCCGGATATGAAGATCCAGGGCGCCGAAACAATCGTCGAGATGTTCGTGACTATAGATGGGTAGGCTTCGTGGATGCGAATCGTTGGCGAAGGTGCAGAGCGCACCACCCAGGCGGAGCATCTCAGTAAACAATTCCTCGGGATGGCCGCGCTTCGAAAGAAACTGATGACGCAGGGGCGCGAGCGCCGAATTCACTGTGTGCAGCAGCCAGAAGTTGGCAATATCGCGCGTGGAAAATTCCGACCAGGAACGCTTATCGCCTTTCTTGCTACGCGAGAACATCGCGTTCTTTTCTTCCAGAATCTCCAGCAGCCGGCGAAGCATTTTCATCAGCCGGTCACTCACGCTGATGTCCAGGCAGGGCGGAACAAAATTCGGATCGAAGGCGAAGTGGCCAGACCCGTCGCGAATAATGCGGGCGATGGGAAGGCGGATAGCATCGCCCGAATCTTCCGTGTCCAGCAGGAGTTGAATATTCTTCCGGCCAAGATGCACGGGCTTCTCGTCGCGGCCCGTAGTTTCATCGTGAAGAAGACGGGGCTCGGCGTAGAACCGGGCGCGGCGGTTGCTATCGTCGTCCGATGTAATGCAATTCAAGCCCTCGGGCTTGCGCGGCGGTACGGCCAGAATGATGGTAAGTGTGTCGCGCGTCGGAGGGAACAGATCGGCGACAGCCCGCGCCGGTGGCAGCGGGTCGCACTCCGGCATATGGAACGTCAGGCCATCGGGAAAAATACCCCGGGCGTGAACCAGTGAAACGGTCCCATTCCGCAGAGCTTCTTCGTCGAGCTGGCAACCCACCAAGCCCCACGGCTCGTACCAGAGCGTCGACGTAGCGAAGCGGATGGAGTCCTCGAAATACCGGCTTTGTGCCTGGAAATGATGAGGGCCGAGGTACATCCCCTCCGACCAGACGACTCGCGAAAGATATTTCATAGCATCATTCCATGGGGGTCGGAAAACAGCACAAAACTAGAGTCGAATCCTAGTTTCCGCCTGCAGCCTGTTCCGAACGCAAGATCTACTCTACCAGAAGGGCACACATTTGTGGATCTGTCGCTCAAGCAAATTTCGTATCACTTCCGCTACAATCGGGCGCCATCTATTCTTGATCACGAAAGGGAGCGGTGTCATGATAAGTTAGGTCAGCCATCTCTTCAAGGAAACCATGAGCTTCTACCAGAAGTACGAGCTTCTCGACCTGCTTCGCGACGACGGGGTGAAGACCTTCGCCGCGCGCGACAGGGCGTCGGGCCGACCGGTGGAAGTGCATCTTCTGACAAACCATCAGAGTCCGGAAGGAGAGGCGCTGTACCGCAAGTTGATGCGCTTACCGGACGACGCGCGGGCACCGATTATCGAAAGCAGTATTCATGAAGGTACGCCTTATGTTGTGTCCGAGCCGTTGCAAAGTTTTGGCGGGTTTCGCGAATGGGTGGTGATCGCCGGCAGACATGCCGCGATGTCCGGCCACCCCGAGCCAGAGACTCCGAGTGAAAGCGATTGGTTATCGGGAGCGACTAAAGAGATGAAGGTGAGGGCAGGAGAGCCAGTGAATCCACCTAAAGAGCCGACGCATTTGGATGATGACGACGAATTTTCGAAGATGTTCGGGTTGAGCGCACCGGCCGTGGAGCCGGCCACTCCGCCACCCGCGGCTGCGATTCCGCCCGCCACGCCCGCACCGGTTGCGGTCACCCCAGCTGCAGTCACGCCAGCAGCCGCGCAGGCTGGAACCACGGACGACGATGAAGAATTCCTGCGGATGTTTCAGCCCGCGCCGGCTGCGCCCGAACCCGCGCCGAAAGCTGCCGAGCCTGCCACTACCCCACCGCCGGCGGCCAGCGCGGCATCTGCGCCCGGTCAAAAGACGGAGCCTGGGGCTTTCACGTTAGCGTTCCATTTGCCGGAAGAGGAAGAGGCGGCGTTGGCGGCGTTGTTGGCTACCCCTCGGCCGGCACCCGCGGCGAAGCCGTCTTCGGAATCCGTGGCCGCTACTCCTCAGACCCCGGCGCCAGCACCTCCCGCGCCGCCTCCTACACCACAACCGCCTCCCGCACCGGTTACGGTTGCGCCTCCACCTCCGCCCGCACCGGTTACGGTTGCGCCTCCTGCACCAACACCTCCTCCCGCGCCAGCAGTTTCCCAAGGACCGGGAGAGTTCACACGTTCGTTCCTGATTCCGTCGCAACCGGCATCGCCGCCACCTTCGGCGAAGCCCGCTCAGCAGGAGCCGGGGGAGTTTACGCGATCGTTCTTAATTCCATCTCAGAAGGGCACGCCCTCACCCGTGCAGGCTGCGGCATCGCAAGAGCCCGGCGAGTTCACGCGCTCGTTTCTGATCCCTTCGCCAAAGGGTACTCCGATAGCGCCGCCGGAACCCAAAGTAAGCGCTCCTCCGCCCCCAAAGCCCGCGCCACAACCGAGCGGAGGGGAATTCACACGCGAGTTTTTGATTCCTACGCACCTTAAGGATCCGTCCAAGCAGGCGCCCCCGCAAGCGGCCACACCTTCGACTCCGCCGGCCCAACCCGCCGGTGAGTTTACGCGGATGTTCCAAGCTCCGGTGCCAACGGGCCCTCCGGCGCAACCCGCGGGAGCTCATCCAACGCAAGCCGGCCCTCCTCCGCAGCAGCAGCAAGGTGGAGAATTTACGCGAATGTTTCAGGCTCCCGTGCAAGGAACGCCGCCGCCTGCCAACAAACCGCTGTTGCCGTTGCCGCATCAGCAGCAGCAGGGCGGTGAGTTCACGCGAATGTTTCAGACTCCCGGTCCAACGGGTAGACCGGCTGTGGTCCAACCGCCGCCTCCCGGGGCCGGGCAAGGTGGCGGTGAATTCACGCGGATGTTCCAGACTCCGGGCGCTGGGGGCCAGAACCCACCGATGCCGCCGCCGCATCAAGCGGGTCCGCCACAAGGGCAAGGTCCAAGCGAGTTTACGAATTATTTCGAAGCGCCCGTTCATAATGAATTGCCAAAGCAGATGGGCGGCGGCGGTGGGCAGGACATGTTTTCTTCGGCGCCACCGCCAGCGCCTAAGGCTTACAAAGGTGGCGAATTTACGCAGATGTTTGGCACCAACGATGCCCGGAGGCAAGCTCCGCCTCCGCCTCCGCTAGCACCCACGCCGGGTCAAGGCGGAGGGATGAGTGCGACACAAGCCTTTTCAGTAGCCCAACCTGGCGGAGCGAAACCGGCTCCGATTCTGCCCAGCGGGCCCAGTGAATACACGCAAATGTTTCAGGCCCAGGCACCATCCGCAGGACCGACCTTAGGCCAGGCGAAGCCCGGATCGGCCGCCGCGGCGATTCCCGAAAAGAAGTCAATGCTTCCCATGATCTTGATTTTCGGCGGATTATTTGTCGTCATCGTAATAGTGATCTTGTTCTTCGCTTTACGCAAACACTGAGCCCGCATGGAACCCAGATTCCTGACCCAGGGATTCGCCCCGGCGGACGATTTTGCGACGGTTTGTCGCTTCCTCCAAACCAGCGGCTTTACCGAAGACGCGGTGTGCCAGCGCCTGGGAATCGACAACCTTTCGAAGATTCTTAGTTATCTGTCAAGGGATCGGCAAGAGCGAGAAGCGGCGCTGGGTCCACTGGATGCGTTGCGCGTTCTGGCGACATTATTTCTGAACGGATGGCTGACGCCGGCCTCGGAAATCGACGCCGTGATTCCTCTGCCTGTTCGTGGCGCGATGGAAGCCACTGGATTGCTGGATCGCAACGGCGATGGGTTCGTTTCGCCAGTGATGTTGTACCCGCTACAACAAATTTTTATAGCTTCCGACCGGCTGGTAGAAATGGACGGCGCCGATGCATCGGTGGGCCCGGACTTCGTCTATTTCGCCATACAGCACAAGACCCGCACGTTTCTTAGCCTGCTGCCTGACGACCCTTGCGAAGCGTTCCTGGAGTTGGGCACGGGATGTGGAGCGGCGGCGATTTTGGCGGCAAAGAAAAACGCGCGGCATGTCTGGGCAACCGACCTTACCGAACGATCCTGCCTGTTTACGCGATTCAATTGCCTTCTGAATCAAGTAAGCAATGTCGAGACGCTGGCGGGCGATTTATTTGCGCCGGTGAAAGACAGACAGTTCGATTGCGTGGTGATTCATCCGCCTTACGACATGGGTCCCGACCAATCGTTTGTATTTTCCGATGGCGGCGAAGACGGGGAACGTTTACTGCGTCGAACGATCAGCGAACTTCCCGATTATCTGAATCCCGGCGGCCGCTTTTATTGCCACGCGATTGTCGCCGATCACGAAAACGCCTCCTACGAGCAACGGGTACGCGGATGGCTTGGGGATCGTCAAGAAAACTTCGACGTACTGCTGGTGGTTCGGGAGCATGTCGCGCCCGAAGAATATGCGGCAGAGAGTGTGGCCTTGGGTGGCGGGTCAAGCCGCCAGCTCGCCTCCTGGAAATCGTTTTTCAAAACGATCGGCGTCAAGGAACTGCTATACGGGTATCTGGTGATCCAGCGAAAATCGGCGCAGCGGCTGGAGTTTACGATCCGCCGCGAGATAGGGCCGGAGACGGCATGGCGCGATGTTTCGTGGTTGCTCGACTGGGAGGCAACTCCCTGCTCTGAATTATTGGGCTGCGCGGTGAAGGCGATCGACGGCACGGAACTCGCGGTGCGGCATCGGATTCAGGACGGCGAATTGAATCCGGTACATTACGCGTTTCAAACCGTGCGACCTTTTCGAACCAATCTGGAATGCCGCGCTTGGGTGGCGTATTTCGTGACGCTGTGCGATGGCCGGAAATCCGGGCGCGATCATTATGAGTTTTTGCTTCAGAAGGGCGCGATCCCAGCCGACTCAACGCCCGAGTACATAGGCCAAGCGATCAAGACGCTGGTTTCCGCCGGCGTGCTGCAAGTCGAATAACGCTTACGACGCTTCCGGCAGAAGAATGATCAATTCCATTTGCGGCTTAGGGAAGTCGCCCGGAACATAGGCCGCAAGATTGCGCGCGCGGGTAATCGCTTCCCACGCCGGGCCGGACTGATTCAAGCTGAAGTATTGATAATTCATCTTCACCGGAATCGCGCTGGGCGGGCGCAGCACGTGAGTAAGAGGTACGCCGGCCAAAGCGTTACGCACCAGATGTTCAATGTGGTTTGCCGAGCAGACCTTAACCAGGTAGGGAGTCTTTCCGATCAGATCCGCCTCGTTCATGTCGGCGTTCACCGCCAGATACATCTTCGTATCCTTCAGATATTTATCGTCGGCAAGAGCGGTTGCGTAAATCGAATTTTGCACCAGTTTCAGCGGCAGCGAAACGAAATTGCTGGGGACCACCGTATCGAGCAGCAGACGAACTTTTTCGTCAAGATCGGTAAAGCAGGTGGTGAGGTCGTCATGCTCGTACTTCGGGAGATCTCGCGGATGGATGGTGGTTGAAAACGTGGTCAGGCAACCGGCGAGAGACAACATCATGGAGAACAATTCTTCAGGATGCCCGCGTTTCGATTCGAAGATATGACGGAGCGTCGGGAAATGCGAGTTGATGGTGTACAGCAGCCAGAAGTTGGCAATATCGGCAGTTCCAAAATCGGCGAGGCTGAGATTTTTCTGACGTCGTGTCCCGGAAAGCTGGCTACTCTTCGCCGAGAGGATTTCGACTAAGCGGCGAGCGATCGCTATCAGATAATCGTTACTTGAAATATCGAGCAGCGGCGGAACGAAACGCGAATCCAATTGAAAAGTGCCGGCGGGAGTTTTTCTGATCTTGCCCAATCGCAAAACCGAGGCATGCTGTTGCGACTCGCCTTCCACCAGGATCCGGAAATTCTTGCGGGCTACTTGAATCGGCTTCTCGGCCAGTCCGCTATTTTCATCGCGCTGCATTGTAACTTCCGTCAGATAGCGCGTATCGGCTTTCGCCTGGGCTGTCGACACGTTCAGGCCGCGATCGCGATAATGCGGAATTGCGAGAAACACTTCCAGGGTTTCCTGATCCGGTTCAAAGCAATCGAGCAGAGGTTTGGGCGACGGCGGAGGGTCGGAATCAGGAATGTCGAAGATCAAGCCATCGGGGAAAATGCCCGCCGCGTCGGCAATGGAAACGTAACCCGCGGAGAGCGCTTCCTGATTGATCTGCAGGCGCTTGAAGCCCCACGGAGCGAAGCTCAGCCCCTCCAATTGAAACTGGAGGGTGTTCTCAATAAAGCGGTCCTGCGTCTGCAAGTATTGAGGACTGAGAAAGGTCCCCTTCATCCATATGACTGGCTGCAATCGCTTCATCGGAAACTAACGTAACACAGTGCGTTCGAGCTTAGCGCGGCTCGACTCAGGCAAGTGTAATTCGCTCCTGTTGCAGGCCGTGGGCATTGACGGAAAGGCAGAGGGCCGTTTCACCCTTGCCCGATTCCACGATGAAACGGGTTGAGGGCCCGAAGAAATCGACGCACTCCGCGGCCGAACAAGTGGGAAGGATGGCATGCAAAACGGCGGGCTCGAAGAATCGCAGACAGAAGTCGCGGCCCATGCCATTTTTCAAAATCAGATAATTCGCCAGGTGCGCGCAGACTGTTTCTATGGGCGCGCGGGAAGTTAGATAAATCCCCCACCCATGGCCCCAACCGTCTTTAACGAATATGTCCAGCAGGCGGGAACGCTCGGGCAGTTGGACAACATAGGGGAACGCCATGTTGCGGGTGTGCGACGGAAGGTTTCCGGCCACCGGCAGATAGCGTTCGCGAGACGCCTCAAGAAACGCCGGGATTCGCGATTCGCGCGAAGCATCCAGCAAGGCGAACACGGATTCCGCAGGATCGCGATATAGAGTGGAAAGCAACGCAAGCTGCGGCTGGGTGAAGCCGGCCCAACGTTCGCCATTAGCAAAATCACCCGGCGAAGGGACGGTGATGCCCACTGTCTGCCGCAAGTTCGGAGGGGGTGACACACGCGCGGTTACGGCGCTGATGGCCTGCGTCGCGTTGAGATTTGGAACCACGGCTGGCGGAACCTCGAAGCGCACGCAAAACGTACTGCCGCCCGCAGCGACGGTGTCGCTATCTTTCATCAGCGCTTCGTCTACCTTCACGCCATTTAGAAACGTGCCATTGCTGGATCCCATATCGCGAACCTTGCATTGGCCGTCTTCACATTCGATGGCGAAGTGAACGCTCGAAAGAAACGAATCGCCGGGGATTGCATAATCCGATTTCACGGTGCGTCCGACACGCAGAATAGTTCCAGGCTTTACCTGAATTTGACGGCCCGCAATCGGTCCGCTGATAGCCTCAAGAATTACAAGCATAATGACTCACTAAGATTTGTTAGCCAACCATTACAGTTGGTTCGCCAATGGCAATTTTGTCCGGGCCGCCGATAGCTTCCAGTACGGTGTCACCCATTCTCGCCAGCGGAAGGCCGTCCACCATTACAGTGGGCGATCCATCGATCACTACACCCGGTCCGTGTGGCGGAAGGGGGCTGGGTATGGGACAAATATGTTGATCGGGCATACCGCCGAAGGCCGAGGGTATCTTGGACAAACCGGTTGCAAGAGCGCCGACTGAAGCGAGCATCGCGCCCTTTAGCGTCTGCTCGGCTGCCTTGGCAATAGGTAACGCCGGCCCGGCCGCCGCGGCAGTCGCTGCGATCGCCGCTTTGATTGCGATGTCTGCCGCGGTCTGTGCTGCCTGCAAGCCAGCGCCGGCACCTGTGGGAACCGCCCGCCAGGCTGGTTTCATGCCAATGATCACGGTGGCGCTTCCCGGTCCCGGAGTTAGCGGGGGGCCATGGGCGGTGTTGTCGGTAATGCGTGCTGCTGGTTTACCCATATAGGATCCTTTTATGTGTTAACGGCTTTGCTGGTAATGGGGACTTTTTGATTCTGATCGACATCGTCCCATTTTGCCTTGGTAATATCAACCCCGTTCCCGCTGGTTTTACGGGGGTCTCCCGGAAAGCTTCCGCCACCGGCGGCGTCGGCTGGAGAAGCTTTGCCGAGAATCGAATCGGCGATCCCTCCCACCGAGTTTGCGAGCCCGCTGGCGCTATCGCCGGTGAATTTCGAACCAAGATTATCCTTCTGGAAAGAATCGATTGATGATGCCACATCGTCGGCCTTGCTGTGAATGCTGGAGTCCAGATCTGTGACTTTATCTTTGGCATCCTTGGCAGTCTTACGCCCGGTGTTCATCAAGTCTTTTACCGGAGAAGTCATCATGCCGCCTACTCCCGATGCGGCGCCGAATACCTTGTCGGCAATGATCTGAAAGACAGGGAAAAATGTGTTGCGCGTCATCAGCGCGACGTAGAGTGGAAGCTGAGCCAAATATGCCTCCATGACAAGCGAGTGTGCCTTCTTGGCATCGTCGCGAGTCTTCACCATGTGATCATGCAAAATACCCATGGCGAGTTGCAGAACCGGCTCGATATCTTTACCCAGCTCCTCATCCAGTACGCTGATACCTTTCTTCGCCGCCTGTCCGCTGTTGACACCGGAGAAACTGCCGAAATCGCTGCTTCCGGGTACCTTTGTGGTTCCCATTCCGAATGCCGGAATCAGATCCTTGATCAAAGAGTAAAGAAGTTCCTCAATGTACTTGCGGCCGGCCATGAGGAACGCATCTTCGTTCAGAGCATCGGAAATTTCCGCCGATTGCAGCTTGTAGAAAATTTGCTGCAGCATCCCGACGTTGGCGGCAGTTAGCTTGGTGACGGCAGTCTTAACGAAGCCCGGGGGATCGCCTACGTTAAGAGCTGTCTTGAATACAGTCAGCATCAGGTCATCGGCATTCCCACAGTTGGCGAACGCAGCGTCAATTTCCTTCTGGCCCGGGCCTGGGGTGCCATCGGTCTCCCAGAAATCCTTCCATTTCTTTTCGACGCCTTTCAGGTCCTGAACCTTTTCGTTATACCCTTTGTTGACGTCGTCGATGGTGCTTCCGATGGGCTTGTCGATCTCTTTCACGCCGGTATTGGGCTTCTGGCTATCGGGGATAAGTTTCACCGCCGGATCGGGATTGCTGGGGTCGGGCTTAGTCGACCATACGTCGAACACCGGCGTGTAGCGCTGCTTGGTGATTGCTTCCAGGCTGCGATTATAACTTGCATCCTCTATGTTTTTTTCCCAATCGTCGCTGAGCTTGAAATACCAGCCCTTATAAATATCGAACATCTTAAACAGGATGCCGGTGACTGTCTTAAGAATGTCTCCCGCCCCGGGAACCAGCGACAGACCGTCGGTGAGTTTTCCGAAGAGGCTGTCGTTCGATCCACCGGTTCCATCCACCAGCTTCTTTTTGAAGGCGAGATAATTGGCCCGGGCTTGTTCCAGATCCATGCCTGACTTATGGATGTCTTCGTAGAGGATAGCCTCGGCGTTAATCTTGCCACCGGCCGCGGTGATGGCCGCAAGATAGGGGTCTAACGAAGCCGGATCGGTGCCCTTGTTTCCGCCCGGCCCACCGCCGCCCAGAAGGCTGGTTGCTCCCCCAATTACATCGCTGATGCCGCCGGTAGCATCCTTAATTTCTTGCAGTACGCCCTTGCAACCGCTGATAAAGCCGCCGCGCAAAATCGCTTCCCGTTCCAGCGCAGCGCGGAACATGATGGCGTGAATTCCCACCGCGGACTGCAGAGGGTCGGCCTTTGTGTCGTCCAAAGCGTCATGTGGAAATGCGTCGTGGACATCTTTGTGAACCCGGCCGTAGTGGATAAACTCGATCGGCATTTTTGGATCGAGGACGTTTTGATGATCGATGGCCGCCGCCCCGCCTTTGTCGATGGGCTTCTCGCCTAACGGGCCGACGTCTACAAAATTAGGATCGCCTTTCGCTCCATCGGCCGGCTTGCCAGTATCGCCGCCCAGCAGCGAGGTCGCCGAATCGGCCAGTCCACTTAAAAATCCCATAAATCACCGCCCCTGTCTCTTTCCCGTCCGACCCAACCAATTCGCCGTCCTGCCGCTGTCGCGCCATCGCGCCATCGCGCCATTATGGATGCAATTGCTCGAGCTTACTCCGGGTAGCCCCATCCATTTGGCCGGTAACCGTAAGCTTATATTTTTGCTGAAATGCGCTGATCGCATCCTTCAATTCGTCGTCGGATTCGCCATCTTCCGAGCCTGCGTTGAATCCCAGATTATTCAGGCGCTGCTGCGCTCCAGAAATCGTGTCAATTGGGTTCAGATGGCCGATTCGAATGGGATATTCTTCTTTCCCGTTATTCAGGGTGATGGTGCCACCCTTGGATTCCGCGGGTATGACATGCTCCAGGCGTCCATCGCCGCCGGTGGTGCCTTGATACACCTTGCCATCGATGACAAGAACGTACGCCATGTTGGCCCGTGGTTCGTTCATCAACATCAATTGCAGGCGAAATTTGACAGTCTCGCCGGTCAGCTTGAACTTATGCTTCTGATCGGTGGGGCAAGCTTCGTCCTTCAACTCGACATCGGGAAGAAAGACCTCGTCGCCCGGGGCAAGCACGTTTGGATCTTTCCGCTTGGCCTTCAACTGGCTGTTCTGAGGATGATCCCAAACCTTCTTTACGATGTGGCCCGCGCCATGGGCGAGGCTGGCGATGCTGTCGCCCAAATCAACTGTCACGGTCGGCATGGTCTTCGTCCTTTTCCCACGGGATGCAGCGTCCTACGCTTTGCCCCAATAATCTTTATCCAGGGCGGGGAACGTCACCTGGCACGTCCCCGGATCAATACCGTCGACGCGAGCGTAACCCTTTTCATCGAGCGTGCCTTCCGCCACTGTTCCATCCGGCACGGTAACGCGGAAAGGCTCGCTGGGAACCGGTTTTCCATCGGAATCCACCAGTACGATTTCCACCCAATGCTTCTTTTCCTTGTTCTCTTCGGCGTTCGGATCGTGCGTGGGACCATCGGATGGAGCGCTTCCGCCGCCCCCGCCACCACCACCCCCGGCGGCGGCAAGCGCGGCCTCCGCCATACCCGCCGCGGCGTAAACCGAAGCTAACCCGCCGACGAACGTGATAGCTTTCAAAGCGGCGGTGGCGCTCTTTGGGGCGGCTGTACTGCATCCCGCGCCACCCAAGGCCGCGCCGCCGCTATTGAGCATAATCATCGTGCCCTTAACGGAGACTCCGGAAGAATCGATCGTGACGAAATTACCGCCGACTTTCAGTGTGATTCCGCTGCCAGCTTCAATCACCAGCGACGAAGCCACCTTGATATGCATCGCCGCGCCGACTTCGACATTGTAGTTGGACTTGTAGTGGGCGTTCGTATCGCCCGATACGATTTCAGAGAGGCTGTCATCGTAGCTTGTTTTCGCCGTACCTACTACGTGAGAGTGATACTCCTGTTGTATTTCCTGATAATAATGGCGATTTACCGCGAGATGAGTGTCGCGAGTGATCTTTTCAAACTTATCGCGGTCGACGAACAAATGGCGATCGCGTTTGATATATTCCTTGCGATCGTTCTCTACGAAGGTGTCCATGTCCTTCGCGGCATGCATGAAAAAGTTTTCGCTATCTTTCTTATCTTCGAAGCGAATTTCATTGAATCCAGTTTCACCGCCACCAATGGAACTGCGCGACTTCATCGTGCTAACTGTTTTGTTGTCGGGTAGGTCGTAGGGCGGCATGGTGTCGGCGTTGAAGACACTACCGGTAACCACGGGACGGTCGGGGTCGCCTTCCAGAAAGTCGACCAGGACTTCGTGGCCAATGCGGGGAATGTAGATCGCCCCCCATTTAATTCCCGCCCAGGAAGTGGCGACGCGTACCCAGCAGGAACTGTTCGCGTCCATCTTGCCCACACGATCCCAGTGAAACTGCACCTTTATCCGGCCGTATTTATCGGTGAAGATCTCTTCTCCCGCCGGTCCGACGACAACCGCCGTCTGACAGCCTTGAATAAACGGCCTGCGTGTTACCTGCTGCGGACGGAATGCCAAGGCAAAGGGAATACACGTGAACATGTTCCCATAATGATCTTCGGACACGGTAGCCCCGGAACGGATGCTCCCTTCTTTCGCGTTATGAGTGACCGAGACAAAGACGTAGATTCCCGCCGCTTTGGGGTTCCGGTCGAGCTTAAATTTGTGTCCTGGAACACAGTGCCGGCTATTGCTTTCCCCGCGTATCAGCAGGGTAGTAGCCTCCACTTGTTGCATCCGGATTTCGACCGTCCGTTTATTATCCTGGAAAATTTTCTGCAGGCTGGAGGGTTGTTCTCCGCCCCCTTTATCGATCCCGTCATAGCGTTGCGCATACCGCCCGGGGTATTCGTAGACTTCCAGCGAATCGTTATTGCCGACCTTCAGCTTATGAGTAACGGTTCCTACGGAAATGGAATCCATCGTAGGCCGCTCCGCTTCCAGATGCTTGTGAGGAAGCTCAAATTTGTGATCCCAGAGAGTATATTTGCCCGATCGCAGATCCTGAATCTTTTCCCACGCCGAGACGCGCTCCTCATCACGCCCACCGCCCTCCATCCCTTCATAGATCAGAGTGTTCTCTGGTAGTTCGGCGATCTCCGGATGGGATTGCGGCGTATTGGCGAGAACCATCTTATGGCTGTCTTCCTCAAACTTGAAGAAGTAATAAATGCCTTCTTCTTCCATCAGGCGGGAGGCAAAATCGAAATCGGATTCGTTGTACTGAACGCAATATTCCCGCGGATCGAAACTTCCCTGAATTTGATAATCCACGTCCAAACCGGTCAGAACCTGTTTCAGGATGTCGGGAATCGTCATCTGCTGAAAAATGCGGCTGCGAACGATTTGGGTCAAGAGCCACGATCGTGGCGCCACGGTCATTTGATAGCGGGTATATTCCGTGTCGCTACCCAGTTGCGACATCTGCATGCAGATGCCACTAAAGTGGCGCGGCTCAACCTTTGTGTCCACGCCCTTAACGCCGAAGCTGATCTTGTTTCCCAGAAGTTTTTCGAAGAGGACCTCGGTTCCGTTCTCGGCGATCATATCGAGTTGATAGCTGAACAGTTGCGATATTGCCTCATGCCCCGAGAATTCCAGCAGGACGAAGGCGTCGTCCCCTAATGGGGTCGTCAAATAGAGATATCGATTTTCAGCTTTGGTCGTCGGCATGGTTCACTTGATTCCTGGTCAAAACTCCCCAAAAAAATGGAGGAGGCCTTTTCGGCTTCACTGGATTAGCGTAAACGAAGGGCAAAACAGGTCGCCCTGGATGGATGGCTGGTTGCACGGTGTAGGGCGAGACCGTAAGCCTCGCCCTACCCGCAATTTAGGCGTACACGAAGTTCGAATCCGGCCCCAGGCTGACGTGGATAGCGCTCATTTTCTCGCCTTCGGCCATTTTCGCCAGAATTTGCTTGGAGATATCGGGCAACAAAGTATTAGTCAAGATGTTGTCGACGTTCCGCGCGCCGCTTTCTACTTCTGTACAACGCTTGGCTACTTCATCCACCATCGCCTCGTCGTAGGTGAGGGCGATCTTGTGATTTTCCAGAATACGCTTTTGGATTTTCGCCAGCTTCAAGGTGATGATCTTTTTCATAGCTTCATCGCGGATCGGGAAATAAGGGATGATCACCATGCGTCCGAGGAACGCCGGCTTGAAGATCTTATTCAGTTCCGGCTTCAGAGCTTTCACCAGACCTTCCGGCCCCGGAGCAGATTCCGGATCGGCCGTCAACTTCATCAGCGTTTCGGTTCCGGCATTAGAAGTCAGAATGATGATCGTGTTCTTAAAATCGATTTCACGGCCCTCTCCGTCTTCCATCTGGCCCTTATCGAAAACCTGGAAGAACAGTTCAAGCACGTCGGGATGGGCCTTTTCGACTTCATCGAGCAGCACGACCGAATAGGGACGCCGGCGGACCGCTTCGGTTAGAACGCCACCCTCGCCATAGCCGACATATCCGGGAGGTGAACCCTTTAGCGTGGAAACCGTATGCGCTTCCTGAAACTCCGACATATTAATGGTGATCAGATTTCGCTCGCCACCGTAGAAAAGGTCGGCCAGAGCGAGAGCAGTTTCGGTTTTCCCCACACCGCTAGGCCCAACCAGCATGAAGACGCCGATCGGCTTCACCGGATCTTCCATGCTCGCCTTCGAGACCTTGATCCTCTGGGCGATTCCGTCTAGGGCGTGATTCTGTCCAATGACACGACGGGCGAGATGATTTTCCAGATTCATTACCATCTCGATTTCGTTCTTAACCATTTTGCCGATCGGGATTCCGGTCCAGCCGGAGACGACTTCACCGACTATGTGCGCGTCGACGCAAACCCGCATAAGCGGCTGTTCGCCTTGGAGAGCGTCGAGTTCGCCGTTGAGCGCCGCCAGGTCGGCCCGGAGTTCATCGGGCGTGCGCGGTGGCGCCGGCGGAGCAGCGGCCGTAGCGGTGGAAGCGGTCGTGGTATCGGCGGTAGCGGTGGTAGCCGCATCCACGGGTGGCGGCGCACCCGGTGCAGGCGTGCCGGCGGAAGGAGTAGTGGAAGAGGGGCTGCTGGGAGCCGAAGTACCTTCCAGGGCCGCTCGCACATCCCGGATCTTATTAACGAGATCCATTTCCTTGTCGAAGCGGGCCTTTAATCCGGCTAGCGTGGCTTCTGTCTCGGCCTTGTGTGTAGCGATTTCAGCCAGGCGCTCGGTATGATCCGCGCCGACGTTCACCTCGCGCGAGAGCACTCGTTCCTGAACTGTCAAATCATCCAAAGTGCGCGTCGCATCTTCAATCGCGGCGGGAACGGAGTTCTGTCCCAGCGACAAGCGGGCGCACGCCGTGTCGAGAACGCTGACTGCTTTATCGGGAAGCTGGCGTCCGGCTATGAAGCGATGCGAAAGACGAACCGCGGCATTGACGCCTTCGTCGAGGATGCGAACCTTGTGATGTTTTTCCAGCGATGCAACGATGCCCCGCATCATCACCATGCAGACCTTATCGTCGGGTTCTTCCACCTTGACAACCTGAAAGCGCCGAGCGAGCGCAGGATCCTTCTCGAAGTACTTCTTGTATTCAGACCAGGTGGTGGCGGCAATGGTCCGAAGCTCGCCGCGCGCCAGAGCCGGCTTTAACAAGTTCGCCGCGTCGCCTTGCCCGGCCTGGCCCCCGGCGCCGATCATTGTATGCGCTTCATCAATGAAGATGATGATCGGAGTGGGCGAGTTTTTCACTTCGGCGATCAGGCCCTTCAGCCGATTTTCAAATTCTCCCTTCACACCCGCGCCCGCTTGCAGCAGCGCCAGATCCAAAGTCCGAAGCGTGACGTTCAATAGCGATGGCGGAACATCCTTATTAGCGATGCGCAACGCAAAACCTTCGACGACGGCAGTCTTACCGACGCCCGCTTCCCCCGTGAGGATAGGATTATTTTGCCGCCGTCGGGTCAGAATATCGATCACTTGGCGGATTTCGAAATCGCGTCCGAGTACCGGATCGATCTTTCCCTGGCGGGCGTTCTCCGTCAGATTCACCGTGTACTGATCGAGGTTCGGCGTCTTGCCACCCGCGGCGCGAGCGGGACCCGCGGCAGACGTCTCGGCGCCGGTATCGGGGGCAGAACTGACGTCTTCCTGTGAGCCGGCAATGATGGTTAGCAGGTCTTTTTTCAGGACGTCTTTGGTGATCTTCTGAAACTCCCGGCTAACCTCCGCTACCATGCGGGCCAGTTCTTCGCTTTGCGTCAACGCCAGAATCGCAAAGCCCGTGCGCACGCGATTCGCGCCGTAATCGATTGAGCCGATCGTCCACGCTTCAGTCATCATCTTCATGACGGAAGGGCTAATGGCGGGCGTCCGCGCATTACCCGATTTCAGCTTATCCAGACTCCGTTCCAGCTCCCGCTGCAGACGCGAAGGATCGACGCCAAACTGGCGGAAGATGCGCGCCGCGTCACAATCGCTGATGTCCAGAAGACGAAGCAGAACATGCTCGATTTCAATGTCGTAATGAGTGCGGGACAAGCAGAGTCCAGCCGCGCCTTCCAACGCCCCACGGGTTGTATCGTTCAGTTTTCCAATAAGTGATTTGAGGTTTACGCTCATGTTTTGACCTTTGGCCCGGCATTGTCGTTTCGAATCGTGAGCACCGTGAGGCGATGGCGGACCGGCACCGCTCCCCTGGCAATTGTCCCGCTAAAAATCGTAAAGCAAGCGCGTCAGATGCGTAAGATTGTATCACTCGGATCATGACCCATCGGAATGGTCTTGCCCCAGGTTGTCCAACCTAAAAGTGGCGACTCATCGCCCAATGCGCCCAGCTCGGCAGGAGGCACTTCCTCGCGTTTCAGCGTCAGTTGTACTCGAAAGTCAATCTCGCCACCAGAGTAGAAACGGGTCAACGCCCGAAGTGGCTCATAGGCAGTGCCATTGGGGAGAAAATCGAGATATTGGCGCAGGCTGAGCGGCCCGAGCCGGATAAGCGCGGTTGATTGTTGATCCCAAATCTCATCGCCGACAATCACCCCGACGCCAACTTGTTCGGAATACGTATTCGCCTTATCGAAACGGCATTGCGTTGGGACGTCGAGGGGATACCAAGCTCCGATAAATTGCTCGATTACAACCGGGACGTCGAAATAATCCCACAATATTTGTTTTAACGCTTGAGCCGACCTTGGGTGCAACGATAGCAGGCCGCAATAGAAGAGCAGCGAATCGTCGGGAACGGTCTGCCGGTCCTGTAAGCCCGGCGTTCCAAGGCCGATGAGATCCAACAGGTGATGAGAAAAACGGTCTCGCTCGCCGCGTTCATAGGCGATGATGAAACGATATTTCTCCCAGGCCTGATAGAACAACGAAATCATTCGGTGATTAAAAAGATCGAAGAACGATCTCATCACGGTGTCTTTCGATCGCAGCCGTTCCACCATCAATTCGGTGTAATAAATCGGCATTGCGCCAAGAGGTCCGGTAAGACCCATGAAATTCACGACAATGGTGGGCGGACCCCCGGCGGGCCATTCGATCCGCTGTATCTCGCTGGCCGGAAATGGCATGGAGATATGCGCCGAAAAACGCGCCACTTCCTTGGAAGGCGAGACGTAGCGCCCAACCGGAGAGCGGTCGGGATATAGCCGTTCCAGTAGACGCACCAGTTGAAAAAAGCGAAATTCAAACGGCACTTCTCGCAGCAGGCGTTCCACCCGCGAGTACGAAGGATTCGTGGAAACAACGGCTACATTAGGATTTTCTGTCCCGCTCGTGGCGGCCATTGTTTTACGATCTCCTTTCTCTGTTTTGTGCGAACCGAGAGTTGGCTGAAGCTATTGAGCGAGGCGTACAGTCCCAGGAAGTATTCCATTACGCTGGAGAAAAGATAGATGCCGCCGCCAACGAACATTTCTTCGTCCAGTTCGAGATCCACCTGCATGCCGCGAACGAAAGTGATGCCGTTTTCCGAAATGACGCGAGCAAAGTGGCGGCGGCTCTGGAGCCCCATGATGCCTTCGATCTGCTTCTCCGAAAACGTCGAACCACTGAAGTTGTAAAGCTTGAGAATCTCCTGAAAAGCTTCGCGGCCTTCTTCGATTAACGACAGGTAGTTTAACGAGAGATGGGAAATCAATCGCCACAGCGCACCGCGCGCGACGGGCGGCCGGAGGGTATTCGTGGGCTTCTTCAGCGCCACGATTCGCTTGATGGCGGCGCCGCCTTCCAGATCGAAATCACCCGCTTCGTCTCCGAAAGGCAGACGCGATGGCAGGTCCCGGTTGGTGCAGGTGGTGCGGACCGTCAGGGTATCGGCCTCGGGATACACGGGTCGATTCGATAGATCCACCATCGACATGAAAATTTCGGTTCCCTCGTCGCCACGGCGTCCCGATTGCCGCCGGCTGGCCAACCAGAAGGTCTGCTTCTTATCGCGCAGGGTGGCGTGGCGATAGGAATAGAAAGGCTCAAACACCATCACGTCGTGCGATTGCGGATTAATGCTGACAACTTCATTGATGGAGAATACTTCGATCGCATTGGGCCGCCGCACATCGGGAACCACGGGATATTCGTACCGTCGCTGGTCCAGCAGAATCGGCTCGGCGGTTTGCGGAAACAGATTCACGATCGGCGAGCAATTCAAGCGGAAAGTTTTCGCCGACACGCCGAGTTCGAGCACCTGCCGGCGATCGGCCTGCTCAAATTGAGATATTAAGAAGACGATTTCCGCGCGATCCTTGAACCCTTGTTTCCACACCTGCTCCAACTCCGTGAGATCGAGAAAAAAGAACTTCTCGGGGAACGTGAAATATTCCTGTAAGAGCCTGTATCCGACGAAGGAACGGCGGGGGTAGGGCAGCATGCCATCGTTTTCGTCGAAGCCGACTTGCTTCAACGCATCGGGACGCAGCGTGACCGGGCGCACCTTGGAATTTGGAGTTGGATCGCGAATAATAATCTGGCTGCAATTACAGCAGAGCAGTTCATAGAGTGCGTTCACCAGATTGCTTTCGCCGTTTAAATAAACCCGTAACGAATGAAGCCCGAGTTTGTCGAAATTTGTTTCCGCCGGGCATTTCAGTTCAATGCGGATAGCGCCGACAGCATCCAGGCTCTTCACGGGCGGAGTCAAACGATCGGGTGTCCGCCATTCCCCGCTGGTCAGCGTGATGGGCCACACGGTGGTGTCGTAGGAAGTTCGGAAATGGCAGGGTACGCCACCCACCGGCCGCGAATTCAAAATCGAATCGCGCTTTACTTTTTGCGGCGTACTCAACCCACCTTTGTCGGAATCGAGATGAAACTGGACGATCGACATGGAGGGGATTGGCCGAATGTAATGCGGATAGAGAATACTGAGCAAAGCCTCGGTGATTTCCGGGAACTCGTCATCCATCTTCAGATGAACGCGGGCCGCGAGAAAAGCAAAGGCTTCCAGCAGGCGTTCGACGTGGGGATCCTCGCACTTGTCGGGTTCTAAAACCAAGCGCGAAGCGATTTTGGGGTATTTTTCGGCGAAATCCGCGCCCATCTGGCGCAGAAAGTTCAGTTCCCGTTCGTAGTAAAGAAGCAGCTCATCACGCACTGCGCTCTCCACGGATCTGGTATTCGCCGCTGGTCAATTGCAAGACAGTATCAAAGGACACCTGCTCAGGCGAGGGGTCCATCATGAGCATGCCTTCTATTTGAAAGCGAAGCATGCGCGTTTGCCCGGCGGAAGCTGTATCTACAAGGCTGACTTTCACGTCTTTCAAACGAGGTTCGAACACCGCTACGGCCGACTCCAGGGTCAACAACAATTTATTCTTATCCTTTGGAGAATGCATACTGAAGGTGGAAAAATCGGGTAGCCCATAGTTGAACAGCGACTTGCTGAGTTCGGGATATTCGTCGCCCACTTCATCGGGCGTGCGCCGTGTATTCAGCAACCATTCCAGATCGCGACGCAGGGAAGCTTTTAGCAGCCGGACACTTTGCGCGCGAGACGTGTAGGCGTCCGATCCCGACTGCGGCTCGCGATCGATCAAGCGATCGAGAAGACTTTGCGTGACTGTCTGGTCCTGGTCCGTTTTCGCCATAGGAGTGTCGCTATCTAATGAATGTTACCTACTGAACGACAGCGCCTGCATCGGATCCAGACGACAGATTCTAGCGTAGAGCTTCTGCTTTCCATCGCCATCGCTCTTGTTCATGCAACGGTACAGCAATGCGAGCGGATGCGCAACCGTATCGGAACTTTCCCATTGCTCCAGCTTATGCTCGTCGATTTCACCGGCCAGCTCTTCCAGGATTGGTTGGGCCAGAGCCTCATAATTCGCTGAGATACACAACTGCGCCAGTTGTAGTTTTCGTTGAAAGCGCGATCTGCCCGATTGTTGCCGGGGAATATCCTGCGCCAGCAGTTCGATGCCTTCCTTAGGGCGCCCCGATCGCGCCGATTGCATCGCCAAGGCATAAATATCCGGCTCTTGCTCCTCGCCTTCGCCTTCCGGCTCTTGCCGTTGCATCATGATCATCGGTGGCGGCTCTTCCACGGCGGCGGCAGCGGCTGCGGGGGGCGTGTTAAATTCACCGATCCAGGCGATGGTCTCGGCGTTTGCCGTGGGTGTATCGTCCATCAATGTCCATTGCGTCATCGCCGGATAATCGGCGAGGAGAGTCCGCAGCTCGGAGCGGATGGCATGGGCAATGGCGTAATAGCCGAAGTTGTCGCAGGCCTTCACTACATAGCGTTGGAGGTCGAGCCAAGCCCGCCCGGCCGGTGTCGCCATGCATGTCTCGGCCAACTCTAAAAGCTCAGCCCAGTTCGCATCGAGCGATAAGCGTTTCAACTGTTGGCGGATTTCCGAATCGGGTGGAAGTAGCGCCGTTGGATCGGGCGTTTCCCCGTAGGCACGCAGTTCGCCCCAGCGAAAACCGCGCAAAAGCAAATAAGCCGCAGGATTGAAAGGATCGCTAACACGAAGGAATTTGGCCACTGCATCCAAACGCGCCACGGCATCTTCCATGTCGGCCGGCTCCAGCCCCACTACCTTACGTTTAGCGGTTCTGGCGGGTCGAGCCGATGTACTCTCTTCCGACGTTTCTTCGGCGGCGTCCTCTTCGACTGCCTCTTCCGCTGCCGGCGCGGCAACCCTGCCTTCGGCTTCCAATTTCTTCTGAAGAAGGCTATTTGCAGTGTGCCGAACCTCTTCCAATCCACTTTGCAGTTTGGAGAAACTAGGGGCGAAATCGCCAAATTTTTCGTTGCAGAGGTCGTTCAGTTCGGCTAGCAGTTCGCTACTGCTATCCAATTCCGCCACCCACGCCTCATACGATTTGGTGGGCGTCAGCTTGAACGCATTATCGAATTCTTCGACTGTAATCTTACCTTCGGAAACAGCGGTTTCACGGGCTTCCCGCTTGGAATCGCTGGCTGCCGCATCTTCCTCGCTCCCGACAGTTCGCGATTCCTTGTACTTGAAATAACCGTAGCCCGATTTGACGAGGGGTGCTTTACGAAGAGGTTCATCGAGCCGCGAACCCACCCAATCTAGCGGAGCCGCGCGCAGTTCGGCGTCTCCATCTTCAATTTCGGGATACATCGTATCCCAGAAATTATCGATCAGGCCCTTGATTAATTGCAGACCTTGCAAAAGGCCGCCGAAGCTTTCCTTTCGCAGGAGAGCTTCGGTAAGCCACGCGGCAAGTTGAATATCTTTAGACTTTGAGGCAATGGCGTCGCCAGCAAGTTTTATAACCTGATTGAAATCGGCGGTTTTTCGCTCTCGCTGCCACTCGCCCTGGGGGGCGTCGTCATCCTCGCGGCGAGCCTCTTTGATCTTGTCATAAACAGGAGCATAGCGGAGGTTTTCGCCGCTCGGATTACCTCCGGCGATGGGGGTAAGCAAATCTTCGCGCAGAGGCATGTTATTTACGGGGAGTGTTCTTCGCTAGCATCTTCATCGTGTTCATGAGCCGCGGCCGCATCGGTTGAGAACTCAATTTTGCGGACTTCCAGAAGCGGAAAGTCTTCGCCATCCACCAGGAACATCTTTTGACCCACCGGAACCTGACTGCCATCGGCGTCGTCAACCCATTCCGTGGCTCTGCCGAGTTTCACGTTGTTATCGGAGTTCCGGAAAGAGAAGGGATAAATCACGGGCATCAGAACTTCACCAAGTTCCGTACCTCTGAAAGACGGGCCCGTACGCACTAAAGCTGGTGCCCAAAGAAGGTCTCGCAGGCGTTTGGGAGCTTGCAATTCAACTGAGACGACGTGCTTCAGGGGAATCCACAGGTAAGCGCCGGCGGCGAATAATTCCAGCCGCGCGCCAATTCTCGGGTCGCTATCTTCGAATAACTCGAAGGGCTTGCCGTTCAGGGTGCCGTGCCGCGGGGTAACGTCTCCGCCGTCGGTATCGGGCCATTCTCTTTTCTCGAACAGGTCATGCCGCAGGCGCTCTGCGTGGAGAGCGGAATGGTATAAAACCGCGCCCATCTCCGCTTCTTTATTGGTTTCCGCTAAAACATTAAGCTGCTTTTCGGCGCGCTCAAATTCACCGGAAAAGCAGAGCAGCTCAAACAAAAAAGTGCGGCGCTGGGCGTCGGTCGGGTTATCCCGTAAGTCCGCGCTCAGCGCCTTCACTGCTTCTGTCAGCTGGCCATTTTTGAACAGTTCTTTCGCTGTCACGATTCGTGGCTCCAGCTCTAGGAACGGCCCTAGGCGGTCTTGTTCTGCTTGAGATCCCAGCCGTGCTTGATCGGACCGTCGAGCGTACCGTCCTGCTTCTGCGGCTTGTACTCGTGTTCGATTTTTGCAAAGTTCAGCGAGAACTGATCCATCGGAACGACGGCATCGCTGCTGGCATTGCCGCCAGTCTGGAACGAAGACACCAAGCAATCGGTAAGCGTGAACAGCAAGTATTCCTGCTGATCCTTACCGGCCTTGCGGCAAGTCAGAACCGCTTTCTTCAAATGCTCGCCGTTGGCGCAGGCGAACATCAGTTTCGGGCTGGCCTTACAGTGACGCGAAGTAAAATGCATGTCCTGCATTGCCACTTTACCCGCGCCGCCGCCGCCGCCGTACCGCATCGTTCCATCCTGGGTGGCTCCCCAACCCCACGAGTCGATGTCGATTTCGGCTTTGTGTTTGGCATCCGAACTCTCGCCCGGGATACCTTCAATTTTCAAGAAATAATCATTAGCTGCCATGTTGCTGTCTCCTTCGCTAGTATTGGCGTAAATTTTTTAAAAAACGGGTCACGGTTTATAGTGACCCGCGTGCTTACTTTCTAGCCGATGCCGGCAGTTCCGCAACCAGGCGCAGCGAGACCGAAAGTTCGTCTAATTGGAAGTGCGGACGCAGGAACGCAGTGGCGCGGTACACTCCAGGCTTACCCGGAACTTCCGCCACCGTGATGGCTGCTTCGCGCAACGGATGCGAGGCCTTTACAGACGCGGCAGCCGTATCGTCGGGAGTTACATAATTGCTGATCCACTGATTGAGCCAGCGTTCACAATCGGTACGCGACATGAAACTGCCGATCTTATCGCGCATCATCGCCTTCAGGTAATGAGCAAAGCGGGAGACCGCGAAAATGTAAGGCAGTTGGGCCGAAAGACGCGCGTTGGCGTTGGCGGCATCTTTGTCGTAGAGCTTCGGTTTTTGCGCCGATTGCACGCTGAAGAACGCCGCGTAGTCGGTACCCTTGCAGTGAACCAGCGGCACGAATCCTAGGTCCGCCAATTCCTTCTCACGGCGGTCGGTAATCGGAACTTCCGTCGGGCACTTCATCGCCACGTCGCCTTCATCCGTATAGAAGTTGTGAACCGGAAGACCTTCCACCAGTCCGCCACCTTCCACACCGCGAATAGCGGCGCACCAGCCATACAGCGCAAAGGCATTCGTTAAGCGAGCGCCCATCGCGAAGGCCGCATTGCCCCAACAATACTTGGAGTGATCGGTGCCATCGACGTTCTCTTCATAAGAAAACGCTTCCACTTCTTTCGTCGCCCGGCCATATGGCAGACGCATCAGAATGCGTGGCAGGCAAAGTCCGACATACCGGGAATCTTCGCTTTGGCGAAATGACTTCCATTTGGCGTATTCCGTGGTGTCGAAAACCTTACCCAGATCGCGCGGCGCATCCAGGCTGGTATAGCTATCCAGATTGAAGAACTCCGGCGAAGCGGCGGTTAGAAACGGAGCATGGGCGGCGGCCGCGGTTTGCGAAACGCGCTCAATCAACTCCATATCTTCCGGACCGCGTCCAAATTCGTAATCGCCGATCAGGCCCGCGAAGGGCGCGCCGCCGAAGATGCCGAATTCTTCTTCGTATACCTTCTTGAACAACGCACTTTGATCGAACTCGGGCGCACGTTGCAGATCGCGCAACAATTCTTTCTTCGATACGTTGAGAATCTTGATCTTCAGGTGCTCGCTGGTCTCGCTTTGATCCATCAGATACTTCAGACCACGCCAGCTACCCTCGAGTTTCTGGAACGTCGGGTGATGCAGGATTTCATTCAGCTGGATAGACAGAAGATGATCGATCTGCGCAATACGCGCATTGATCATCGCTTCGGCATCCTTGCTGACAGTCATGGACCCATCGAGAACCTGGGCCACGAACTCCTTGACCATATCCCGGCCGCGGTCTTTCGTGCTTTGATCCTTACCGAGGCGGCCTTCTTCTACTATCTGCTCCAGCAAACCACCCTTATCGAGAGTTGTTTCGGTTGTCTGTGCAGCCGCCGACTGTTGTGCATCACTCATTAGAACCTCCCTCCGGCTTACCCATCTCGGTCTTCAGCTTGTTTAACTTGTCGGTATTGCCGACGGCGTCAAGCAGAAGCGCTTCCAGCTTGTCGTTGCCCTGCAGGCTACCGCGCAGATCACTGAGCCTGGTTCGCAGTTCCAGTAATTCGCGCAGCGGCTTAACTTGCTTTGCAACGTTTTCCGGCTCGAAGTCATCCATGCTTTTGAAGTGCAGATCCACTTTCAATTGCGGAGCATTCGAATCTTCACTGAGCTTGTTTTCCACCGAAAATGCCAGGTGGGGTTTCATGCCGTCAAGAACGCTGTCGAAGTTATCAGGGTTGACTTCGGTGAATTTGCGCTCGCGAAGACGCGGCAGAGGGCTATCCGGCATGCCGGTAAAATCGCCCAAAACGCCCATCACGAACGGCAATTCCTTCAACTCAATGGCGTCTCCGATCTCGACGTCGTAGGTGACGTGAACCCGGGGTGGCCGGACTCGGTCCAGTTTATGTTGTGTACTTGCTTTTGCCATAGTCTGTCTTACCTCCTCCCCTTACGGGGGTGCTTTTCGAACCCACGACCGATGTTGCGAAGACGCGCTCGCAGCCCACAGATCTCCTAAGATGAGGATGCTGGGAGATAGAGGTTGGCAAACGTGTAATCGGTCCGAGACGAGTATATCCGTGGACACTAGATGAGTCAAGGGCCAAATTACGCCCGATCCCGCCCGCCATCCACTGTCGTATAGTGTGATCCAGTAACAGAACGTGTCAGAGAAATTTGACTTACTTTGCGAAGCGATTAAAATGCGAAAAATCCCGATCGTTATCGCTTACTACTAATCGCCCGTAGCTTGAGCAACCGGCGGGATAGCAATAGTTTTGCCATGCCGCCAGAGACGCTCCAGATCGTAAAACGACCGGGCCTTCTCCGAAAACACGTGTACCAGATAGTCGCCGTAGTCGACCAGAATCCACTCGGCGGTGTTGTATCCTTCCACGCTGATCGGGTGTTCGCCTTGATCGATAAGTTGCGAGCCCACTTCGTCGCTGATGGCCTGAATCTGTTTCGGATTGCTGCCGGTACAAAGCACGAAATAATCGGAGAACGATGTGACTTCCCGCAAATCCAGAATCTTTATGTCGGTAGCTTTTTTACTTTCAGCGGCGCGAACCACGGTCAGCAAAGTTTCGGGCAGGGACTGCGGAATTTGTTCCACCAAGTTCAGTTAAGTGAGCTCCTGTCGGTATCGTACTACAATTAAGTAAAGATGTATCGTTATTGTCTTGCCGCCCTGATCTCCGCTATTTTTGCTTACGCGGAAGCCCCCGATAGTGCCGATGTCCTCCGTGCGAAGGCCTCCTACGAGACTCTTCGGGGATTGGTCGCGTCCGGCGCGATCGCTCCCGTCCGGTTGCAGGAAGCGGAGTTGGCGATAGCCGACGCCAGAGACGACGGGGAGTTGCGTTCCACCCTATACGGCACGCTGACCGTGGCGGAACTGAGCGATGCCCAATCAGAGTCTATGGTGGCCGCGGCGCAACGACGCTTTGACCGGCAGAAGGCGCGTGTGGAGCGGGTTACGAAACTGGTGGAGGCCGGAGTGTTGGCGCGCGGAGAAATCGCGTCGCTCGAAGCCGAACTGGCAAGCCGTCAGCTGACTCTGAACCTGGCCCAATCGCGAGCTAATTTGCTTCACGATTTAAAAGAGATGATTCTCGCCGAGGCTGCCTTACGGGATGCGCACTCGAGTGATACATCGCCCGCAATTCTCCCGGTGGTCGAGCGATTCGATGGTGGCGGCGTCTTCACACCGGGCGATCTGAAGAAAGTTACGCTGGCTTACGAGAAGCAATTCGACCGCCCCATTCCGCTCAGTGCCGTGGGAGAGACCGATGTGCATCGCTCCTTAGGTTTCGATCATCGCGGCCGCGTGGATGTCGCCCTCAATCCGGATCAGCCCGAGGGCCAGTGGTTGCGTCAGTATCTAACGTCACGGGAAATTCCCTTCTACGCATTCCGGTCCGCCGTGCGCGGCAAAGCGACCGCCGCTCATATACACATTGGACCGGGGAGCACGCGGCTCCATGCCGGCGATTAGTTTTCATAATTAGCTGAACTAGTAAGATGGGTGGCTACATGCCCCAGACCCGTCTGCTATTACTGTCGCTGGCAACAATAAGCGCCGCCTTCGCCTGGCAAGAAAATGTCGCCGTGAAGATGCCCGCGCCTTATGCGACGCCCTCCGCTAACAATGGTCCGAAGGTAATCGCGCCGCCCGATAGCGCACATCTCACGGTACCCGCGGGCTTCGCCGTCGATGAATACGCGGCTGGGTTCGGGAAGCCCCGATTCCTATTGCTAGGACCGGGTAATGAAATTCTTGTCGCTGATAGCGCCGGCGCTGTCTACGCCCTGATCGACAACCAGGACCATAAAAACCCGGAGCGTAAAAAGTTAGTGGAAGGATTGGAGCGGCCTAGCGGGCTGGCCATTTGGAAAGATTATCTTTACATCGCCGAGCTGACTTCCGTGAAGCGCTATAAATACGACGCGAAAGCGATGACGCTGGGGACGGGCGAGGAAGTAGTTTCCTTGAAGGGCTACACGAAGGGACATTGGACCCGTTCTCTCGTGTTCGATCGCAAGGGCGAGAAGCTGTATGTGGGCGTCGGCTCCGGTTCAAACGTCGATACGGGCGATCCTGAAAATCGCGCGGCCATTTACCGCTACAATCCCGACGGTTCTGGCGGCGAAATGTTTGCCTATGGCATCCGTAATCCGGTGGGCATACATTGGGCCCCCGGCACCGACACGTTATGGGCATCCACACAGGAGCGCGATGGCCTGGGCGACGATCTGGTTCCCGACTACTTTACGCATGTCCAGCAAGGCGGTTTTTACGGGTGGCCCTTTGCCTATATCGGACCGAATGAGGAGCCGCGGCACAAAGGCGAACGGGAAGACCTGGTGAAGAAGACCATCGTCCCGGACATTCTCCTTCCCGCCCATATGGCCGTAATGGATCATGCGTTTTACACCGCCAGGCAATTTCCAGCCAAGTATCGCCATGGGGCATTCCTGGCGTTTCACGGGTCGTCGAATCGCGCCCAGCGGGTGGGCTATTCGGTGGGCTTTGTGCCGTTCCAGAATGGCAAGCCCTCAGGCCCAATGGAAGACTTCCTTACCGGTTGGATGACGTCGCCGGATAGCAAGGAAGTCTGGGGACGGCCCGTGGGGGTATTGCAGATGGCCGATGGCAGCTTGTTGATCTCCGACGATGGCGGAAACAAGCTGTGGCGTATCCACTATGGAAAATAGATCCCGCCTAAATTAGGACCTTATCCACGGGGATGCCCCGCTTGCACAACTCACAGGATGCGGAATTCGTGGCGTATACGCCGTTGAGCCGGGCCAGGTAATAGAACGGCAGCGGACTAAAATCGATTGTTCTCGGATTCGGTTCGTAGGCGATTACTCCCAGCCCCACGACTTCCCCCCCCTTGTCTTCGACCAGTCGTTTTAATTCAAATAGATTTGTACCCGAACGCAGAATGTCGTCGACTAACAGGACTTTTTCGCCGGGTACAAGATCCAGATATTGGCGGAACCGCTGCGGCTCATTGTGAGAATTGCGCTCGCCCCAATACACCTGATGCGCTCGCAGAGCTTCGCATACACCATAGGCGACGGGAAGGCCACCGGTAGCTGGAGCGACAATCGACAATTCCGGAAGGATGGCACGGATCTCCGGATTGGCTCGAACCAGCCGGCTGAGGCCAACGCTGAGCGTCTTGGCGTGCTGGTAGTAGCGCATGGTCAGCGCCACCTGTAGATATTCATTGGAGTGCAAACCATTCGGATATTCGAAATGGCCGTCTCGCAGACCGCCAGTTTGGCGGAGCATCGCGATAACTTCATCTTGACTTGGAACCAGATTCATAAACTTAGTGAGCTCCCCTGCCGCTGAGTACCTGAGGAATGGTGCGGACGATTATCTTCCAGTCGAGGGCAAGCGACCAAGTGTCGATATATTGCATGTCCATTTTCATCCAGGTATCGAAGTCGACGGCGTCGCGGCCTTGAATCGCCCAGATACAGGTAAGGCCGGGGCGCATTCGCAAGCGCCGGCGCTGCCATCGTTTGTACTGTTCCACTTCTTCGGGAATCGCCGGACGCGGACCCACCAGGGACATGTCGCCTTTGAGGACATTCCACAACTGGGGCCATTCATCAATGGAGAATTTGCGGAGCCAGCGGCCGACTGCAGTCAGCCGGGGATCGTTGGGGATCTTGAAGACGGTTTCACGCTGATTCAGATGCGACAGGGCACCCTTCATTTCCTCCGCATTTTTGCACATGGAGCGGAACTTGTAGAATACGAAACGGCGGCCGTTCAGTCCACATCGTTCCTGGCGAAAAATGGCTGGGCCTGGTGACGTAAGGCGAATCAACAGCATTACAAAAAGCATGATGGGAAATACAAGCACCAGCGCGGCAGCCGCCAATACGATATCGGTGACGCGCTTGATCAGAAGACGTATCTCATCGTGGGGCGCGGCGGAAAACGTGAGTAAAGGGGCATTGCCCAAGCGGTCTAAATAAACTTCGCTGTTCACATGGGGGAAGAAGTCCACCGCGACACGAGTGCGAACGCCCTCTTCATCGCACAGCAGGAAGACTTCTTCGAGCTCCTGCAGTTTGCTGCTATCCACCGCGAAAATGATTTCGTCGATAACATGTTGCGCAAGAAGATCGGGCAAAGCGGAGAGCGATCGAACAGGGTACCGGGCGCTGAGTTGCACTTCACCTGAAGCCTTCTCCGGTTCATCCGTGAGAAAGCCAGTGAGGCGGATCCCGTAGCGAGCCGACTCCTCCAGGCGCTCGCCCATACGGCGAGCGTTCTCATTCAAGCCGACGACCATGACGTAGTGCGGCTCGCCGAAGCTGCGCCGGATCAGGCCCACCATACGCGTAGCGTTCAGGCGGAAGAGGGAGAGAAGCATCCAGCCGAGTACTGCGAACAATGCCAGGAAGAACCGGCTCAAATCCATGCGCAGCAGGAATTCAAACACGATCAGGGCGATACTACCGACGGCGGACTGCTGGAAGGTACGGCGAAGAATCAGGCGGGGGTCTGCCGAATCTAAATTCTCGTAGATGTGGAACCAATAGCCGAGAACTACGCAGACCAGGATGGAAAATCCGAGGAGCAGGACGACGCGGGAGGGTTCGAGATCGAAGTCAAAATTAAGGTCGAGGTGGCGGCGAATCAGGTAAGCGGATTCGAAGGCCAGCGCCGTGAGGACCACGTCGGACAAAGCGAAAAGCAGGCGGACTTTACGGTGATGGCGGCTAAACACGGCCGCGACTCGAATTCACCGCGCAAATCTCAGGGCACCAATCCACAACGATCATGGTAGCGCGCTTATACACTAAAACAATGCCCAATCACTTGACGCTGACTGAGATGGCGGCGCAAATCCAAGCTCGAAAACTTTCTCCGGTGGAACTCGTCGAAGCTCATCTTCGGCAGATCGAGAAGCATAATCCGCAGCTGAATGCGTTCGTTATATTGCTGGCGGATGAGGCGCGGGCATCCGCTAAGAATGCGGAACAGTCAATGATGCGCGGCGAGCCGCTGGGGTTGTTGCACGGGATTCCGCTGACGGTGAAAGACAGCTTCGACATGCAGGGCCTGCCGACTCGCTGTGGGAGCAAGTTGCTTCCCGATACCCCGGCGGCAAGCGATTCATGGGCAGCCCGGCGCTTTCGCGAGGCGGGTGCGGTGATCCTGGGTAAGACGAACTGCCCGGAGTTCCTGATGAACTACGAGACCGACAACAATGTGATTGGACGCACGAATAGTCCTTGGGATTTGGAGCGAACGCCGGGCGGATCGAGCGGGGGAGAGTCGGCCGCAATATCGGCATTCTGTTCGGCGGGAGGAATCGGCAGCGATGGCGGCGGTTCAGTCCGGGTGCCCGCGCATTTCACAGGGATTGCAGGACTGAAACCGACGCCAGGCCGGGTTTCCGCGGCTGGACACGTACCGGCGATCGCTCATCCGGGTGGCTTGTTGGGGGTTGCCGGGCCGATGGCGCGTACCGCTCGCGACGTCCGTACGCTCTTTGACGCGCTGGCCGGTTATGACATAGCCGATCCATTCTGTGTGCCTGTTCCTATAAGGGAAGTGGCACTGGATGGCTTGCGGATCGGAGTGATGGAGCAGTTCTGCGATGTACCCGTACAACCGGCGATCCGCTATGCTGTGCGCCACGCGGCCGAAATTCTACGCGGACTGCATTTCGATGTAGAGGCTTTTCGTCCGCTGGGGATAGAACGCGCGCCGAATCTTTGGTGGTTCTTTTTTGGGCACCTGCCCGTGCAAAAGCTGAAGGCGCTGGTGGCGGGACACGAAGGCGAAGCGCACTTTACCGGGACGGAGTTCTTGTACTCGATGATGGATAAGCCGGAGCCCACCGGGCAGGATGTCGTGGATGCCTTGGGCGAGCGGGATCGCATGCGGTATGTTTTTTTGAAGCAGTTGGAACAACATCCGGTGATTCTGTTGCCTGCATGTGGTGTGACGGCTTTTCATCATCGCGAACGGCGGTGGGAAACGGACGTGAAGAGCATCGGATTATTTGAAGCGATGATGCCGTCGACCGTATTCAATTTGTTAGGTCTTCCGGGAATGGTGATCCCGTTCGGGATGTCCCCCGACGGTTTGCCGGTTGGCGTTCAACTGGTTGGCGCACCGTATAGCGAGGAGTTGTTGCTGGACTTGGCGGTAAAGATGGAAGACGCCCGGGGCCCATTCCCCGCACCCCGGGGATATTAGGCTTTCCGCTTTACAAGGTGGCGCGAGGCGATGTTTCTGCCTTCAAACGATAGGCCTTCAGCTTCCAGGCGCAGGCGCTGCTCCATGCCTGCTTCCCCGGGAAGACGGATCTTACCGCCGGCGCCGACGACACGATGCCAAGGGAGTCCGTTCTTATCTGCGTCCTTTAAGGCCCACACAACTTGACGGGCGGCACCGGGAAATCCGGCGGCCTCGGCGATCGCGCCATACGTGGACACCTTGCCACGGGGGATCCTCCGAATCGTCTTGCGAATCTGGTCGAGCACGTTTTAGTGAATGAGGACGAGTGACCGCTGCATTTCGCCCGTGACTCGGGCCTCACCGTCGCCGATAAACACGTTCACTTCACTGCGTATGCCGAACTCAGGCAGATACACACCCGGCTCAATGGAAAAGCAGGTGGACGGTATGATACGACGCTCATCGTGCGTTTCCAGATTGTCCATGTTCGCCCCAGTGCCGTGGACCTCCGTGCCAATCGAGTGCCCTAGACGATGCACGAAGTATTCTTCAAATCCACATTCGCGAATGTAGTGCCGGGCCGCATCATCAACTTGCCAACCCTCCAGACTTTCGCCCGCCGAAACCGCCTGTTGTACGCGATCAATCGCCTTATCGCGCGCGTCGCGCACAACTTCAAAGACATTGCGCAGGCGGTCCGGAGGGGTCTTGCCACAATAGCCATCCCAAGTGATGTCGTAATAGACGGCGTCGGGTTCGTTGAGCTTCGCCCACATGTCGATTAAGACCGAATCCCCTGCGTGGATCGGCGAGCTGCCTTCCGGTTGTGGCGAGTAGTGCGGATTGGAGGCATTCGCATTGGCACCGACGATAGGGCCGTGATCGGTGATCATGCCCTCCTCAGTGAAGCGGCGCATGATGAATTGCTGCACTTCGTATTCGTTAATTCCGATGGAGAGACGCGCGCCGATGAGATCGAAAGCTTCATGGCGAATGGCGTCCACGCGTCGACCTGCCTCCAGGTGAGTTTCGAATTGCGTCGGGCTCCAGCGTGCTTCGAAGAATTGAATCAGATTGGCCGACGTGGCGACATCAATGCCCAGACTGCGAATTAATTCGATAGTGCCGGCATCAACCATCGACACATAAGGGATTGCGCAGTTAGGCGAGTATTGCATGGCGATTCTTTTCGCGCTGCCGAGGATAGCGCGGAGTCCATCCAGTTGCGTGTTCCAGCCGGAATACTTTTGCAGCGCGCCGGGAAGCCCGTTGAGTATCGACGGTTCAATGCGATGTACCAGGCCGCGGGGTTCGCCGCTGGCGGGGATGAAATAATACCAGCGCCGCGTAACATGCGAATCGAGTGGGATTCCGAGAATGCGGTATGCGAGGGCGTCGCGCACATGATGGTCGAAGAACAGCCACCCATCGAGCCTTTCGTCGCGAAGTGCGCTTTGTATTTCAGGGAGATTCATGGGAATCATTTTGCCTCCTCAAAAAAGGGTTTCCATTTAGATTCCGGTGGTGGTGGAGTCAAAAGACTGACGGCCACCAAGCTTATGACCGAGGCGGCGAGAGCTGGATAGACGGCATCGGGAGCATCTTTCCACTGAAGCACGGATTGCGCGATATTCCAGCCGACTGTGACGAGCGTACCCAGAAGGATGGAGCTGACAGCGCCGGCCGTAGTTGTCCTCTTCCAGAAGAACACGGCCATCACGGCCGGAGTTACGGCAGCGCCATAGACCGTATAAGCATACAGTGCGGCGGAGAGGATGGATTCAAATTGCGAGGCCTGTAGCAGCGCGAAGATGCCCAGCAAGACGACGATGATCCGGGAAACGATGAGACTCTTTTTATCTGACGCCTTAGGATCGATGAAACGCAAATATACATCGTGTATTAGATTCGTCGCGGGCGAGAAGAGATAGTTGTTGGCCGTCGAGATAATCTTTGCGAAGATACCACCCAGCAGGAGGGCGCCGATGACTGTCGGAAGACCAAGACGCGCTGTCATGGGGATAATTTCCCGTGGCCTCTCCGTATGGAACTTAGAACTCCCGATGACCGCGAACGTGATTAAAAGCGTTTCTAGAACGACGGTGCCAACGATCCAACCGTACACTGCGTATCGCGCATCTTTTTCAGATCGCGCGGCAAAGAATTTTTGGTACATGCCTTGATTTCCGATCAGGAGCAGTAGTGTCGGCATGAGAAATCCAAGCGCCTGAATAAAGGTTAAGTCGCCGAGCACGGTGAAGTGGCTGGCAGGCAGAGTCTGACGAACGGCAACCCAGCCGCCCGATTGAATGAGCAGGAGGGGCACGGAAATGACGACGATTAGCGTAACCAGACTTCCGATTACGAGATCAAGATAGGCGATCGAAGCCATTCCGGCCGCAGCTGTGAACGTGATCACGAAGGCTGCAATCAAATACATACCGGCAGTTCGACTAATGGTGGGAAATATTAAGTTGAGAATGTCGCCACCCCCCTTGAACTGGTAGCTAGTGATCATTGTGTAAGAGATGACGATGGCGATTGTCGCCAGGACGCGAGCAGTTGAGTTGTAGCGGGTTTCAAGCAGATCGGGGACCGTAAATTGGGCGAAGCGTCGTGCCCTGCCTGCGATGGACCAGATAATGATCAGCCCAATCCATCCGCCGGCGGGCTGCCACAGCGCCACGAAACCATTGCGATATGCGTTTTCACCGCCCGCGAATAAGCTTCCCGCGCCGATCCAGGAGGAGAGGAGTGTGAAGACAAGCACGGTCCACGGTAGGTTGCGGCCAGCGAGCATGAAGTCAGTTTGATTGCGAACCCCAATAGTTTTTACGATGGTGACTCCGCAAAGAATAGCTACGACGATCCCAAGGACAATGGCGTAAATCATGATTGCGGAATTAGCTCCCTTTTCTGGGCGGCATCACGGGTTGCGGATCGATTTTGCGCCATTTTATGGAGGTTTTGAAATGAACCAAACCAGCGATATCTTTAGCGTCCACTACGGTAAATTCGACCGCATCATCAAGCCAATCCTGACTGTAGCCTTCCCAATGCTGCGTGGCAACAGTCAGTGTATATTCCTGACGCGTTAAGAAGCAATCGAATCGGAAGTCGAGCTCAAGCGTTTCTCCATCGACGAAGGATCCAAGCTCTACCTGTTCCACCTTGGTATTCGTTCCGAAGACGTCGACCCCCAGGCGGTTGCGAATAAGAACGCCAACCACGGGCCGGTCAACTGCGCGATTGAACTTTGCGCGGATACGAATGGTGATCGAGTCGCCACTCTCCACTGTGTTTATTGAATCGCCTTTATCGTCGATCAGTTCAACGCTCACTATCCGGCTTGTACCGTCGCCATGGCGGAAACTGCTAAGAAGCTCGCCGGTTCTTTCTTCTTCTTTCGCCGTGGCGCGTTCACGTTCCAAGACAACGCCGACATAGCGGTTTACCACATCTTTCGGGGAACCTTCGGCAGCTATTCGACCGTCAAGCATGAGAATAGCGCGGTCGGAGAGGCGCTTTACAAGGCCGAGGTCGTGGGATACGAAGAGGACCGTAACTTTGCGTTCTTTGAGTTCTTCAAATTTTTGGATACATCGATTCGCGAAGATTGCATCGCCCACCGCTAACGCCTCGTCGACGATGAGCACCTCGGGATCAACGTGAATCGCTGTGGAGAAGGCGAGTCGAACATACATGCCGCTCGAGTATTCTTTCACTGGTCGATCGATGAAACTGCCAATTTCAGCGAAAGCTTCAATTCGCGAGAAAACGCTGTGCACTTCGGCTCGCGACAAACCTAAGATTTCGCTACTGAGGTAAACGTTCTCTCGACCTGTAAATTCAGGGTTGAAACCCGCACCCAATTCAAGCAAAGCGGCCACTCTGCCGTGCGTTATAACGCGTCCACTGGTAGGGCGTAAGATGCCGCTGACAATCTGTAACAGAGTGCTCTTTCCCGATCCGTTCGGGCCTACTAAACTTAGGATTTCGCCTTTCTCAACAGAAAAGCTAATGTCCTTTAAGGCCCAAAATTGCTTGGGAGGTCGAGTGCGTATGAGGGGGAGAAACTGGCGCAGGCGATCGGATGGATGCTGGTAAAGATCGTAGACCTTCGAAACGTTTTGAATGAGAACCACGGCCGATGCCAACTATAGCGCGGCGATGGCATCATCCTCAACCTCATCCTAGATAAAGGGCACGGCGAAGACCGCTTGAGAGCGGGAGTGCGTAGCCGATTAACGCGAACTGATCAAGCGCGAAGAGTACGACAGACTCGAAGCCCATCCCCTCCGCCATCCGGGCTTCTTTTACCCAGGCCGTGGTCGGATCGCTGATGCCGACAAGATGACTCCGCTTTGATGAGGGAAATCCCATTGAAGTCCCGAATTGTACTGTCGTTTGGCTTAGGTTCAAATTGCGACTTCCGGTATAGCCAAAACTTTCGGTTTTTAGGCAAGTCAGGGTCGCCGGCGTCCAATCAGCCCTGGGATAGTTAACGGTGGCGTTGAGTGCGGTGTTGTTTACATCGGTCGGATAAAGCACTTCGAACCGGCAATCCGGATATATTGCCCTCACATAAGAAATTATTCGAGAAGTAAAATCACCAATTTGCTTCGGCAAAAACTCCATCTCGTTCGGGTAAAGCTCAGGGTTCCCCGAGTGCGTCGTGATCGTGCTGATTTCCCGGCCGTATCGGCTCTCGAAGCCAATCTTCGTGTAGGAATCGTAAAATGGCATTCCGCCGTTGGCCTCGAAGTACCACCACTGCACCTCCCCGAATTGTACGTAAGGAGTGCATCCAGCTAACACTTGTAGACCGGCTGTATCGGCATAAACATCACGCCAAAATGTCAGGCTATCCAATGAAAAATTTGATTGCAAGGCAGGTGTATTGACCACAACGGCGGCGCCATCGGGGTAACGCTGCGCGATAGTAGAGTCGGCGAATGGATCGTCGGGCTCCGCATGTAATTCCGTGCTGAAGGCGGACGAGCCGTCGATCCCATAGCTGCGAAGCGCTGTGAAGTAGCTAACCATCCAATCGCGAGCGGCCCGATTCAATCGTGGACTCGCCGTTAGATCAGTTCTCCAAAAACCATCGACCCCACCCACCAGTGTGGGCCCGGAGGTCGTCGCGGTGAAGGCCCCAGCCACGGGCGTCGCTTCGATTCGTATGGCGTTCCCGTCGAGTCCCATTGACCGCGAGGAAATCGTCAGCAATCCATTCGCACAGAGCGCGTGAATCGAGTTGTAACCATTATTCAATTCCTGCTCGAAAGCCTTCGCGATGGTCTCTGCGGAGTCGCCGATGACGTTGACGTGTTGCAGGATGGCGTCGCTGCTTGTGGGTTGATCGGTCCGCCCAATTGTTAGCGTAGTAATTTGATTCGGCACAGGAACGCCCACAAACATGACTAATCCTGACGCATAATTGTGCCCGAACCGCGCCATTTCGTAGAACCAGAGCGCACCAACGTAGTGATTAGCTCTTCCCTTAAATCCAAGTGAATCAAGCATCCAAGCTGTTCTCTCGGCTGGCAGGGCTATCGAGTGATCGGTGTCCCAATCGGTCGCCAGCGTTATTCTCGCCTCCGTCGCTGTCGCGGGCAAATTCCTCACCGGCATGGCTGCTTCCAGGAAGTCAAAAAAAAAGTCGGCGCCTTGAGGTCCCGCATGCGTCAGGGTAACGGTGTGGTTCCCAGCCGAGAATTCTCCCACGTAGTGCCGCACCAAAACATCCTCAGCCGGGACTGACAATAGGGTGGAACTTTGCACCAATCCATCTACGACGACATGGATCGTTGCGCCATTCGGTGTCAACCTGGTTCCAACGAACAGTGAGTGTGCCATTGCAGCCTGATAAGAACAATGCAGAGCTGAACCGACCATCGCGGTGCCACTAACATAAGCGATGGACCCACTGGAGTAATTTCCGCGCCCCGACAACCATTCACCCGAATACTGCACAGCCAAATCGTCATTCTCAATCCGCTGACTTCCCGGTCCGGCGACCAGGTACTCCCGGTGGGTGCCTGCGACGGCCCAGGCAGACACGACCACACTAAACTCGGTGCGCACAAACTCACCAGGTTGCTGATCGGCCGAATATGTCCATCTCATCTTGCGAACGTTGGCTGTTGGTACAGTTCGCCCAATCGAGTCGGTCAGTGATCTAAAATCTAAATCGATTCTCCACTTCGTCGGAGACGTTCCGCCGGCGAAATCAGCCCATGGCACATTCCACGAAGCATTAGTGGATCCTGATAGATATGTGTATACTCCAGCGCGATTTCCGCTTCTGCCAAACGTGCTGTCCACTACCGTTGGATGTCCAGGCCCCACGTAGTAAAGCCGTATCGTGTTTCCGGATTGTTCCGCCCGCATTGCCAGTGATGTGGAAGCAGCTCTGGAATCATTCACCGCATCCATTAGAGTTGATAGTGCCGCTTCAAAGGAATCTCCTGAACGTAACTGGTATGTATAGTGTTCAGTTAGCAATCCGAACCCGACATAATCCCCGGCAGTGGGAGTACCCGACAGCGTTAAATCCACATAAGCCGCGACATATTCGCCGTCAACAACCGTCTTGTGATCAGCGAGAGTTACCTTGTAAATTTCTTCAGTGCCTCCTGAAGTCGCCCAAATTCGCAGATAGGGCCAATCGACTGTCGGGTAAAGATTTGCGTCGATCGCAATGCAATTCGTTCGGGTTTCCTCATACGAGAGTTGAAGTCCGCTCAGGTCGCCGTCGGGCAAGTAGCGGAATAACGGATGCTCGAAAGTGTTATCCCGGTTCCATTCAACAACCGCCCAATCAAATTGCTGCCTCCACGATCCCGACAGCACAAAGCCGGCATCCGAGGATTGACTCATAGCGGCAATCGCCGATGGACGCAAAAAGTAACACTGCAAATCACGATGAGGGCTGAGCTTTTGTAGATTCTCGGGCATGTCGGTTTTTAGAGTCTCACCGTGACGGTCAAGGCCCGGCCCGGAAGTGTACCGTCGCCGACAGGCACTGAAGTCACATTTAATGTAAGTTGCGATTTAGTTGCCAGAACAGGAAGCCCAAACCCCGGCACCACATTCGATGTAGTTGCGCCGGGTTGTATGGTCAAGGCACAGTAGTGTATGCCTCCTACAAGAACCTCGAGTTGAACTGATCCCCCGGTCGGAGCCTCTTGCACGGTCGCAAAGATATCGCGCACCGCGTGGGGATTTTCGACTACCACGGATGGTGCCGCGTTGGCTTGAGCTGCCAGAAAGCCTTCGATCTGAATAGATAACTGCCCACCTGAAAGCGTCCGAAGCCCAGCATCTAACGTTGCAGTTAGTGCCACCCGGGCGGGATCGCTATTGCCCCGCGTGTTTGTAACGAAAAATTCCGCGGCAGCGATGCGCGCATCTGACAGTGCCGTAGCAAAGCTGTAGCTCCCACTTGATAAGCTCCCGAAAAAGTCCTTGATAAAGGGCATGATCAGGATCTTCCTCGTGAGCGGATACACCACAACACCGGCGTCATGGGATGCTGCGGCGCTACCATGTGATGCACGTACTACCGTGTACTGAAGTCCATCGGCGGACGAGGACACAACCCCCATCACCTCGGACTCGACCTGGATCAGATCACCCGGGGCCGCACTGCCAGGAACGGTCAAGGCCAATGTCGATGCAGACGACGCCATCTCCTCCGTGAGGACCGCATTCGGTGTTATTCCAAGCTCGTCCCAATAGAATAATGTCAGGGTCCCAGCTATCACTGTCCTCGTGTTCGTCAAATCAGTAAAACCTAGACCAAGTAACTCCACGATTCCTTGTCCGTTAGTGTAGAGACCGAAAATCGGAATGGCCGGAACATCCGCATCCAATGCGGTAAGCCCCGCGCCGCCGATTCGCCAACGTGTGAGCGGCGACAGTTCATAAGCGCACTCTTTGTCGTGCACGTTTGCACTCCTGCCTGATATTTGTACGGTCGAGCTTTGACGGTTCGGGATATCAAAGTCCACCGGACTCGTGCTCCCGAGTCCGCCGAAATGCCAGCTCGACTCAGAGACGGTGAAATGGCTTGTCGGGTCCGGACTTATGTCCCAGGCTGGCAACACTGTGATCGTCGTGAGCGTGTTAGCCAGAATGGTTCGCTCCTGCTTTGCCCCCATTCCTCGGGTAATCCGAACGGTACTTCCACGTAGCTCGTTTGCCAGCATGTGAAGCGTGCTGTCGCCCAACGAATTCGAAGAATAGACGTCTACATTACTCTCGGGCTGTAATTCCAATCTCCAATAAAAATTTGCGTGATCGAAATTTGGGTCCGGGGGGCCGATCGTCATCCCCGTCGCGCCCCCGACATCGGTGAAGGTTGCTGCTACGGCGACAGCGGATGCGATCTGCGAAACCTGAGCCGGACTGGCTCCTCGGTAGACGTTGAAGCTCATAGTCCCAGGTGTGAAACTCAATCCCGTCAGCGTGACTGCATTCGCGTCGGATCCCGCCGGAATCGTCGCCTTGACCGCGAAGGATAAAACGCTTTCAGCGCCGGTAGTGTCCCTGGCGCTTAGGGCGTAATAATATGTCTGACCGCCCTTGATAGCGCCCCCAGTGTTTGAAACTTGTGAGCTAAGGCTGAGAATGGGTACACCAGCGCCGGAAGCACCTGGCTTCGCCGGCGGAACAAAGCCCGCCCGAAGCGCGACCAAGAAACTCCCGTCCGCGCTCTGCACAGCGGATTCTTGAATGGAAAATTCAGTATCACCGGTGTCGCTAACGGCGTCCCCGACAAGCGGTCGCGGCAACCCGACCCCGGACTCTCCTTGGCGGCGACCACCATTACTAGTCGTCGCCGATGCGTCATACCAGACGTCCTCGTGCCATTGCGCCGTGATGAGGATGGTCCGGTAATTCAACCCGGGAGCTAATTTCACAACCCGAAGGGGTTGCCGCTCTAGACCTTCTTTCAAGTAGGTCATGGTGATAATGTCGCCAGGCGAGAGGCCGACTCCTCTTACGCTTGTCTCGAATTCTACATACGTGTTGCCTTGAATGGATTTACTTAGCGCTAGGCGCGCGATCCGCGTCGCTTGATCGAAATTTGGGATAGCCAGCGCGGTAAGCGGAGCGCTAATCTCCTGTCCTAACAACTGCGCATCATCGATATCCTCGAGCGAGAGACTATCCTGCTGATACTCATTAAATTCATCTTGAAATTCCACCGTGTAAAGATTAGGCGTATCCGCGGAGTTTCGAGAGAACAACCGCAGATTCGGCTCGCCACTTTCCTTTCTCGTGATTCCAGAGAAGTTCGCTGACCCATCACTGAATTCGTAAGCCGGCCATCCGCCGCCCAGAGTCTCTGTACTATTGCTGCCGCTTGCCTTATCTGCTTGTTGGTCCGCAAGCGAACTCTCGGAGCGCAGTTGCAGTAAACCAGTCACGCCGTATCCAAGATAAAGCGCCGACGCATTCCGCACGCCTCTGATCACGTCGGCCGCGCTTCTTCGCTTCTGCAATACCAAATTGCATTGGTACCGCGGACGTAATGCCGGATTCCCGTTTAGATCTGTCATCGTTACCGGCTGATCGCAATAAGCAGCGGTGCTCGCAAAACTCGGGACGTCAAGTTCCGCAACGCCCCATCCACTCCGTCGAAACAGATCGAACAGTACCCAGGCAGGATTATTACTGAAGCTCGTATCAGTGAGTACTCCCGCCGAATCATAGCGTCCGACCTTCAATCCTTCTGCCAGAATTCGCACTCGCGGAGCAGACTGTCCATCGCTAATTCTGTTCGGCACAACAAGAGACATCATCGCCATGCTGCCGTACGGGTCTCCTAACGGATGTCCAGTTGAGTCGCTAAAGTCCGGATTGAACGCACCCTCTCGATCGCCATGCTTGATTACGTTGAACCAGCCGGTAGCGGTCATGTTCGCTCCCGCCTGCCCTTCCGGTATCTCGATGTTGTTAACAATTGCCTTCACGACGCCCTGTATCGGTCCCATCCCGAGAAGGATTTCCATTCGCGTCATGTTTCCGTCGTTACGCGCGAACACTATCTGTGGTGCGTACCACGCGGTCCCGTATAGCAAAGGTATGAAGTCGTTATAGCGAGCTTGGTTGTCCACCACGGGCGAGAGATGCGACCCCTTTTCGCCGTATCCACGAATGAGCACCGAGGCCGGTACAAACTCGAGTCCTCCGAATCTCCGTGATGCCCGTCCTGCCTCGTCGGTATCGAACATGCCCCTCTGCTCGCATTGGGTTCGGGTATAGTCGCAGCTTGTATACGGCGTGCCGCTGATACTATTTCCGATTCCTCCCGTGACATCGGCCGAGTATCCACATCGGTAGAGTCCGGAAAATGTTCCTTTCGCAGTTCCTGACAGCGCCTCTTCCCTATCAGTGGCCGTACTCGGAAAGATCCAAGGACATCGTTTTTGAAGGCGCACCTCGGGCAGCAGTATTCGTTGCAAGTTCAGCCGATTTGTGAAGAAAAGCCGTAGTGTGGACTCGGTAATCTCATCCGGCGCGTTGGCGATTCCCCGAAACACAATCCGATCTTCTGACGCAGCCACGCTATTCTTTAGATCGTAAAATAGAAATCGAACCGACAGAATACCGCCCTTCCATTTGATGCTTCGCTCAATTTGCGAAAAGTAGGAGTCGGCGTTTGCAAGAGTCAGCGAGATCCTCGATACGCTATCCAGACCGTCGTCCGATGAAGCTTTCAGCTCGAATAGATTATGCTTGATCACCCTGGCTCGGTAGTCGTTTCCATTGAACGAAACAGCATGCGTGCTCCACCGCTCCACTGTTCCTGAAGTTAACTTGCATTCAAAGAGGAAGAGCGGAGTTTCAGTAACGTCTTGCTGCTTTAGTTGGTCGATCGTTGCCATTTTCTGCTGCTCCCTTCAGTTCTATCCTTCTTGGCTACTGATGCGGATCAATCCTGAATTTCGATCAAGCCCGCTGGTAGTGACACTAAATCGGTCTTCGGCGAATCTTGCCTTTGAGTAGACTCCGCTCCTCTGAAAAGTACGCTTGTACTCGCCAGCTCCCAGCTGCGCTTCTACCTGCAATCCGAAAACTTCTATGGATGCGCCTGCCGGCAAGTCAAGATGGAATGTCACACCAGTCTCTGTCCGCTGCAGGTTGGTGCTCGATGTCACCCGCTGCCACCCAGCGGTCACGCCGACGGACTGCTGTTTCCCCCCGCCTGTTGTTGAGAAACCGCATCCCACCAAGGACCCGCCGGAGCTCCGCAAATAAAGGCTGAAGCAGTAGTGAAACCATCCTGCAACTCCGATTGTCTGCCGTAACGATTGAGTTGCCTGCCCGGTGTTGACCACTCTCGTTGCGCGATTCGTACCAACTGGATCCGCTACGCCCGCCGTCGATTGCAGCAGCGGATCGTTGCTCCAAACATCGGTCGTTAAGTCTTCACTAAACGCCAGTAGGTTCGCTGTCGGGTCTAAGAACGTGAACGACTGTAATCGTCCCTCTGCCGCCACAAACAGATCCTCCACTGCCTTCCATTCCTCGTTCGATAATTCTGCTAGGCGCACGTCCCATTCGGCCGGCTTCCACCCATCATCGGCAAAACGCACTTCGGTCCCGTCACCTAGGCGATTCACTACCGTTCGATCGGTTCGCCGCGCCGTTAACGGATACTGACCCGACGCTCCCGTGGTTAGTTGTGGAAACACCAACATGCTTTATCCCCGATTCTCTTTCACGATCAACGTAGTCGAACCTCGGCTCTCCGTCATTAGGCGACGCTCCATCACGCCACCTTCAAAACTGCAATTTCCGTACACCGCTCCATCCCATGGATCCGTGAACGTGAAGCTTCCGTATTCCCCTTGCTGCGATCGTACGAACTCAGTTAGAATCGCAAGCTCACCTTCATCAACCTGATCTAGCCGGATCGTCCACCGCTTCAGTGAACCTGGGGCGTCTCGAAAGCGCTGCTCTGATCCGTCTATAAATTGCACGATCCCAGTCGAGTAATCTATTCGCCGTTGTGAGGGATATTGCGTGATCGCGCCTGTCTTAAGTTTTGGAAAATCCGCCATGCCTAGACCTCGGAGAGCACATCGTTCAGAGAGCTACCTTGCAAAATCGCATGCCGGACGGCCCGCGCTATGTCGTCGCTATGATCCAGAAACGACTTGCTGTCCATCGCCTGTACCTGAACAGTAATTTGATGGCTCGCTGCCGTCTGGGATGACGTTGTCAGCGGCCGCGCCCCTCCGTTTAGATCGTGGTCGACGCCGCTGATTCCGCTTGTCGCAGTACTAATGCCCCCGGCAAAGCTCTGCGCTGCTGGTGCTGTGTATTGACTCAAAGCGGGCAAGGGATCGGACTTCTGTCCGCCTCCGAAGAGGCTTGAGATTCCCGAGATTATGGATCCAACACCTAGTAAGGACTCGAACACGCTCGAAAGTACTCCGCCGATCGTTCCCGCCGTGCTTCCACCGCTCTGGGATTTCGTCGTAGTACTCGCGGCCAAGGCTTTCGTATTCTCCGCGAGCGCATCCGATTGGCTCTGTTGCAAAGCTCTAGCCTGCGTAAGTTGCTGCGTGATCTGCACCAGCTGTTCGTTTAAATCCTTCTGAACCTGAGCCCCTGGCGTGGTCGCGCTACTCGTCGCGTCGGCGCCTAATCCTCGTACTCCTGTCGATTCAACTCCCGCCTGCGTTGATCCGTTCAGCACCGTTTGCACTTCCCTGGAAACGGACCGCGATTGCGAGCTTGAACTCGATTGAGTTTGTGGTTCAAGAATGGTTAGAAGTTGATTTACGTAGTCGCTGCTATGCATTATTCCGCTCCGTTTGCAATTCTTTGTTCAGGATTGCGAAGGCGTCCACGCTCTTCGCTCGCAGCTGTCGCACATCCATTCCGCTGGAGAGTTTCCAGGCGAAGAATTCTTCAATCCACGAAATGCTCTGCGCGGATACGTACGACGTCGGACAGGTGTCGGTGGCCACGGCCCCCCGCAACCACACCACGCGCGGCGGTGTTGCCAAGGCTTCTGGTACCCACCCGCATCGTCTGCGCAGTTCCAGGCCGTGCTTTCTACATTCGTCGCACTTCCAGCCGGCCTGGCCCTCACGATGGAAATGAAAGGCGACGATTAGTTTTTTCGTTCTTCGTCTGACAAGCCGCACTCGGCTTTGATCCGCATCAATATTTCCGATGTCAGCGCTTCTGGCCCGCATTCCAACAATCGTTCGGCGGTTGGGGCTTCGCCGTCTAGCGTCAAGCCTTCGATGCTCGCAAGCCCCCAGCGCAAATAAATTGCGTCCACTTCGCGCGCCAGAATGTTTGCATCGATCCGATCTTTCACGTCAGACCCGGCTTCCAGGAACTCCAACCGTTGTCCGATTTCCCGAATGCATCGCGCTAGCTCGATCCGTCGCCCGAACGACATCTTCCGGATGGCGAATTCCACACCATGAACAGCCTCCGACTGGTGTCGACGATAACTTTCGTATTCAATCGAATCAACCGAAGGCAATGGTCACCTCGTCGTCGATCGTGCCCTGCGCTCGGCTCCCATCGAACTTCCACTGCAGCCGATTCTCACTGTCGTCGTAGGCCGGTACTTCCGGAATCAAGCTGTTCATGTTAATTCCGAACAGCTGTCCGTCGTCTTGGCCAAGTTGGATCATCACGCTAATTGGTGATCGCTGCCGCGCCGCCTGATAAAGCGTCTTCGTGGCCGCGTCGTCGGTTTGATACAAACTGAACGTCATCGACACTTCGCGCGAGCCCGGCGCTATGCCGCGCGATAACTGCGATCCGAATTCATGATTCCTTAGATCCAGATTGTTGTTCAGGTTGAACTCCGCCTCCGTCAAGGTGTAAAACCTCCCCGGAGACGCGCCCAGCCAGACCTGCCCTAAGTGCCCTGGAATAATTGAGTAATCGAAGCCGCCGATTACAGGTTCCGGTGGAAACTGTGTCATCCCCGCTTGGCCATCCGAGAAGCTTGTACTGTCCACCAGATCCGCAGCCTGACCGCTAAATTCGAATTGGTGGTAATCACCGTTTACTTTGATCTTCATCTTATTGACCGCCGCGCCCGCAAGCAGCCTGTGGACCGATGTGTCCGGGCTCCAGTAATCGAAAATAGATGCGCTTTTCAAATCGTTCGCTAAGTGATATGTGATCGTCGGTCCCAAAGCCGCCCCCACTTGCGGCTGATTTGAGAACGGCGCATTAAGAACCACGCTTTGAGCGTCCACCAGTCCACTTACAAAGCGCATCTCACCAAAATGCTTCACGCCTTGCCCGGGCGACAGGTTGTGCGCGCCGGCGAATTGAATACGCACTCCGTTTGTTACCGTCGAAACACTGCCGCCTTGAAACAATTGTGGTGATCCGCCAAAGGCCGCCTGGAACAATGGCCCATGTTGCGGTTCGCGAGCCGCATCGCCCCAAGCAGTCATATAGGTGCTTAAATCGAAGTTGGTCTTGCGGCGTATGCCCGAAGGCAGACCAACGAACGTACGGCCGCCCGTCTTATCCTTGCGATTCGTCGTTTCTTGTTGCTGCTTGGCCGTAAGCTTCAGCGCCGGAATTCGATTTCCGCTCTGCAGGGCGGCCGCGCTGCCATATTGCGGTTCCACCGCTACATAGAAGCGATTGTTGTTCGATGAAATGTAACCTGACATCCTTGCTCCTTCTCGCCTCAGTTACTGCTGATCTCGATTTCGAGTGTCACTTTCGCCAGCTGCACAAAGTTCTTGCCGCCTTGTTTCACTGCGTCGAAGCTAATCTCGTATCCGCCGGAATAAAACATTCCTTGCCCCCAGTCTCCCCGGCTCTGATCCAAGACTTGAGTAACTGCGTCCACATACAATTGCAATTGCGTCTCTACTCCGTCCAGCCTGTCCTGCGACACCCGCGTCTCAACCACCAGTCGCGCCTTCCCCGAAAACGTCCGGAATTTCTCTCGCAGGCTGTTCGTCACCTTTTCGCAGTAAACGTTCACCAACGGATACTTCAGTGGAAAGCTCTTCTCTGAGAGATCTAACGCGACATGCTGCGCAATAACCTGCTGCGACCCAATCCCCGGCAGATTGACGTTTGTGTCGGCCGCCAGCATTGAGATGCTAGTGGTAAGCCCGCTGTCTGCCGTCAGCAGCCCTGTCAGCTTGTTCGTTGCGATACTTCCTACTCTCGCCATCGCTCATCCTCTCAACACATTGCGGTTGTTCATGAAGTACATATCCGCAGTTTGACCATTGCTCGGAACCCGCCCCGCCACCAGCCCCGCATCGCCTAGAACCCACACTCCGTCAAGAGTCAGCGGGAGGTTGTTTTGCAGGAGTAAAGGGTCGCCAGCGAATCCCGCGTACACGTTCCATCCGGCCGCAATGCCGCTATGGCCAGACATCTGGACCTGAATCCCACTGCCGGCCTCGGCGTTGAAGTTCAGCAGATCGCTTGGCACGCCCTCTTGTCCTAATCCGTTAACCAAGCTCACCTGAACACAGTAAGTGGCTGCGGCAAGACTCGCCGGAACCGTATTGATCAGCGGCACTCCCGCTTTAGGAACGGGATTGCTCGCCAGTCCAAAGCCGATTGCATACGCATTCGCCCGGGCTGCTTTCTCGATCTTGGTGTACTCGTCCCACTTTGCTTTGTACCGGTCGTTCAGTTGGCTGCTGTAGGCGTCGCGATATGTGATCGCTAGCGTGTGAACGGCGTGCCATCGGCAGAGAGCTGGCGTCACCACGATGTCCGACAACCCTACGGTACGCCGATAACATCGTTTCGGGTCGTGCAGACTCTGATTGACTAACAACCCTAATATCTCATCGCCGATCTCATCTGTCGCCAAGCCAAGCTTTGCATCTAAGTCGATTCCTTCCGCGTTGGCTAAGTCGAGAATTCCGGTCTCATAGATCCGAAGCGATTCTGTCGTCGATAGTGTCCCGTCGGTAAACAGTGCCATGATCGTCCACGTCAACTTTTCAGCGGTCGCGGGCTTTTCATTGCTCGAAATTCGGATTCAGAGATCAACGCCACCTGAAGACGTCCCGCATTCGCCAATTCGTCCGCCATGGTTCGCGCTTTCGCTTGCGCATTCTCGAATGCCGAAGTCTCTTCGTCTGTCGCCAGCCGGGCTCGCCCCTCGACGATTAGCTTCGCCGCTATCGCTCGCGAAACCGCGGTCAGAACACCCGCCTTGCCGCCATCCGACGTTTCGTTGCTCACCATCACAACGTGCTCCCGCTCGATACTTTCTTCCATTCTCTTGATCTTTTGATAAAACATCCGCAAATCCATGTTGTCTCTCCTTGAAAGGCGAAGACCCCGGCAATCGTGCGCTGAGGTCTCCTTTTTAAATCGATTGTTGCCTTGAAACGATGACTAGCTGTTTACCTGAACTGCGTGGTTGTTGCGCAGAACGCCACAGCCATAGAGAACGTCAACGGTGAACTGCTGGGCCAACGTGTTCGGCTGATAGCTCATGGTCACGCGAATACCAAAATTGCCAAGTTCCGCGTACTCTGAGATGGCTCCCGTCCCCGGCAGCGGCTGCGGCAGCCGGCGAACAACCAGGCCCAGCGCATTACGTGTAAACGCCAAGTTGTGGGTCGTAGCCGGACCGCTCCCAGTCTTCGGAACAAATTGAGATCGGAAGATATAGAAATCCTTCATCTTGCCGACCGCTCCTTCCACCAGTGCCCGCAGACCCGCCTCGCCCGCGGTCTGATACTCGCTAAAACGCGGGATCTGTCGTAACTGCGAATAAGTCGGCGCATCCACAATTAGATACTTCGACGCGCTCGCCGGAACCTTTGCCGTAAATAACATCGTTTCCGCCCCATCGATGGCGGCTTCCGTAATTGCCGTGCCCGGCGTACCTACCGGCAAGTTAGCCGTAAACTGCGAATATAGACTCAACAGATCCGATTCGATACGCTCCGCCAGCGCAATAACGGCCGGCTGCATGTATAACTTCAGCAGGTCCGGAACCGCTAGCACCTTCGTTACATCGGGAATCTGGAAAGTCGCTTCCGCATGTGTATTCAAAACGATTTGGGCATTTCCCAAACTAGGATTCTGAGTAACGACCGTCCCGCCCTCGACGATGTTATTCGCCACTAATGTTGGGGGGATCGGTACATTGATCGTATCGCCGGCCTGCGCGAGGCTCGGTTCGTAATCGCGATTCACTAGGTTGCCCATGATCAGGTTCCCCATTAGCGACGGCAGAGCATCCACCGCCACTAGTTTCACTATCGCGTTCGCTAAATTTGCTGACGTAATTGCTGGCATTTCTTCTCCTTGATTGTTCTCTTCAGCGCCCGCGCTCGGACGCTATCAAAACCGACTCACCGAACTCCCGGGATCTAGCTACCCCGCAGGGTCTGCATTGCGACGCGCGAGATCTCTTGCCGTACCCGTTCTAGCTCTTCGGGATTCATTCCTGGCTTAAGCTTGTCCAGATCGAGGCTAGAAGCCGTTCCACCCGTCGCTTTCAAATTCGATCCAGCTCCAGAACCGCCGGCCATTCGAGCCGGCAACAACTCCGGGTTTTCGGTGACGAAGTTAGTCAGGTAGTCGCGCAGACCTACATCGCCTTGCGTTGCTTTGGCCAACAATCGCCCGTCTTCCGCCCGAAACACTTCGTCCTTCACCGCCTTGTACGCTAGGTCGATCTTCGCTACGCCTAGGCGCTGAAGCTCCGCCCGGATGTTTGAACTGCGGTCCGCTTCGTCCGCCATCAAACGGCTCCGCCGATTTTCCTCGGCCAGCTCGTTCATCTTTTGTTCCAGCTGTTCCCGGCGCCTGCGTTCCTCGATCAATTCCGCTTTGTATGCCGGTTCCGTTTTCGTCTGCTCAATCTTCACGAATTCTTGAATTGCATCGCGAATGATCGAACGGATATTTACATCTGTCTGTTCTTCTTCCATTCGTCTCCTTTGTTCCCAGTCTTCGGGAGTTCGTTCCTCCCCGAATTAGCTCGACTTCTGTTGATCTGCGGGTCGAACACTTGCCGCACCTTGATCCCTGAACGCTATATCGATCTCCGCGGCGATGCGGTCTTTAACCTCTTGCCGCACGTCGCTCAGGTATTTCAATGCAAGCTTTTTGTAAATCTGCTGCTTCAGCGTCTGAGAGTCGATACCTAAAGCCAGAAGGTTCTTCGCGTCCGCCAATTCCAGACTGAAGTCGCCGATATCGAACTCGTCCATCCCTGTAACGCTGATCGTCAGGCCGTCTTCGCGCGCCACATTTATAGCCGTAAGCACGCGCTTGATTCCCTCCTTGACCACATCTCCGAAGGCTCGAAGAACCTCTTGCGTGATCGAGAAGTCCCGCTGCTTACTTAGACCCGATTGCGACAAACGCACTTGAGACCGCCCCCCACCGGCCTGCGTTAGATAACAGACCCGGTAGATTTCTTCCTGCAGCCGCGCCAGATTGTTCGCCGCGATCTGGAACACGTGGCCTTCAGGCTCCGTCCACCCGAAGCGGTCCCCTGGCGCCAGTTGTATGTAGTACGATTCGCCGACAATCTGATTCCATTCCCGGTCTGAGTAAATTACCGGCATCGCGAACAACCCCATCGTCAAGGCCCACGACAGTGCGTTTGACTTATTGAAGTGTTCCAACTGCAGCAGTCCAGCCTTATTCAACAGCCATAACCCTTCCGGTAATGCCAGCTTGAAGAGCGGAACTCGCTGCTGATTGGCCAGCGCGTGCCGGCCCTGGTCCACCAACTCGATCTGCGACTTCTCGGTCGCCGACTCGATCCGTCGAAAAACTTGAAATTGCTGCTTGTCGTAGTAGAACCAGCGTGTTTCCGTCTTCCACTCGACGTCTTCGATTCGCTCTTTCCGAACCGACTTCGTGCGCAGCACTACCCACTCGTAGTTACCGTGCTCGTCGTGGCTCCAATTGATAACGTCTTCCGCCGAGTAATCCACCAGGTAAGCTCGCGATGCACCCAGCGCGTCTTCTTCCGCCCGGCTTCCCGGCTCATACCGGCTGCGGGGAAAATCCACCAACACGAAACTGGACCCGGACACGGACGCTGCTACGAATTGCTTCTGAAAGAAATCATTCAGGCTGCTGCCCTTGCGGTCGCAATCGTCGGCGAAGGCTCCAAAGAACCCCTTCCCCGCTTGATTTGCGCCATCGAAAATCAACACCGGCTCCCGTCGAAACAACGTTGCCGCGTACCAGTCGACGATTGAGCCTATATAGTTTTCGTAGAAAACCCGGTTCAGACGCTCGCCGTAAACATCCATCGGCTCCTTCTGCCGTTGAACTAGATATTCCCCTGCGTTGTTCTTCAGGTCTTCGCCACCGGAGTAAAGGTGCCGATACTTTCGCCACACCTGCGTCTTCAGCTTGTACTCGGGATGCTCGCGATCTATATCGAACATGAATTCCTCTCCGCCCCTCATTCGTCAATCGCTTTTTAAAAGAGCCGTCCGCCCTGCTCGCCGATCTTCAGCCTCGGCTGGCATTCCTGCCAAATTAAGTAACCCAGCGCATCCGATAAGTGAGTCCGCTTCGAATCCCGTTCTTTATCCACCACCGTGCTGCCCTGTTTGTAACTCACTTGCTCGAAGTCCTTGATTAGTTCTTTGCACCGCGGATGAATTACTAGATCCACTATTTCCGATGCCGACCGCAGCTTTCCGTTCATCAACTGAATCCGCTCCCGCACGTGCGGATTACTCTTTGGAATTTTCATCTTGGCGTCGGCAAATTCCGTTTGCCGCAGAAAATCTCGAATGATCGTGATGTCCGAATAGCCAGAGGTCTGCATGTGCCGCCCGCTCGCGTCCGCGTATACGATCAGCCCTCCCGCATGCTTGCGGAATCGGCTAAGTAGTTCCTCGCAAGCTTGTTCTGTTGTCGCCCGCCCCAGAACGATTTCATCCAGCACGCAAATCTTGTCGCCGTGTATCTGTACCACGACAGAACACATCGGATCCACGTTGAAGTCTAGGGCCCACAGAATCGGCAAGTTCGGATTTAATGCCACTTCCCGAACATTGTCATCGCGGCTGAATGCCTGATACACTCGGCCCGCATGCAGGTTCAAATACTCGCCAAGCACTTCCTGCTGATAGAACCGTTCGTCGTAACTGTCTCTTAGCCGCTCGTAAAAGTCCGGCACCTTGTCCAGCAGATAGCGGTTCTCAAAGGCCTTGGCAATTACTGTTTCGCAGCCCAAATGCTGCTCTCCGATGAACCTCTCGAAAACCCAGTCGTAGCCTTTGGGAGTCCACACCGCAAACCCGCATAAGCTCGTCGCGCCAGGGTCGCGCAGTCGCCCTTGCATTCGTAACCAGGCGTCCTCCGACGTGTAAGTCAATTCATCGATTCCAAACCAGGCTAAGTTACTACCGCGTAACCGCTCGGGGTCATCCATCGATCGAAATAAGATCTTCGACCGCGTTTCTTTCATCACGACCTGGTTTTCGGCTTTGTTGAAGTCGTACGGAATGTCGTTCTTATCCAGAATTTCAAACAGAGTTACTTGTGTCGCGTCACGCAACATCGGGTAAGTGGGCGCCCCGAGTAAGCCCATCCGTCCAGGATTTAAGTAACTCAGCCGAATCGCCTCTTGGCAAAGTGCCTGGCTCTTACCGCATCCGATCGGTCCCGAGAACCCTTTGAACCTCGCTTTCGATTCGTGAAATTTTTTCTGCGATACCAGCGGCCCGTACTCAATGTCCACTTGGACCGTTCCGTTTAGGACGGATCTACCCATCGGACGATGACCTCCTTCGGTTGTTCCCCAGACACAAGATCTCGTTCCAACTGCAGCAGGCGAACTAGATCGCCAAGTGTTGCCTTGCCGTCTTCCAATAACTTCACCTGATATTTCTCAATCAGGACCCTAACTAGTTGAGAGCGCGGCTCATGTTCAGGCTTTTTTGTTACTGGCTTTTTGCTCCTCACAGACCGTCTCCTGGCAACAACCTACCAGCCGCCGGCAGAGTCCCTCCCAGGTCTTTCCAGTAACTCGCTGAAATCAAACAGGAGAAATGCGTAATCGTTCCGTGACCGCGAATCGCAGCCCTCGGAATTCAGGAACGCATTTACCCTGGAATTTGAAAATGTTAGGAAAAGGAAAACAGGATAGGAATTACAACAGCGGAATTACAGCGAGTAAGTACGGCCCAGCCACTCAGCCACTAATGCTGGCTTACTCTGATTTTCAACCTCGACAGTCACGCCCCACGTAATCTCGTAGCCGCCCGTGACATCCTTCGCGCCAAGCGGTGTAACCCGGGCCCGGATACGCGATTCCGCCGGTACCGCGCCCGTAAACCGCAAGCGGTTGAATCCGTAGTTCACGCTCATCTTGAAATCGCCCTGCAGCTGAACCGCCTGCTTCACCAGCACACTCAACAACGACACCGTTAGAAATCCATGCGCGATCGTCGTGCCGTACGGCGATTCTCTCCGCGCACGCTCCACGTCCAAATGTATCCATTGGTCGTCGCCCGACACCGCCGCGAATCGATTGATCAATTCCTGCGTAATCGTCATCCATTCGCTCACGCCGGCCTCTTGCCCGATCAACGTGCGCAGTTCATCTATTCCCTGTACAATCCGCGTCGCCACTTATTTGCCGTCCACTGAGAATGCCAATAGTACGTTCCCCGCCAGGCCTTGCCACATTCCGTAGCCAGATCCCGTGAACACCATACCGTTCGCTATCGTCGGGCCGCCCCCGTCGAATGATCCGCCCTTGGCTTTCACTCCATTCACAGTCTCAAATGGTTTCACTGCGTCGAAGTCCCAAATAATCTCGCCCGTCTTGGTCGAATATCCACGAAAGTGTCCGTCCACCGATCCCGAAAATACCATCCCCGGCATCACCGAAATTGCCGCCGATTGCGCCCCCGTACAGCCAGCCGCCGTCGGTATGCAAGTCATTTTCGCCGGAGGTGTATTCCACACTTCTTCGCCCGTCCCTAGGGCCAGCGCATGCAGCCCTCCTGGCACGCCCGCCGTGGTCTGGAACACGTCCGATACCGCTGCGTAAACGTTCTGGTCGTCCGCCGCGTGTCCCCATTCCACGCCACCTAACGGCCCGCCTTGACCAATGCGCTTCTCCCACAGGATCTTCCCGTTTTGGTCGGGATCCAAGCCGTACACCATCGCCGCCTTCGACGCCGCGACTACAATCTGCTTGCCGTTCGGAAGCGTTCGCAGTATCGGCGACGTCCCGAAATCATGATCGGGGCCCATCTGTTCCGGGCAATTTCCTACCCCCGCCTTTCCGCAGGACATCACATAGTTGTCTTTCGGCAGCGCTTGTGTCGCCCACTTTAACGTCCCCGTCTCCAGATCGAAGGCCAGAATTGCGTCTGTCGTACTAACGTCAACGTCTGTGTAAGAATTGCCCGACGACGCATAGATCAGTTTGCGTTTCACATCGATCATCGGTGACGACCAGATTGCTCCGCCCGCCGGTCCGAACTTCTGCGTACCCGTGCTACTCTTCTTCGTTTCTTTCGGCGGATCGCTCACGCTGTAAGTCTTCCACAGCAGCTTGCCCGTCGCGCCATCCAGCGCTACCAGGCTCCCTCGAAATTTGCAGCATTCATACTTCGGAGACATCGCTGAGGCCTCCTCCGTCGATGAAACCGGCACGTACAATCGCCCCTCATAAAAGATCGGAGCGCCAGTGACACGGGAAGCTGGATGCTCTTCCACTTTGGTTTTCCAAATTAGTGTCCCGGTCGTCGCATCCACGGCGTGCACGGTCGATCGGATATCGCCGAAATAGGCCGCGTATCCTCCGCCCGGAACTGCCCCGATGCTGATCGCAGTGCGTACGTTCGCGCCCGCTTCGTAACTCCAATACGTGCACCCCGTAGCAGCATCCAGCGAATAAACCGTACCGCTGGCGCTTCCCACAAAGAGCCGCTTCCCCACAAGGGTCGGCTGCGCGGACGCTACGTTCGTTCCACGAAAACCGAAAGCCCACTTCAGCTTTAGTCTTTTCGCGTCTTCCGCGGTGAACCCCGGATTTTTCTGAAATCGGCTGCTATTCAGGTCCCCGCCCCAACCGTTCCAGTCGGTTTCCGCTGGTCGAAACGATTTTGTCCCGTCCGTGCAAAGGGCCGTCGCCGCCACCACTATGGTCGCCCCGAATTCTTTAGCCGTAACGTAGCGCGCGATCGCCCTCCCCTCTTCTTCCGTCAGCCCCGCGGATTGCTGCACCATCGCTCCCGCGAACATTGCCTTCAGAATCTCTTCCGGAGCCTTCTTGGAAAGGTCGCTCCGGCTTGGCATGCGCGTTTGCGGTTTGGCCGCGTCGTGGCAAGCGGCGCAGCGCTTTTGGTAAAGCCCATCTCCGTCGGGGGGCGCCCCCAACAGCGAGATAGAAAGGAATAAGGCCGGCAGACATTGGCGAACAGTCATTCGTAGGCCACTCTAACAGAATTCATGGCGCCATGCCCCCGGCTAGCCGAATCCCAATTCATCCACCCGTTCCAGCGGAGTTCCGCAGCGTCTACATATTGTCGACATGCAGTCGCCGCACACCAACGGATCCATCACCGCTACGTTGCACTTCGGGCAATACCACTCTTCTAACTGAATAGCATTCGTCTCATCCGTCATGATGTCTATTGTTAAACTATCCTTCAGAGCACTTCCGCGCTGATGTCCCACCGCCTCATCTATATTGCTTTTGCTTTAAGTCTCCTCTGCGGCTGCCGGTCTGGCGGCGATCGCGAACCTGCCATCGGCGAAGCGTTTGTAGGCCCTCTCACACTCAACCTTCGCAAGGATCTCAGCACTAAGTCTCCAAACGCCATTACGGTCAAACACGGCGAAAAACTCGATGTCATTACACGCCATCGCAGTCAAGTGAAAGTGCGCACAGCCCAAGGCGTCGACGGTTGGACCGACGCCCGCCAGCTCCTGACGCCGGAACAAATGAACGGCTTGCGCCTCTCCGCCGATCAAGCGGCGCGTCTTCCCTCGCAAGGCGCGGCCACCGTCTTTGAACCTCTCAATATGCACACCGAACCCAGTCGCTCCTCGCCCAGCTTCTATCAAATCGCTGAGAAGGAATCCGTGCAGGTCATCGGTCATCGCGTCGCTCCCCGTGTCCAGGCCGAGCCGAAACTCGCACCCGTCGTAGTGCAAAAGCGCACCGCCTCCTCCAGAAAGAAAGAGAAAGAAAAGGCCTCCACCCGCATCCCCCCGCCCCCTCCGCCCAAGCCCCCCGCGCCTCCCAGGAATTGGCTGGAACTCTCCCGGAAATACACCGCCCCGGAACCGGTCGTTGCGGTCAACGAAAAGCCCGCCGAAAAGCCTGCTCCTGTCTCCGTGCCTATGGACGATTGGAGCCTGGTTCGCTCGAAAGACGGCAAGGCCGGCTGGGTCCTCTCGCGCATGATCACCATGTCCATTCCCGATGAAGTGGCGCAGTACGCCGAAGGCCACCGCATCACATCGTATTTCCAGCTCGGTGACGTCGAAACTGACGACGGGATGAAACACAATTGGCTTTGGACCACCATGTCCAATCGCCGCGACCAATACGAATTCGACCGTCTTCGCGTCTTCGTCTGGAGCAAGCGCCATCATCGCTACGAAACCGCCTATGTAGAACGCAACGTCAAAGGCTTCTACCCCACGAAGGTCCACGCCGCGCCCCCTCCAAAGGGCAAGTCTGATCTAGAGGACTCCACATTTTCAGTCGTCGTTGCCGACGATGACGGCCAGCTCTACCGCCGCGCTTACGTCTTTAATGGATATCGCGTCCGCATGACCGGTCAGGAGCAATATTCGCCCAATGCCGATTCCCCGGGAACGGCGCCGCAAGACCCTGCAAGCTCCTCCGGCCCCGCCGCCGGTCCTCCGGAAAGCTGGTTCACTCGCTTCAAAAAGAAGCTGTCGTTTTCGAAGTAACGGTGCATACATGACAGGCAAAATTACAGTTATCGAAGGCGACATTACCACCATCCCCGTTGACGCCATCGTCAATGCCGCCAACCGCTTTCTGGCCGGGGGTGGTGGCGTCGATGGAGCGATCCACCGCGCTGCTGGTCCGTCTCTCATGCGCGAACTCGACGTCATTCGCCTCCGCGATGGAGAGTGCCCCACCGGCAACGCTGTCGCCACTTCCGCCGGAAATCTGCCCGCAAAGTTTGTCTTCCATGCCGTGGGGCCGGCTTATGAAGACGGTGCCGACGGTGAACCCGCGCAATTGCGTTCCTGCTATGAAACCTGTCTCAGAATGGCTGAAGCGCGCGCCGTCCGCACCATCAGCTTCCCCGCGATCAGCACCGGCGTCTATGGTTATCCGGTTAAGGAGGCCACCGAAATTGCCATCGCCGCCGCTAAATCCTGGCTTGATCGGCCTGCCAACACGATCGAAGAGATTATCTTCGTTCCCTTCGACAGCGCCACGAATCGCCTCTATCTTTCGTTGTTATAATCGCCTTCGGCTTGTCCCGGTGTGCCACAATGAGAACAAATGCAGGTTCTTCAGGCGGGGCGCCACAAGATGTTGCTCCTCGAACTCGATTCCGAATTCGTCGCCAATATCGCCAAACAAGCGGGCTTTGAATTCCGTATCGAAGAAGCCAAACGCAGCATGCTCTTGGATCTCACGGCCGCCGAACGGCAGGCTCCCCTACTACTCTTCGATGCCGCCGACCCCGGAAATTTGGGATGGTTCTCCCGCTGTCAGTTCTACGTCGACGGATCCACCGGAGTCGTTCTTCAAACACCCATCGCCCTCGCCAATCAGAGAGACCCCTCCGGCCGCGCTTTACCCAACTCCGTCCGCATCCAGATCAGCACCGAATTGCCCTCCACCTTCCGTCTTCCAGGCAAGACCCAAGTCACCGAACAAATGGTGTACGCTGTGCTTTTCAATCTCCTCAACGCCCTCATGAACACCGGAGTCGGCGTCTGCGGAGGCGCCATCGTCAGACCCCTGGCCGGCCGCACCGAAACCCACGGCTCCAAAAATTAGTCCGCGGTTTTCGAATAAGCGTAACGGGGTCAATAGTCCATGTCGCCATATGTCTATCTGGTCACGTATCGATTCGGCCCGAAGAGGATCTGTGTTGGTTCGCGCTCAGGCTGCGAAAAACTGACTTGAACGGGACCGTTTGTGAGTTGATTTACCTATCCTTTCCGGTCTTGCGTCGTACGGATATTATGCTGTCTGCTCTTCGTGTGCCAATCCGCTGTCTGCGCAGCGAGCCCGGCAAATCGCGGCGGAATCACCAGTTTTATGAGGGGACACTTACATGCCTATGACCCGCCGCACGCTCGTCACCTTGGGCGCGACCGCTCCATTTTTTTGCAACCAGATCCGTGCTCGACGCCCAAACCGCCGCCGATAAGTCCCTGCGATTGGACATTCGATTAAGCGCAGGCCTGCTTGGGTTTCCTGGTTTTGTAGCAGGTGTCGTCCGAGATGGAAAAGTATCCTTCGTCCAGGCTGACGGCTTCGCCGATTTGGAGAGCCGGATTCCCATGCGACAGGACCATATCTTCTATATTGCGTCTCTTACGAAAACGTTCGCTGCGGTGATAATGATGCAGTATGTCCAGGAGAAGAAAATCTCTCTGGATGACTACCTGCTAGATTAACCATTTCTATCCGTAGGGCTCAGCGCGGATCGACTGATCGATCCGGACGTGCAGCTCAAGCATGTTCTCAGCCACACCTCAGAAGGCAAGCCCGGCGATAACTTCGCGTACAACGGAAACCGCTACAGCTTCGTGTACGGAGTCTTTGAGAAATTCAGCGGGAACACGCACCACTACCAAGCTTGTGCGCAGGAGTTTCGTAAGCGTGTAGAAGAACCGCTCGGCTTGACATCGACTCTGGCCGGATATCCTGCTGACAAAAAGGATTCGCGCATTCCTCGGATTGCGACTCCATATTTCCTGGATTCGGGGCATAGGCTGCGACAAGAGATAGTGGAGCGTCGGGCGGGACGACCTTGTTTCCCGCTACAGGATTCCTGAGCACGGTTGACGATCTTTCAAAATATATGATCGCGCTCGACGAGAATGTCCTGCTCTCCTCTGAGAGTTACGCGCATCTCACCACGCCCTATACTCTGAACGACGGGCGTCTCAGCCCGTACGGCCTTGGATGGAGCACGCAGAAAGTTGGCGGCCATGCAGTGCACTGGCATTACGGCTAAGGCGATTCCTACTCGGCTCTGCTCGTCCGACTTCCTTAGAAAAAGACTCCCTTTATTTTTCTCTCGAATACGGGAGCAGCTTCGGCGCCCTTTCTGCCGGCTATGGCAATTTGCTGACGTCGCCGTTCGCGGTGGCATTTCTGGACAACGTGCTCCCGGGATTGCTGTCCGACGCCGATAGAGATTTTTCACGGACGTTCCTGGTTCACTACACGGAGTCGGCCTTTGGGCGCAACCAGGGCGAGGCAAAGAGCGTTCTAAAAAAGCTGAGTTCAACTGAAACGGACCGCTTCCATAAGAGCGATTGGGCGATGATCCGTCTTCTTTCCGAGCTATCCGATCCAGCATTCTCGAGGGAGATGGACAGTCTGGTCGAAGCGTATCGGGGGGCCTTGGCGTTTCATCCAGTCTCGCTATTGCTGATTACTACGCAAAGAACGGCGAACCCGCCAAGCGCGACGAATTTCTTCGCCAGATCGCGGATCGCATCGGCTACGGCGAAGCGAAGGCCACGCCTGATGCTTGCGTCAGACTTGGTACTGAACTCCTTCGACGCGGGAAGACGGAAGAAGGTCGAAAGTATTTATGGATGGCGGCACGACATGCAAAGACAAGTGGCGAAAGCGTCGAATCTCAGGAACGGATTGTGCAGAGCCTCAGATTCTAGCTAGCTCCCTCTGGCCGGACCGCGTTTGGTGTACGGTGTCAATCACGATCAACGGCGTAGTATTTGCTGATTCCGGGCCGTCGTCGAAATCCCAGAGGTTGAGATTCCACGCCCCACGGCGCGAGCGAGCGATCTCCAGCAGCACGAGCCTTCAAGCCGACCGGAATGAACGGATGCGTGTACGCTGTGCTCTTCAATCTCCGCAACGCCCTCATTGATCACCGGAGTCGGCGCCTGCGGAGGCGCGATGGTCAGACCCCTGGCCGGCCGCACCGAAACCGATCTGCTGCCGCGCTAAGGGAGATTGACACGCGTGTATCAAAGGTGTACGACGCTTGTGAGTACTGCGACCATCCATTCCATGAAGCGCTCTGCGGGGCAGTCTGGGGTCCTATCCCTGGAGTCCATCCCATGACCATCGCGGGATGCTGAGGCCGTTAGGCACATCATCGGCTGAATGATGGTAGCGGGACATGGTTGTCGTCGTCGCCCAGGCGAAGTAGTCGTGCAGCACTTGTCGCAGCGCACCTTCGTCAGGTATTCCGACATCGATAAGAGCCTGGTCGAAGCAGGCAATCGCGCGCCGATCCATTTCGTCGTGCTCCCCGTTTCCGCTGTGCATCTTGACAACGGTGGTCTCGTCACCGTAGGAGTCGGAATAAGTGCTGGGGCCCCCGAGTGCCTCGGCCCAGTAAGCCGCAAGCCGCTCGCCATGCTGGGGGTGGAAGCCGTGGCTGAATGCATGGCTTACCACTTCGTCGGCCATCACCCGACGATGCCAGGCATTGGCAAGATTACGCAGGCCGTCGTTGCCACCCGCCGCCTCGAAGACAGTTCGCATGCCTACACAATAACAGTCGTCCCGCGCTAAGCAAAACGATGGCCGCAGCGAGCTGATCCAGGTTTCTCATGTTTAACTTTCCGGAACGAACCGGCAGCGCGCGGCCGCAAGGCGCATTCCTCGACTTGGTCAACTTGATCGGCAGGGGATCGCCCCGGTGCCGGAAGAATCGCTTTGCCGCCTAATTTGAGCGCCAGATTACTTTGCCGCCGCGGATAGTATATTTGACCTTGGTGAACGCCTCTGGGTGCCCCGAGGCCGGGTCTTCTGACAGAATCGTCAGATCGCCGCGCATTCCTGGCAGCACCTTGCCTTCGCGCTGCGATAGATGAAAGAGCTCCGCCGGAGCCGTCGTCAGCATGGCCAGCACATCGCGAAATCCAAACCCTGCCAGCATTAGCTGACGAAATTCCTCGCTCTGATCGTAATCCTGGAGAAACCCGGTGTCGGTTCCATAAACCAATCTTCCGCCAAGCTGGTGAAACCGGTAATCGAGCCCGCGAATGTTAGCGATGTCATCGTCGCGGGAGAACAGCTTCAACGTCGGGATGATCGTCATGTGTTGCGCAATCATACGCCGCAGCATCGACTCATCGATTCCGCTGGTCAGCTCCGGCGTATGAGCCAAAACATCGACACCTGCGTCGATTGCCACTTTGGTTCCCTCAAGATTTGACGAATGCGAAAAGACCAGCTGTCCGTATCTATGTGCCTCCTCCACCGCTGCACGCGCGATCGGCACTTGCATCGGCGTAATGTGATCGGGACTCACAATCGAACCGGTGAAGAGCTTCACGATGTCGTACCCGGCGGCTCGGTTTTTTCGGACACATGCCGCTGCCTCTGTAGCCGTCTCAGGCTGCGCCATCTTTGCCCTGAGTTCCGCGGGAAGAGCCGACAAGTAGTACGGCAGCGCATGGGCGGGAAAAATGGGGATGCCCGCGGTAAATATGCGCGGTCCCAGGATTTCCCCGCTCTCCATGCGCCGCCGCAGCGCAATCGTATTCTCTCCGTCAGAGCCGGTATCCACCACCGTTGTAAAGCCTGAGTGGGTGACCATATCGCTCATTTGGCGGGTCAATTTATCCGCGGGCTGATTCGCGGCATTGTTCCACTGTGGCTCCATAAAATGCACATGCGCATTCCAGAAACCGGCGAGCACGATGCAGCCTTGACAGGAAATCGTCTCGATGTTCTTTGGGAAGCGTAAATGCTCCCCGATCCCCGCAATGCTTCCATGACGGATTACAACCGTCACGCCCCTTCTCACCGGCGCATCTGGCGCGGAGTAGACAGTGGCGCGCGTAATCGCCAGATCCTGTGCTCGACAAATCCCACCCAAACCGTGCAAGAACAAAGCAAGGACCATAGCGCTGATACACCAGGTTCTGATCATTGGCACTCCCGTCTATCCGACAAATGTTCACCCAGGCCGGCAAATGTATCTCGACCTTCAACCATCATTCAATATTTCGGGTAGGAATCTCAATTTCCCTATCCCCAGTTGGATAATTCGAACGCGATAGAGATGATCGGGAACAAGGCTATGCGCACGATCGCTCTATCCCTTGGGGCGCTTGGGATCGCGCTGGCGATATCCTATACTCGTGCTTTCGGCTAAAACGCGGGAAGGTATGAGACAGGCTGAGCGTAGGTGCAAAAACTGGCCGACTCTTCGAGCAGGGGGCCTCGTGGGCTTTCTGGCAACATTGCTATTGCCGGTGCCAGCGGTTGCTCAAAAACCGGAATACGAATTCTATCTTGAATTTCGAACGGCTTTTTCGCCGAAAATTCAAACCGCCAACCACTGGTCGCTAACAGCTGAAGAAATCCTGGAAAAATATGCCGCCAAGCTGCGGAATGAGAGAGTAGCCGAATCTGAAATTGCGCGGCGGCTCAGATTGATTCGAACTGCGCATGCGGCCTTGGAGGCTGACTACTACGATCGCTACTACCTTGATAGTAGTTCCAATTTCAATCATGCCCCTAACGAGTTCCTGACCGAGGTTGTAAAAGGGCGCAAACCAGGGGCCGCCCTCGACTACGGGATGGGGGAAGGCCGAAACTCGGTTTACCTTGCCAGTCTTGGATGGCAGGTTTGGGGGTTCGATCCTGCAGAGGCGGGAGTTGCTCTTGCCCAGAAACGGGCGAAGCAACTTGGGTTTACGTTACACACCCAAGCCGTTCCCGACAGCGAGTATGAGTTTGGAAGAGCCAAGTTCGATCTCATCCTGTTTAGTTGGACTATGCCGCTGGTACCCTTGCAAAAAGTGATTGACTCGCTCAAGCCGGGCGGAGTCGTCGTAATGGAGTGCGGCCTGGAGTTTTACGGCGGCCGCAATGAACTCCTTCACAAATTTGACTCTCTTAAGATCGTCCGGTACGAAATGGTTCATGCCAAGTCAGACTTTGCTGATAGGAACGAATCGGACATTTTCCGGCTAGTGGCAAAAAGACCATAGGGTGCACCTCCCCCCCCTCATTGCAAAGCCAACTCCTGAAAGCTACAATCAACCCCATGCTCGTTATCCGTGCCGCCCAGTTGGACACTTTTGGCAAGCAAGACTTCATTCGATTCGAGCAGCGAATGCTCTCCTGGCTCGAAACGGAATACCCCGATCGTTTTGGCCCTACGCAGCAGCCGCAAGCGCGCGACCTTGTGCGATATGCCATGCGCACTGGCAAGCAGCAGGGCATCGAAACCCGCGGCGGATTGACCGGACTCGTCGGCATGATGGCCGACTACGGCCAACAATTTGAGCGCTCGCCGGATGCCGATTGGGCCTGCGCTACACTCAGTGAGATATCGCTCCCAGGTGATGTCAGAATTGCCATGTTGGCGAACCGCTTTGAAGCCCGCATCCAGGGGCGAACGGTAGTTCATATTCGCGTCGGCGAGACCGCTTAGCGGATCTTGTAGCAAAATTCAGCAGCGAGGAGATTACATGTGGCTCTGCCGCAAGTGCAGTACTGAGGTCCCTCACGAGTGCGCTCCGGTGGCAGTGCTCGGCCGTCCGGTTTCGCCCTGTCCGCTAAAAGGCTCCGTCTGGGTTCACGTCGTCGATTACGGCGGCGTTGGTGTTGAAGGCGCAACCGTCAAAGTCGATAATGTCGAAAAAGTTACGAACAACAAAGGGTTCGCTGTCTACGATCCATTGGAAACCGGGCCTAGGAAAACGGAAATCGTCAATAAGTTCGAAGACAAGCTGAAGCAGTTCTATCTTCCCGAGACAGCCAGCATCGAAGCGGCCGTCACTCCCGGCCAACTCTCGATGATCGAGTTCCAAATCCCGGCCTGGATCGAAGTGCGCGTCGAAGACGATAAGGGTGTGGTAGTCACCGACGTTAGCGTTACAGTTAAGGATTCTGGAGGTTCGCGAGTCGAAGTCCTCACCAAGGATAAACTCAACGAAGCTGGAATTTATCGTATTGATAAGCTCTATCCCGGCGAATGCGAAATCTCCTTTCCTGACCTTTGTGACGACGATTGGGCGGCTAAATAATGGCTGACGTGAAAGATGGGGATTGCATCGTAAGCATCGCCGAAGCACTTGGCTTCCGCGATTACAAGGCTCTATGGGCAGCCAACGATACGCTAAAAGCCAAGCGCCCCAACCCGAACATGTTGGTGGTGGGCGACGCCGTGGTCGAGCCTCCCAAGGCGAAGAAGGAAACGAAAGCCAACGGCCAGCGTTGGACCTATGTCGTCAAGGCCAAGAAGCCCGCATCCTTACGCATCGTGCTCTTAGGCTACGACAATAAACCTCTCGCCGACGCGGCTTGGGAATTGACCGCTCCTGTCGCCAAGTCCGGCACCACGCCAGCTACCGGTCTGATTGAGATCCCCGATTTTCCTCCTGCCGAAAAGGCTGCCGCCCTTAAAGTGACGCCGAAGAAGCCCCCTGCACCCGTCATCCCGCCCGCCGCCGCAGCCGTGGATCCACCCCCTTATCCCGCGCCTGTCAAAGCCGCCGATTTCAAGGACAAGGTTCGCGCCGCCGATCCCGCCGACGATTTCGTCGAGTGGACCCTCAAAGTCGGTAGCCTTCCCTCCTTCAATGACGACACCGGCGTCCTCGCCCGCCTTTTCAATTTGGGTGCCGCCTGCGAGCCCGGCGACGACGGCAAGAAAACCGAACGAACCGTGAAGGCTTATCAGAAAGCTTTCATGAACCAGGATGCCGGCTCAGGGCTTCCCAAGGATATTCAGACTGACCTTCGTGACCGGCACGACAAGAAACCGTAGGGAACAACAATGAAACGTACCGCAAGAGTCGCCAGGACGGCTCACGACCTTGACCATCTCAATCGTCTTCGCGTCCCTTCTTTTCGAATCGTAAAGCTTTTTCTGAAAGCGGGGACCAAGACCAGTAAGTCCCATTTGCCTCCCGAGGCGCCTCCTGCGGAGGGTGCGGATGCCGGCTCGGATGACTTCCACTATCTCCCTGAAAAAGAAACGATCGAGATCCACTATGAGATCGAAGATAAATACGCCATGGCTGATGGCGGCAAGCTGGAACTCTTCAATCGTTTCGAGGAGACGCCTCTTTGGTCCCTCGATCTCTCTGTCCTGGGCCCGGATTGGGTTACCCATGGCAAACACACCGTAAAGTGGGATGGCCGCGTCGTAAAGCCCACGGCCAAGCAGGATGGAACACCGGCCGATGGCGGAATGACGCATGACCTTACTACCATCACCGTCGACAAAACTATCCACGATAGCTTCCCCGATGGCTACGTCACGCTAGAGCACCCGCCATACAAACTTCGCCTCTCCCTAACCACCGAAGCCGACGCCGAATTGAAAACGCGTCCGGTACTTGCCTGGACTTATTTCCACATCCTCGTAAAGAGCATCGAGTTTGTGCTGGGCGCGGAGGAAACCGTTCCCGCCGGTGCCGTAGACGATGAACGTCACAAGATGGACAAAGCCATTCGCAGCAAGGTCGATGGCGATGGCGGTCTGCCCGGCGATGGGGCAACCCGCAAGGTATTCTTGATCGGCAATATCTATAAGACAGCCGGTGGTGAGATGGATTCCAACGTCGCCCATACGCTCCATAAGACAATGTGGAGCGACGGACCGAACATCCCCATCATGGCGAAGATCCGCCTGCTGGATTCCGCCGACGCGGAGGTCAAGGTCGATGAGTCCGATAAAGGCGCGGTCGCCCTAGGGAAAGTCAGGTTCCTGTGGGATTGGGAAGATCCGGATGAAGAGGTAGACGCACAGCAATCGCAACCCAAACCTAAGGCATTCATCAAAGACGCCATCAATTACGACAAGGCCGTCTCTGAGCCAAAGGGCGATAACTGCCACTTGGATCGCGGTGGCAAGCGCGGGACGGGGGCCAAGCCTGTTTTCCCGGACCAGGCGGGATATGACCCGAAGGATACACTCGACGCCGGGAAATTTCCTTTCCTGGTGCTTTCCAGCGATAGCGCGGAAGAGCGCCGTCCCAAAGAGCGCAAGTGGGCCTCATACAGCCAAGCCTGGACCAAGGGCAAATTGAAAGGGCAGACAGGAATCGTATTTCAACCTTCCCGCATGGCTGGCGACAATTACAAGCTAACGGTATACGTCGCCTTCGACAGAAATAAGAAGGACGGCATCACGCTCGACGCGAAGACGCAACCGATCAAGGCCCCGGATGCGATCAAGAAATCAACTGGAACCTTTCAGGTCTGGCGGGAGATACATCAAGCCCGTTACATCCGGAAGAAGTCTACTATAGCTGCATTTCTGCCGGCAAACTTGGGCGGCGCGCAGACGTTGTATAAAGAAGCCTACGTCGCCTTTGAGAACAAAATGGATGGCGACAATCAGTACACAATGGATCAACATCAGATTGGTGGCGTTACCCTCGATTACAACCAGATGTGCGAAGACGTTTTTGCAGCCTCGGGCAATTCAATGTATGACGCTGGACTCGCAGTCGAAGCGGGTGCCGACCACGCAAGTGTCGATTCCGCGTTTTTGGTGCGTACTTATGCCAAGTTTATTGAAACTCTCCATGAAGCGTTGGATGCCACAGGTACCGGGGACTGGGCCAGCGAAGGTATTGCGCCTGAAGATCTTGGAAGCACTGCTCTGCCGGATCCTGCAACCGTCGACCCGGCCAGGTTTGATGCTGTAACGCGGTTGGCGGCGACAAAGGCGTGGATCGACGGAACCCTCGAGACCTCGGCTAAGTATATCGGGATGTTAGACGATCAACTCTGCACCTTCATTGAGTCGGAGCTGTGCACGAAAATGAGTCTTATTTCCGGCGGTAAAGCCGGTGTCAACACGGCCGCCGTTGACGGAGTAACTGTAGTTCATTTCAATTACACCAACACCTATATGCGGGATAGGATCGCCGCTGGCGACAACGTAGGCTCCGTTTTTGGCTCAGCCGTTGATCCGGCCGACGCGGGAAGGAGCAAGTGCGCGTTTCTGTTTCTCAGCCCGCGGCTGGATACCTTCGTCCATGAAATCGGGCACCACCTGTTCCTGCCCCACGCTCCCACCGCCGGTGGCTACCAGGAGAATCGGCATGACGGCTCGGATACCGGCTGCATCATGAGCTATAACCGGCCCAGGCCGGCGTTCTGCGGGCTGTGCCAGTTACGATTGCGTGGCTGGGACGCCGATGTCGTCAATAAAACATCAGCTTCGAATAAGAAACCATGAGCATCCCGCGGCACGGACGACACGTACCATTTCTTCTCGTCACGTTACTCTCATGTTTCATTGGACAGTTGGCTGGGCGCCCGCAAAAAGTTGGAACTAATATGATCAGCTATACTCTCAAGCCGGAACATCCGGAATTCATTTCGCAGGAAGAAGTCCGGTTCACGTTGCGGATTAAGAACGCGTCGTCCGCTCCCGTAGAAATTCCCGATCCGTCCGACGATTCGGCCGAGCAGCCCACATTTCACATCACCGGTCCGGCTTTTCCCGATGGACTCGACTTCAGCCGCGCGGGCATCATTACCAAGCCACCGGCACCGGCGAATAACCGGCCGCCGCGCCTCATCACGATCGAGCCGAATGGAGAGAAGACATTCACCCTACCGCTGGGTTCCGTCGTGAGACCGCGGCAGACGGGAGAGTACCACGTGACCTCTCATTTGCAATGGAAAGATAGCGACGCAGCCAGCGAACCAGCCACATTCCACATCGTTCCGCTCGAAATCGCTTCAGTTCACATGGGCTCCGGCGTTTCTAAGATGGGAATCGGCGAAGGAAATGGCGCCTTCCTGCGTCGAGGTACGGACGCGAGCTTTCTTTACCGTTTTCGCTTTCTGGAGAACCGGCCGGGTATTCGTGAGACAAAAGTGTACCCCTCCACGCCGCCTATCGCCGTTGCGAAAGATGCCTCCGACGTGGCGGTTCCTTGGTCCAATGGACCCTTTTTCGCTGACCTGATTCAGTGGACAATTTGGCGCGAAGGCCGCATTGTGCGTGCCATTGCAAATACGAAGCAGATCGTTTCCGTGGAACTTCCGGAAGCGCCAGCCTTTCTGGTCAGGCCGCCGCTGAAGGCGAAAGGCGGAGCGATCGATTTTCTTGCGGTCTCCGCGAATTCCACCCATCTCACCTTGATTCGTTTTCCTGACAGTAAGGATCGCAAGGCCCCGCCCGTGGTTGTGTGGACAGTGCCGTTCCCGGCAAAGATCGAAACCATCACGGCGACGCTCGCTCCCGAATCACAGCAAAGCCGCCGTCACATCGCCTTCACCGTGCAACGTGACAACGGTGTCGAAATCTTCCACTCCAGTTATACAGAGAATGGAAAACCGGAGGCCTTTGCCTCCGTTCGTACAGACGGCGGCGTATTGGTCCCCAATGCCCCGCCCGCAATTTATATTGATGATGCCGGCGCAGCCCATGTCGGACTGCTGGCTCTCAGTCCCGTCAAAGGTTCGGATACGTTGTTCCGTTGCGCCTTAACGGAAACTGTCTTCAAGCCCGGAGCCACTGTGGGTGAGAAGCCAGCGCTCACACCGTTAGCCGGAAATTCCCCCAAGCCAGTGGCCGGCGCGATTTACTACGAAGCGAATCCGGCAATCCCTTTCAGACGAGAAGTAGTACTGCAAACTCCGGAAAAGCTGGTCCGTTACAGCGGGCCTCTGAAGATGATTCCGTTGTCCGTCTCAGGAACGCCTACTCACCCGATCTTGTTGATACCCGGCAAGCAGACAATCTACATTCTCTACTTCGAGCCCGAACACAATTTCCACCTCGAGCCGCTCTAGGCCGGCAGTTTAACGCTTGAACACGCTCGCTGCCGTGTTCTTCCATTTGTCTACTTGCGAAACTTGGGGAACGTCCGCCGCCGCCTGTTTCGCTCCACATTTAGGACAGAATTTTGTGTCTCCGGGAATCGCCGCACCGCATTCTGTGCACCCTGCCGCCACCAATTCCACCGCCTGCGTGGGACGGCCGCATTCCGGACAGAAGGCCAGCTTCGAATTAACCTGTGTTCCACACTGACACTTGATGCGCTCACCACCTTCGTGCAGCCCAAGCACATCATGTTTGTATTCACCCGCAAGAATGTTCTTGTACTCTTCGCTCGTCGCGTATTCTGCTAGCGCCTTCAAGCGGACCGGAATGAAGGGATGCGTGTTCTGCGCGTTTTCCAACATGGCCACCACAAGCACCAACTTGTTAACGTCCTTGTGCGCCTCCACTTGACTCATCGCCGAACCGACATCGAACTCGTCTTCATACCCCCGCACATTTCCTGCCAGCTTACCCAGGGCGCGCAGCCCGGTTTCCAGGTCCTGAACGCACAGCATTCCGGCCCGATCGCACGTGTATTCCGCCCGCCGATACCACTCCCAAAACGCAAACATCAAAGGCATCCGCAACAGGCCGACGCCTGGAACTGGAATCATCGAAGCCAACATATCCCAATAACGCATCAGAATGTCACCCAATTGGCGGTACAGCCCGTGCGCGCACTTGATATGTCCAATCTCGTGGCCGATTACGAAACAGAGTTCGTCCGGAGTCAGGTGTTCAATCAGCGCGCTGTGCAGCACAATGCACGTGCGTCTCTGCCCCGCGGTATAAGCATTCAGCACCGGGTTCGTCGTGATATACAACTGCGGCATGGGGCACGACAGAATCTCGGCACAACGTTCCGTCAACGCATAGATCGACGGAAAGCTAGTCTTGCTCGCCTTGATCATCTGCTCATTGTTCTTGAGGAAGACGATCTGCTCCGTGAAATTCTCCTGCAGCCAAGTCAGCAACGGACCAGCTCCGGGTACCGATTTCAGGGCGGCCAAAGCCTCTTGGTCACCAGGGTACGTAAAGCTCTGGAAGGAGATCTCCGGAAAGACCATCTGGTTAGCAGAAAAGACGCGAGCGTCTTGATGTTTAAGCGCAGGCAAGATAAAGTCCTCGACACGAGTTTACTTTATGGCGCCCTCCAGATCAACGAACCCAGCGGACGCCTCCAGTAAGTCAGGATGCCGCGCTCGCGATTTTTTGAGCGGGGTGGTATCGCCTTATAGTTTGCAGGCCAATGTCAACCCGTCGGCTATGGGCAGCATGATTTGCTGAACGCGGGGATCCTTGCCGACTTTTTCATTGAAAGCCTGCATGGCCTTGGTATCGGGATCCTGGGTTGTGCCGTCGATGATTTCGCCGTGACGCAAAACGTTGTCGATGGCGATCAGGCCATTGGGGCGGAGCAAGCGCAGTACCAGCTCATAGTAGCCGGAATAATTGGATTTGTCGGCGTCGATGAAGGCGAAATCGAAACTCTCTTCGTTGCCTTCGGCGAGCAGTTCATTCAGGGTCGCGATGGCCGGACCCAGGCGGAGATCGATCTTGTGGTCGACACCGGCTTCCTTCCAATAGCGGCGGGCGACGTTGGTAAATTCCTCGCTGATATCGAGTGCGGTGATGCGCCCGTCTTCGGGTAAAGCAAGGGCCACCGACAGACTGCTGTAGCCGGTGAAAACTCCAACTTCCAGGGTGCGCTTGGCGTTAACAATCCGGGCGAGCAACGCCAGAAACTGGCCCTCTTCAGGACTGATCTGCATGATGGCGCGCGGATGTCTTGCGGTCTCCTCACGGAGGCGGAGCGCGACGGCGGGCTCGCGAAGAGACACTTTTCGCATGTAGTCGCATAATTCGGGGGTAGCTGGAAGATGATCGTTTGACATAAATTGTGTGGGAGCCTTCGGAACTATAAGCCGGTTTCTGTACCTCGTAAGAGGCGATAGTCATTCTTCTGGACCGTCCATTACTGAACGGTTCTAGCAACCTACCCGGAAGTTGAACGGAGCGGGCCGCTCCTCCTCCCCTATTTGGTCTTGCTCCGCATGGGGTTTGCCCTGCCAGACGAATTGCTCCGTCCGCGGTGCGCTCTTACCGCACCATTTCACCCTTACCCGGCTGCTTTCGCCACCGGGCGGTATATTTTCTGTGGCACTTTCCGTAAAATCCGCTTTGAGCGAATCCCCCCGGCCGTTAGCCGGCATGCTGCCCTGTGGAGACCGGACTTTCCTCCCGGCTCCCCGACAGAACGGGGGACCAGGCGACTATCCGTCCAAAAGGCTCCGCTACATTGTCTCACTTTCGGCGAACGCATTCGCAAACATTCGCGTCTACCTGGAGAACTGGTGTATTCTGAACTGTGTCTCGCGGCCAAGAGACGCTTTGCTTTAGGATTACGACTACATCTGTAAATCAAGGTCCACAGGAGGAGTGACGATCATGTTCGGCAGATTCGCCACCACAGTAGTACTCTTCTCCAGCTTCGCTGCCTGTTTATCGGCGCAGGGGTTAGATACCAACGCATCCAAAGATGACTGGGAAGAGATCAATTTTGAGTTCAACTCGTCCGTCCTGTCAGACGGCTATCCGAGTCTGCTCCGGCTGTCGGAGCTTTTAAAAAATAATACCGGATATAAGGTCAAGGTCGAAGGATATACCGACCGGCTTGGCGGAGACAAATTTAACGAGAAGCTGGGGCTCTCCCGCGCCACGACCGTCAAGGACTTCCTGGTGAAGTATGGCGCCCGGGCCAACCAGGTGGAGACGGGGACGCGCGGTAAGCAGGATCCGAAATACGCCGGCCAGAAGCCTTCCTATAGCAAGACCGATGTCGCGCGCTGGATGAATCGCCGCGTGGTGCTAACCGTCACCGACGATCAGGGGCGGATGGTGAGCGCCGGTGGTCCTGGCGATGCCATTCGGGCGATGGATAAGAAAGGCATGCCCAAGGACTGCTGCGACGAGATTTTAAAGCGCCTGGACAAGCTGGACGACATCGCGCGGATGCTAAAAGATCTGGCCGACCAGAATGCCGGCTTGCGTAAGGAAGTCGACGCGTTGAAGCAGGGTCAGGCGGCTGTGGAAGCCAAGGGTGTTCAACCCACGACGGCCCAGACCACTGCCAGCTTAGAGAAGACAATCGAGAAGATGCGCGATCCGCGATTCTCATTGTTGGGCGTCAATATCGGCGAAGACGCCAATAAAGACATTACATTTTCCGGTAAGGCACGCTACTTCGCTCCTTTTCACGAGCACTTCGCGATTCAGGCACAGGGCGAATATTTGTACTTCAAGACACAGCGCGAGGGCCAATTCGATCTCGGCCTTGTGGATCGCGTGGGCAATTTCCAGGGCGGCTTATTCGCCAGCTTCAAGCACGTGAATCTGGCCGGCAATCAAGACGGCGGCAATCTTGGCCAGGCGGCTTTGACGTTCGATTACATCTTCGGGCTGGGTAAGGTCGGCATTTTCGGAACCAAGGCGTTCATGGATAACTCCTTGATCAATCGCACCAACCTGGTTGTGAATGGCGCCGTGGCTCCGAACATATTCCTGGAGAACTATCTGCGGGTAGTCGACCAGGTGGGTGTCAGCACGACTCTCGCATTATTCGGCAACAATTATCTGGAAGGCAACATCGGCTACCTGAAATCTTTTGGCCATGCCGATCGCCCCGGTGGTACGTTGCGCTTCATCTTCCCGGTCAGCAGCAAGCTGGCATTCACGGTGGAAGGCGGCATGAACGAAACGCTGATCGGATCGGGTAATGGGGGCCGGGCGGTGGTGGGAATCCAATTGGGCAACTTCCTGCGGCCACGCGATTTCGTGAACGTGGCACATGCGGTCCCGGTCGATGTACCTCGCGTGCGGTATGAAGTACTCACGCGGCGCGTACAGATCGGCAGCGCACCTCCGGTGGCCGATGCGGGTCCGGATCAAATCGGCGTGGCAGCGGGCAACATCAATCTAGACGGATCGCGTTCTTACGATCCGAACGGTCAGAAGCTGACTTATATATGGGTACAGGAATCGGGTCCGCCGGTAGCTCTGAGTTCGCCCACCTCGCCGCAGACCAGCTTCACGTCCGTAGCGGGCCAGCAGTATGGCTTCCGCCTGACGGTAAGGAATGAATCGGGGTTGACGGCTTCGGCGCGAGTTCGGGTTACCACGCGGGCTAACGAAGCGGTTCAGATCCTGTTCTTCACGGCTAATCCGACGACGATCAACACCGGTCAATCCTCCACGCTCGCGTGGAAGGTTCTAAACGCCACGGAAGTGACGATTACCACCATCGGCCCAGTATCGGCCGAGGGAACGGCGCCGGTTTCGCCGACGCAAACCACCACCTATCGCTTGACGGCGCGCAATGCCACAAGCGAGCAGAACGCAACGGCGACGGTGACGGTGCAAAGTCCGACGGTACTTCTATTTGGATGCCAGGCGATCCCGACGAATATTATGGCGGGTGAATCCTCCACCATCAGTTGGCAATCGCAGAATGCCGATACGGTAAGTATTAGCGGCATCGGCAATGTCGCTAAGAGCGGTAGCGTCGCGGTATCGCCGACGGTCACCACGAACTACACGATCACGGCAACGGGCGCGGGTGGCGTAGGTACGGCCACGTGCGGCGTGACGGTCACTGTTTCTCCGGCGCAAATGCCGCGGATCATTACCTTCACGGCGAATCCGACAACCATCACGGTGGGCAGTAGTTCCACTTTGAACTGGCAGGTGGAGAACGCTACAACGGTAACGATTACACCGACCGTGGGTACCGTCGCACTAACCGGCAACACAAACGTGTCGCCCACGCAGACCACCATCTACACGCTTACCGCGACCAACAAAAATGGCACGGTGACGGCGCAGGCGACTGTTACGGTGAACCCGCTTCCCACCGGGCAAAATCCGCAAATTACATCATTCACCGCCAATCCGCCGGTTTCGCCGAAGCCTGGCGCACCGGTGGTATTAACCTGCATCGCGACAAACGCCACCAGCATTGTGGTTGTGGGCGTGGGTCCGGTGGCAGGCAATGGAACCGTGACCGTGAATCCGACAGTGGATACCACCTACACTTGTACGGCCAGCGGGAACGGGACGCAGGATAACAAGACGCTGCTTGTGAAGGTTACGCCTACCGCGCCGACGGGTCCGCCGCCGGTGGTGGTGATCGCCGGTGGACCGGTAATGCAGTCGATTTACCGCCAACTGCGGTTGGACGCTTCGCAATCCAACAGCCCCGCGGGAAATACACCGCTGACCTACTTCTGGAGGTCGCGTAATACATCGGCGGCGGTTCTGAATCCGACTTCGCCCACCCCCACCGTCCAATTGGGCGAGCTGGCCGGCGACTACTTCTTCGATCTGACGGTGACCGACAGCAAAGGCAACGTTTCCATCGGCTCGATTGATATATTATTCGTGATCACACACGTCCCATAGAGTGGCATCAAGGGGGCTGGATCGGTTCCGGCCCCCTTTTTCTTCCCGCTTTACCCCTCGCCTCCAAGCCGCATTAAAATTTTAAAAGTCCTTGTATTCTCCCTTACTTTAACGATTATTAAGCGGCTCATAGTCCACCACGGCGTGCCTGCGACTGAGATCGTTTTAATTACGGGCTGTATATTCTCAGTGATTTCCGTGATATTGTTGAGACCCGGCAGCAATCACCTAAGCCTGGAGTCCAAGGGGTTCACGGTGCGCTCGCCTTACCGCTTCCATCACACAGCCTGGCCCGGCATATCGTGGTCTGGAATCGCCCTTGTTCCCGGCCGGCGAACAAGTCCGCTGCACCATGAGAAGCAATCATGAGGATTGTCGGCGCGCGGGTTGCCTTCGGCCCAAACGATGCGCGGCGGATCGACCTGACGATAGCGGGGGGATTGATCCGTTCAATTGGAAAGCCTGAGCACGAGCGGCGGCGAGAGATCGATCTCAGCGGATATTTACTACTGCCAGGGTTGATCAATGCTCACGATCATCTGGAATTCAATCTGTTCCCAAGGTTGGGTGGAGAAGCAGAACCGCGAGCGGCCGATTGGATGGCGCATAACTTCGATCCTCGCAAGCCGCCTGTCGAACAGCAGTTACAAGTACCCAGGCTGGTACGTCTGGCATGGGGCGGCATCAAGAATCTGTTGAGTGGCGTTACCACCGTGTGCCATCACGGGCATTACGATCCGAAGGCCTTCGGTCCGCGATTTCCAGTGCGCGTGCTGCGCCGCATGGGATGGGCGCATTCGTTCGACTCCGGCAGCGATGTGCGGGCAAGATTTCTGGCGACACCGCGCGGCTGGCCATTTGTAATTCACATCAGCGAAGCAACCGAACGGGCCAGCAGGCTGGAAATCTTCCGTCTGGGGAACGAAGGGGTGCTGGGCGAGAAAACCGTCCTGGTGCACGCCGTGGGCTTGGATTCAAACGGCTGGCGGCTGGTGAAGGAACGCCGCGCGTCGGTTGTATGGTGCCCCAGTTCGAACCTCTTCATGCTGGGACGCACGCTGGCGCAATCGATTCTGAAGTCCCATATCCCGCTGGCACTAGGATCCGATTCCGGCCTAACCGCGGATGGCGACCTACTGGATGAGCTCGCGGTGGCCGGCCGGGTAGGCGATCTATCGGCGGCGCAATTGTATCCGCTGGTCACAACGTGCGCCGCCCAGGTTCTAAACCTGACCAAGGGCGAAGGGTCGATTTTGGAAGGCGGGCGAGCGGATTTCCTGGTCGTTCGCGACACGCGCGTCTCCCCGGCGGACGCCCTGCTCGCAGAACGGCCGCGGCTGGTGATGATACAGGGACGCATCCGGTTAGCGACGCCGGATCTGATACAGCGCCTGCCAACCTCGGCGGTCTCGCGCTTTCACGCGATCGATGTGCAGGGACGGGGGCCGGCTCTAATCGACGCCGACGTAGCTGAACTGCGGTCCGATGCCGAACAAACGCTGGGAGCCGGATTACATTTAGCGGGCAAGGCGGTACGGCCGGCAAAACTTAGCGCGGCTGGGTGATGGCGCGGCGCACCGCCGATAGCGGCGCTTTGTCGTGGAAGACGACGGTTTCGGCGGAACGCTCAATGCCCAGGTCGGCCCATAATTTATCCAGATCGGGTTTTACCGGGTCGCCCTTCATCTGGTTGTAAAGGTCGATCAGCACGGTGGCGCCGGTGGCCTTATCGCCCACTTGCAGCGCCCGTTCGACGGGCCAATTGTGTTCGATGGATCCGCCCGCATCGAGGACTGCCCGCAAGGCATCCTGCAGACCCTTTGCGTTGTGCGTGGCTTGCCGAATGCGAACGTCGGCCATGACGCAAAAGATGGCGCCACCCCAGTAGGTACGGCCCCAGGTGGGCGTGAAGTCGAGTCCACGATCGCCGGCGGCGGGCAGACCTTGGGGCATGTCGCGGATGAAACTCGACCAGATCTTCTCCGGCGTCTCCTGCTGGTTCTGGACGCGGCAGACGGATTCGACATAGGTCGCAATGCCTTCCTCCAGCCAGTGATGCTCATCGGGCAAATCGGGGAAGGCCGTGTGAAGCAGTTCATGCGTCATCATCCAATCGGAGTTGAGGTCTGCTTGCGTGGTGCGCTCACCGACGGAAATGCGCGTGAAGGGTGGGGTGTTGCCCCAGGTGGTCCCGCGAAAGACGCCCTCACGGCCGGCGGTGGGGCGCACTTGAATACGGGTGCGGGGGACAGGAAAGCGGCCGTAATATTTCGTGGCGTTTTGGGCGGCGATGGTGATCCACTTTATGGCGGCATCGCGGCCAAGGTCGAGTGAGCCAGGCGAGAACGTAATCTCGATCGTGGCGCCGCCAACTGTGATCTGAGCCGGGTCCATTGTTGTCGGCTCTGCCGCAAGCATGAGAAGGACGGCAGGTATCAGCACGTGGCTTAATCATGACACTACTTCAGCCCCGTTACACCAGCCGATTTTGAATTGCTTTCGCAACCGCTTCGGATTTGGAGTGCACCTGGAGCTTTTCGTAGATACTGCGTAAGTGAAAAGACACAGTGTGGACGCTGACTCCGAGTTCGAAGGCGGCGGTTTTATAATTATGACCCTCGACGAAGAGCTTCAGCAGGCGGGTTTCGTGCGGAGTAAGATCGTAGATCGCCCGGTCTGGTGGGCGAATCTCACGAAACAAAGCGACAACGCGGGAGGCGACTTCGGGTGACATCGGGGCTCCGCCATCGACGGCTTCACGAAGACTTTCCAGCAGCCGCACGGGGGGCGTTTTCTTCAGCAGATATCCCGAAGCGCCGGCGCAAATTGCATCGAAAATGCGGTCGTCGTCTTCGTATACGGTCAACATCAGGATGACGAGTTTCGGGTAGCGCTCCTTCAGGATGCGAATTCCGTCGATCCCGTTCATGCCCGGCAAGCCGATATCGTTCAACACCACTTGCGGCATCTCTAGGGGGATACGGTCGATCGCGTCTTCCATCGAGCGATATGTTCCCGAGCAGCTGAAGCCGTCTGTTCCGTCGATCAACGACGCCAAGGCTTCGCGCAGCTCGCGGCGGTCTTCGACAATGGCGACTTTGATCAACGAATAGCGTCCAGGGTCAGGGTACCGCTGAATGGGGGCATCGTCACTACGAGTTTATGTGGGAAACGGGGAGGGGCACGATTAGGGAAATCAGGGTGCCACCACCGAAGCCGGAAACGACGGAGAGGGTTGCACCCATATCGGAGGCGCGGCTCTTCATGCTCATTAACCCGTGGCCGTCGCTATCCAGCAGCGTGTCGAAACCTTTTCCGTTATCGCGCAAGGTGAGCAACAGCGAATCGGCTCCAGCACGAAATTCGACATCGGCCTCGGTGCATCCGGAGTGGCGAATCATGTTGTTGATGCCTTCCTTGAAGATGAGGAAAACTTCGCGGCGCAGATTCCCTTCCACCTTCATATCCGCGCCGGCGCTGGGCAGACGCAAGCGTAACTCAATGCTGCGGGCCGAGAAGGTATCGGCGGCAAAGCGCCGCATGCGATGGACAAGGTCGCTCAGACGATCGCGATGGGGATTGATAGCCCAGACAATGTCGCTCATCGAGTCGATCAATTCGCGGGACGCGCCTGCGATAGTGGAAAGCTGTCCGGCTACGAGTGAATTGGAATCGCCGATTTCGCGCCGCGCTACTTCCCCCAATACGGAAATGTGGGTCAGGCTCGACCCGATATCGTCATGCAGGTCCGTTGCGATGCGGCGGCGTACGCGCTCGAGTTCGGCCAGGCGTTCCCGCTGGCTGCGGCGCAGTGCATCCTCGGCCCGTTTGCGTTCCAGCCACTGGCCGATGTGTCCACCAAGGATGGAGAATGTCTGCGCTTCATCGGCCTTGGCTTCCACTTCCCATTTTCCAAAGAGTTCCAGGACGCCGATGGTTTCCTTCCCCAGCAGGATGGGAAAAGAGGCGACGCTCCGCAGGCCGGCATCGTAGGCGGCAGCCAGGCGCGGGGAGTCCGGCTGGGGCGAAAGGACGGCGACCGATAAAGTGGATTCGGGGCTGACCATGGCGTTGCGTGTCAGCCGCTCCAGTTCCGGTGCTTCGTGCCCTGGCGCGTTCCACAGATCGAGACAGCGGAAGAGTCCGCTGGCGGAATCGCGATACCAGAAAACACCGACCACCCGGCCGATGGTGCCGCAAACTTCTTCGAGGATGCGGCAGGCGGCTTGCGGAGGCTCGGCTGATTCCGCCAAAATGCGGGTAACGGCGTATTCCAGACTGAGAGCGGCGTTGGCTTGGCGGAGGGCTGCGCCTTGCTGCGTTAGCTGCTGGGTTAACTGGTGGGATTTCGTTAAGGCTGCGGCGACTTCGTTCATCCGGGCGACGCGATAGCGATCGAATGCCAACAGCCCTCCGGCGATAAGCGCCACGGCGAGGGCAATGAACCACCCTTGTTTCCAGAATGGAGGCAGGACGCGGAAGTTGAGCGTGGCGGTGGGATTACTGGCGCCATCGCGGGCATCGGCGGCGCGCACGATAAATCGATAAGAGCCTGGCGCAATATTGGGGTAAGTGACGGTGGTGGCGGTGGTGGGCTCGCTCCAGTTGGAATCGGCGGCGCCATCGAGTTTGTATTCGAAGCGAGAGCCGGCGCCAGAGGTGAAACGCAATCCCAGGTAATCGATTTGAATGGAGTTCTTCCCGGCTGGCAAATCGGGAAGGTTGATATTCGAAGCACCCACGGCCGAGACCTGGTACGCAACGCCGGCGATGCGCAGTCCCCCGATTAAGACAGGCACGGGAGTTGCCGAGCGTTCCGGTTCGGGGACCAGTTTGCCTACCCCGTTCAAACCGGCTACCCATAACACCGACTGCCGGTCAAAAAACAGGTCCAGCACTTCGCCTGCCTGATCGTCGGCCAGGGTGAAGTGCCGTACCGCGCCGTTGGCTGGATTAATCTGATCGACGCCCAGCATCGTGCCGGCGTAGAGGCGATTACCGCGTTCTTCGCTCACCGCGGTAACCAGATTGTTCGACAGACCCTGGCGGGTGGACAGGAAGATGGGGGCCAGGTTGGAGCCTCCGGTTTTGTCCAGGCGCATCAGTCCATGCTGGCTGTTGGCGCACCACAAACGATCGGAAGCATCAAAGCGGCAGCCCTTGATTTCGCCGGCGGGAAAACCTTCGGCGGTAGAAAAGTAGCGGAACTTTCCGTTTTGAAATTGGGCTAAGCCCCCTTCGCGGAAACCGATCCAAAGATTTCCCGAACGATCCTTAAATAGATCGCTAGGGGCATTGAACGCCGGCAAGCCGTCGGCGTCCGAATAGACCTGAAACGTTCCTGTCGCTCTGTGCCAACGGGTGATGACGGTGCGCGCGGGGGCAAAGCTGGAAATCCAGATATCGCCATGGGAATCCTCTTCCAGGCGCGATGCGATGTCCTCCGCCAACCCGTCGGCCTTCTTGTAAATCGCCTTCGGGGCAAGCTTCGACAGCTGCGCCAGGCGCTCGACTTTGGGATAGCGATAGACGCCAGCGCGGGTTCCCACCCAATACTCGCCGAGGTGATCGATCAACAGGGCCTGGGGAGTGGCAAAGCCGTTGCCAGCTTCGAATCCAGTGATGTTCAGAGAGGCGCTGATCAGTTTGCCGCCATCGAACCGGGCCACGCGCCAGGGAAGGGCGGCGAGTACGGCTTGCTGATTTTCATCGGGAATGATGCCGACTACGCCCGAGACCAGTCCGTCGGATGCTCCGTAAGTAATGAAGCCGTGGAGCGACAGTTTGATTCCCCCGTGAAAAGATGTGGCGAGCCAAATGTTCGCTGCGCTATCTTCGGCGATAGAGCTTACAGTGTCTTCCAAAAGCCGGATGTCGGTGGAGAACGGCGTGATGCGTCCATCGCGAAACTCAAAGAAGCCGTGGCGAATCGTGCCGATGCCCAGACGGCCGCCGGATAGCTCACGAAGCGAATATACCGGGGCGTCACTCGGGGCAACCTGGTAGAGAATACTATCGTCGGGCAAGGGTTGCGCGGCGGACCCCAATGGAATCCGCGGAATTTTCTCCAACCCACGATCCAGCAGATCGGCGTTGGAGCCGGCGTAGCCGGCCGCGGGCTGTGGACGGAATAAAAGCAAGCCCCCCTGGTTGCCCACCCAGAACTGATGATTACGATCGATCAGCAGGGCGTAAACGGAATCGGTGCTGGCCCGGGGAAGAATCGAATAGACGATGTGGCGGCCGCCGGGCAGAATTCGCAGCAGGCCGAAGCGTGTGCCCACCCAAAGACTGCCTTCCGCATCGCGCAGCAGAGAAATTACTTGCGCTTGTAACTCGGAATGTCCGGGCAGGCGAAGAGGGACGGGCTGCATCGCCACCGTGCCGTTTTTCTCTTCCAGGCGGAATAAGCCACCGTCTGTGCCGAGCCAGATGGCGCCATCAGTGTCACGATAGAGGACGTTCACCCGGCTTGTCGCGGGCTGCGTACCGGGCGTGTATCGTTTGAAGCGGGACTTGGTAGACTCATCGGAAACCGGCTGCAGCGTTCCGTTGGCAGTGAATCGGATAATGCCGTTGCCATTGGTGGCAACCCAGTAATTGCCGGGGGAAACTTCAAGAAGATCATTGGTCGAAGCCAGGCCTTGTTCAGGACCGAAGTTCGTGAAGTGGGCGCCATCAAAGCGGCTGAGCCCCTGCGTGGTGCAGAGCCAAAGGAACCCGTGGGAATCCGCTACGATGCGTTTTACGCGGTTGTGGCCCAGCCCTTCGGCGGTAGTGTAGGACTTGATGGGCACTTCTTCCGCGAGGGCGGGAAGGATCAGGAGAGCAAGCAACGCCCACATTTTATTTCCGTGGCTGGTCATTCGTGGAGGCTGTAAATAGACTAACGCAACGGGATTACGCGACAATCGGTAATTAATTTGCGAAAATCAGCGGAAGCCCTATCGCTCGTCGTAGCCCTAGCGCTAACAGCAGGCCGAAACCCTCTTCCAACATTTGGGGTGCAAGTGATCGACAGCGAGTTGCAAAGGTTGGGGCAGAGGTGAATCATCTTACGCCCGACCAGGCGGCAGCCTACAGCCAGCGCAGACTTCGGGGCGAAGAACTGCTCACCGTCAGTGATCACGTGGCGGAATGCGCGCATTGCCGGGCTAACTTATCCAAGCCCCAGGATCCGGCAAAGCTGATTCGCGCCTTACAAACCAGCGCCCATCTCAATTACGAAGATCTGGAGCGGCTGGTAGACAATTCCGTCAAACCCGGAACACGCGCCGAATTTGAAGCGCATCTGGATACATGCGCGATCTGCGCGGCGGATTTTCAGGATCTTGAGGAAGGTCGGAAAAGTCAGCGGCGGGAAAATCCCGGACGGCGCTTAGCGATTCCCCTGGGAGTTGCCGTGGCAGCCGTTTTCATCTTTGTGTTTCTGCAGCAGGAGACGAGCCAGCGGCCGGCGCCGGAATTCGCCCCAGTCGCGGCGCTGCAGGATTCCGGGGAAGCAATTGCCTTGGACCGGAAAGGCAATTTGCGGGGTTTGAGCGGGGCGACTCCTGAGCAACGGCAGATGGTCGCGATGGTGCTCGAGTCGGGGAGTTTTGCGGAATCCGAATCTTTGGCATCGCTGCGGCCGGACCCGGATTCGTTACTCTCGGGCGGTTCGACCCGCGCGGCTATCCTCCGGGCTTCCTCTCCCGTGGGTACGGCCGTGTTGAGCCAGACACCGCGCTTCCAATGGAATTCGATTCCCACATTTGGAGAATATCGGATTTCCGTCTATGGGACGGAAGCCGAGGCCCTGGCGCTCAGCGGTCCGCTACAAACGACGGGGTGGACGATTCCGAAAGCATTAGCGCGGGGCCGCACCTACAGCTGGACTGTAACGGCAATCAACGGAGCGCAGCAAATCAAGGCTCCCCAGGCCCCCGATCCGGATGCCCGCTTTCGCGTAGCGTCGGAGGCCGAAGCGCAGGAATTCCAGTCGGTTTCGCATTTGTTACGGCGCTCTGAGTTGCTGGTGGCGATCACCGCGAACCGGCTTGGATTAGTGAATGAAGCCCACGACGCGATGGCCGTGTTGGCGGAACAGAATCCGTCATCGGCGTTGGTGGATCGGCTACGGGCGAGTCTGCCGCTGAGCTTGGGGAAAAGATAGCATTCAGACGCGTGGAATAGGTTGGTACTCGCGCAAGCGATTCATTTTGCCCTTTGTATTTCGTGGGACTGTTTCAGGGCATGGATTCAGCCGATGAACCAGACAGCCATGAAGATCTGTTTCTCCATTTTTATCCTTACCAGTTTCATTTCCAGTGCTGTGTTCGCGCAACGCCCGGAGATCGCCCCGGACGGCATTCTGAACGTCGCCAGTTATACGCCTTCCGCGCTACCCGGTGGGGGAATCGCACAGGGGTCGATCTTTGCGATCTTTGGGAGTGGTCTGGGGCCGTCAACGCTGCGCCAGATCGGTTCTTATCCGCTTCCCAAGACTCTGGACGGCACTTCAGTTCAGATTACGGCCAATGGGAAGTCGACCGCTGCGCCGATGATTTACACGTCGTCCGGACAAGTGGCGGCGCTGTTACCATCCAACACCCCACTGGGCGAGGCGGCGCTTACCCTGACGCGGGATGGACAAACCAGCGCGCCGGTGCGTTTTCAGGTAGTGGCGAATAGTTTTGGGGCATTCTCGCTGAATCAGGCCGGAAATGGGCCAGGCGTTATTACCGACGGTAACTACAATGTATTCGGCATAGCCACGGCCGCGAATCCGCTACAGACAGCGATTCTTTGGGGGACGGGGTTGGGCGCGGTAAATGAAGGAGCCGAGGCAAGCCGGCCATTAGCGGGCGACATGACAAACATTGCGGTGGAGGTTTATGTCGGCGGTGAAAGGGCAATGGTGACCTATCGGGGACGCTCAGGTTGTTGCGCCGGGCTCGATCAAATCGTATTCACGGTTCCCGCGGTGAGTGGATGCCAGGTGCCGGTGGTGCTGAAGATTGGAGACACGGTGAGCAATTTCACTTCGCTGGCGGTTGCGCCGGCGGGCTCACGAGCTTGCCAGGATGCGGAGGGTCCGGCGGCAGCCGATGTCGTGAAGGATGCGGCGCAAACCGGTGTGGCGCGAGGTTCGATTACTCTGTTACGCTCAAGCGCGCAGATTTCATTACCGCTGATTGGAACCATAACCACGAGTTCCGACAGTGGAACCGCAACATTTTTCCGCTACGCGCAAGCGCAGATGAACGTCGTGCAAAATCCATTTCAAGCGGTTACAGCGGGGGCTTGTACCGTATATACGTATCGAGGAACCACGGCGGAAAAGATCGACCCGGTGAAGCCGATCGCGCTTGACGCGGGAGCTGCGCTAACCGTCAAAGGCCCGGACGGCAGCAAGAAGATGGCGAAGACCGGCATCTTTCCGGGCTACGGCGGTTATAGTGGAAGTTTCGGCGCCACCATTGGCGGGATGGGCACGGGATTTCTGGGTGCGGGTACTTACTTGATTACCGGACCGGGTGGAAAAGACGTCGGACAATTCGCGGCCTCGGCGGTGTTGCCGCAGCCGCTGGTCTGGACGAATCGGGACAGCTTGGGCACTATCAAACGGGGATCCGGGCAAACCATTGCATGGACCGGTGGCGACCCGGCGGGAACAGTGCAGATTGCCGGATCGTCGGTGACAGCGGCGGGTGGCAGTCCGGTAGGCGCGGCGTTTACGTGTAATGTGAAGGCGAGCGACGGCAAGTTTACCATTCCCTCGGCTGTGTTGCTGAGTTTGCCGGCAAGTGGCGAGATCTTATCGCTTCCCTTAGGGCTGCTGAGTGTGGGATCAGCGAGTACCTCGCAGAAATTTACCGCCAGCGGGCTGGATTCGGCGGGCGTCGTATCGGTGGTGGATACGCTGCGGAACGTAAAATATCAATAGAGGGCGACATAGCAAGATGAGAGCTTCCGCTGCGTTCGAAAGTGTGATGCAAGACATCCGGTACGCGATTCGCACGATGGGCCGATCGCCCGCATTTTCGGCGACGGTAGTGGCGACACTGGCGCTGGGAATCGGAGCGAATACTGCGATATTCAGTTTGGTGGATGCCGTTCTGTTGCGGATGCTGCCCGTAATGCGGCCGGAACAACTCTACTTTCTAGAGACCAGCGCGGTTCAGGTGGGCAGCGTGTCGGTTTCGCGCGCCATTGAGAATGCCCAATTTCAGCAAGTGCAGGCACGCGCGACCAAGGTAGCCGCGTTCGGTGCTTTCATGTTGTATCCAAGATTGCAAGTGGGTGTGGACGGGCAGACCGAACTCGCCTCCGCGCACCTCGTTTCGGGAACATACTTTCGGGCACTCGGGGTGCAGCCGATTCTTGGCCGGGCGCTTGGGGCGGGCGACGATAACTCCACCGGACGCGTAGTCGTGCTGAGTTATGGCTACTGGCGGCGGCGCTTTGGGGGCGATCCCGCTGTGGTGGGGCGGCCCATCACCATCAACAGCGTTCCGTTTACGATTGCCGGTGTCGCCCCGCGGGATTTCCATGGGCTGACGCCAGATCCGCGGATGGATCTGCTGCTGCCCATCGGCACAAAACCGCAGGTGGACGACGCCGCCATCTCGTCGAAGGAGCAGAAGCCCGATGACATGGCGGGAATTACGTTTGCCCGCTTGGGCGATACCGTGCCGCCAGCCGCGGCAGCCGCCGAACTGAGCGTGCTGTTGCGGCAGGCGACAACATCGAGCGATGCGGCGCTGCAAAACCGTGCCGTGACGCTAACTCCCGCAAGCCGCGGGATGAGCGGCATACGCGGTCAGTTTTCAGAGCCTTTGCGCATTCTGATGGTGGTGGTCGCGCTGGTGATGCTGATTGCCTGCGCGAATATAGCGAATCTTCTATTGGCCAGAGGGAGCGCCCGGGAGCGGGAGATCGCGATCCGAATGAGTCTCGGGTCAAGCCGCTGGAGGTTGATTCGCCAACTGCTGACTGAGAGCTTGCTGTTGGCTTTATGCGGTGCCCTGGCGGGAATTCCCGTGGCGATGTGGGCCCGCGCGGGAATCGTCTATCTGGCCCTAAAGAGTGACACCGCCGATTCGCTTCCATTGGAATGGAATTTCCGCTTAATTGCGTTTACGGTGGCGATGGCGGTTGTTACAGGCTTGTTGTTCGGGATCGCGCCGGCATTGCGGGCGACGGGGTTGCGATACACCGAAACACTCCGCGGCGGATTGCGGGGCGGACGCACTGGACGGGGTCTCGGGCGAATTCCGCTCGGTCGAATTTTGGTGGCGGGGCAAGTTGCGCTATCGCTCGCCTTGGTGGTGGGAGCGGCACTGTTCCTGAGCACGTTCCGCAATCTGGATCGCACGAATGTGGGGTACGATCGCGATCATTCGCTGCTGCTGACGGTTGATCCTAGCCTCGCCGGATACACAGACGAACGCGCGTCGGCGCTGTTTGGGCAAATCCTCGAGCGGCTGCACTCGGTGCAAGGCGTACGCTCGGCGAGCGTCATGCAAACAACGATGCTGGCCGGGCAAATGATGTTGCGGAGCTTTGTCAGACCCGGTTATGCATTGCAGCCAGGAGAAGACGATAAGAATTTTTGGGTGATCTCCAATCCAGTGGGGCCTCATTTTCTGAAGACTGCCGGCGTTCACCTTGTCACGGGGCGGGATTTTGAAGAAGGCGATAACCAGCGCGCGCCGAAGGTAACCGTCATTAATGAGGCGATGGCGCGGCACTTCTTTGCCGGACGCAACCCGATTGGACAACATATCAATTCCGCTTATTCCAAGGATTCGTTCGAAATTATCGGAATTATTCGAGACATTAAATATGTGGGGTTGCGCCCCGATAAGCAGGAAGTAATGCTGATGCCGATTGCCCAGCTGCCCGCAAATACGGCGACACTGCTGGTTAGAACGGCGGGTGAACCGCTAGCGATGCTGCCGGCCGTTCGAGCGGTGATTTCCGAAGTGGACGCAAAGCTGCCGATTTACGATGTGACCACGATGGAGCAGCAAGTACAGGCATCAATGGCCAAAGAGCGAATGCTCGCTACGTTGGCTACGCTGTTCGGGGTATTAGCGCTAGCCCTCTCGGCGATCGGGCTATATGGAGTTCTGTCCTATGGCGTAGTTCAGCGTACAGGGGAAATCGGAATTCGGATGGCTTTGGGAGCGCGGCGGGGGAACATAATCCGCCTGGTGCTGGGCGATACGGCGCTTGTGTTGATAGCTGGAATTGCCGCCGGGATCGGATTGGCCTTAGCAGGCGGGCGGTTGATTCAAAGCATGTTATTCGGAGTGTCGGCGACAGATGCCATATCTATGATTGGCGCGGCGTGTATCCTGGCCGCGGTGGCGACTCTGGCGGGGTATCTTCCGGCGCGCCGGGCGTGCCGGGTTGACCCTATGGTAGCCTTGCGGCACGAGTAAGAGCGGTGTTATGGTGGAAGGGCAGACGCTTCCCGCCGTGTCTCACAAGTTTACCCCATGAAAACCTTGTCTTACCTCGTACTATGTTCAGTCGCCGGGCTTATTGCGTCGCCGATTTACGCCCAGATTACCTTCAACTCCACGCCGTCGCGGGAGATTGGTCACTTCAAGCTAACGCCCCTAGTGACGGCGAGCCCGAATCTGGTAGAGGGAAAAGAACTCTATAATCCGCAGGGCATCGCGGTGGATACCTCAGTGAATCCGGTCATACTATATGTGTCGGACACCAGTAACAATCGAGTGGTGGCGTGGAAGAACGCATCCGCCGTGACCAAGGGCGACCCGTTCGATCTGACCATCGGCCAGCGGGATCAATATACGACGCTGGCCCAGGGCCCGTCGACGACGCTAACAACCGGGTTCACTTCGCCCACCGGCTTGGCTGTCGACAGAAGCGGGAACCTATATGTCGCCGACGCTGGGAATAACCGGATTTTGCGTTTTCCCAAGCCGTTTTCACAAACCGGAAGCCTGCTCACCCCGGATCTTCTGATCGGCCAGGTAAGCTATACAAGCAGTAGCGGACAACCGAACAATCAACCGAACGAAGGACAGCCGGTACCAGCGGCAAAGACTTTGGCGATTACCCAGAACGGCGCGGCGTTCCGGGTGTCGCTGGCATTCGATGCCCAGGGAAACCTTTGGGTGAGCGACGGCGGGAACAATCGTGTCCTGCGTTTCCCGGTCTCGCAATTGGCGCCCTTCACGGCGGAACCCGCGGCCGACTTGGTGCTTGGCCAGACCACGTTTGTAACGAACATAAGCGCGCCGCCGTTTACTCTGCCGAATGTGGCAATTAGTTCGCGGTTTAACAAATCCGGATTATCGCAGCCCAGCGGCGTGGCATTCGATCAGAACGGCAATCTATATATATCGGACGTTTACAATCGGGTTCTTTACTTTACGCCACCGTTTTCAAATGGAGCAGCGGCACAACGGATCCTGGGCGTCGTCCTTCCGGTATCCGGGCAGACGGCTCCTACCATTAATGAGACAACGCTCGGGTCCACCAGCAGTCAGGGGAATCTGATACCGCCGGAAGGTCTGGTTACGGTGGGCAATAACCTGTTCGTGATGGATACGCCGAATAACCGGATAGTGAAATACGATACGCCCGACAAGTGGCCGGCCGAGGCGACAACCTATTCACCCGCTGGAAAGGCGTTTACCGGCCAATTAGATGGCGGTGGAAATAAAGTAAACCATGGCGCCAAGGAGCCTTCGAACGATTCGCTATCCTCGCCCATCGCGGCGGCGTTCACAGGTACCGAACTAGTGGTTACCGACACGGGAAACCAACGCGTGTTGAGCTTCCCGCAACAGGCCGGCAACACTTTCACCATCGCCACCCGAGTTCTAGGCCAGCTCGACTTTCCGTTTAACGCTCCCAATTTAATTGAGGGGCGGGAAGTTTTTATCTTTGCCGGATTCCTGAACCGGATTGCCGTGGGCGGGACGGCCATCGCTGTGGACAGAAACTCAAATCCGCCGCACTTATATATCGCCGATAGCCTCAACAACCGCATTCTGGGGTTCCGCGACGCGCGAGCCGTAAAGCAATACGATAAAGCGGATCTGGTCATCGGGCAACCGGATTTGAATCGCTCGGGCATTAACTGGCCCAGCGGCGATTCCAATCAGTTGAACGAGACGGGTCTGTTCAATCCCGGGGGATTGGTGGTGGACGCAAACGGAAATCTATTCGTAGCGGACACCGGCAACGGACGGGTTCTGCGTTTCCCCAGTCCCTTCAACCAGCCAGTGCCGGCGGGACAAAAGGCCACGCTGGTGCTGGGGCAAGGCAGCTTCTTCCAAAAGATTACCGATGCCAGTGCATCCACAATGCGGCTGCCGTCGGGGCTCGCTACCTTGGTGGACGGCAGTCTTCTGGTTTCTGACCAAGCCTTCAATCGCGTACTGTACTTCCGCTTGCAGCCTGGATCGGATTTTACCAACGGGCAAGCGGCCAATCTGGCGATTGGACAACCCGATTTTACGACCATCGCCCCGGGTAATGCCTTTAATCGCCTGAATACCCCGCTGGGAATTGCGACCGACACCGATAATCGTCTTTATGTTTGCGACACGCAAAACAATCGCGTTCTGATTTACGCCCAGCAGCTACAGGCATCCGGTCCCGATCCTAGTCCGGTGCTGCCGCTGCCCGGTTTGAACGCACCCCATGGAGTCGCCGTAAGCCCGATTTCAGGCGACATTTGGGTGACAGACACCTTGAATAACCAACTGATCCGCTATCCGCTCTACCAGAAGCTGGTGTTGAATCCGAACCCCACGGGAACGATTACATCCAGCGCGCCAATCGCGACGGCCTTTGATAGTTTCGATAATTTACTGGTAGCGAATGCGCTCAATCGGATCGATTTCTATTTCCCGGCGCTGGCTGGGGCGAACGCCGCAAGCTACAGCCCGCGCGTCGCTCCCGGAATGATCACCTATGTGCAGCCGTTTCCCGGCACAACTTTTACAACAACGCAGAACGTGAATACAACGATTCCGATCTCTACGACTTTGGGCGATACACAGGTGATCTACAACGGAACGGCCCTGCCGTTGTTCTATGTATATCCGACAGCGATCGCGTTTCAAATCCCCAACGGCGCACCAACGTCGGGAACCATTTCGGTGGATGTCGTGCGCCCGTCCACTGGACAACTACTGGCATCGGGAACGTTCACGATGACGGTATCGTCACCGGCGTTCTTTACTTCGAACGCTCAGGGTACAGGCCAGGTGGCCGCGCTCAATGAAGACAACACGGTGAACACGCCGTCGAATCCGATTTCGCGCGGACATGTGATTCAGATATTCGGAACAGGCGCCGGATTCTTCCCCGGTGCGCCACCCGATGGCACTCCAGCGACAGGTCCCGTGCCAACGCCGCAACTGCCCAAGGTGTGTATTCAATGCGCGGCGGACTTCCTACCGGATTCGAGTATCCTCTATTCCGGGCTCGCTCCAACGCTGGTCGGAGTCTGGCAGTTGAACGTGAAGATCCCCGATTTGGCGCCTCCTGGAAATAACATCCTGGTCGTCGCGACTCTGAACGATTCACCAACAAATCTGGGTCCGGGCGGGGCGCGGATTGTAACCACGATTAGCGTAAAGCAGTAGATCCTTCCGATTAGCAACAGGGCCGGACTCCCGTAATTTATATGGGAGCCCGGCCCTTTCATTTTCACCGCGAAACGTTCAAGCTCCAATCGTCATCCCACTCGCTATACTCTTGACTTATGCTGAAACCCACCATTTTCCGTGAATACGATATACGAGGCGTCGCCGATACCGAGTTGTTGAGCGACGATATCGTAAAGCTTGGCAAGGCGCTCGGCACCTACATTCAGAGGCATTCGGGGAAGAGGGTGAACCTCGGCCGGGACTGTCGCTTAAGCTCACCACGTCTGGCCGAAGCTTTACGCGAAGGCTTGACCGGCTCAGGCTGCAACGTCACCGACATCGGCGTGGTGCCGACGCCGCTGCTGTATTATTCCGCCGTTCACTTGAAAGCCGATGGGGCGGTGATGATCACCGGTAGCCATAATCCGGCGGAATATAACGGGTTTAAGACGGTCTGCGGGGAAGGCAGTCTGCATGGCGAGGAGATCCAAAAGATCCGCGAATTAATCGATAACAAGGATTTTCTGACCGGGAAAGGGACGATGGCGACTTATGATGTTCTTTCGCCATACGTCGCCGAAGTAGCCTCGCAGTTCAATTTGACGCGGCCCATCAAGGTCGTGGCGGATGCGGGCAACGGGACCGCCGGCCCGGCAATGCACCGGCTGTTTCAAAAATTAGACGTGGAAGTTACGGAATTATTTTTCGAGATGGACGGTAATTTTCCGAATCACCATCCCGATCCGACGGTTCCCGATAATTTGAAGCAATTAATCGAGGCCGTGAAGCGCGAGAAAGCCGATCTGGGCATTGCCTTCGATGGCGATGCGGACCGGATCGGCGCGGTGGATGAGAACGGGCAAGTCATCTACGGGGATATTCTGCTGCTTATTTACGGGCGCGAAATTCTTACTCGCAAGCCCGGAGCGACCATCATCGGCGAAGTGAAGTGTTCGCAGGTGCTGTACGACGAACTGCGGAAGCTTGGCGGAAACGCCATCATGTACAAGACCGGGCATTCCCTGATCAAGGCGAAGATGAAGGAAGAGCACGCCGAGTTGGCGGGCGAGATGAGTGGTCACATGTTTTTCGCGGATCGCTATTTCGGGTATGACGACGCGCTTTATGCGGCCTGCCGGCTGATGGAAATCGTGGCAGCGTCGGGCAAAAGGCTGTCGGCCCAGTTGGAAGGTTTGCCGCCGACGGTTTCCACTCCGGAGATTCGCGTGGATTGTCCGGACGAAGAGAAATTCAAGGTAGTGGAGAAGGTAGGCGAGTATTTCAAGGGCAAGCGGGACGTGGTCGATGTAGACGGAGTCCGCGTGTTATTTCCCGAAGGATGGGGATTGCTTCGAGCGTCGAATACACAACCCGTTCTGGTGATGCGCTTCGAGGCGTCCCGGCAGGACCTGTTAGACCAATATCAAGCTGAGGTCGAACAGGCCCTTGCCGAAGCGCGTAAATAACTGAAGTAGACAGCTAGTGGACTTGACTCAGGGCCGTCCTCCGAACCGGCCCTGAGACACCTAGAGGATGCCATGATCGCGTGTGCTTGCAAATAGTCATTTAGTCCAATTTTTATTGGGTGTGGGGTACCATGACTTGCTCAGGATTTACCCTGGGTACACCGGTACTGGATGTGCCCTTATCTGGGCAGCAATTAACTTGACGACCTAAGAGTGATACGGTCAAGGCTGAGAAGTAAGCTCGCAACTCTATGTCTGGAGGTAAAACAAGACGCCCGAAAGTAAGGCAACAACTGAAGCGCCAAGCGCCCACGGGAGAACCCCTCCCGTCCACACAGCAGCCTGGACTACCGCACGCCCTATGAGTTCGCTCAGACCTTTACCGCAACTCAGAACACTATGCTAAAAATATAGCGATCACCTGGGCGAAAAATGGGTGCAGGTCACGACGCAGCGGCTTCTCTCCGCGAACAACTGAAGCGGCACAGAGTTCACCTCAGCAGTCGTCCGTCTCGATAACGTCAGTGTTCCGAGGATCATCAATATCAGCCGTGAAGGTGACACAATCATCCTTGAAGGCGCACACATGCAAGCTTCGGGTGGGGGACAGTTCGGTGGAAAGAATTGTTGAAAGAAATTCGAGAAGCGGCGAAGCAGTTTGGCTAGGAGTAAGGGGCGAAGGAACTTGTCATCCAAAGGTGGCGCACGGACGAGCGGAGCGAATCCCGGCGATATTCCGCCGCCGATTAGGATAAGGGTCCGGTGATGCCTGAAAAACAGATCCGTGAGATTTCGTATCCAGATGGGAGCAGTGAAGGATTGCTAGTCAGTTCGGTTGCACCTAACCTGTACCGTCTGGAGGAAAGCTCGTTGTTGGGCGAAGCCGTCTTCGGTGATGTTATCGAAGCGGAATCGATGCAGGAAGGCAGATTACAGTTCAAGCGTGTAGCTGCTCCTTCAGACATGACTACTATGACCTGTGTTCTCACACCAGAGCAAATGCAAGCACCGGGCCTGCAACCTTTGCTTGACCACATCATGTCGTTGGGTGGGAATTGGGAACGAGCGTTTGACGGATTGCTATTGATCCATCTCCCCAAATCGGTTGATCTCAACATAGAAGCGGAAGTCAAAGGGCTTTCATTCACGACCTGAGGGTATAGTACTCCCCATCGCCCATTCCGTCGCTGCACTTCGAGCTTCACACTGTAGAACGCAGCTTCCAGCAGATGGATGGGGCCGTGGTTGGCAGCGATGGTAAGGTCGCCGTCTGACCACTTGGAATTTTATGAGCTCCGACGAAGAGTTCGGCGGCCAACTGATCGGGGCCGTGATCGTATGCGCCTTAGAGTTCGTCATCGGGTAGTGAGCCGATGACGGCACCGGGTTCGGTGATGTCTTGGATGAGGAGTTCGGCGGCGACGATGTCGGTGACGTTGCTTCCGCTTCTATGTTGAGATGACGCCGCTGCTGTATTATTCCGCCGTTCACTTGAAAGCCGATGGGGCAGTGATGATCACCGGTAGCCATAATCCGGCGGAAAAATTCGTAAAATGCGAATGCTTTATAAGGAGCGGCGAACAGCGCTGGTCGAAGCGATTCAAAATCAGATGAGCGGCAAGCTCGAAGTGATCGGCGCCGAAGCAGGGATGCATCTGGTGGCGCTACTTCCGCCAGGTGTCAGCGATGTAGCGCTTTCAAAGAGGGCCGCTAAGATGGGAATTTCGGCGATGCCTCTGTCGTCATGCTCTTTGAAACCACCCGTCAGGGCAGGCTTGATCCTGGGTTACGGTGGCCTGGATGCACAGCAAATTCACGACGGCATACGCAAGCTCAGTCTCAGCATTTGAATCGCAAGCTTCCCGATCTGTCTACTAGAGAGATAAATCCGGTATAATGCAGCGTGCATGGCGGGGCATTATTCTTAATAGCTAGTCCCTTTAAACATCTTCAGGCAGTAAAAGCAGCTCAGCCGGTAACACAATGACACATCCCGCTCACCGTTTCTCCTTTGCGTTCTTAGCGATTACATTCTGGCTAACGTCAGACGTTAAAGCCGAGTCTGTGTCCGCTTCCGTAGCCGTCGGAGCGAAGTATTGCACACAGGTTTCATTTCCCCCTTGGATCAGACCAAAACACTTTGACGCGTGGAATGGAGGTTTTGGTTTCCACATAGGCTTAGCAGATTTTGAATTCCGGCAGCTCGAAGGAAGCGAAGGTGGCGAAATATTCATCTCAGCATACATCGAATATCACAAAGTTCGGTACCCGAGCCCATCACACTACGCGTTTCGCTTTGATAACTCCAAGTCGGTCCGGGCTATCAGCGATCGAGAGTGGGACCTCGGTGAGCCGCTATTGCCTTTTAGATTTGCGGCAGGCGATCGCTTTCACATCGAAGGGCCAGGGCTGCGTCTTCCGGATGGACGTTTACTACCAAGGCATGGGAAAGGATGGACGGAATATTCCATCATAGGTCCGGCTTTGATCTCTCCAGACGACATATACGTGGCGCTACTCGGTCGAGACGATTCTCACGACGTATTTCACCCGATTCAAAATGTCAGGGGTGGACGCTACTACACCGACGTTTATGAGGTCCAATCGGGAACGCGAATAATTGGTATTAAGGGTAGCTTTCAAACAATAGCCGAAGACAAGTTTCAACAGAGATCGCTCTGGCTCAAGAAACGATATTTCATTTTGCCGCTCTCTTTCGAAGGAATGCGGCGGATTTTGGTTTGCGATGTAAAAGCGGCCGACGATGCGGCTACACGAACGCGAGCGCGGAAGAGATAGACCGGGCACGAACAGCACAGCCCGCTCTGACAACTAATGGCGACCCCTACCGAAACTTAGCAGCCCGATTCGTAAATCTCGTCAAATTCCCCTTCTGCAATCGTCCCAATTTCACGAAGCACGAACCGATCTCCCACTTGTAGTCGTGGCAGTATCAATTCCGGCCAAATATGTCATTACTGCAAGCCAGCCGCAACCCTAGCGGCGCCTCTTGCTTTCGAGTTTGTTGAGAGCCTCTCGAAAAGCCCTCAATCCCGAGCCAACGCATTAATATCCCTAACCTCCAACACCTGCTTTGGCGCGCCCTTCACAACACTATGAGTCATCGCCAGCCCAACATCCCGCATGGTACTTACCTGGTTCGGAAGTAGCACACGCAGCATCGGATACAACCAACCGATCAGCTTGTAATACCATTTGGTATTTCGCTGTCCCGCTGTAGGCTTCATGAACCCCGGACGAAAATTGTACACGCCCCGAAAACCAATCCCATCAAGTTATTTTCGGTTTTCCCTTTCACCCTCGCCCACATAATGCTGCCTTTTTCCGAGGTATCGGTGAGAGCACCCGATACATAATTTAAAATCATCCGCGGATTAAGACCGGCCAGCGTCGTCGCAAAATGAATCGTAATGTCGTAAGTGATACGTCTGTAGTCCGCTTCACTCATGCCTCGCGAACTCACTCCCGCACAGTAAAAGCAAGCATCATAGCCGGTCAATTGAGTGCTGAATCCGTCCAGCTCCAGAAAATCCGGCACGATACACTCAGTTAGCTTCGGATGCTGCTCGCCATAGGGTCTGCGGTTCACAATCAGCACCCGCTCTATCGCCGGATGACGCAGGCATTCCAAAAGCACGCCTTCGCCCACCATGCCAGTCACGCCTGTGAAATGATGACCGCGAATTTCCCTTCCTTAGTGCTCACGGCCGCTTTTCCCCGAATGCCGAAGTAATCCAAGCCGCACCAAGCTCTCGGCAGTAGCGATAATCGCGTCTTCGTTCGATCGCGGCGTCCACCCCAGCACCCGCTTGGCCTTCGCATTAGTGGCGCTTTTCAACTTACCCAGCTCGGGAAGAATCTGCTTAATCGGAGGGTCAAAAACGGAAACCAGCCGCACCAGCCAATTGGGCAAGACGCGCATTGGGACCCGTTGCGCCGCGTCGCCCATGCGCGCCTTCAACAACCGCGCGATGTCGTGGAAGCTAATGAAGTCGCCCGCCACGGCCAGGAAACGCTCGCCCTTCGCCGCCGGATTAGTCATGGCGCGCAAGTGCAAGTCCGCCACATCCCGCACATCGACGATGCCAAAGGATAGTTGCGGCGCGCCCGGCATCGCCCCGTCCATTAAACGCTTGACGATTTCAATGGAGGTGGAATAATCCGCGCCCAGAACTGGCCCGAATACACCCACCGGATTGACTACCGAGAGTTCCAAAGCACCGCCCTCACGGGAGATGAAGTCCCACGCCGCGCGCTCTGCCAAGGTCTTTGACTTGGCATAGGCGGTGACATCGGGGCCGTCCGGATCGGTCCAATTCTCCTCGGAAAACGGCTGGGCCATTGGCGCTTGCCCGTAACCGATCGCGGCGAACGACGACGTCAGGACAACGCGTTTCACTCCCTCATCTCGCGACGCCCGCAGTACCCGCAACGCACCTTCCCGCGCCGGGATTATCAATTCGTCTTCGTGTTTGGGCACGCTCAGCGGGAACGGCGAAGCCACGTGGAGCACGAAGTCGCAACCCTTGGCCGCTTCCGCCCAGCCTCCATCGGACATCAGATCGGCGGCGGCGAATGCCAGTGCCTGGCCTGGATCCGCGGCGCCTCCCGCCTGTAGCATCGCCCTCACTTCCGGTTCCCGCTGCAAGGAACGAATCGTAGTCCGCACCCGATAGCCCGCGTCCAAAAGCTGCAGGATGCAGTGAGCCCCGATGAATCCCGAACCTCCAGTAACAAGAACTAATTCGCCACTCATGCCGGTCTCCCCTACAAAAGTCTAACACCAGACCGAATGTTCGTTCTAGTCAACCGCGCGAACCGATTCCCACACCTTCTCCGCCACAGCCCGCAAAACACCCGGCGTCAAAACTCGAGGCTGTTTCGCCAGCCGCGCCGCCAAACCTAGTGTCAGTTCCTGGATCACCGCGGGAGGCAGATCGTTCAACACACCGCCCTTCAACCGGCTCCGGAAACGCCGCTCAAACTCCGTCCGGTTCTTATCCGATTTCGATTTCTTCTCCGGAACACAAACGAAGCCCGCGCTCTCATACTGATCCAGAAAACGTAATTCCCGCAGATGCAAGCGGTAAAAGTGATATGTGTTGGTCCACACTCGTATCAGCGCGTCCTTCGCATCCATTTCCGCGGAATAGCCATCCAGAAGTCTAGCCCGCTTCAGCGCCCGGATTCGTTCATATAGAGCCTGGATAATCTCTTCCTTGCTGGCGAAATGATGATAGATCACGCCCGCGCTCGCCCCGGATCGCTCTGCGATAAGCGACATCGGCGCCTCATGAAAACCCCGCTCCACCACCACGTCGAGCATGGCGTTCAGAATGGCATCCCGCTTATTGGGTTTCGCTTTGGATCGCACGCCCTTCATTCTTCCACGCCGGGCAACGGGCTGCTTCTATTCCCGAACCCCGCATCGGCCAAGAAACACCCGCGATACATGGCTCGCGCGCGATCGAAGCGGAGGTTTTTGATGCAGTCGTATACTTTAGAAACCCGCGCACCCATGCATGTCTGATATATCCCGATTCCGTCTAGAAGACTATTAAACTCAACAGAACGTTATGGAAGCAACCCCGACGCTCGTCATCAATTATTACAGTGGATTTAAGCAGAATGTCGTGGACGTAACCGATCTCACATCAATCGCTGCGGCTGGAAAACGCGTCCGCTAAGAGTTTGGCCGCCTCAACGTGCTGATCCAAAATGCGGCCATCACGACGACCAGCGACCAAGCGCAAACTTTTGAGGAGTACGTGGCGGCAACCCGACCGAGCGTCGTCTCCCTCGCCGAGATGCGCGCTGTCTGGGACACGAACGTGTTCGGTGTGCTCGCCGTGTATCAGGCGATGTTGCCGATCCTGCGGGACACGCCGAACTCTCGCATCATCAACATCTCTAGCGGTGCTGGTTCGCTGACACTGGCTTCTGATCCGAACTCTCCACTGCGCGCCATGTTCAACGCTTCTTATTCGGCCTCAAAGACCGCTCTCAACGGCTTGACGGTCGCAATGGCGATCGAACTGGAGGCCGAAGGTATCAAGGTGAACGCCGTATCCCCCGGCTACACCAAGACGAGGATGAGCCCGGCCGGCACGGATACAGTTGAGGAAGGTGCCGCCGAGGCCGTACGCCTTGCGCTGCTAGGATCGGAAGGGCCAACCGGTACGTTCACGCACGCCACAATGGGTGCACTTCCGTGGTGATCTGAATATGCGTGGCGTTCACCAAGATGCAAACCAGACGTTCGTTGAACGTGATCACAGGATAAGCTTCGCGGATTATTTTTTTAACGTAGAGGTGTACTCGCAGGGATTGCAGGCTGCCTCCGGGAAGTAGGTGTTGCATAATTTTCGTTGTTCAGGTGAGTTGTTTGACGGTGTCGCTCCAGATGCAGTATGTCCAGATGCGCGAGAACGGCCCGTGCGCCTTGCAGTCTTCTACTGCGAGATCGATCGCGGTCGGTGCGTCTCATCGGTGGTGACGTCTGAAAGGTACATCGCGAAGTCTTTGTTGAAGTACAGGAGGAGGTCCACGGGCGCGCCGTTGGTAATGTAGGTTTTCTTTTGTTTCTGGTGGATGATGGCTTCCATCGCTCTTGGCCCTCTGTCGTGGGGGTCCGGGACGCCGTAGCTGTCCAAGCCCGTGGTGGCGAGGGCCTCTGCCTGCTGTCGTGGTACGACTTCGGCGAGCTCGAAGAAATACGCATTGCCTTCGATGGTGCACTTGATGTCCGGGAATGGTGGCGGGCAGGAAGTGATGGAGTTAGCGTCGATCGCGAGGCCGCTCTGGGTTGCAAACCCGCCGACATGAGGCGCTCGCGTGCTTCCTTCTCTTGTGACGTGGTCATCGAGCCGATTCCTCCGGTTTACTTACGAGTACTTCCAGACGATCAACCCCTCGCGGGGTGCTAACCAATTCCCCAATCCCTGCCTCAAACAGTGGATCTCCCCCGCGGGTGGACGGTCACATCCAACCGTAAACAGGCCGGTTATAATCAGAGCTCCTAATATCATCCAACTTTGTTTCGTCATTCAGCACGCTCCTCTGGATCGCTTTTCCCTTTCGCTCTATCCCGGGGCAAATAGGTTGCACTGAAATATATGCTGCGCGCGCAAACTCCCGCGCAAACTAACCGGGAGACGGTGTTTTCGCCGGCACCACCCTTCTGCGAAACCATTGATGACCGCCATGCTCTGAAGATAAGACGATCCGTTTCTTCGTCCATTCCAGAAATAGCGATTGCGTTCTTTATGTATTGAGGTTGATACTCTCCAGAGATTTCGCCCTTTCGTTATTTCCTGATCTGAGAAGATACAAGCTCACGGTCTAGTCCAGCATCGACGCTTTAGGGAGAACGAATGGCTCGGTTAACGGAGCAGGAGCAGCAGGAAGTAATCCGGATTGTGGAAGCAGGGAAGCCGCTGCCGGATAAGTACAGGTTTCTGCTGTTTGAGGACAAGCGTGAGGTTGAGCTTGTTTGGAATGGGAAGACGAACGAGGTCTGTAACGTCGTCCTGCCATTTCAGGTGATCGAGCAGGTGGACGAGCCGCGCGCGGAGAAGCCGGAGGATACGGCGGCGCAGCGCGAGATGTTCGATCCGCGCGGACGGCAGTTGAAGGGTTGGACTAACAAGCTCATCTGGGGTGATAACAAGCTCATCCTGAGCAGCCTGAAGAATGGGCCACTGCGCGAGGAGATCGAGGCGCAAGGTGGATTGAAGCTTATCTATATCGACCCGCCCTTTGACGTGGGGGCGGATTTCTCGATGGATATTGAAGTTGGCGAACAGATCTTTACCAAGAAGCCGAGCATCTGAGGAAATTGCTTTCCGCGACACTTGGGGCAACGGCACCGATTCATTCCTCGCGATGTTGTTCGAGCGTATAAAGCTCATGTACGACCTCCTTGCGGAGGACGGAACAATATACGTTCATATCAATCAAGATATGCTCCCGTTGGTAAGAGGCGTTCTTGATGAAATTTTCGGTCGTGAGAATCACCTAAACGACGTGGTCTGGCACTTTGAAAACAAGCCAAAGTTCAGTTTCTCGAAGGTGCTGCCTGGCGATTGGGAATGTATCTGTGCGTATGCGAAGCATTTCGGCAAACACCTCTTGAGTCATCAGCTTGTTCCGGTTAAAGAAGTGCAGATGCAAGCTATCGTCGCGTGGGATCCCGTGGCGAAAAAGAGAGTCGCTAAGCGTGACGCGCAGGGCGATATTATTTACGAAGAGCGGACAGATAAGCTGATGGGCGCAATGTGGACATTGCCGATTATTCACCCAATTGCTCACGAGCGACTCAATTACCCTACTCAGAAACCAGAAAGTCTCATAGAAAGGCTCATCAAGGTGTCGTCTCGCGAGGGGGACCTAATCGCTGATTTTTTCGGAGGTTCAGGAACGACGGCATCGGTAGCAGAGCGTCTTGGCCGTAAATGGATTGCGAGTGACCTCGGGAAGTTCGCAGTTCACACGACTCGAAAACGCCTAATTGGTGTTCAACGGGCCTTGAGATCATCTGGTAAGGACTATCGGGCTTTCGAGATTCTCAATCTTGGCAAGTATGAGCGCCAGCACTTCGTGGGCGTAAATCCAAACCTACGTGAGGCAGAGCAAGCGGCACAACTGGCAAAGAAGGAAGCCGAATTCCTTGACCTTATTCTAAATGCCTACCGGGCCGAGAAGACGACCGGGTTCGCAATATTCCACGGCAAGAAAGCCGGACGCCTCGTGAGTGTCGGCCCGGTGAATCTCCCTGTTACCCGCTTGTACGTGGAGGAGGTGATTGCGGAGTGCCGTCAAAAACGAATCACCCGCGTAGATATCCTGGGCTTCGAGTTCGAGATGGGTTTGTTTCCCAACGTCTTGCAGGATGCTTCAGCCAAGGGCATCGACATTGCGCCGAAGTACATTCCGCGTGAGGTCTTCGACAAACGTGCGGTTGAGAAGAATCAGGTGGCGTTCCATGATGTCAGCTATATCGAAGTGACGCCTCGCTTTGATGGCAATAAGGTTGCCGTCGAGCTGACCGACTTCAACGTCTTCTACTCGCAGGATTCGGTAAAGCAGGCGGAGGAGTCGCTCAAGGATAAGGCGAGCAAGATCGTCGTAGACAATGGGCAGATCGTCAAGGTCAGCAAGGATGCCAAGGGCATCATCGCGAGAGAGCGGCTGACCCAAAGCTGGAAAGACTGGATCGACTACTGGGCGGTGGACTTCGACTTCGAGAGCAAGAAAGAGTTCATTCGCAAGGCCGTCGCGCCGGAGGTGAACCCGTCGCTCGCCGGAATGGAGCCTGACCAGATGGGGCTCGAAACTTACGAAGAGGTTTGGACCGGCGACTATATCTTCGAGAACGAGTGGCAGAGCTTCCGCACGAAACGGGACCGTTCGCTGGAGTTCACCAGTGTGTACAAGGAGTGTGTACCGGGACGCCGCAAGATTGCCGTCAAGGTGGTGGACATCTTTGGCAACGACACGATGACGATTGTTGAAGTCACCATTGGAACCGGAAAGGCAAAACGCTAATGGGGCTGCATCCTGAGTTTCCCGAATCGCCTTACGTGGTCCTCGATCCTTCCGTACGCTGGTTTCCAGCGGACGAAGCGTTACGCGAGCGCAGTGCCGACCACCTGATGCCGCCGATGGTGCCGGCCTTGCGTCGCAAGGTGAAAGATTGGCGCGATAGCGAATACGCGGGAGCGGCAGAGACGAGCCGTTGGCTGCTGAAATGGTGGTTTGAGACGGAACACCTGATGCCGCAAGCGGATGGCAGCATGGCGACATTCCAGTATTACTTCGCGCAGCGCGAGGCCGTAGAGACAATCATCTACCTGCATGATGTGGCGGGAGTGCAGGACAAGTACGACCTAATGAAGGTAGCTGAATCCCGCGCCGTATCTGCCGGGATGTTCGATGAGGACTGGCGTCGCTGGGTGGTGAAGATGGCGACGGGCGCGGGCAAGACAAAGGTGTTGAGCCTTGTGCTGGCATGGAGCTACTTCCACAAGCTCTATGAGGCAGACAGCGACCTTGCACGAAACTTTCTGGTGATTGCTCCGAACATCATCGTGCTGGACAGACTGTACAAGGATTTCGCGGGGCTCCGCATCTTCCTGAAAGATGACCCGGTGCTGCCGGATAACGGGTTTGCTGGTCAGAATTGGCGCGACGATTTCCAACTGACGTTGCATGTACAGGATGAGGTCCGAGTAACCAACCCTGTCGGCAACATCTTCCTGACGAATATCCATCGCGTGTATGCGGGCAATGAGACGACGCCAACCGCCGACGATGATGACACGATGAACTACTTTCTTGGAACTCGTCCGACTGGAGCAACGACTGACTCGAAGGTTGACCTGGGCGTAATCGTGCGGGAGATAAACGAGCTTGTGGTGCTCAACGATGAGGCGCACCACATTCACGATAAGGATATTGAGTGGTTCAAGTCGATACAGGACATCGACAACCGTCTGAAGCTGAAAGATGCGCGTCTGTCCCTGCAAATCGATGTGACGGCCACTCCAAAACATAACAAGGGTGCGATCTTTGTTCAGACGATCTCTGACTATCCGCTGGTGGAAGCTATCGCCCAGAACGTGGTGAAGCATCCCGTACTGCCAGACGCCCCGAGCCGTGCGAAGCTGATACCGCGCGATAGCGTTAAATTCACTGAGCGGTGGGCGGACTACATCAACCTCGGCGTAATTGAGTGGCGCAAGGTGTACACCGAACACGAAAAGCTCGGTAAGAAAGCCATCCTTTTCGTCATGACCGACGACACAAAGAATTGTGACGACGTAGCTGCCTTTCTTGAGGGCAACTACCCCGATCTGAAAGATGCCGTGCTGACCATTCACACCAAACCGAATGGGGATATATCCGAGGCTGCATCGGGCAAGAACAAAGACGAACTGACGAAGTTGAGGAAGGAAGCCAACGAGATCGATGGCTGGGAGTCTCCGCATAAGGCTGTCGTGTCCGTGATGATGTTGAAGGAAGGCTGGGATGTTCGAAACGTAACGACCATCGTCGGGCTGCGAGCATATGCGGCTCCGAGCGACATTCTGCCCGAACAGACGCTGGGGCGTGGTCTTCGCAAGATGTATGCGGGTGGGATTGAGGAATACGTCAGCGTCGTAGGCACGGATGCGTTCATGGAGTTTGTTGAGCGCATTACGGCTGAGGGTGTGGTGCTGGATCGCAAACCGATGGACGCGGGATCGAAGGGCGCTGCGCCTCTGATCGTTGAATTGGACGAGGACAAGGATGAAGAACAGCTTGCGGCGCTGGATTTCGAGCTGCCTGTTCTTACTCCGCGCGTCTACCGGGAGTACAAGAGCCTTGCCGAACTGGATGTGAAGGCGCTTGAGTATCAAAGCGTGATCTATCGGGAATTCAGCGAGGAAGAGCAGCGAGAGATCGTGTTCCGCGACGTGGCGAAGGGCGAGATTACCCATACGACGATTCTGGACACAGCAGGGGTAGCGGACTACCGGAGCGTGATCGGTTATTTTGCTCAGACGATGATGCGCGATCTGCGTTTGGTGGGCGGGTACGACGTGTTGTACGGCAAGGTGAAGCAATTTGTCCGCGATGAACTGTTTGGTCGTGAGGTGGACCTGGAAGACCCAAACACACTGCGGAACCTTTCGGAGATTGAGGTGTCGCGGGCGATTCTTGAGGGCTTCAAGAAGGCAATTAACAATCTGACCGTTCGTCAGAAGGGCGATGCGGAAATTCGCGACCGAATCAAGCTGCGCGACACTCGGCCCTTCGTGGTCAAAGATCAGAGCTACGTCATCTCGGATAAAAGCCTATTCAATCGCACAGTCGGCGACAGCGGTTTGGAGTTGGAGTTCGCGGCGTTCCTGGCAAGGTGCAACGACGTGTCGGCCTTCGCAAAAAACTACATGGCCGTGGGGTTCAAGCTCGACTACGTGAAGGCGAGCGGTGATATTTCGACTTACACTCCAGACTTCTTTGTGCGTCATAGCGACGGCGCGGTATGGATTGTGGAGACGAAGGGTCGCGAGGACTTGAATGACCCGGGCAAGTGGGAACGGCTGAAGCAATGGTGTATCGACGCCTCCGCGCTTGATGGCGGCCAGCAGTACAAGCCGCTGTTCGTCCGTGAGGAGGATTGGGAGAAATACAAACCTAAGACTTTCCAGGACGCAATTGGTGCGTTTGGTTAGAGTAATAGTTATTTCGCTATTTCACATTTAAGACTTACGTGAGAAGCTCTGAATGGGCACCCCGCAACAGGCTTCGACGGTCGGCACCTGGCCCTATTTGTCAAAATCGCAATTGTCAGTCACACTCCCGCTATTGACAAAATCTTCAATTGATCCAACCACCTGTTTCTCCCTAACCCGTCTTCCGCCGCCCTCCCATGTATAGAGTTGAAGTCGAAATGCCAACGCAACGACAGATCGACGCAAACCGCCGTAACGCCGAAAAGAGCACCGGTCCCCGCTCCCAAGAAGGCAAAGCCGTCTCCCGCTTCAACAGCCTCCAGCATGGATTGGCCGCCGAGTCCATGGTGCTTCCCTACGAAAACGCCGCCGATTACACCACCCTTCGCAATGAACTTCTCGAATCCAACAATCCCGCCAACCTTCACGAACGCATGCTCGTCGATAAGCTCGCGCAATCCTGCTGGCGGATGATGCGTGCCACCGCCGCGGAAACCGGAATCCTCGATAACGGTGTTCGCGGCTTACAGAGCCAGATGGAATTGGCTTCGCTCCCGCCGGGCCGCGAAGACGAAGCCGTCGCTGTCTATCTGACCTCGGAAGCAAACGTCAACCTCGATCGATTCCTGCGCTATCACGCAGCGGCGGAACGTTCTTATTACCGCGCTCTGGAGGCTTTGCGCCGCGCTCAAAATGATCGCCGCCGTCTGCAACGCAACCCCCAAATTGGCTTCGTTCCCGAACTTCGCGTGGTAGCTGCTGCCCCGTCGAGTGGTCCGTCCGCAGTAACTCCGTACCTGGAACCACACGCAACCGCCCAGATGAGTGGAACTTTTGAGATCGCTCCTCGTATCTTCCACAACAGCGTAATGATGCAAAGGGAAGAAACATAGAATGCCGTTTTCGCCCATCTTAGCTTTTCACGTTTGCGCTGGAATCGTCGGCTTACTCTCCGGCGCCGTAGCAATGTCCGTGCGCAAAGGTTCGCCCCGGCATCGCATCGCTGGAAATGTATTCTGCATATCCATGTTGTGTATGGCCGCGGTTGGAGCATACCTGGCGTTCCCGAAATCGCAAACGAATAATATCGTGGGCGGCGTTCTAACGTTCTACATGGTGGCGACCGCATGGGCCACCGCCAGGCGCAGAAACGCGAAACCGGGCATCTTCGATTGGAGTGCGCTTCTTTTTGCACTGGCGCTCGGAACCACCTGCATCGCTTTTGGTGTGGAAGGGGCACGCAGCCCAACCGGGACCAAAGATGGGGTTCCCGCCGGGATGAACTTTTTTCTTGGGAGCATAGTTCTGCTGGCTGCGGCCGGGGACATTCGCTTCCTCATGCGCGGTCTCTCCAGCACGCAGCGCATCGCCCGACATCTTTGGCGCATGTGCTTTGCCCTATTTATTGCCGCCGGATCCTTCTTCCTCGGCCAGCAACAAGTATTCCCCGCGTTCATCCGCAAAATGAACATACTCGCGATCCCCGCCGTCCTCCCCCTGCTATTCCTCGTCTCCTGGCTAATCCGAATTCGCTTCGCAAAGGCATACACTACCAACCCCACGCCACACCCGGCCGATATCTACTTGCCGACGTAGCCTTATCGCCCGAAGTCATCCAGAGCCGCCACATTCATAACCGTCGAAACATCCCCTAACTCCTCGCCCAAATACTTGAGGCGCATTAAACGCCGCACGATTTTTCCGCTTTGGGTCTTCGGCAATTCTCTCACCGGGATGATTTCCTTTGGCCGGAACGTCGGCCCAAGCGACTCCACCAAATGCGCTGCGATCGCATCCGCGCCCACAGGATTTCGCAGGACCACGAAGGCGACGATTGTCTCGCCTTTCAGCTCGTCGGGTACTCCGATCACCGCCGCTTCCGATACCGCGGGGTGCTCCATCAGCGCGTCTTCCACCTCGGCCGGTCCTACCTTTCGACCCGCCACGTTCATCGATTCATCCGCTCGGCCGTGCAGAAACCAACAGCCGTCTTCGTCCACGCTGGCCCAGTCGCCGTGATTCCAAATCCCCGGCCATCGCGACCAGTACGTCTCGATGTAGCGTTCGGGATCGTTCCAAATTCCTCGGGTCATCGACGGAGCGGGTTTCGTGCAGACCAGATAGCCAAGTGTGCCGGGCGGAACCGGACGTCCGGCGTCGTCCACAATTTCTGCCGCCATCCCAGGCGCCGGCGCGCCCACCGTGCATGACTTCAACGCCTGGATCGGTAGCGGGAAAAGGAAGCAGCCGACAATCTCCGTGCCCCCGGAAATGTTGATGATAGGGCAGCGCCGGTGGCCGATCTTGTCGAAGAACCACTGATACGAAGTATCGTCCCATGGCTCGCCAGTCGACCCCAGCAATCGCAGCGAACTCATCTTCTGCTTCGGAGCTCCGGAGCGAATGCCGGCGGCGGCCGCCCTGGAGTTCGCCAAGGAGCTTTCACTGCGCATCAACAGTCGAATCGCGGTCGGCGAAATGCCGAAGGTCGTGATGCGGTGCCGCTCGATCGTCTCCCACAAACGGTCGTGCCGCGGATAGTCCGGCGCGCCATCATATAGGAAAATCGTGCCGCCGAAATTGTGGTTCCCGATGATGCTCCAAGGCCCCATCATCCAGCCGATATCGGTCAACCAGAAGAAGCGGTCATCGGGCTTATGGTCGAAGGCGAGGTAAATCTCCTTCGCCATCTGGGCCAGAGTTCCGGCGTGCGTGTGGACCGTGCCTTTCGGCTTGCCCGTAGTCCCCGACGTGTACAAAATCATCGCCGGTGTTTCCGAATCGAGTGGCAACGCAGCCCCCTCGGCGCTGGCTCCGGCAAAGTCAAATGGCTGCCCATAGCGGGCCACGATCATGGTCGCGGGCGACTCAGCTTTCTCAATGGCCTGTGCTACTTTTTCGGCGAGTGGAATGCGCTTCCCGCGGCGCACCAGATGATCTACCGTGAAGACGGCGCGTGCTCCGGAATCCTGCAGGCGTGTGGCGATCGCACCCGCCCCGAAGCCAGCGAAAATCGGTACCGCCACTAGCCCCAACTGGAAGCAGGCGTACAAAATCGTGACGGCTTCGGGCACCATCGGCATGCACAGCGCCACCCGATCTCCTTGATCGAGCCATAGCGAGCGCAGGTGATTCGCCATGCCGTTGACGTCCGTCTGCAACTCGTCAAACGTCACCACCCGCGTGGTCCCGTCTTCACCTTCCCAAATGATCGCCGGATTGGCCGAGCCCACATGCCGCGTAAGACAATTCTCGGCGATATTAATCTTGCCGCCAGTGAACCACTTGGCCCATTCGACGCCGCCCGAAGTATCCAGCACCTGCTGATAGGGCTGCGAAAAATGGATGCCGGTTTCGCGCACCATCTCGGCCCAGAATTCTTCCAGATGATCAACCGACCAACGGAGGAACTCCTCGCGCGTTTCGATGCCCAAGCGCTGCATCATGCGCCATGCGTTCGTTTGCTCAATCCACTGCTGGCCGGGCTTCCAGATCCACGACATGCCTTGGCGCTAGCTTTTCACTTCGACTTTAGGTATCCAGCTAGCCCAATATTCCTTCCACTCGACGCTCTCGCCGGCGGGCAGAACATTGATCGGATTCAACCCATCCAGCATCACGGCGTATTCATCGGTATGCGTTTTTTTGCTTTGATTCGCCAGCGCCTTCGGATGCGGCCCATGATGAATCCCTCGCGGATGTAGCGTTGCCATGCCGGGCTTGATGTTGTCTTTGCTGAAGAAATCGCCGTCGTGATAGAAGATGAATTCGTCGTAGTCGGTGTTGCGATGGAAGAAAGGAACCCGCAGCGCATCCGGATCTTCTTCCAACGGGCGCGGCAGAAAGCTGCAGACCACAGCGCCTTCCGTGACGAAGGTAGTATGGGCGCTGGGTGGAAGGTGGGCCCGATGGCTCATGATCGGCCGGATATCGCGCATGTTGATTTTCCAGACCGTAAGGTCGCCCTTCCAACCCACGACATCCATCGGATTGAACGGATAAAAGATCTTCGAATATTCGTCGTCCACTTTGATCCGCACTTCCCATTCGCGATTGTCATCCAGGATGGGCGCGGGCTCAGGGGTAACAACCACACCGGGATCGTACAGCGCATGCTGCCCGATAAGACCCTTTTCCGGCGGCTCAAATTCGTGTTTGGATTGGATAATGAGGAAGAAATTATCGCGTGAATCGGGAACGATGCGATAGGTTACGGCCCGCGGAATGTTGATGTAATCGCCAGGTTCAAAGCGCATCGGACCGAAGTCCGTTTCAATCGTCCCTTCGCCGCGATGGATGAAATAGAGTTCGTCCCCATCGGCATTGCGGAAATAGAACGGCATCGTCTCAGCCCGCCGCGACACGTACACCTTCACGTCGTCATTGCCAAGAAACGCATCGGGTGACCCGTTGGCATCGTGCAGATCGGTTGGCTCAATCTTGTTCAGATCGAAACAATGCGGGCGAAGTTTGCCTTCGAAACGAATCCAGCCCGTGGGCGGATGGGCGTGATAGAGATGCGCCGATTTCCCGTAGAAACCCTTCCGGCCGTGCTCTTCTTCGAACGTGCCTTCTGGTAGGCCGACATGGGCCTGTTGGGCAGTCTTGCCCTTTTTAAGAGGATACATAGTTAAACCCTCTCTCAGAATAGCTCTAGTAAATCTGCACCGCCGAGACAGCCCCGTCGCTTAATCTGATAGTGGCGATTTTGGCCCCCTTCGATTGATAGCTGAGCGTCTCCACCAGATGATCCTCTTCCGGCATCGTCAGCGATGCGGCCGGCGGGCCGAGCTTTCCAATTACATCCGCGCGCGTCAAGCCCACCGCTACTTTGGCGAAATCTTCCTTGGTGGGAGAGAAAACCGGCGCGCTCGGCTGGACATCGACGCTGCGTTTCCGATTGGCGGACCCGGACCCGCCGCGGTTTAGCAGCTTCGAACTATCCATCACAGGGATGATGCGCTTCGGCTTCTCGGTTACAGCGGGAGGAACGTTTACGATCACCTTCTCCACTTTCTTTTCACTGGTAGTGGCACGGGAGTAGGTGCTATGTTCATCCGCACCCGTCATGGCCCAGGCCGAAACGGAAAGAAACGTTGAGAGCACCATCGAGTACAACACAAGCCAAATTGTCATGCGTGATCGCCCCTATTCATCCTATGTTGGCTCGGCAAGGAATACCATCGCGGAACACCTTAGGCCAGCCAGAGCCTCACCCTACTCATCGGCGGGATTGTGAGGGGCTTGAATCGCCCATTCAATATTCAGTTGAACACCACGTTGTTGTGGTGTACGATCAAAACAGTGGAGTACTTCGCATGCCGCAAACAGCAACAATTGCTCCTGGTTTAACTACCTCGGAGTCGCCGTTCATCGATGCAGCCCAGCGGAGCGGTGAACTATACATCCATCAACCATATGAGTTGTATTCGGCGGAGAATCAAGAGTCCTGGCGGCGCCTGTATGGGCGGATGTTGCCGCGCTGGGAGCGATACGCGAACCCGCATTTTCTGAAGGGCATTGAATCCTTGTGTCTCGACCCGAATCAAGTCCCGCGGCTCGCCGACGTCAACCGGTTTCTCTGTCCCTTAACCGGATTTCAGGCTAAGCCGGTAAGCGGTTACATCCCGGCCTTTCTGTTCTTCGATTGTCTTCGCAATCGGGAATTCCCCACTACGATCACGATCCGCAGGTCCGATAAGCTTGATTACCTGCCTGAGCCCGACATCTTTCACGACATCGCGGGCCACGTTCCGATGCATACGGATCGCAACTTCGCCGAGACCCTGGTGCGCTTCGGAAACTGCGCTCACACGGCAGTGGATCTGGTGTCGGGCATCCGCGATGAAGAGACTCGGGTGCATTGCCTGACAAGCATCATCCGGGCGATGGCGCGCTTCTTTTGGTTCACGGTCGAGTTTGGATTGATGCAGTCCGCCGACGGGATGAAGGTCTATGGGAGCGGATTGTTAAGTTCGTATGGAGAGATCGCGCATGCCATCGAATCACCCGAGGTCCAGCGGTATCCGTTGCAACTGGAGTGGGCGATTAACCAAGGTTTTGAGATAAACCATTATCAACCACTACTGTTCTGGGTGGAAAGCTTTGATCATCTCTTCAGTTTGGTGGAACAACTGGAGCAGTGGATGAAAGACGGCAAGCTGAGCAATGTGGCGCCGGGCGAGCCGGGCGTGAATGAGCAGGATCTGAAGAGCTTCCTGTACGCATCGACATAGACTACACCGCGGCTAGTTCCGCCTTCTTCATGCGGCGTGTGGCGAGCAGTTCGAAGATCGCTCGGGAATCATCGGCCAACTCGATAAACTGATCGGGAAACAGCGATTGATATCCATCGGACATCGCATGATCGGGATCGGGATGTACTTCCACGATTAGACCGGACGCCCCGCACGCCACCGCCGCCAGGGCCATTGGATGCACCTTATCGCGTTTGCCGGTGCCATGGCTGGGGTCGACGATTACGGGCAGATGGGTCAGCTTTTGCGCCGCTGGAACGATGCTCAGGTCCAGCGTGTTGCGCGTATGATCGGCAAAGGTGCGCACCCCGCGTTCGCAGAGGATCACCTGATAATTCCCTTCGGACATGACATACTCGGCAGCCATCAGGAATTCTTCCAGTGTTGCCGACATACCGCGTTTCAAGAGGATGGGAATTCGGGCTCGGCCGGCGCGGCGCAGTAACGAAAAGTTTTGCATGTTGCGGGCGCCGATCTGGGCGCAGTCGGCATACTTTTCCACAAGGTCGAAGGTCTCGACGTCGATTGCTTCGGTGACGATACCCAGCCCGGTTTCCGAGCGCGCTTCGGCCAGCAGGCGCAGACCTTCTTCGGCCAACCCTTGAAATGCGTAGGGCGATGTGCGCGGCTTGTAAGCGCCGCCTCGCAGCAATTGCGCGCCGCCGGCTTTGACGGCATGGGCCGCCGCCAGAATCTGCGCACGGCTTTCCACCGCACAGGGTCCGCCGCAGATAGCCAGTTGATCGCCGCCAACGCGAGCGCCCGCAACCGTCACCACGGTGTTGTCCGGCTTCACCTCACGGCTCACCAGCTTATAGGGTTTCGAGACGCGAATCGCTTCCGACACTCCAGGCAGGCTTTCGAACTCGCTCGAATCTACCGCGCCGCGATTACCCGTGATGCCGATGGCAGTCCGCTGGGCGCCTGGCATCACATGAGGGCGGTATCCCAAACTCTCAATCTTCTGGCACACCGCGGCTACATCGCGCTCGCTTGCCAATGCCTGCATGACAACTAACATAGTCTTTCCAGTTTCTCCTACCGGGGAAAATTCGAATCGTCCTTGAACGCCTCAAGCGAGTTGTAGACGATGGGACAATAACACGCGCGATCGATAAATTCCCACATGCGAGCGGTGATCGATCCCGTGCCGCGGATCAGATGCGGGAAGTCTTCACAGGTGGAGGGACGTGCTTCATAGACGGTGCATTCATTGCCGTCGAGGAAGATGCAGCCATGTTCGTTGCGCTTCAGAATGACACCTTCATCATCGCTCTGTTCCGTGTATTGGGCCACGAACTGCGACGGCTTCACGCGCAGGAATTTCGCCAGCTTCTGAATGTCGCGTTCGGTAACGGTGGTGGTGGCCACTTTGCAGCAATTCGCGCATTGGGTGCAATCGATTTGAGACTCGACGTCTTCCGCGATGCGGCGAAAATGCCGCTCCACGAAATCCCGGGTCTTCAGGTGCTTTCGGAAGCGTTCATTCTCCGGACGCATCTTATCGCCCATACGGCGAATTTGAATCAGGTCGGTAATCATTCGTTGTCCGCCATCGCGGCGGTCTCTACTTTGGAATGCTGATGAGGCACGCAGGCGGGCCGCGCCAGTTTGGGATCGCGCTGGCGGATGGCCTTGAGGATGGACGGAATATCGTCGAACTCCTCAATCCAAATCGTTTCGACGCCGAATGAGGTTGCGTCCTTTTCTTCGAATTCGGTCATCAATTCGGCCAGGCGCGTAGCGGTTTCAGGTAGGCTGTTGCCGTCCGCCAAATCGTTGTCCTGCAAATCGGAATACTCGCCTAGTTTCTTGCGCAAGCGGGCTTCAATTTCCGGCACGCCATTCAATTTGCGTAGCATGTAATGGCGCTGCTCGGCGTTGCCCCGTTGATCCTTGGCGATATCCAACAGACGCCGCAGGTTCGGATCGGTAAACGATATTCCGACAAACAGACACGTGTAATCGGAAAACTTATTGATCTGAATCGTATTCTGCCAACTATAGGCGTGCAGATACTGCTGATGATAGTCGCCTTCGCCGAGAGTGACGGAATTAGCGAATGTTAGCGGACCTTCGCGGGGCAGATAACCATGCACGTGATATATGGGAAGTTCTCGCGATGCCGGCTTCATGCCCGGGGAATAGATGGAACGAAACGGAATGTCCACTGAGAAGCTCTGCAAATAGTTTTCCAGCAGATCGTCGTAGTTATAAGTAATGATGGAATTAAGCACCGGACTCTTCGCCGGAGCTAGCGCCAGGGCCAGTATTTCCTGGAACAGTTTCGATTCCATGCGGTCCGGGAGCTCTTCATAAATCGCCCGGCGTACGGCTTCCTCGAATTCTCCACCGGGGTATTTGTCGCCGTGAAAGAACGTCTGCACATAGCGCGCGGCGGCGATGGGACTGGGATTCAGGATGTCGGTGAACAGGCGGGCGATCATCGAATTCTGGGTACTCGACGCTCCGCTTTCCGAGCCGATTGAATCCGCCTGAATGGTATTCAGCATCAACTTGTGGAGCAGCATGTTCCAACTGGGAAGCCCCAGTCCCATGGAAACTCCGGCGCCCAGCACCAGCACCAATCGCTCCTCCTGATGGGCCTTGATCAGGCTCTGGATGTGGCCTTCCCTGCCGCGCGGACCGGGGAGCCATTGCTTGGCCCGATTCACCGATTGCCGCAAGCGCGACTTCAGCGATTCATCCGTTAAGACCTTCTCGATCCAGGTAGACAACGTTCAGCTCCTAATCAAGGATAGCGCGTGGGCCCTAACCGAACGCTCATTTGGTAACGTGAAAGTTCCATGGCCGACCATCTCTATCTTTCTTATTGGATCCGCGGTTTCAGCGCCAATAGCATGCTGCGCCACTTCGATAAGTTGATGCGGCAGTTTCCTTTTTCAGTTCTGACGAAAGGCGAAGCCATTCTGCAAATTCGCGCGGTGGACGATCAGGAGCCGGTTCTGGTGGAGCTTCCATTCTTATCGCCGCCCGATCTGGATGCCGTGGTGGCCACATATCGCGATTTTCAGAATGAAGATTCCTCCTTCGAACTGGAAACGGCGTGGGATTTATGGCGCTACGAAGGCGATTGGAAAGTGGAACCATCGCGTGTGACGCTGTCCGCGTTTGGCCCGGCGTACCCCAGTGAAGACGGCGAAAATCTAAGGATTGAATTCGGTCTGGAATCGCAATTCCTGCCTAATCCGGAGTTGCCAAACGGCTTGTACATGGCGCGTTCCAATCTTCGCAGTTTGATGACGCTGGTACATAAAATCGACGATGCGCTGCCGGTGGACAACCGGCGACTGTTCTCCGAATCGGGTGAAAATTTTGCCGATAAATTGCGCGATGCGGTGGAAGAATGAACGCTACTGCGCCTGGGATCCGGTGTTACCGATGACGCGCCTTATTTCCTCGGCTAGAGCCTTTGGCTGAAATGGTTTTTGCAGAAACGAAATCTGGCCGGCGAAACGATCCCATTGTTCCAGCGAGACCGGATAGCCGCTACATAGAATCGCGTGCAAGCTGGGCTTCAATGCCATCATGCGATCCACCATCTCCTCGCCGGACATACCGGGCATGGTCAAATCGGCAACCACCACCTGATAATCGTCGGGCGCTTTTTCGAGTAACAGCAGGGCGTCCGTAGCTCGCTCGCAGGAATCGACTTGATAACCGTAGTGCGAAAGAAACTTCTCAAACAGCCGTAACAACGCCGTCTCGTCGTCAACCACCAGAATCCGCTCCGGTTTCATGCTCCCCCTGACGCTTACCTGAACTATTTCTACCAGAGATTCAAGGGAATGTCTCCCGGGCTATAGCCAACCCCCAGCGAAATGATGAGCACGTCGCGTTGGAAGGAACTGCCGTAAGCCGCGCGGCGATAATCCAGCCGTGAAATTACGTGGGCGCTCCGGGCGAAATTATACGTCGCCCCGGCGCCCGCATTATAGTAGCTGGAATCCTGCAATTGGGGCCCTATACTCGATAGCTTGTTATAGCCACCGCCGGCGCTGATGGCCCATTTTCGGATGCCCGTATAGTTAAAATTTGCGGTGGCGGAAGTATTCTCAGAAGCCTGATATACACCATTGCCGGGACTGACGTCGCGAGAAAAACCAACGCTCAGAACCGATCGGCGAAAGTTGCCGGTGAGTCTGACGCCCCCGTAGGGCAACGTGTCCTTGCGATAATATGCCTGAATAATGGAACCCTGCCCGAGTAGAGCGGCAATCGCCGGCGATAGCGATACAATCTGCAAGCCCTTGGTTTCCAGCGCCAGAGCACCGGCGGTTAAGCCAAGCTGCCAGACGCGTTTCCGGTCTAAGCCGATGCTGTAAGATCCGTTCACCTGCTGAATGTCGGCCGAGCCAAAGAAGTGTGGATAATCGAAATGAAGGTAGTTATATCCCACACGCACTGTCTGGCGCTTCGAAACGCGATAGCTGATTCCGCCGCGGGCAGTCTCCGTATTGATCCCCACCAGGGCGGCCGATCGCCAGCGGATGGCTGATCCGTCACCGGAAACATCGGCAAATAGTCGCGGAGAGAACTGATAAATCAGGGCCACATTGGTATCGGTGTAGCTCCCTCGATTGTCGAATAATTGATTCGCGGGGAGCCCGATGATGTCCGTCGTACCCAGCTGTCCAAAGGCCCCCAGGCCGGTAGCGCGAGAAGTGATGCCCGCCGTTTCCCGGATCTCGAGCGACAGGCGGCGTGAAAACTGATGCTGGTAAGTTAGACCTAACGCCTGATTCGTGCCGTCGTAAAAACTCTTTTGGGAATAGTGGGCATAGCTGCCGGTGTAATCGACGCCGAACATATCGTGCCGCCACCTCTTTGATCCGTATACACCGACCGCAACCTCAGTACCCCATAAGGCGCCGGACTGGGCGATATTGCCATCCGAATTGACGATGACGGGAGTCTCGCCGGAGTTATAAATACCGGTGACATTAGCGAAGAAACGAAGATCCACCGCTTGCCCGCCGCGGTTGCCAAACTGCGTGGGGCTAAGAATGCTAGGACCCGAATATTCGGTGCCGCTGTTTAGATTGGGCAATTGCGCGAAGGCACAGCCGCTTAGCAAAACATACGCCGCCAGCATCGCCTTCGGGATAGATCTACGCCTCAACTCCGGCCTCCGGTCCGCTCTCTGGCGGGTAAGACAAAATGGCTTCCGAACATTTTTCAAGCCCGTTGTCTCAACTGAGGATAACATTTAAGGGTCCAGCGTTTGTGCCCGATACTGTCAACGCTTACGTTGGCTTTCGAGCCGCCTGAAAGGATTATCTCCCATGCGGCATTTCGTGTGTGAGGAGATGATTGTGACCTACTCGATGAGACGATTTCTGCCAATTCCAGCCGCTTTTCTGGCAACCGCCATGGCCGCCGACCTGCCGATTCGGGAGGTGATTCTGTTCAAACACGGGGTCGGTTATTTTGAACGCGCCGGCGAATTGAAGCCGGGTGAGGCGGCGCGCCTGGACTTCAAGGCATCCGAGATGAACGATGTTTTGAAGTCGCTGACGGTGGATGACCGTAATGGCGGAAAAATTACCGGGCTGCGCTATGACTCAAGCGAACCGCTGGATAAGAAGCTGGCGGACTTCCCGTTCCAGCTGGGTGGACAACAGCCGCTCAGCGCCCTGCTGGATCAAATGAAGGGCGCCCGAATCGAGATGAAGTACGGGACCGAATCGATCAGCGGCGTGATCGTGAGCGCCCGGTTCGGCAAGTCCGAAGAGAAAAAGCCGGATATTGAACAGGTGGTTCTGCTGCTGGATTCGGGCGAGTTGCGGACCTTCGATCTCTCCGCCGCCGGCACGCTGCGCTTTAGCGATCCGGCATTGCAAACGCAGCTTAAGGATTATTTACTAGCCGTGAATCAATCGCGCTCCAAGGACAAGCGCAGCGTCTACATCGACAGTTCCGGCACAAAGGCCCAACAACTGGTTGCCAGCTATATGACACCCTCGGCCATTTGGAAATCCAGTTACCGGCTGATCTTCGGGGAGAAAGACTCGACGCTGGAAGGCTGGGCGATTGTCGATAATACGACCACGGAAGACTGGACGAATATTCGCCTGGCACTGGTGTCCGGGCGTCCGGTTTCCTTTATCAGCCAACTGTACGAACCTCGTTACCGGCAGCGTCCGATAGCCGAACTGGCTGAGGAACGTTCCGTGGCGCCAGTGGTATATGAAGGCAGCGTCGATGCAGCTGGGGCCGCCAATACGCCCCCTCCCGCCTCGGCTCCGGCTCCGATGGAGATGGCCGCCAATTCTTTAGCCCGCCGTTCCGCAAAGATGAGATCGGAAGCGGAGAAAGATATGTCAATGGCCTCTACGGTCATGGCCGACACACCGCGCCTTCAGATGCAGAGTTCCCTGGGCGATACGGCGCAGGGCCGAGAACTTGGCGAGTTGTTCGAGTATCGCTTCTCATCCCCGGTGACGGTGAAGAAGAACGAATCGGCGATGCTTCCCTTCCTGCAGCAGAAGTTGACTACGCGCAAGCTGATGATTTTTCGCGACGGCAACGGCCAGAATCCGATGGATGCGGCGGAGCTGACGAATTCGACGGGTAAGACTCTGGATGGTGGACCCATCACTGTCTATGACGCCAACGCCTATGCCGGAGAGGCTCTGGTGGAAACGCTGAAGGCCGGCGATAAACGCCTTATCAGCTATGCGGTGGATCTGGGAATGCGCGTCACCACTCTGTTCGATTCGAAGAACGATCTGGTCCGCGAGATTCATGTCCAGCGCGGCGTCTTAACGACAAAGGCGGCACTGCAGGAAACGAAAACTTACACGATCAAGAATGTCGACCAGAAGCCGAAGACGCTGGTGATTGAGCACCCGCAGCGCACCGAATACAAGCTGCTGAACCAGAAGGCTACGGAGACGACGGCCTCGGCATATCGCTTCGAAGTGAAAGTCGCGCCGGGCGCCACCGAAAAATTTCCCGTGGAAGAAGAGCGGACCTACTATACATCCACCCAATTGGTTAGCTTGACGCCGGATATTCTGGGGCTCTACCTGCAGAACAAAGCGCTGAGTGCAGCGGGCAAGGCTTCGTTACAACAGATTCTGGACAAGAAGCGCGAGATAGCGATTAATGACGCCGCCATCAGCGCCATTGAGCGGGACTTGACTAACACCGCTCGCGATGAGGAGCGCATTCGGCAGAACATGGAAAGCCTAAACCGCGTGACGGGGCAGCAGGCGCAGGTGCAGAAATACGCGTTGGCGCTGTCGGCGGAAGAAGGGAAGCTGGCCGAACAGCGGGACCGGCAAAGCGAGCTGAACCGGAGACGGGCTACTCTACATGGAGGATTGAGTTCGTTAATCGAGAAGATGGAATTTTGAGACTGGCGCTTATCGGTTATGGCAATGTGGGGCGGGCTTTCGCTCGCCTCCTGGAAAAGAAGCGCTTCACTTATCCCTTTCGAATCGTCGCCATTCATACGGCCCGCCACGGCAGCGCATTTGATCAGCGCGGTTTGCCGCTGGAACCAAACTGGGGTCCGGCGGTGAACCCGATTGAAGAATTCCTCAATCGCGCGCGGCCGGAAATCGTAATCGAAATCACCACGTTGAATCCGGAATCGGGTGAGCCTGCAATCGCTCATATCCGCGCCGCCTTCGCCCAGCGCCGTCACGTTATTACCGCCAACAAAGGACCGATCGCCCACGCCTATTCGCAGCTTTGCCTGGAAGCCCGGCGGGCCCAAGTGCAGTTTCGATTCGAATCCACCGTAATGGACGGTGCGCCAGTGTTTAACATGGTGCAGAACAATCTTCCGGGCGTGCGCATGCTAGGGTTCGCGGGAGTTTTGAACTCGACCACGAACGCCGTTATTGCTGCGATGCGCGCGGGCAAATCGATGGATCAAGGCATTGCCGAAGCCCGCGAACTGGGCATCGCGGAAGCCGACGTCAGCTACGACATCGATGGCTGGGATTCGGCCGCCAAAGCCGCCGCACTAGCCAACGTCTTGCTGGATGCCCAAACCACGCCGCTTGCGGTGGACCGGCGGGGCATCGGGTTGTTGACCGTGGAACGCCTGGCGAAATTAAAGCGCCTCCGCAAGACCATTCGGCTGGTTAGCCGGGGCGAGGTGACTCCCGACGGAATTCGTCTTCGGGTGAAGCCGGAGGTCCTTAGCGAAACCGAAGTGCTGGCTTCGGCCCACGGAACGTCCAATGTTTTGCTCTTCGATACGGATCTGATGGGCACGGTGGGTACGATATCGCTCGCGCCGGGCGTAGAACAAACGGCCTACGGTTTGTTCAGCGATCTTGTAGATATCGCGCGCACACTCTAAACTGAATCCAGTAATGAAATTTGCACGGCGCGATCCTGGCATCGACGGCTTGCGTGCCCTCGAAGCGATTCCGGCTCGCGGAATCTGGAGCACTATTGCCTGGATCCTGATCGTCGCGGGGGCGGCGCTGTGGGTGGGCCTGCTGATGATTCCGGTTTCGCAGACCTGATTTTAGAATCCGCGTTTTACCGGAATATCATCTTTCGGAATATCCGCCGGTCCTTCGCCAGTTGACGCTTCTCCAGCCGATGCCACATCCTGTGCCCCGGAGTGCTCTAGAATCCTGGTCGCGTGCGTGATCTGATCGATATCGTCGCAGTGCACCGAAATCAGGATTCCGCCTTCTTTGATTCGGCCCTCATAGCGCTTCGCCTCATACTCGGGGATACCCAAGCCGACCAGCGCGCCCGCTACTCCACCTAATGTTCCGCCGATTCCGACGCCGCTTAAAAGGCCGATAATCGGGCCTGCGGCGATGAATGGACCGACGCCCGGAATTGCCAGCGCGCCGATGCCCGCCAACCATCCGAGAGCACCGCCGAGGATAGCGCCAGACCCTGCCCCAGCCGCCGCGCCTTCGGGAGCTTTCGTGCTTTTTTCGTGGGCGAAATCTTTAGTACCCTGATTATCGGGAAATAGGACCGAGATATCGTTGTTGCCGAAACCAGCCACCTTCAACTGGTCCACCGCCGCTTCCACTTGCGATTGCGTGGCATAGATTCCATATACCGAGGTATTCTTGCTTGCCATTCATTCTCCTTACCGGAACTGCCGTTTCACGAAGAAGTCTAATCCTATAAATCCATTTTCATCGCGCGTCGCCACCGCCGATAACTGGGGCGTCAGAGCCCACTCGGCGCGGATGATCTGAGAACCGGTTTGCGATAAATCCTGCGAATAGGTGAAGGTGACGTTGCTGGTTACTTGCTGCTGCAGGGTGACGCGGGCTTGGGGAAGGGCGGAGCCGCTGGCAATCGTCGGGTCGATCGTTAATGAGCTGACGCCAAACACGCGCTGAATCCGATTGGCAAGCGGGGCTGCCACCGCTTTACCTAGAATCGCCGACTCGCCCATTTCCGCGAAGGATTGTTGTGGTGGCGCGGGTTGATGGGCGGCAATCGTCGGATCCGACGTCGGCAATTTTCCGGTCGCCAGCAGCGCCACGATTTCTTCGAAGCGCAATGGCGGATCGGAGCGATATGACAATTTCATATTTTCGATGGGCCCGGATACGCCTAGAATCACATCGACGCCTTTCACCTGGGTTTCCAAATCGATATCCAGAATCGGCTGAATTTTGAACTGGTTGTAAAAATTGACAGTGCCGCGATTGACGGTGTATTGATTGCCGAAGAAGATCAACTCTCCTTGCGTGATGGCGACGTGGCCGGTTAACCCGGGGCTGGCCAGTGTACCGCGTAAATACAAATCGGCATCGGCTTGCAGGCGCTGGGCGACGGCTGTCTGCAGGCGTACATCGGGTGAAGTGCGTATGCGCACGTCCAGTTGCATTCCGGCGATCGGGCCGCTGGGGGCGGAAGGGGTCTCCGCCGGCTTGGCCGATGAGGAAAGAATAGACCCGAAATCGCTTTGCGGATTGAACGCAATTTTTTCCACCGATACGGTCCCGCTGAGGACGCTGCGCTCGCTGGTTCCACTAAGCGCGGCGGTGGCGGTGGTTACAATACTGGCGCCGGCATAACGGGAACGAACATGGTCGGTTTGCGCGCGGACACCATAGCGCAACGTCCCGCCGGCAAAATTCACATAGCCCCGTAGGGTAACTTTTCCCCCGCCCGAGACACCGCTTAAGTTTTGAATGCTGGCGCTGTTTCCGTTTAGCAGAATCACGCCCGAGGCGTTTGAAATCCCATTAGGCGAATCCGCCAGATTGACCGACGCGTTCTTCAACTCGATTCTTCCATTCACCGTGGGATTGGAAAATTGTCCGCCCACCGTGGCCTGAACAATTACGTTGCCTTCGGAATAAATATCGCGCTGGATCTCTTGCAGGATGGAAAGATTCACGTTCGAATTCACCGTTAGATGTAACGGCGCGTCATTCTTGAGCGAAATGGAGCCACCCACGGCGATGGTGGTGGACGGTCCGGCGATCTTTGCGTTCTTCACTTGAAAGACGGAATGATCCAGATCGATGACGATGGGTCCTTGATTCTCCAGCGCCACGGCCTTGGCTCCGCCCCCCGTACCGCGCGGAGTGGTCAACAACTTCAGGCGCGTTAGCTGCAATTGCCCGCGCAGATTATCCGGTTGAATCGCCGGACCCTCCACGCTCAATTGTCCATCGAGGAAACCTTCGAAGTCAGGCCGTATCCCGGATCCTTCGGCCGATAGAAACGGCGCCAGATTGGTGTAGGTGAGGTTGGCGAACGTCGCTTTCGCGGTAAGCGGATAGTTGCCGCCCAGTTGCGCTTCACCCTCGGCGTGAATGACGCTCTTCGCAAAATCGGAATCCAATCGGAAGGTCACGCGATTCTGATTTGTCTGAGCCACAGCGGTCAGATTTCCATATAAGCGCTTATTCAGTTGGAGCCCGGTAGCGCCGGCATTGCCATCCAGTTTCGTCAACAGGACGCGGGGCTTGCCCGGTTGATTCGTCAAGTCGCCCGCCGCATCGAGATTCATCTTGATGATGCCATCGAGCCCCGGCTTCGTTTTTTGTATATTACGCAGACCGGCCAGTTGAATCCCGTCGCCGATCAAGTGCGCTTCGAAATGGCCACTGTCGAAATTATTGGCGGGATGAACAAGAGATGCGCTGAGATTGATCTGGCCCGCCGCCGTTGAGATTTGCAACGACGGCACGTCAAGGCGCTGGCTGGCATAGTTCACTTTGCCTTGCAATTGATCGATCGGTTCATCATAGACCACGGCCTTAACGAGGTTGAAATTCACATCGGCCCGAGGGTCTTTCAACGTTCCCGCAACATGCGCCGTCGCAGTCAGGTTGCCACCTTTTACCGGCAAGTCAGTTTGACCCGCGATGGAAAGGATCTTGTCGATATTCAGATCGCGGACCGAAGCATCGGCGGTTGTCGGGTAATTATCTGTGAGCGATGTCTGCCCCGTAATCTGCGAGCTTGATCCGGCAACATTGGAATCGACGCGATAGGTTACATTGGCGCCGTTGGTTTGGGCGGTGGCCGTAATGTCGCCCAGTTGCTGCTTGGCGTCACGCAGGCCGCGCGCGGTGAAATTGCCATTCACGGCCCTTACCGCAATCTGCGTCTCACCCTTCACCTGCAGTAAATCGATTGAGCTGTCGGCATTCAGCTTGATCGTGCCCGCTAACCCCGGACGTTTACGCTGCAACGTTTTGAATTGCGCCAGACCTACGTCGTTGCTGGCCGCCCGCACTTGAATATGCCCGCTGCCGAAGCTATCGCGCGGATGGGAAAAGGTGCCGCTGGCGTCAATGCGCGCGGCGCCCGCCACGAACTGGGCCGCGGAGAGCGTCACCAATTGATCGCTAAGATTCAGCTGCGCGCTTAGGGAATCGAAGGGCTCTTCATAAGCGGTCCCGTTCAGTACCTTCAGGTTCGCCGAGCCTTGCGGATTGCCGATTGTGCCATTGATTTGCGCGCTGGCGTTCAGGTTACCGGAAACCGGAATGTCTTTCTGCCCGGCGACCGCCATCAGGTCAGCCAGATCGCCATCGACAATTTTCGCCGTCGCGGTTAATTGCTCACGCGGGCCGGCCGACCAGTTGCGAAGGCTCACTGTAGCATCCGCCTGGGCCTGCATCGTCTTTCGAGTCAGCACTGCGTTCTGAATCTTGGCATAGGTGGAAGCGGCTTCTACATCGGCCGTCACACTATCGAAAGCTCGGCCTTCCACGGCGAAACGTGTCGCCGTTATGTGTCCGTTGATCCGCGGCGACGAAAGCTTGCCCGTAATATCGGCGGCAAGCGCCGCCGTACCACCTTGCAGCTGCACCGGCAACGGTCCCGTGGGCTTGGACGACCCCATCGCCATGGCGGGCGCAAGATCGTTTAGATTGGTGGACGCGAACTTCACCTGGATCTTATTGCCAAGCGACCCCGAGAGATCGAGGCGGGAATTCGGCAGCGTCACGAACGATGGCGCGATGGAAATCACATCGTTGGCACCGGTGTAGTTTGCGTCGAGCTTGCCCGCTACCGGAACGCCATGCGTGCCAGGCGTGATGGTTAAACGCGCCTGCGCCGAAAATCCAGTAAGACCCTTCGCCTTCAGATTGCCATCGATACTGAGCGGACCGGAAATGGTCCCGTCATAAGGAATTTTTTGAGCCAGGAATGCCCCGCCCAGCGGTTGAATACCAAAGTTTCGCAGTTGCCCATTTACCTTCAAACGCTGCAGTTCGACGAGCGTGGCACTACCCGTAAAATCACCGCCCAAGGCCGATGCACGAATGCCATTGAGCGCGATCTGATGGGCATCCATCGCGAGCGCGGAGGACAAACTAACGTTGCGAATCGTTTGCTCTCCCTGCTTGAAAGAGACGTTTTCCGCCGTGGCATTTCCAGCAACCTGATAATCGGCGCCATTCAATTTCGCCGTACCGGAAAGCTGCAACGCGCCTCGCGGTTGGGCCGAAAGCTTCAACAATTTTCCGATTTCGTCCAGCGCCAGTTTGCCGTTGAACTGCATTGCGCTGCGATTGGTAGCGTCCTGCAGATTTCCCTCCGCTTCCAGCATCGATTGGCCGGCTTGTATTTTAGCGTTGGTAATCTGAATCGTCTTGCTGTCGCTTTTCACGACGATGTCGGCGTCGAGGAAGGAGGGCGCTCCGTTCGCTCCCGGAAAGATCGGCAGGTCCGCCGCCTTTTTCATTTCCGCCAATGAGAGATGGGCATTCACCCGCCCGGAAACGCGGGGATCGGCAACATGATCGAGGGTTGCGCTGATTACTACGTTCGATTCCGCAGTCTCCAATTTGGCATTCGTCAAATCGATTCGATCCTTACCAATCTTGATCGGCAAATTCACTTTCACATTCACTGGCGGGTTGTTGCCGGTGGAGAGAAACAGCGGATTGATCGCCAGATTGCCCGAGTAAGTGGAAGTGGCCACGCTATAGTCGAGCCCGGCTCGGAGGTCCTGGCCGCGGGCGCTGAAACTCGTTTTTTGCTGAGCGAATTGGAGAGATCCATTCAGAATCTCGAAGCGATAAATGGCCAGATCGACCACGGTTTCGAGCCCGGTTTTATTGTCAGCTTTGCCTGCCACCTTTGGCGACGGGATATTCGTCGTGCCGTTGGGGAAGACCATGATATTGATCGCTGGCGTATCGACGCCCAGGTAACGCAAATCGACAACCTGCGTTAAGCCGGCAAATAATTTCAGCCGTACGTCCACCTTGCGGGCCTGCAGCAAGGGAGCACTGCCGGGAGGCTCCGACCCATGGATCACGAAGTCGGACATGGTCGCCTGCAAATGCGTCCAATCGAAATTGAAGGAGCCGAGTTCTACTTTTCCGCCCGTGGATTCCTCAGTAACGGCGATGATCTTCTGCCGCACATAATTCCGGAACCAGGCGGTCCGCACCACCAGGATAGAGACGATCACGAGCAATAGCAGGATGCCGGCCAGGATAGCGCCGCCGACCGCGAACCGTCTGGTAAGTTTGCTCATCGCAATACATCCTCATGAAACTCCGGTGGCATAGCTTTGCGGCGCTGTTCCAGCCAGGCGTAAAACAATTGATTCACCCGCTCACCGGCGATTGTGTCTTGGATTTCAGCGCGCACATCGTCCAACTTCAGCGGCTTGCCGGCATGCTCCTTGCGGAGTTCCGTCCGATGCTCATCGAAATAAGTTTGCAGGTCGTCGTTGGTCACCACCGCCGCCGGACGGAAGCGCTGATCGATGAAACGGAGAACCGTCAACTGCCAAACCAACTGCTGCCGGAGTTCTTCTTCACTAATACCCCGGGCGGCCAGTGTCTTACTCAGATTGGCACCCGCGGTCTTCTGATTTTTCTTCAGATTTTCCAGCAGTTGCTCGGCTTCGGAATGGGGCGGCGGCGCAAATTGCCCGGCCGCAATCTCTCGCCGGATGTACTCCTGATCGATCAGGCGGCTTGCCGAAACTTTGCGTGAAGCGGGGCTGAAATCGGCGGTTTCGCGATTCAAAAAGCTGACGATGCGGATGTCTCGTTCGATGTCGCTATCCTTGACGACGTGCTGGTTCACCACCACGGCGATGCGATCGATGGTGGCCGCGGCAAGTCCAGTAGTAAGCATGAATATCGCGGCGAAGACTCGCATCAGAACGTCTGCCCAATAGAGAAAAAGAATTGTATGTGCCCGGAATTCTGCTTCACCACCTGACACGCCGGATTCGCGCTGCTGCCCGGCCCGCACGCTAGCAAATCTTGAATAGTGCCCTTGAATCCGTTGAACGAGGGCGGGTTGATGCTATACGCCAGATCCAATCTTACCGGCCCGATGGGCGTCTTATAGCGAACGCCGAAACCTGCGGCGTGCACCATGTAATTAAAGTCCTGCAAGTCTCGCTGGCGGACGCGAAAGGAGATATCGCCTAGGGTCGTAAAAACATTTCCGGCGTCGTGAAACACCACGCCGGCGATGTTTTCACCGATCAAGGGGAAGCGTAGTTCGATGTTATTGAAGAATAGGGCATTGCCGCCCAGCGGGAATCCCGTCGCCTGGGTGGCGGTCCCGCCCGGACCCGCCGGCGTTCCGACATCGCGTGGACCCGCCTGATTTTCCGGGAACCCGCGATGGGTGATACTGCCGCCACCGAAGAATCGTTCGGGGAGCGGAATCTCATCGGCGGCCGTGAGCCCGGCGGCGTTAGAGAAGGGCTGAATCAAACCAAATGTCGTCTGCCGGGCAAGCACGAATTTCTTACCGATTTTCGTGTACGTTGCATTGCGCGCCAGAAGGCGTCCGAAATTGCGCTGCGATCCGAACACTTTGGAAGCGAGGGCCAAATCCACCGTGTTATATACGCCGCGCTTGGCATCGGTGGGATTATCGCGCCGGTCCTGCACGAGGTTTACCGAAGTGATTCCGATACGCACCGCCTGCAAGAGTTGGGGCACCAACAGCGCGGGAATGACGATGTCCGTAGTCGAGACGCGGCGATAGGCGAAACGCGCGAATAAGGTCGTGGCACGGGATAGCTTGTTCGATAGTTGTACCGACGCCTCCTGGCGCTTAGAGGCAAAGGTCCGCACATCGCGCGATAAATCGTAAATCGCGCTGAACGTAAGATCGCGGCCTTCGACATCGCCCAAGCGGGGCGCGAGATAACTGATCGACGCTTTCTGCTGGAGGCTGGAAATGCGCCCATGGAGCGTGACACTATGGCCGATACCCAGGAAGTTCAGGCGGCTGACATCGAGTGAGACGCGGGGCCCGAAGCCCGTATTTCCCACCGGTGTTGCGATCTCCGTTGAGGTGCCACCCAGACGCGCGATCTCCGCTCCGACGCCGACATTCACCGTGTAACGGGCGGCCTCTTCAAAGTCGAAAAGAACGAACTTGCGATCGATGTCGCCATCGAAATCCTGCACCGCGGTGTTGATCTTAGCGAAGACGCCTAAATCATAAAGGCCGCGCTGCGTGTTGGCGATTTCCACCGGTGAAAGGGGAGCGTCGGGCTGAATTTTCAGATGCTTGTCGACGAATTTCTGCTTCGATGTATGAAGCCCGCTCACCACGACGCGGCGTACAAACTCCTGCGAACCCTCTTCCAAAACATAGTGCAGGTCTACTTGCGTGGGCGTTCCGGAGGGCGTCGCGGTCCACTTGAAATTCGCTTTCGGGAAACCATTTTCGTAGTAATAAGTAAGAATCACATTGCGGTCCTCCGATATGTTCAGGTCGCTGAACGGCTGGCCTTCGGCGGAACTCAAGCGTAATAGAATATCGGAAAGATCCACGCCCTTCACGCCGGAAGTATCGATGGAGGCAATGCGCCACTGCGGACCCTCGGTAACGGTGAACGTTACCGATAGTTGATTTTCCTTGCCCTTATAGTTGTTGGTGATCGTGGAGACAGCCTTGACATCGCGGAATCCGTTGGATTTATAGAGCGCCTCAATGGTCTCTTCGTCCTTTTTACGAAAAGCCTCGCTGAAGCGGCCATTGCGGAATTGCAGCGAGCTCGGCTGGAGGAACATGCGTTCCCGAATCAGATCCACCGTGAAGTATTTGTTACCGGCGATTTCGATGTGCGAAAGTTTCCGCTTCGGTCCACGAGCGATGAAGAACTGGATGGTTTGCGTATCGTCTTTCAGGGGCAATTCCTGAAATGTCACATCTACTTCGGGATAGCCCTGTGACTGGAAGTAATCGCGCAGATTGCGGGCACCCTCCACTAACAGATCGCGATCCACCGCCCCCTCCTCATACACCGGGACGTAGCGTTTTAGGCGGCTCTTCGAAACTTTTGCTTCGACGGCTTTGATCTCAATCTTCGGACCCGCTGCGATCTCCAGCCTGGGCTTTACGCGCCGCGACTCCGCGTCGTAATCAAGCGATTTCAGATCCACCGTCGCCGCCAGCCGGTCTTTACTCTGATACTTTTTAAGAATTCCCTCCACGCCTTTTTGGGTACGCGAATTGGTTACCTGACGCCAGCGCTTGATGAAACGGTATTTCCAGCCGGTGGCCCGCAAGATCGTTTTTTCGGGCAGCTTGAGATCGCCATGTAATTCCGGCTCCTCATATTTTGCCCGCTTCCCGGCCTTCACGTCCACGGTTACGCTTACCTGCTGCGTGTCGGGATCCTCTTCGGTGGAAATATCCACACCGGCATCGTAGAGCCCGTTGGCGGTGAACAACTTCTTCAAGGAATCCTGGGCTGTCTTCAACATTTCCGGCTGAAATTTCGCTCCCAACGGGAATTGGGCTGTACTCAAAAGCTGCCCGCGATTAGGTGGATCGGAGACCTTGCCTGTGATCTCAATGTGTCCGATAAACCAATTTGCTTTGGTGACAAAACGAATCGCTACCCCTGTCCCCGAGGGCTGGGCCTCCACCTGAATATCTTCATAAGCGCCGGTGGCGTACAGTTTGTCGATGGTCTGGGCGATCGCGCTGGAACGCAGAGGGGCCCCCGTTTTCACCAGTTGTAGCGCCTCCAAATCGCGATTGTCCAGAGGCTGTTTTTCAGGCGCATACGTGACTGCCGTCACAGGCCGCCCGTCATAATTAGGCGACTGCGCGAGCAGCGGCGAAATCGCAGTGAAGAGCAGGATGACTTGCGGAAGAAAAGATGAGAAGGAGCGGTTGCCGGTGCGCAATGTCATGGTCGATGAGGAAGAACTCCGCCGCTATCCTTATGTAATTAGAACTCGCGGCCCGCTATACTTCAACTGACGACGCGCATTTTGCGAAAAAAACTACTTCAACTACTGTGGATGCGAGAAAAGCCAGGACCGTTACACTCTAGAGACTACCAACCGCGCGGTGGACCCGTGCTGAATGTCTAAAGTGCCTGAAACGGTTACGGTTGCCGGGGGTCTAATATGGCGGCTATGACGAATGAATGGATCACCTGGATTCTGATCACGGCGGTCACGATTATGGCTCTGGCCATGGTGGTGCAGCTTTGTATCTTTTTTGCTTTCTATCGCACGGCGATGGCGGCAAAGGGGAGCGCCGACGGAGTAATCGCGAAATCCAAAATGCTGCTGTCGACGGGGAACCGGGCGATCAGCGATATCAAGCCGAGGATCATGGCGCTTACTTCCAGCGGGAAATCGTTGTCTGAAGATGTGCAAATGGGCGTCCGGCGGCTCACCGGGGGCTTTCAGGAAACGCGGGCACATCTTATTGGTAAGGGTTCGGAAACTGGCGCGAGATTTGGCGAAATCGGTAGCCACTTGGCGGGGAGTGGCCGCGCCCTGGCCGTCCTGTTTGACTTCAGCAAGGTGATTGCCCCGATCTTGAAATCCGAGGCGATCTTCCGTGCCCTGGCTGTAGCATTCAAGCGCTAGGCCGGCAGTTCCGCTACTGACGGAAATTGATGTTGCTGGCGGCCCAGATCGCCGTCATACTTCTTGGTCGACTTGAATAATTCCAAGTGTCCGTCGGCGGCATAGCTTTTGCATCGCTCCCTCAATGCGGCAAGTTGGGCGGAGGTCCAGGGACGAAATCCGCGAGCAACCGCCAGATTCTGGTTCAACACATCAAGCGAATCGATGCCACTAATCGTCGTCGCAACGGGAAGGCTCATCGCGTAGGCCAGACCTTCCTCCGCGGTTAAAGCGCCTTTGCGAATCATCTCGCCACTGCCACCGAAACTCTTCATTCCCAGGGGCGCAATCCCTCGCCGGACGAGTTCCGGCAGCACCTGCATTTCGAAGCTATGATAATTGGCGTCGAAAGCATTCAGCGGCATTTGCACGGTATCGAAGGGGAAATCGTGGGCCAACATTTTGAGGTGGATGCGTGGGTCTTTATGACCCGTGAAACCAATGAATCTGACTTTCCCTTGCTGCTTAGCGGCGACCAGTGCCTCGGCCACGCCGTTGGGTCCGAAGATCAAATCCGGATCGTTGTCATAAATCACTTCGTGAACCTGCCAGACGTCCAAGTGGTCGGTCTGCAAGCGCCGCAGCGACTGCTCCAACATTTGCATTGCCAGATTTTTATCCCGTCCGTGCGTACAAACCTTGGTCATCAAAATAGCTTGATCGCGCTTCCCTTTTAAAGCCACGCCCATCCGGCGTTCACTTTCTCCCTCATGATATTCCCAGGCGTTGTCGAAGAAGTTGACACCCGCATCCAGCGCTTGATGAACGATCTGGGTCGCCTCTTGTTCATCTTTAGTGGATCCCAAATGATAGCCGCCGATTCCCAGATAGGAAGCCTGCAGACCGGTCTTGCCGAAGGGACGTTTCGGCACGGGTTCGAGCAATGGTGCAGCGGATTGAGCCCCAGCGGATTCTGTCATACTTAGCGACCCTCCTGAAACGATAGCAGCGGCTTTTAGAAAGTGGCGCCGGGTGGACATATCTATTTCACCTCGGGAAAGGGCTTTCCATTATTGCCGGCCTCTTTCATCCGCTGTTTTACTTCCAGCTGCTGCATGTCCAGCGGGTAGCTATGAGCCAAACGAGCCTCTGGATTGTCGTACTTGATGGACGTCTTATACAGTTCGAAACGGCCATCGGCGGCCACGGGCCGGCAACGATCACGCAGGGCTTGCATTTCAGCGGCTGACAGCGGCTGGAAGCCTTGGGCAATCTTCAAATTCTGACGAAGCACGTCCAATTTCTCCATGCCGGTGATGGTCGTCGTTACAGGCAGACTCATCGCGTAGCGCAACGCCTCTTCAGCCTGCAGAACGCCCTTCTTCACCGATTCGCCGTGGCCGCAGAGTGGCTTCATTCCCAAGGCCGCGATGCCACTGCGGTTCAATTCGGGAAGCACGTCAGTCTCAAAACTGCGATAAGTGGAATCGAACGGATTTAGCGGCATTTGCACCGCATCGAAAGGGAAGCCTGTCTTCAACATCTTCAAATGAATTGCCGGATCCTTGTGCCCCGTGAACCCCACAAAGCGCACTTTACCCTGCTGCTTGGCGGTTCGCAGTGCCTCCGCCGCGCCACTGCTTCGAATAAATAAATCGGGATCGTTATCGAAAGTTACGCCATGTATCTGCCAGAGATCCAAATGATCGGTCTTCAGGCGGCGCAACGATTCTTCCAACATCCGTAGCGCGATATCGCCATCCCGGCCATGGGTGCAAACCTTAGTCATCAGAAATGCTTTGTCGCGCGACCCACGCAGGGCGCTACCCATCCATTCTTCGCTCTTGCCTTCGTTGTATTCCCAGCAATTGTCGAAGAAGTTCACGCCGCCATCCAGCGCCTCTTGCACGATTCGGACCGCCGTTTGCAGATCTTCGGCCTGGCCCAAATGGTGGCCACCCATACCGAGTGCGGATACCTGTACATCGGTCCGCCCGAACTTTCGCATAGGAATACTAGCTGGCATAATCTATGCCAGTAGATGACACCGAGGAGCCGATAGTTTCATTACCCGCGAGGACCGACAGTTACCCTTCTTACTACCGGTAAGATTTGTCCCGCCATCTTCCGCACTATCGCTACACTGGAAAGGTGAAGCCAGTCCGGCTCCTTCTTTTCCTTCCACTCGCCTGTTTCGCCGAACCTCGAACAACACTACAGCGGCTGGAACTTCCGCACCTGGAAGCGGTTCGCCAAGCTCGGGTTGAGCTGATGCGTACACGCCGGGTGATTCCTCCGATCGGCGTGTTTCGCGACTTCCGGACCGTCATCGATGTTCATGCCGACGATCCGGAACACACGCTGGGGACACGAGCCGATGTTCTGCACGCCGCCAAGGTTGCCGGGGTCAAGGCCGTTCTGTTAACCGACCATCAGGGTCCTAAGCCCGACGCCTGGAAGGGCGTGCATGACGGGGTTCTGTTCATCCCAGGGTCAGAGGAAGATCACACCCTGCGCTTCCCTGCCCTGGGCGGCGATCTGCGCTTTTTATCGGAAATAGACGGCCCGGCCGATGCGAGGAACGCCGCCTACCAGGGCATGGCGATTTATAACCGGCGGAGCGATTATGATCGCGATACGGCGTTCCAGACCTATCTCACCAAAGCGCTTGGCGATTCGAAAGAGTGGAATCGGCTGACGGCCAAGGCCGAACAATATCCCGATGAATTGTTTGGTGCGGGAACCGGCTCGCTAACCTCATTTTTAGATGCTTGGGATCGCGAAACGCAAATCCGCGCGTTCACGGGGATCGCCGCTAACGAATCCCATCAAAATCAGGTTTACCAGAAAACGACGATGGACCCGTATTCCGTTGCCTTCCGCAATCTCAGCACGCACGTGCTGGCGATGGAACTTCGGGCCGACAGTATCCGCCAGTCTTTACGCGATGGCCATGTCTACGTCGCCCACGATTGGCTGTGTGATCCCGAAGGGTTCTTTTTCGTCGCGTCCAATGATTTTGGCACCTATAACATGGGTGATTCCGTTCCGTTGCTGGAGAACACGCGCTTGCTGGCGGGGCTTCCCGCGCCCGCGAAAATCCGGCTGCTGCATGGCGGCAAGGTCATTCAGGAAACGACGGGCGAGGATTTCAACTTCGTGGTCCGCGAACCAGGCGCATATCGACTAGAAGCCTGGCTGACGCTCGATGGCGAGGATCGGCCATGGATCTATTCGAATCCTATTTATCTGGCAAAACCCGATCCGGACAAGCTTCTGATCCCCCAGGCCGGGCCTGCGCCAAGTGTCGCCGTGCACAAGGATGTTTCCTACACAAGCGGCAAGCCGGAAGACGAAAACAAGCACAAGCTGGATTTGTATTTGCCCAAAGACAAACTCAAGTTTCCTGTCCTGGTCTTCATTCATGGCGGATCCTGGCAGGTTGGCGATCGATCGTTTTACCAATTGTTGGGAACTAGATTCGCGAAACTGGGCATCGCTGTCGTCATTCCCAGCTATCGCCTGGCTCCCGCGAATCCACCGCCCGCGCAAGTCGACGATGTCGCCGCGGCCGTCGCTTGGGTGTTCCACAACATCGGGCAATATGGTGGTGACGTGGAGCGGATCTATGTGGGTGGACACGCCGCGGGAGGGCATCTGGCGAGTCTGGTAGGCCTGGATCCACGGCACTTGGAGGTACATCACCTGGATCCGGCGCTGATTCGCGGCGTCATCTCGTTGAGCGGAGTTTATGACGTGCGAGGAATTCCGCTCTTCGGAAGTGCAGAGGAGCGCGTTGCCGAATCGCCCCTTCTTCACATGAATCGCCAGGCCTCAAAATTCCTGCTGACGTACTGCGAATGGGATTACCCCGGCTTACCAAATCAGGCCCGCGCCTTCGATCGCGCTTTGCGGAAATCGTTCGTCGGATCGGACCTGATCTTCATACCCAAGGAAAATCATGTCTCCGAGATCATCGATATCTGGCGCGAAGATAATGCGACGGTAGGAGCGATATTGAACTTCCTGAAGTAGCGATTGGCCGGGCAGAACATGATTGCCTTTGTCCGTTCCTCGCGGATGCCGCTAGCTCGCCGAAATTGCCAAGATGTAGCAGACGTTATCCAAGGGCGCGCAGACGTATGGCGAGATCATGCAGTGCCGGCTTGGCGGTTGGCAGCTTCGGCAAGTCGCTTGTTTCACTAGCTTCCTCGAGCGCGGCGCGCAACCTCCGATACTCGCTTTCATGGAAGTCCAAGTCGATATCGGAAAGTGTCGATTTTTCAGCGCCCGACAGCTTCAGCGATACCAGATCTTCGATTTGAGGCAAGCGAAAATACTCGTTCAAGCGCAGGAGATTTGCTTCCACTTCACCCATTTGCATCAAGTAAATTCCACTCAGCAAAACACGATACATATATAGCAGAGGCTTCACACGACGAGGATCTTCCTTTTCGAATAATTTCCTTTGGGTCTCTGCGAAGCCTAGATAATGATGACTATGAAGGCTGGTAAAACAGCCCTTCGCAATTTCCTTCAATTCCGTATGCCCGGGGGTCGTTTGAATAATTAGGGGCGAATACAATTGCTCCAACACGTAGCCGTTGTTCTTTAACAATAACAAGAAGAACTTTCGAATATCGTGCGTGACAAGATCAATCTCGAGCCTGGCTTGAATTTGTGAAACTTCAATGGTTTCGCGAACGGCGTATAAGCCGAGGAGTTCACTTCCCGGAAGAATGTGAACGCCGCGCAGATCATAGTCGGAATCCGGCGAAGGAAACCCATAGAGATGCGCTCCGCTGATGGTTGCGAAAAGTAAAGGGTGGGGCTGACGTGCCCTCGATAATCTGGACCAGATAAAATTGAGGATTTCAGGATCGGCGCAGAAGGAAGAAGCGACGAAAAGGAGATCCGAAGATGAAAAAAGGGCGGTTCACAGAAGAACAGATTATCGGCGTGCTGAAGCAGCA
>JBBSEX010000004.1:0-361078 GCA_038239345.1 Bryobacterales bacterium
CTGAATCAATTTGACACGATTTATCACGAACACTTTTCTTATCTGTCCTTGTTGGTTGTGGAAAACGCCTTCAAACAACATGGCTTGGAAGTGTTCGATGTGGAGAAGTTGCCAACGCACGGCGGATCTTTGCGCCTCTATGCCGGTCATGCGGGAAGCCGTCCACAATTGAGCAACCTACACGCCATGCGCAGTGAAGAGTCAGCCGCCGGGCTCGATAATATCGAAACATATCGGGCGTTTGCCGGAACAGCACAAGAAACGAAATGCGCGCTACTGGAGTTTCTGATTCGTTGCCGCCGCCAGAAACAAACCGTTGCAGGCTATGGTGCGCCGGCGAAAGGCAACACGCTGCTGAACTACTGCGGAATTGGCCCGGAACTGCTGCCCTACACCGTGGATAAGAGTCCCCACAAGCAAGGACTCTTCCTGCCTGGCACCCATATTCCCATCTACTCGCCGGAAATCATCGCCACCCTGCGGCCTGATTATGTACTGATTCTGCCGTGGAACTTGCGCGACGAAATCGCCGGGCAGATGACGAAGATTCGCGAGTGGGGTGGAATGTTTGTCGTACCGATTCCGTCCGTGGAAATATTCTAATGCTGTTTGATCCAACCACTCTGAGCGGAGCATGGATGGTGACGCCTGAGCGGCGCGAGGATGAACGGGGGTACTTCGCCCGGTCATACTGTGAGCGCGAATTCGCGGAAAAGGGAATCGCCACGCGGTTCGTGCAAAGTAATGTATCTTATAACCAGTTAACCGGTACACTGCGCGGAATGCATTTTCAACGCGAGCCGAAACCCGAAGCAAAACTGGTGCGCTGTACCCGCGGGTCCGCCTTCGATGTGATCGTCGATCTGCGTCCTGATTCGCCGACAGATCGCTGCTGGTTTTCCTGCACGCTGGACGAGTCGAACGGTGTGGCGCTATACATCCCGCCGGGATTCGCTCATGGCTTCCAGACCCTTCAGGACAACACCGAGTTGCTTTATCAGATGAGCGAGTTCTACGATCCACTGCTTGCTGATGGGGTGCGCTGGAACGATCCAGCATTCGCTATCGAGTGGCCACTACCCAATCCGATCCTCTCGGAAAGGGATCGCAACCATCCGGATTTCGCGCGATGAAACGCGTACTCTTGACCGGCGGATCTGGCTTTATCGGAAGACACGCGATCGCGCCGTTACTGGAATCCGGCTACGAAGTTCACGCCGTCGGCAGCCGGGCGACAGGAGCGGCTGACGTTTTCTGGCACACCGCGAACCTGTTGGAAGAAACACGAAGAGAAAGCCTGTTAGCGGAAGTGAAGGCCTCGCACTTGCTGCACTTCGCCTGGTACGCCGAACATGGAAAGTTTTGGACCGCAATGGAAAATGTAACTTGGGTGAAGGCATCACTTGATCTGATGCTCTCGTTCGCGAAATTAGGAGGCCAGCGCTACGTGGGGGCTGGAACCTGCGCCGAATACGATTGGACCGGCGGCGGTTTACTGGGGGCCGCTACCCCGTTGCGTCCAGCAACTTTATACGGCGCATCGAAACATGCTTTACAGACGATGCAATCGTCGATAGCGACGCAGCTTTCTATTAGTTTCGCCTGGGGCCGCATCTTTCATCTCTATGGCGAGGGCGAGACCCCCCAACGCTTCATACCTTCGCTCATCGGGGCACTGCATCGCGGCCAACCGGCGCGAATGACTCATGGGCGGCAAGTTCGTGACTTCTTGCACGTCGAAGATGTGGCTCGCGCGTTCGTGACACTGCTAGATAGCAAGGTGGAAAAGCCGGTCAATATAGGATCGGGGAAGGGCGTCGAACTCTTAGAGGTGGCGCAATTGTTAGCGAAACTCATGGATCGCGCAGACCTGCTGCGTGTTGGAGAGCTCAAGCCCACCGCAAACGATCCGCCGGAATTGGTCGCCGACATTCATGAGTTGAATTCGCTTGGATTCCATCCGCGCTATAGCCTGGAGGCGGGGCTGGCGCGGACGATTCGGACCGAGTCGCCTCAAGTAAGTTAGGCGTGTGCCAAAGCCTTCTCATACCCGAGGCATGTCTTCAAGATCGCTGCTGCCCGGTTTAAGTACGTGTGGTCCCGTAGCGCCCTCTGCTGCGACGCCTGCGCGATCGCGTGATAAGCGGAAGGATCGCGCTGTACTTGTTCTAAAGCGGAGATCACATCATCGGCGTCATCAAACAGCAGAATTTCGCTGTCGGGCTTAAAGTAATCGGTGATTTCCAATCCAGTAACGAAGTAGAGTTGAACGCAGCCCGCCATGGCGGCTTCGAACGTGCGGGGCCCGGGAGTGGAAGCAGCGAGTTGATAACGATCGTTGGCGAATGAATGATCGCGCCCCAAATTCAGCACCAACTTGGAATTCGAATAATAAGAGGGCATCTCGGCATTCTGGATTCTCCAGTTCCTTGCGGGAAATGCATCGGGAGGCCATTCCGAGCCCGCAATCAGAACCGAAAACGACGCCAGAGACTCGCTAAGATCCTTGATCATCTGGACGCGGTTCGCGAAACCGCAGCCACAGAAGAACAGATCATACTGCCTTTCGGTAAACTCTTTTAGTTCGCGATAGTGGAACGTGGGAGAAGCAGCCAGCGGAAGATGAAATACTCGCGGGTGAGTGAAGTGTTCCACGGACCATCGATCGTTTGAAAAGATTGTATCGGCCATCTCCTCCACAAGATAGTTAAAGTCGAATTCGTAGGGGTCGTCGTGAAGCCAAACTGAGAAGTGGGCACCGGAGGCTTTGCTGGCGCCGGCGATTCCCGGGAAATCGACCAGATCACTCAGAATAGAGCCAAACAATAAAACTAAATCGGGCCGGAAAGATTCGATGCTCGAGATGGCGAGTTCAGGCGCGGTACCCTGGACGTTTTCCGCCGGCAACAATCCACTGAATCCTTCTTGTAGATGAGCATATAGCCACGGATTCGTGTTCATGTTATCGGGGATGGCGCTGACCACCATGATCTTCGGCGCGGGGCGAGTCTCAATGTTATCCAAAGACAAATTGTCCCTCACTTCTGTTGAGAATCGGTGCCGGGCAGAACACGGATTCGGCGGCCGGTTACATACTCAAAAACCGATCCTTGGGTGACAACCAGAATGTCGATGGCGAGGTCCGATGCGGGTAGGCCGCGACAATCGACCACGGCGAAGAACCCCGAGTTAACCGCTTCTTCGCGTCGAAGAGCTTTTGCAATATCGGGGCGCTGCAACCGCTCCGCTTTAGAGAAGACCACACCTCCGTCGGCGGTACTCGTCAGCCGAATGAAAATCGAACTATCCTTCACCGCCGAAGCAGGCTCCACGAATACCCATCCGGCGACGTCCATTAACAATCCCGGCGCGGGTTGAATTGCGACGACCTCGGATTTCTCGCGCTGCAGAAAACTAATATGGCCGGCAGCTTCGAGAGATGCTCTTTTCGGATCGCCGGCGGTAAGCGAGGTCGTAGCGGCCGGAAGAGAGCTCAGCAGAGGTTCAAATATCCGCAGCGTAATATCTTGAAAAGGATCGCCAGGGACGGCCAGAACAAAACCTTCGTCTGTCTTTTGTGCCAAACGCAATTGATATGGCAAGCTTTCCATTCCCGCGGTGCTGAACACTATATCGAACCCGCAATCTCCGGCGATGGCGTTGGAATAAGCTCGATCGACGTCGGGGCGGGGCGTCCGAACCGCTCGGCCGTACCAGCCATTGGCGTTCACGGGCAGAAACAGGACGTCAATTTCGGAGTGCGCGATCTTGCGATTGAGATCGAACGTCCAGCCGACTAAGTGGAGACTGGAACCGGCAATCGCGCTTGTGGACCATTGCTTCTTGGGAACGGTCTTACCGTCGGCATAGTCCAAATAGCTTGGACAGTTTCCCGGACGCAGTTGTTGCTTAGTGCTCTCGGGAAGCCGCAATAAGGGCTCACCGGGGCGTGAATCGGTATTGGTTTCTGTTTGGGCAAGTCTCGAAACATCTATCGTTCGGCTGATTAACATCGAACCGCCCACCGCTTCCGGAAAATTTCTTGCGTCGCGCTTAGCGGCCGTTGTGCCAGTTGTAAAAAGTGCGACCCGCGACTCCGCCGCCAGCACGTTCGCCGGCAGTTTGCGGCTACCTTCCTTGCCCTTCAGCAAATCCCCATAAAGCTCGATAAGGCGATCCGCGTGTTGCCGCTCAGTGCACACCAGGGCGCTTGTGATGCGCTCGCGGATCTTACTAATTTGAGAGCGATCTAAATTTAACTTTCGCAGTAGGTCTGTAAGTTCTCCTGGCGATTCGATGGGAATTTTGAAGCCATTGATCCCATTTTGAACGCGGTCGGCTAACGCTCCAATATCGGCAACAATAGGTACAAGTCCGTTTTGCCAGGACTCCGAAAGCGTGATGCAATACGTCTCGGGCCAAATGGAAAGATGTAAGGAAACATCAAAACCTTGCAGCAAGCGGGGCAGTTCCGCTGCAACGTAGCTACCGTGGACCAAAACGTTTTTCAACTTCAAAATCGAAATCATCGAATCATAAGGCGCATCAAGCCGCCCGAACACCGTGAACTCCACCGGTTCATTTTTCAAGGCCTGCGCAGCCCAGAGCATGACATCGGCACCCTTTTGCTTGGTGAAATTTCCCAACACGGCGACTCGAAGCGGCCGGTCGGGTTCGCGTGCGCCGTTGATCGACTGAATAAGGCCCGGAGAATTCTGATGGGACTGCGAAGTCCGAATTCTAGATGAAGGGAGCGAATCCGGAAGAGGTAACGGAATAATCTTTACGCGATCGGACTCCGTAACTTCCGGATAGAATCGGGACAAGATCGGTAATGCACCCGGCGAGTTCACGATGATTTTGTCGCAGGCGTTCAAAGCTCGGCGGAAGAACTCCCGCCGGACCCACAAACCACCAGTTTCCCCTCGACGTTGCTGCACACACACTTCGCAAGCGCCGTCCGTATGCTCGGGAATATTACAGAATTGACTACGAAAGTTCAAAAGATTGAAACTGTCGCACATAACCCAGTAATCCTGCACGGTAACAACACTGGGGATATCGAAGGCCTTGGTTATATGCAGATATGAGGGCAGGTGTCGCAGCAGATGATGAAAGTGTACGAGGTTAACATCGAAACGGTTCAAAATGCCGGCAAACTGATTTTCGCGAACACTGTCGCTTAGCGTCAATATATTCTGTTCACCTTCAAACTTAAACCGTTCCAGGAGGTGGTACCCGGAATCGAGCACATCGTACTCCGATGTCCGGCCATGGTTGCGAGGCGTAAAGAAAAAGACGTCATAGGCACTTCGGAGATGCTTCGTCACCAGGTCCAGATAAACCTCGACGCCTCCGAACGGGGGGGACATAATCACGTTATGGGTAACAAACAACAGCCGCAGCTTTTGTTTTGGCGCGGATGGTGAGCGCGCGGGCCGTCCTGTTACGTCCGCCAGTGCGGCCAGAACCAGGCGCATCCGGTCTTCGTACGTGTGTTCCTTTATCGCGCGGGCTTGCGATGCCTGCGCCAGCTGCCGGCGCTCATCTGGCCGGCTCAGCAATCGACGAATCCGATCCAGGCATTCGGCGTACGAATTGTAAATTACGATTTCAGTTTCTGGCTTAAAATAATTCCGAATTTCCGGGAAATTGCCGTCCGCCAGTTGTGCCGTTCCAGCCATGGCCGCTTCAAAGACGCGAGGTGGTGGGGTAGATCCGGAGGCGACACCATGGACTGAGCCCGAGAAAATCCGCGGCAATGCCAGCGTGATCCGACTAGCGTTGGCGAGACGGGCGAACTCCGTGGCGGGGGTGCGCCACTGGTAAGAGCTCTTGGGAATCGGTAGTTCGGGTTCCGGAATATAGGGGTTGTGCGGAAGCGCGATCTTCAGCTTCTTGTCAGGCAGGTCCCGAACGAGAGAGCTCAGGATCCGGGTCCGGTTTGGCCACGCGGTCCCGGCAAAAAATATGTCGTAACGAAGATCGGAGTCGTTTAGGATCACCGGATAATCGTGCAGATGGGTGGAAGCCGCGAAAGGCAAGTGCCGGGCCATTCGACCATAACGCGCCACACAGCCGGCGTCATTGGTAAACACCAGATCGAATAATTCCGCGTTACGGATATTTACATCCACTTCGTACGGATCTTCCGTAATCCACAAAATGCTTACATCGCATGTCCGCATGACACGCGCACAGATATCAAGGTGCATGTCCTCGCCGTCGAAGGCAAAGAAAACGTTACATCGACGCTTGCGGGACAATTCCACCGCGTTGCCATAGGAAGCAAGCACCACCGACTCCACCTCGGGCAGAGCCTGCAGTGCGCGGAATACCGAACGGCAAATGTAGTGATTGGGATTCCTCGACTTTGTATCCAGCAGACAAATTCGATAAGGTGGAGTCATTTGGAAAAATCTAAAAGTATTAATTCAACGGGTAAATGGATCGCGTTTGCTTCAATGCCTGGAAATGGTTATCGCGACAGTTGCTAGGGTAACACTGTTGCCCTCGGTTGTCAGTGTCCGCCGCACCCCGGGAAAAGCCCTTTAGAATATAAGAAGTCCAGGGCGGCGGAAGAGCATCTCCCGGATTGAAACCGATTGAAATTAACGAGCGAAATTTGTCTGAAATCGAACTCCAGCCTAGACGCAGCGTAGCAATCGAAAATGGCCTGTCGGCATTGCTGCGAAAAATAAGAGTGGATCAAGCGTTGCTGCGGCGGTTGCAGGATGGGCTGCGGTCTCCGCTCATAGGCGCTTCGCAGTTGTCTCCTGAGCTACCCGCAAATCCGGAAAGACCGTTGCGATCAATCGACGATGTTTACGTTGCGTTGCGGGCGATGGAAAGAAAAATACGGGTGTCGGCAAGAAGGTTGCCCGTCCATGAAGCGGAAGATCTCCGCCTGTCGGCCCGCTCTCTGGCCGCCTACACGGATCAGTGGCATCGGTCTTCGGAAGCGATTATCGATGAACGCAAAACACGTGAAACGCTATTCGGTTTTCGGAAGAAGAAGTTCTCCGTTCCCGAACATTTCGACGAGGACGCCTATCTACACGCCAACCCGGATGTTGCCGCCGCGGTTCGCAACCGAACGTATCCCACGGGCTATCGGCACTGGGTGCGAGTTGGCCGTTCAGAAGGTCGCGCGGCTGGCCCGGTGACACCGGTGGCCGATCGCAAGCAATATATTCCGCTCATGCAGAAGCGGGCTTATGGGGTGAACTTTTATGGATTTCTCTCCACGATAAGCGGCTTGGGGTCGGTGGCACGCGGCTGCGTTAGAGCGTTGGATGCCGTAAATATTCCACTGAACAAGATCGATGTTGCACCGTGGAAGGGCGGCGTTGAGCCCTCGCGCGCACTGCCGAAGTTTCCACCGTACCGGATCAACCTGATACAACAGAATGCCGATATGTTTCAGCGGTTCGTCGGTGCATACGGAGAAAATTTACTCCATGGAAGTTACAACATCGGCTATTGGCTATGGGAATTGCCATCCGCAAGATCCGATTCTCATGGCGCTTTCAGATACGTGGATGAGGTGTGGGCCCCTAGCGAATTCTGTAGGCACGCTTTCCAAACTCTAACCTCGCTTCCTGTGGTTCGCATTCCGCTGGTGGTGGATGGGCTGGAGAAGAATTCGATTTACGGGCGCGATCACTTCGGATTTTCGCCCGATGTACTGGTATTTGGATATGTGTTCGATGTGTCGAGTTACCTGGCTCGCAAGAATCCGTTTTGCCTGATAGAAGCATTCCAACGAGAGTTCGGGGACTCGGGCAATGTACTGCTGTATCTGAAGGTAACGCACTCCGAACGCGATCCCGCAGCGTTTCAAAGCATAGTGGATTCGGTGGCCGGAGCGCCCAACATTCGCATCGTTACCCGGCTTTTTGATGACGCCGAAATTGCATCCTTACACGGTGCACTGGATTGCCTGGTGTCTCCGCATCGAAGCGAGGGGTTCTGATTCAACCTAGCCGAAGCTATGTATTTTGGTAAGCCGGTAATCGGAACCCGCTACTCCGCTCCACTCGACTTCATGAATGATGAGAACAGCTATCTCATCGACTATGACTTGATCCCAATCGCGCAAAGCGTGGGACCTTATCTCAAAGGGTCTGTGTGGGCCGATCCATCCGTAGAACATTTGCAGCATCTGCTGCGTACTGTGTTGGAAGACAAGCCAGGCCGCGAGCGGAAGGGCCAAGCGGCCGCGGCAACGATACGAAGAGATCTAAGCGCCGATGCCGTGGGACGGTTGACGAAGGGGCGCTTCGAACAATTGGGGCTGGACCAAGCAATCCTTCGGCGGGACTTGATAAAGGTTCATCCCGCGCCGGCCCGCCCGAAGCTAATGCTCCGCGAGACCCCACCAGCAGTTGCGAAGGACATCCGATCCTTCTTGAGACGGCCCGTGATCAGCATTCTGACCCCCGTCTATAACGTCAAGGCGGAGTATTTGACGAAGTGTATCGAATCTGTCCGCGCGCAGCATTACCCATTCTGGGAATTATGTATTTGCGACGACAGCTCGACACTGCCCGAGACCCGCGAAATATTGGCGAAGTACGTTGGCATGGATTCACGCATCAAGATCGTCTGGTCGGATCAGAATCTTGGAATTGCCGGTGCCTCTAATCGCGCGGCTGAAATCTCAACGGGTGAATTTCTGGCATTGCTGGATAACGACGACGAGATCGCGCCCGATGCGCTGTTTGAAATTGCCAAAGCGGTAAACGAAAATCCCACTGCGGATTTTTTCTATACCGATGAGGACAAAATTGAGCCGGACGGCAGCTTCAGCGATCATTACTGTAAACCGGATTGGTCACCCGACCATCTGCGTTCCGTCATGTATGTGCTTCACATGATGGTGGTGAGGAAGGAACTGTTTTATAGTGCCGGCGCATTCCGTGACGCCTTTTCTGGCGCGCAGGATTACGATCTGGCGCTGCGTCTTTCCGAGCAGGCGGCCGGCATCCATCATATTCCGAAAATTCTATATCACTGGCGAAAGATCGCCGGATCTGCGGCAGCTACGTTGGACGCGAAACCCCAGGCTCTGGATGCCGCGCGGCGGGCGCTTGTTGATCACGTCAAGCGCCATGATCCGTTGGCCACGGTGGAGAGTGGCAAGTTGGAAGGATTTCATCGCGTAAAATATGCGATTCGGGGAAACCCGTTGGTTTCATTGTGTATTACGACGGATGACCGCTCATCCACGGTTGAAGGGCGCGGCACGTTTAATTTGGTGGAGCACTTCGTCAAGAGCATCGCCCACAAGACCGATTACCCAAACTATGAAATCGTAATCGTCGACAATGGCAATCTCTCGGAGAGAACCCGGCGATCGTTATCGGGAATTCCATACCGGCTGGAAAGCTATCGCGGTGTCCAGCGCCCATTCAATTTCGCCAGGAAGGCAAATTTCGCGTTTGGGCAAATCCGCGGCGAGCACCTGGTGTTGTTGAATGACGACCTGGAAGTTATTTCCAGCGAGTGGCTCCGTGCCCTGCTTGAATTCAGTCAGCAGCCGGAGGTGGGCGTGGTCGGAGCCCGGCTTATTTTTCCCGACGAGCGTATTCAACACTGCGGCGTGGCAATTGGCATCAACAAAAGTGCGGCTCACCTGTACCACAATTATCCATCCGGCTTTGTGGGGTACAACGGCTTTACCCACGCAATTCGAAACTACAGCGCGGTGACTGGCGCATGCATGGCTACGCGGAAATCGGTGATCGAAGAAGTGGGTGGATTCGACGAGCGCCTGGCAATTGACTTCAACGACATCGATTTTTGTTTATCCGCGGTTGACCTCGGATATCGGGTGGTTTACACCCCCTACGCCGAGTTGTATCACTTCGAGGGCGCAAGCGTCCAGCGCAAAGCCCAGAGCGCCGAAGAGGTGGAACTATTCACTGCCCGCTGGGCTGATTTTATTGAGCGGGACCCCTACTATAATCCCAACCTGACTCGCGAAGGCGTGGACTTTTCGCTTGTGCGGCGCTGATTACTTCCCGTCGAGAATGAACGTCGGAGCCAGACCGGCAAGCGTCGAGAAACCGGAATTTCCGTTAGAGGAAAGCCAACTGGAGCAACCGTGCACCTTGCCGAGGAACGAATGCGGATGAACGTCGATCCGCAGTTCCTTATACTCCAGGCGGCCGTTTTGATAGAGCGGGAAGATCGCGTTGTTTGGCGCGGTCACTTCCTGCACCACATATGGTCCGCGCATGGCAAGCTTGAGCGCTTTCTGCCACGAGCTGTCGCTGCTTTCTGATCCTTGATAAGAATGTTGGCCGGTGGAATCGTCATTTGGCCGGAGAATCAACTTCTCGCGATTCTTGACAATGAATTCCGGCAGGTCGATTTCCGAATCCTGATAAGTTGTTTTTGCCGCGCTGACTACTCGGGTCCACGGCAGTACTTCGCGAATGTTTTTGCGCTCTGCCGCGGGGAAGCCGGCTGTTAGGGTTTCGTCGGTGAGCAGATCGAAAATCGCCCGTTTGCGCGCCAGTTCGGAACGAAAGCTATTGACCATGCAGACCGCATGATCGCGGTACGCCCGCACCAGCGGATGCGTCAGATCGAAACGCACTAAAAATTCCTGAACGTTCATGCGGCGATAGACAAGATCGATTGCGAAATCACCCCGTCGAAGAACTCCGTTGCGGTACTCGAGTTGATCCGGCGAGACAATTTCGGTCGGGTAACCTTCGCGGCGAAAAAATTCGGCGAGCAACAAAAATTCGCTGGAATCGGCAGTTTGAAAGGGCTGGCGAAATTCCAGAATCGCGATCTGCGGCTTTTTACCTTTGCCGCCAAACTCGTGGAAAGCCTTCAACAAGGCTTGGAGCAAAAATTTAGCGCCACCCATTTTCACTAGCGGGTGTTTGCGCCGGAATTCCTTCACCGGCGGACAGTCAAAAAACAGATCCGAAAGTGCTTCGCCATAAGCAACGCCGGCGGGGGTTTCAGCGTTGTATTCCACGAAACGCAACGTGCCGTTATTTAGGTGCGTGTCGAGTAAAGAGGTAACCGAAGTAGAGGTGTAGCCCGGATCGACGGACGCCAGCATCTTCTCGGCGGGCAGCAATTGAATCCTTGCCTGGAGGGCCGGGCTCGATAAAGCCATCTTCTCTACTCGTCGAATCGTGGTGAACAGAGACTCCGCGGCCTTTACCATAGTGGTATACTGGCGCCGCGAAATCAGGTGGGGACGAAGAACGGGCGAAATCGGCCGGTTGCCGGCCATCAAATGTCCAGCCTTCATCCGCTCTTGCAGCTCATCAGCCCAAGCGAGATCCTTGTACGGTTCCGATTCAATCAGTTTGTGGTAGCGGGCTACTGCCTCGCCCAACTGCGTCATGCTATTCAGCTTTCTAAAAAATAGTATCGCACGTGGTTGCAAATCTGCATACAACCAAACCGCTAAAACCCACCTCAACTCACAGATAATAAACAAGATACTCTAGTTTTTTGGCCAAAAGCGTTTAAACGCTGGGCCCTTAGGAATCCAGAGTTGGTGATAGGATACTACTTTTTTCGCTGAATGTCAGGTCAGCGCGAAAGTCGAGATTGAAAAAACTAGAAACTTTTCGCCCAATGCGGTCGCGGGGGACTTGCACGCATACCTTCGGATGCGAAAAGTGGCGCTCCCGTTCTACGGACCATGGCCCGCTTTGCCCATTTTCTTGAGCGCACGGTCCGCCGCAACTACGCCCCGGTACTGAGCTTCCTCAAAAATTGAAAATCCACTGAGATCGGAATTTGCGAATAGCACGTTTCCGCTGGCGGCAGCCCATTGCTGGCGGCCGGCCGATCCTAAGAAACCGGGAACCGGACGTGCCATGGCGTGGCCGAAGCGCATCATGTCGATTCGCGAAACGCAATTGCGAATGTCTGTATGTGCCCGTGACAAATCGTTGAGGATCGCGTCTTTCCAGTAGCCCCAATCTTTTTCAAGGAGAATCTGGCGATTGTCCAGCGACCAGTAATAGGTCCACACCGTGCGATCGACGACAGATTGTACGCCCATGTGCTTGGCATTGACGTACCCCAAGGCCGGGGATTCGAAGATCACGTTGTCCCATGCGGCCTCGATGCCCGGTTCAACAGGTAGCCGATCCAGCGTCAGATTCGCTGTTAGCCAGGGCGAATAGACGAAATCGGCGGGTGGCATTCCGTCGATGATGTAGTGCGCCAGAAACGTTGGAGCGGCGAAGATCACCGTGTCGGCGACGTATTCAGTTTTCGCGGTAAGCACGCGCAGTTTGCCGCCGTCGCGCGCTATGTGGAATACAGGGGAATCGGTTCGCAGATACTTCCCCAGCTTCTGAGCGAGGCGGTTGACAATCCAGCCATTGCCTTCGGGCCAGGTGAGCGGCCCTTTATCTTCCGGCTCGCGCGACGCGAAATAATGAATGCCCGCCCACGCGGATGTTTCGTGAGCCCGCGCCCCGTAATCGTCGCGGCAGGAGTAATCCACGTACCAGCGAAGATAGGGGGAATCGAACTTGTTTTGGTCCATCCATTGCGTGGCGGAGAGCCGGTCCAGCGGGGAAACCTTCGCGCCTTTTTCCATGGGGATGGTGAACTGGCCCGTGGCGCGGGCTTCTAGAATCAGGGTCTGGAAGCGCTTAAACTGATCGTGATCGCGACGCGTGGCCGCGAGTTCGGGCTCGATTCCGTCCTGCCAACGTCCATGTAAAAAGAGACGTTCCTGGGGAGCGAAGCAGAGCATGCGCTCATCCCATTTGCCATCTTTGAGGACGCCAAATTCTTCGAATAACTCGCGAGACAACGCGGCGTCTTTATTCGGCACCGGAACATAATGGGCAGCCCATGGATAGCGCGAAATCTCATTCTCTCCCCATCGGGAATTGCCCCCTGGATTCGGCTCCATCTCTAAAATGACGAAGTCGCGAAAACCTCTCTTATCCAGATGCCATGCGGCGCAAAGTCCGGCCATGCCGCCGCCTACGATGACGACGGGCAGTTTCACCTGATGATTTGGGATCGGGAAAGTCTTGTGATCGCGGATGCGATGCCCCAACGGAAACGCGTCGTTGACAAAGGATCCGCCGATGGTTCGTTCGGCCTTGGCCGTGAGGCCGATTAAAGCGGCACTGAGAACGGTGCGGCGTGTAATCTTACCCGGCACTAATGGACGATGTCTTTCCATTCCTGCTCGTAATAGCGGACCAGCACCTGATCGTTTAGACGGTTGGGTTCGGCCGGAACCGGACGCATGTCCACTGGAAACTGAAACATATCGCCGACTCCATCGGCGGCCAGGAATCGCAACCCGGCGGGAAGAGTCTTGGGTAATTGATAGGGTCCGAATCCAGCCATTACAAATCCCCATTCGCCGAAGGATGGGACATACAGATGGTAGGGATAGGTCCGCAATCCGGCTTGGCGCAGAGTTTCGGCAATGCACCAATAAGATTGACGGGCAAAGAGTGGCGACGTGCTCTGCACCACAACGAATCCTTGTGGTGAGAGGTGTCTGGACATAAGCCGATAGAATGCCGTCGTGTAGAGTTTGCCCAACGAGTAACTCGTTGGATCGGGAAAATCGATGACGATAAAGTCCCACTTGTCGGGATGGGATTCGAGCCAGGTAAACGCGTCGGCGTTGATCACGTGGGTTCTAGGGTCGGTCAGCGAATGGCTGTTTAGCGATGACAGGACCGCATGCCGCGAGAAGAGCTTTGTCATCTCCGGGTCCAAATCGACAAGCGTAATGCTTTCGACGTTCTTATATTTTAGGATCTCGCGAACCGCCAGACCGTCGCCGCCGCCAAGCACCAGAACCTTCCGCGCATCGGGCAGAGCGGCCAAACCAGGATGGACCAGCGCTTCGTGATAACGATATTCATCGCGCGAACTGAACTGCAAATGAGAGCTGAGAAAGAGTCGCAGATCGTCTTTCCATTTCGTGAGTACGATTCGCTGATAACGCGTGTTGCGGCTGAAGATGACTTCATCGGCATAGAGTTGATTGTCGGCGCTGGCGGAGATTTTGTCGGCCAAAACCATACCCGCGCCAAGCATCGTCAACACCACCAGGCATCCGATGCGAAGGGCTCTGGGAGAGCTCAGTTGATTCCGGAAAATGAATGTGGACCACAATGCGACGGCGGCATTCAGCATTCCGAACAAGATCGCGGAACGAACCAGACCCAGCTTCGGCACCAGCAAAATCGGGAATAACAGCGACGCGCCCAACGCCCCCAGATAGTCGAAGGTTAGGACGTTCGCCACCAGTTCGCGGAATTGAAAACGCTCCTTGAGGATGCGCATCAGCAGGGGGATTTCCAGCCCAACCAGCACGCCCACGGCGATTACGATGAAGTACAGCAGAAAACGGAAGCTCTGTGTATAGGCGAATGCGAGGAATAATAACGATGAAGAAAATCCACCAACCAGGCCGACCATCAGCTCGATATAGATGAACTGCGCCACAAGCGCCCGGCCCAAATAGCGCGACAGAAAGCTGCCGATTCCCATCGCGAACAGATAAGTTCCGATGACGGTGGAAAACTGGAAGACGCTATCGCCAAGAAGATAACTGGCGAGCGTGCCGGCTATTAGTTCATAGATCAGCCCGCAGGCGGCGATCAGAAATACCGAGATAAAAAGAACGACTGCCATGAAGCGGGGAGCGGAAGGGCGGCGGGTTGACGAAAAACGTCCATACCCCGGGCCGCCGTCTTTCCTAGTGGACCGCCGCGGCGATGATGGAGCATATGCCGATGGACATCGCGCCTATCAGGATCGCTAAAGCGATGTTTTTATCTTCCACGATTTCTTTCCATAAATGATAAGGCGTCAACTTATCGATTAGCGCGAAAGCCAGCACGAAGATGAGAATGCCTAACGCCGCATAGACCACGGCATTCAAAACGGAACCAGGATGGAATTCAACCATGTCTATTTTCCTCCGACGTAACGGGGTAGAAATGCATAGTGGGAGCGGTACGCCCCGGGGTTATCGCGAATAGTCTTCGGTACATTCTTCACCTCGTTCACCTTCGTAAAACTCAAACCACGATATCCGGCATAGCCGAAGAATCCCAGCAACAATATGCCATAGGCGAGATACAACGGATTTCTGACCATTCAATCGTCATCCGATCCGGAGGAACTCCCCGCGGAGCCGCCTCCAGCATAATCGCTTTCAGACCACCGCTGCTGCTCGAACCGATAGGAACGATACCAGACGATCAGCGGTGGAACCAATAACAAGAACCCGATCAGCCAACCAATTCCAATCGCCGGTACGCCGCGCCGGACCGTGATCTCGTAATGGAGTGCGCCAATGGTAGGGTCGGCGTCCGGCTCCACACGCAAATAATATTTCCCCGGCACAACATGAGGCACGGTGACGTCGTCCTTAGAACTACCTTCGCTCCAGGATCCGTCGCTATCGCTGCCGTAATAGTAGCTGACCTCACGACCGAAGTCGTAACCCTGTTCGGTATCGTTGTTGATGATCGCCAGGCCGAAAAACGCCCAGCTATTGCTGACGTTAGTCGTGATTGTCACTTCGACATTATCGGGACGGCCCGCCACTTCGAAAATTGGCGTCACGAAAGAAGGCTCGGCGGTGGTTCCGGGCGTAAACGTGTAGCTCTGACGGAATACTTCTCTGTTCGTGGCGGTAGACGCAAAGTAGACCATCATCACGATCAATAAGGCCAACAAAACGGCGAACAGGCTCCACGCGGATGCTGCCTTGCCGGCGTGCGGCGACGGTTGGTTCAGGTAGATGCCATGCGCAACCGGCGGCTGGCCTGGCAACGGCGATTTAGCAGCGGCGAAGGCGTCCCACACCGCTTTTCCAGTGAGATATTCGCCTCGGGACCAAGTCACTTCCCCCGGAGTCGACTCGGCGGAAAGCATATAGGGAGGCGAAGTAAAATCGTTCGTATCGGCGGTCTCACCCACTTGCACTCGCCAGGGAAACTCGCCCAGCACGAATACCGTAGTCGCTTCATAGTGGCTGAAGTGGACGTAGTTGCGGCCTTCCAACACTACAGACGGCCGGGATCCGCCACGTGGCGACGGAACTGCTTTCACCGCGGTCACCAGCGAAAAGTGCCCGTTGTACTCGACCAGGTAACGAAACCCCTGGTAGGGATTGAACAGTACGTATTCCCACCATTCATACGCAGTGCCGTCAACCATAAGCTGGCGGGCCTGAAAGCCGATCACCTCCGACAGAATTCCGTTGAACTTTGCGCGGCGGCCCAGCGGTAGAGTCGGCGTGCGGCGTAGTTTCGCCTGCTGCCGCTGGAGAATCGCGATTTTGCCATCCGCCGCGTCCAGCACCGTCAGGCATTGCGGGCAAACCGCCGTCAAAGTGTGGGCAAATCCGCGCAGTTCTACGGGACCGCCGCAATTCGGGCAATGAATGGATACGGCCTTGACGATTAAGATTCCGGCGACGGATCCCATTTACCAGCCCTCGAAGGTACGCAGATTCTTGAAGTGCAGATCTTCGAATTCTACTGGCTCACCAAGGAACAGAAGGGGCGGAGTCTCCGTGTAGTCGATGGTGCCAAAACGGCCATCGGCGGAGCGCAGATCGACGAAAAGCATCTCGTCTTTTTTCCAGGTTTGAAATGGCAACTCGCCCTGCACACCGCGGTAATGAGCATGCGTTAGCGACGTCACCTCATATTCCGTGTCGTAGAACTTGAACTTTCCGCCACGCGCAACACGATCGATAACCGGCAACGGCTGATCTTTCAGCGAGGCCTGAAACGAAACGTCGTATTCGCCCTGGGCATCGGAAACCCAACCGCCGCTGCTATCGCTGAACATGAGGTACCACTCATTCCAGCTACCTTGCAGCCAATCGTAAATGATGCGCCCCACCACGACGAACGGCTTGTTGCGGTAGGCGCCTTCGGTGCCGATCTGAATCGCCGAACTGTCGGGAGGAAGGTCCGCGACTTCACCGACCTTCTTCAAGTCGAGATCTTCTCGAATCAAGATCGAGTGACAAAACTCGCACGTGGTTTGCACTGCGCCCGACCACAGAAATTTAACCGGGGCTCCACAATTGGGACAATTCGAGACGGTCTGGCTCATGTGTGATAAGGCCGCTCAATCCTGCGTACGTTGACGGCTCCCGCTCCGAACTCGCGGCATAGGTAGCTCGCAAAATCCCACTCGGGCCGTGGCCGGCAACAAAAAACATTCAAACACAGAGTGCCATACTCCGGAAAAGTGTGACACGCAATATGCGATTCCGCAAGCAATGTAAGCCCGGTCACGCCTCCCGTTACCGGGAACTGGTGCCAGGCGGACGGCGCGACGGGATGCAACTGCATGTCGTCCACCAGCGCGGCGAACAGATCCTGGAGCTTTCCCAAATCTGCTAACGCCGGTGCGGCGCACCCGTGCGCTTCGACGATCCATTCGCAGCCGCCGCGCAGTCCGAGTGTCGCCGTTTGCGATTCGGAATCGACTACTGTGCGCTGCCGCATTCGGGGCAGAACTTCGCTTTCCGCGCCATCGGCTTGCCGCACTCGACGCAGAATTTGTTCTCAGTCTGTGCGCCCACCGCAGCCGGCGCGCTGGCATCGGGCGAACCACCCGGCGTAGTGACGATCGGTGGGACAGGAGCCGGCGGAGCTTGCGGACTTTGCGGCTGCTGCGGCTGATTGATCGAGTTCATCATCGCCTGGCCCATGCCGATTCCCGCTCCCAACCCGACGCCAATCCCACCCGCGCCACCTTCATTAGCCGCTGCAATCGGCAAGGAATTCGCTACCTGATATTGCGTGTACTGATTCATGTTGCCGATCATGTTCATGCCGATACGGGCATCCAGAATTTTCTGCAGCTCGTCGGGAAGCGAGAGGTTATCGACAACAAAGGTGTCCAGCGTCAAGCCGAGATCGGCGAAGACGGGCTTCAGCGTCGTCGCAATCGCGTCGGCAAGCAGCGCCTGATTCGCCGCCATATCGAGGAACGGCACTTTACTCTGGGCAAAGGCGTTGGTCATCTGCGACACGATGGTGTTGCGCAGCTGGCCTTCCAGATCGGCGACATGATAAACCTCGCGCGTACCGCTGATCTTGGTGTGGAACGCTTTCGGATCGTTGACGTGGTACGAATAAATTCCATAGGCGCGCAATCGAACCATGCCAAAATCGTGATCTCGAATGGTGATCGGCGTCGCCGTTCCCCAGCGTTGATTCGTCTGCTGGCGCGTAGAGAAGAAATACACATCGCTCTTGAACGGCGACTTGAAACCCTTGTCCCAGTTCAGCAGGTAAGTCAGCAACGGCAGAGTTTGGGTGCTCAGCGTGTATAGGCCCGGTCCAAACACGTCGGCGATCTTGCCCTCATTCACGAAAACGGCCATTTGCGACTCACGCACCGTGAGTTTTCCGCCGTTCTGTATCTCCATATCCTGCATCGGATAGCGGTAAGCAAGAACGCCCTCCTCGGACTCCGTCCACTGGATGACGTCTATAAACTGCTTGGAAATAAAATCGCGAAGTGACATAAGTTTGCTCCGGCTCCCTCAAAGTATAACGCTGAAACTTCGACGAAAGTTCAATAGGCCGATGAGGGCCGCTACTTCCCGGGGGCGATGTCCATATCAGTTTGCGACCTTAATTAATCGCATTGCCGTGGCGGGAACTTACGGTGGCCAATTTGCTGTCTAATGACAGCATGCGAAACTTCGTCGTCGCGATTCTGATTTCTAACACTCTGTTTGCCGCCGAATTGCCGGTGAACGACGTGGTGCTGTTCAAGCACGGTGTTGGCTACTTTTCTCGCTCCGGATCTTTGAATGCCGGCGAGACAATCCGCTTGGATTTCAAAGCGGCGGAGATGAACGATGTTTTGAAATCGCTCACAGTGGAAGATCGCAGCGGCGGCAAGATCGTGGGATTGCGCTATGACTCCAGCGAAACTCTGGAGAATAAATTGGGCGATTATCCATTTCAAATCAGCAACGCTTTGTCGTTGAGCGGATTTCTGGATCAGCTCAAAGGAGCGAAGCTGGAGATCGAATTGGGGTCGGGAAAAATAACGGGAACAATCATCACTGCCCGGATCTCTCCCGCCCGCGCCAACGCCAATCTGCCCGAGCCGATGTTTGAGCAGGAGCAGTTGGTGCTGCTTCTCGATTCAGGCGAATTGCGTAGCTACAATCTTGCGGCGATCACCTCCATGCGCCTTACCGAGCCGGCGTTGCAAGCAAAATTGAAAGATTATCTGTCAACACTCGCCGGTGCCCGGTCCCAGGACAAGCGCAGCGTTTATATCGATTCGACGAATAGCGGATCACGACAGATCACCGCCAGCTACATGGTTCCCACGCCCATCTGGAAATCGAGTTACCGGCTGATTTTGGGAGGCCAGGATCCTATGCTGGAAGGCTGGGCGATCGTCGACAATACGTCAGGCGAGGATTGGACTAACGTCAGACTGTCGCTTATTTCAGGGCGGCCGATATCGTTTATCAGCCCGCTGTATGAGCCGCGTTATCGACAAAGACAGACTGCGGAGTTGCCGGACGACGGCGCGCAAGGCCCGGTCGTATATGAAGGCGCCATGGACGCCTTAAAAAACAGGCCGGCGGCGGGGCTAGGGGGAGGATCGCCAGGAGGTTCGGCGGGTGGAGTATTAGGGGGGATTGTTGGCGGCGTACCATCGGCCGCTCCGCCACCGCCTCCGGCGCCCATCAACGGCAGACTGGGTGAACAGATGGGGCTCTCTGATAAAGTTGACGGCTTACCCCGCGAATCGTCGTACGAAATGCTAAGCGTGGTGGCCGACGTCGCCCAAGGGCAGGCTCTGGGTGAGTTATTCGAATACAAGTTTGATCGGCCAGTAACCGTTCGCAAGAACGAATCCGCGATGCTGCCGTTCCTCCAACAGAAGATTACATCGCGCAAACTGCTGATCTACACCGGTCAATCCTCCAGCCATCCGCTGAACTCCGCGGAGCTGACGAACACCACCGGCAAGACGCTGGATGGCGGTCCAATTACGGTGTATGACGCAAACAACTATGCGGGGGAAGCCCTGGTGGAGACTGTAAAGGCTGGGGATAAACGGCTGATCAGCTACGGAGTCGATCTCGGCACACGCATCACCACGAAGATCGAATCGGGTGAACAGGTGGTCCGCGAAGTCCATGCAAATCGCGGCACATTGCGCATCAGCAGCGCCATCGAATCCACAACCACTTACACGATTCGCAATGTCGACAAGAACGCCAAGACATTGATAGTCGAAACGCCGATTCGCAGCAATTTCAAAGTGCTGGCACCAAAGCCGAGCGAATCGACACCATCCGCATATCGTTTTGAAGTGAAGCTTTCGCCGGATTCGGAAAGCAAGTTCGTCTTAAAGGAGGAACGTGCGCTATTCGATGGGCAGTCGATCTCCAATTTGAATCCCGATATGCTGCTGCTTTATTCGCAAAACAAAGCCATTCCCGCCGCGGCGAAGAGAGCCCTTACTGAACTGCTTGACAAGAAACGGCAGGTCGCGGCAACCGCCAGTGAGATCCAGCAAACCGACACCGATGTGAACGAATTAGTGAACGACCAGGAGCGTTTGCGGCGCAATATTCAGAGCTTGAACCAAGTAAACGGACAGGGCGAGCAAGTGCAGAAATACGCTCGCACACTAGCCGATCAGGAAGCTCGGCTCACCGGACTGCGCGATCGATTAAGCGCGTTGCGGAAGCAGAAGTCGGCTCAGGAAACAGAGGCGCTGGGCATGATTGAGCGCATGGATTTTTAAGCGTCAGCCGGCAAGTCCAGGCAAGCCGCCGATGCTTTTCGCCAGGCGGACGGCGCGTAGAATCGCTTCAGACACCGCCTCCGCCGCTGCCACGCCTAGTGCGTCGATGTCCGCGCTTTCCTCGCCGATCGATAAACCGAAAACTACGTCGCCATCGGACATCGTGTTCACCGGATAGATCGTGCGAGCCATACCAAGTTGACCGAATTGCGCCAGCTTGTTGGCCATCGGCTTCGTCAGTTTGGCATTCGTCGCTACCACTGCCAGCGTTGTGTTCTGATGGCGAAATCCCGCCAGGATCCCGTTCTTCAGAGCCGCTGAGCCGTCGGCGAATTCCATGCTGTCCGCCGCCTTTCGGGCACCGGCGACGATCTTGCCGTTCTCCGGATCGCGTACCTCGCCCAACGCATTCACGGCCACAAGAGCCGACACTTTTACCTTCGCGTACGGCCCGCTAAGCGTCACGGTGCATGACCCGATGCCCGACTTCATCGCTCGCGTCATCCCGAATATCTTGCCCACGGTCGCCCCAGTCCCGGCGCCGACGACGCCTTCCGCGACGGCCTTACCGGTAGCCGCGGCCGCCGCCGATTCCCCCATCTCCCGTGTCGGACGGGCCATCTTTTTTCCAAATCCAAGATCGAATAAAATCGCCGCTGGAACGAGTGGAACGACCGTGACCCCGACGTTAAATCCCACGCCTTTGTGTTCCAGAAAGCGCCGCACGCCGGATGCCGCTTCGAGTCCAAAGGCACTGCCGCCCGCCAGCGTGATGGCGTGAATGCGTTGCGTGACGTGCAGCGGACTCAGCAAATCCCATTCCTGCGTCCCCGTAGCCGACCCTCGTATGTCGCCGCCCGCAACCGCGCCGGCTTCGCACAAAATCACCGTGCAACCCGTCAGACCTTCATAGTCCGAAGCGTGCCCAACTAAGATCCCCGGGATATCCGTCAAACCTTTCATCACGGGCGATTCCGATTCATGGATGTGTACCTTGTTAGACTATAAGTCCAAGGGGAGCGTGATTGCTGGATTTCTTTAAAACGCCTATCGCGACGTTCCAGGATTTCATTCTGCTCTCTGGCCGGGCCGTCAAGAATATCTTTCGCACTCCGCACTACGTGGACGATATTTTTATGCAGATGGACATCATTGGCGTGGGAAGTCTTCCCGTCGTTATTTTGACCGGACTGTTCACGGGAATGGTGATGGGCATGCAAATGGCCCGCGCACTGGCGGTCTACGGAGCCACCGGGCAAGTCGGGCAGATCGTGGCGATCACGCTCGTGCGCGAACTGGGCCCCGTATTAACGGCTCTCATGGTAGCCGGCCGCAACGCTTCAGGAATTGCCAGTGAACTCGGATCAATGAAGGTGACTGAGCAGATCGATGCGATGCGCGCCCTGGGAACCGATCCGATTCAAAAGCTGGTAACGCCGCGTTTGATCGCCACCGCCGTGACGCTGCCAATGTTAACCGTCATCGCGGATTTTATGGGAATCCTTGGCGGATACATCATCGCCACAACCTTGCTGAGCCTTACTTCGGCGCAATATTGGTCAACCGCGTGGCGCGCTCTAGCCTATAACGACGTGGTGCAAGGATTGTTGAAACCGTTTACCTTCGCGATTGTGATCTCGCTGGTTGGCTGTTATTACGGACTGCAAACCAAAGGCGGCACGCAGGGTGTCGGACTCTCAACCACTCGGGCGGTTGTCGTTTCCTCTATCTGGATTATCGTGCTGACGTTCTTTATCGGCCGAATATTTGTGAACCTCTAAATCTGCATGGCCGAAGAGACGAACAAGCCGCTTCTGAAATTTAAGGAAGTCAGCCTGCACTTCGATGCGGCGCCGGCGCTTGATCGCGTTTCGTTTGAGCTGCGTCCTGGCGAGACGTGCATCCTGTTGGGCGCGGCTGGTAGCGGTAAAACCACCATCTTGAAAACGGCGGTCGGACTAGAGCAACCGGACAGCGGCCATATTTATCTTTTCGATGAGGAAGTAACCGGACGGGACGAGCATTCGCTCTTTCAGCTGCGAAGCCGCGTCGGAATTCTTTTTCAGGAAGGAGGGCTTTTCGACTCGATGACGATTGAAGAGAATGTAGCCTACCCGATATTGAATCACCTGGACCGGCCGGACGAAGCGCAGATTCACGAAGTGGAAGAAAAAGTGAAAAACGTTTTGCAATTTGTTGAGCTGGAAAAAACGTTAAGTAAGTTCCCCAGCGAGCTGTCGGGGGGTATGCGCCGTCGCGTTGGCATTGCCCGCGCCGTGGTGACTGAGCCCGCGTTGGTGCTGTATGATTCCCCGACGGCGGGCCTGGATCCAATAACGGCGAACACGATTATCGCCTTAATCATCCGCGAACGGGATTCGCGCAATGCGGCGGCCATGATGGTGACGCATCGCTATCAGGATGGGCATCTGATGGCGAATTTTCGCTACAATTCCGATAGCGGACACCTGGAACGTGTATCGGGCAATGGCTCCGAAAAGTCGGACCTGAAGACCAAGTTTGTTGTGATGAATGAAGGGCGCATCGTATTTGAAGGGACGGAACAGGAACTGCACGCTTCCACCGATTCTTATGTTTCCAAATTCGTAAAGCGGCCCGATCAGGAAGTGCGGCATGATGATTTGCTCAATGGCACGCCAAAAAAGAATTAGCTCGCATAGAAATTTGGTTTCAGAAAAGACACTATGGCTCTAGAAAAAAAGGCAGGCTGGGCGCGATTGCGAGTAGGAGTGATGGCGGTTTTCGCCCTGATCTTCCTTAGCATTCTGTTGTTCCTGTTGACTGGATCGCAAGGATTCTTCAAGCAGAGCGGCGACATCGTTACCTACATGGACGATTCGGCTACGCTCGCCGAGGGTTCCCCGGTAAGGCTGAACGGAATTCTTGTTGGGAAGGTCAAGAAGGTGGCGCTATCCGGGCTGAACAAACCGAAGCGCATCGTGAAGATCGACCTGCAAGTGGAGCAAAAATACTTCAAAGAAATTCCTATCGATTCCATTGCGGCCATCAGCGCCGAAAGCCTTCTGGCGGCCAAGTACATCAATATCAAGAAGGGCAAGAACCAGCAGGCAATTCGCCCTGGCGCTGAGATTGCCGCGCAGGATACATCTAACTTCGATGACGTGATCGCTCAGGGTAATAACCTGCTCGTATCGCTGCAGAGCATATTGAACAAGGTGGACGGCATCGTGTCCACGGTGGAAGTGGGCAAGGGCAGCATCGGCAAATTGCTGGTGGATGAAGAACTCTACAATCGCGTTCTGGCCATCGCCGGCGAAGCTCAGGTGATCACCCACGCTTTAACCACGAAGAACGGCACCATCGGCAAACTGATGAACGACGACGAGCTGTACAATCAGGTCCGCGGCTCGTTGACGCGCATGGACGGGTTGCTGAACGACATTCAAAATGGCGACGGCACCATCGGGAAATTTATCAAGGATCCGGCGCTATACAACGACACGCACCAGTCTGTTCTGGAGATTCGAAAGCTACTCGCCGATCTGAATGCCGGCAAGGGAACCGCTGGAAAATTGCTGAAGAGCGACGAATTGCATGCCCAGATTCTGACTACGATTTCGAAAGTGGACGTCACTATCGACAAGATCAATTCCGGCCAGGGAACGATCGGCCAGCTGCTGGTGAACGCTCAGCTCTACGATTCTCTAAACGGTACCACGCGTGAGATGCATGAGCTGTTGAAGGACTTCCGGGCGAATCCGAAGAAGTTCCTGCGCATCAAACTGGCCTTGTTTTAGCCTGCCGTGCGGAATGAGGAAGCTGATCGTCAATGCCGACGATTTTGGTTTCACGCGCGACGTGAACGCCGGAATCGTCAACGCCCATCGCGATGGAATACTAACCGCAACTACTTTGATGGCTAACGGAGATGCATTCGACGATGCCGTTCGTCTGGCGGGCGAAAATCCCCGGCTCGATATCGGGGTTCACCTGGTCCTGATCGGCGGACGTTCCCTGCTTCCCGGCAATCGCCCGCTGCCCAACTCAGTAGCCCGGTTTCTCCGCCAAGTAGCCCTGCGGGACATCGAAATTGAAAACGAATTGACCGCGCAAATCGACAGGATTCTCGCTGCTGGAGTACATCCAACGCACCTTGACACACACAAGCACACACACCTTCTTCCGCCGGTGCTGGACATTGTCGCCAGACTGTCGCAGCGATACAAAATCCCCTGGGTGCGGCGTCCGTTTGACTTTCCTCAGCAGCCCGGCGAGGTTCATTGGACCAGGAAGACCGTCAGCCGTTCTTTCAATACTGTCCGCCGGCGCTTTCACCGGGTGCTGGCGGAACATCATTGCCGCACCACCGATCACTTTGCTGGATTTCAAATCACCGGCCAATTCACCGCTTCCGGCGTCGCCGAACTCATCCGATCGCTGCCCGATGGCTCAACGGAGTTCATGTGCCATCCGGGATTTTGCGGTGGCGAATTGCTTGCCGCCAGTACCCGCCTCAAGGAATCCCGCGAAGCTGAGTTGCGGGCCTTGACGTCACCGGAAGCTCGCTCGGCCCTACTGGAATCCGGCGTTGCACTCGCGCGCTATGGTGATTTATAACTTGTTGAGACCATCTCTCGGTAGGGCATCATGATTGAAAACGAAGTCTTCGACCGTATGCGGTCGGATTGGAACGATCGAGCGAAAGAAGATGCGAGCTATTACGTCGCATTCGGCCGCCGCGATCAGTCCAGTGAGGAATTCTTTGCCACTGGCGATGAGGTGGTGAAGGGCATCGAGTGGGAGATGAAACGTCTTCCGGCGGCGTCCGCGGCGTCTCGCCGGGGCCTGGAAATCGGCTGTGGACCGGGGCGTCTTCTGCGTCCGCTAAGCCGCCTCTTCGGTGAGATTCACGGCGTCGATGTCGCGGATGAGATGATTGCCCGGGCAAAGGAAAATCTGCATGGAATTCCTCATGCTCATGCTCATGTCACCAACGGCGCCAGCCTCGCGGCATTCGCCGACAGCTCCTTCGATGTAGTGTATTCCTACGCCGTCTTTCAACATATTCCCAGCCGTGAAGTGGTGCTCGAATACTTGCGCGAGACCCATCGGGTGTTGAAAACCGGCGGCATCCTTCGCGCGCAAATCAATGGCCTGCCCCAAACATTTCCGCGTTACGACACCTGGAGCGGCGTTCGATTCACTAAGGAGGACTTGATGGACTTCGCTCGCGATCGCAATTTCCAGGTCTTGTCTTTCGAGGGCGTTTCCACGCAGTACATGTGGACGACGTGGCGGAAGCGCGAGTCCGGCTTTTCACCACCGGCGCCGGAAAACCCGGGTGCTACTATCCGCCGCGTTACCAATGCCGATAGCTCAGAACCGGTGGCGCCGAATCGGGGCCGCCACGCCGCGGTTTCCATTTGGATATCTAACCTTCATCCCGAATATGGATTGGATGGACTGCAAGCTATTATCGGCGGCCAGGAAGGTACGGTCACCTATATCGGTGCGGCCGATCATGCCGGTTTGCGCCAGGTAAACGTCATCCTTCCGAACCTGAACCAGACCGGCCTTGTTCCGGTGCAGCTCTTCTGGAAAAGCCGGCCGGCTTGCGAGAAAGGAACGCTGCGAGTGATCCCCGCAGGCCCCCAGGTGGTGCGCCTGCTCTCTGTCAGCGATGGCATCAACCTGCTATCGGCCACGACGATTGAGACGCGCTGCGTGAAAGTTTCGATGGAAGAAGTGGAGCATCCCGAACAGTTCTCCGCCGCGGTCGGCCATATTCCGGTGGAACATTGGGAAAGCTTTTGCACCGATCCGCAAACGCAGCGATACGAGGTGAATTTCGATCTTCCCGAAGCCGTGGGCAGCGGCGAGCATCAATTGCATCTGCGGATGGGACGCCGTAATTTTCCAGCAATCGCTATTCGCGTTGGAGCCGCAAGCTAGAGAGTAATCCCGCCGTCGACTGACAGCACTTGACCCGTGATGTAACTATCGGGCTCCAGCAGGAATTCTACAGCGCGGGCGATATCCTCCGCCCTGCCGAAACGCGAGATCGTTCCATCATCCAGATAGCGGTTATACTTTCCCGTCGCGATACTCGCCTGCGCCATGCCCGCATCCATGACACCGGGAGCGATAATGTTGACGCGTATATTGAATGCTCCACGGCATTCCTTGGCCAGTATCCGGCCACCGTGGATCAAGGCAGCTTTTGGCGCCCCATAAATCGCCGACCCGGCGAACAGAGCCACGGCCTGCATCGTGGAAATCAAAACGATTGCCCCCGCCGTCTTAGTTGCGCGAAGACGTTCGGCAGCTTCCCTGGCGAGCAACAGCGGCCCCATATAGTTCACGGCATGAGAGCGTAACATCGCGTCTTCCGCCGAATCACCCGGGGCAACGCGTGCCGGATCGCCGGTAAAGACCACCAAGCCATAGAGGTCTCGCGCCGCATCCAGAAGCCTCGCGCGATCCTCCGCTTTGGTGATATCCGCTTGCACAATGGTCGCGACCGGAGCTAGTTTCCGCGCTCTCTCCGCATTGGAACAGTAGGAGACCACGATTTGAGCGCCGCGCTTTCCCAGGCTCGCCGCGGTCGCCGAGCCGAGCCCGCCGCTTCCGCCAGCAAGGATAATGCACCGCCCGGAGAGCGCGTCAGGCAAGCTGGTCCCCTTCCGTCGGATAACGCGCAGCCAGGTAACCGGCGGCCATCACGACAAGGAAGATCGTCAGCACTTCGCTGTCTCCAAGATTCATTTCCATAAACCCGGACACCATAATGGCGATCAATGTGGCAATCGCGCCGTGCAGAATAAAGCGCGCATTGCCGGTCGCCTTACTCAAGGCGCGTGCAAAATCCCGAAACATCTGCCCCAGAATCCATAACATAATCAGCATCACGGGAATTCCCCGCTCCGCCGAATATTGCAGATAAATATTATGCATATGGCCATACCATCCGGTGGGCAGCGGCCGCGGAACGTCGCGCGGCACATACTCCAGGAAATGACGCCCCACTTCTTCCGGACCCACTCCAAACCACGGATGAGCTTTCACCATCTCTAACCCTGTGCGCCAGAGGACGATCCGATGTTGGTTGGAATCGGTGTCTCCATGCGGGGCGAACGAGGAAACAAAACGCTCACGGACATTCCCGATATTAATCCAAAGCATCAGCCCCAGAAGGGCCGGCGCCACAAGCAGCAGCCAACGGCGCCAGTGCCAGAGGAGATAGCACATCCCGCAGGCCGTACCGAGCCAGATGCTGCGCGTTTCGCCAAGGTAAATCGAAATCGCCAGGAAGCCGAAGGCGATCCACAGCCATACCGGTTTGAACAACCAATTTTGCCGGCGAACGGGTTCGGGAAACCACGACGGACGCTGCTCGCGCCATGCCGCTCCAAAAAACAGCAGCGCCGCAACCATCAGGAGTACCACCATTTGTAAACCACCGAAGGTCATCCAGTGACTCATGAACCCGGTGGTTCTATCGCCCACGTAATACTGATAAAAATCGCGATGCAATTCACGCGCTTCTTCAAAGCGCTCGGCGAACTGTTCAATACTCCAGACGGCGGCCGCAGTCGCAATCAGCGCCCAGAATACGACCAACCCTTTAATCTGCGTGAGCCGGTCGAACGTACTGTAGACCAGAAAGAAAATCAGGAAGACGAAAAATTTCTTCACCTGTGGCCACCCCGCCGCCGGTTCCGGGGAAAGCGCCAGCGAAATCATCGTACCGGCGAAAAATAACGCCAGTGGTAACCACACGGGCGGCAATCGCCAGCGGCTCCGGCTGATAAGAAACGTAGCCAGGGAAGCACCCAACAAAATCTGCGAGATCGCGATGGAAAATAAGACGCATGCCGCTGAAGCCGCCACCAGATAAAATGCGGCGTCGCGCGACTGCCGTTGCCAGATCGGGGAATCGGTCATATTTCGGGTTTCGTTGCCAGTATGCCAGAATGAATGTCACACATGGAGATTTACCTGCTTCGACACGGCATTGCCGAGGACGGCGTGGGTATGCGTGACGCGGACCGCGCGCTTACTTCCGAAGGTAAGAAGAAGTTGCGCGAAACCCTGCGCGTGGCGCAAATTGCCGAGGTTTCTCCGGCACTAATTTTGTCCAGCCCCTATCGCCGGGCTTGGGAAACAGCGCAGATCGCAGCGGAGATTCTGGGGTATAAACAGGAAATTCTGAAGACCCGCGCGCTGACGCCTGGATCGGCGCCGAAGCTTGTGTGGGAGGAAGTTCGCGAACAACAGGAGTTGGCGGACTTGCTATTGGTAGGGCATGCACCCTTGTTCAGCAGCCTGACCGGATATCTGCTGGGAGTGCCCGAACTGCAGGTCGATTTCAAAAAGGGAACGTTGGTGCGAATAGACTGCGATCGGTTCGGCCCGGAGCCGCGGGGAACACTCCGCTGGATGATGGTACCGAAACTTGCGGTTCGGTGAGCTCTAATGCAATCGCAATTCCGATTTGGAATGGCCGTTGTCCAACGTTTTTGTAAGTCGATTGGTAGCCCGGGCTACCAGGCGGCGCGGGTCAAGTAAATGCTGTGGCCGGTAACTGCGTAAAGACCAATGGGATCCGGGTTCGAATTCTACACCCAGAAAATAGCCAATTTCACGGTATACGCAATACCGAACCCGTCCCAATAGCTCCCCTTTGGGGTATGAAATCCGAATCGTCGATTGGGGCGGAATAGGCCTATCAACCTGTAAACACGCACCCGAAAGGGAAATATCTTCCAAATTCGCGACCGTCCGGCGAGTTCGCCCGGTCTTGTCCTTCCACTGGAGGTCTACCAGATCGGCACACAACAGTCTCGGTTCTATACGCCTATCTAGCATGCTTATATACCTTTATCGGCGGGGATTGGGAAATAATTAACGCATCCGGGGGCCACAATTTCACCTTAGATCCCAAATAGAGCCATTTACATACCACCAACTAAGGGTAGTACTATGCCATCCATAGTTTGGGCTCTTTAGTACTGAAGGTACCATGCACTGCTTTCCGATCATACTGCCGATACTATCTGTTGGACTATGTCTAGTTTCATCCCGGCTGTAGCGGAAGAATGGAAAAACACCCTGTTTCGAGCCGGCATCGGCCGAGCGGGTGGATTTCGTTCCATCCTGATCAATCTAATGGTGTCGGTCATCTTTGGCATTCTGATTCCCTGGTATAAAGGGTTTGACTTCCTTGATCCCGTGATGGTTTCGGCTTACGCATTTCTATCGCTCCTTTTTGTGACGCCCGCTACCAGCGAAGCCATGGCCGCTGGAGATCGCGTTCAGAGTTGGACCCGCTTAATGGCGAAATTATTCGCCGCCGCGCTCTACGGCTGGGCCATCAGCGTCGTAATACTCCTGCTCGGCCTGATCACGGTAAATGCCGCAAATTGGTTGGGGTACCCCGTCGTTCCCGATCGTCAGCTACTTCTGGCCGTTCTTTTTGCCAGCTTACTGGGCTCCATTTTTGTAGCGTCGGCAGGCGGGGCGGCGGCAATCCTCTTTTCCGCTCCAACCGCTAAAACGATCCTCCGCTTCGGATTTTTAGGGGTCCTGCTATTGTTTCTGCTTCTAACCCGGTTCGGACCGGAAGCCTGGCAGGCTGCGTTCACAAAACAACTGACGGATAGCGGGATCATTCGTCTGGCGCTGATCGCCTCGGCCGTCTTTGCAATCCTCGATATCGCGTTAATGGCCGTGCTGCGGGCGCCGTTTCAACGCGCCTGAGCCTGTTCCGCCGAAATGGCTATACTGGGCGAAGCATAACTCATGATCATTAGCGCGAAGTCTCCCTGCCGCGTCGATCTGGCCGGCTCCACGCTCGACATTTGGCCGCTTTATCTATATCACGACAACCCTGTCACCGTGAACTTTGCGGTGGACCGATACACCACTTGCGTCATCGAAACACGCGCCGATGCGGAAATCCATTTGCGTTCGGAAGATTTGGTGGCGGATGAATTCTATCCGTCGTTAGCGGACCTGCAGGCTGCGAAAACCTATCGTCTGCCGCTGGCCGCCCACGTCGTGAAATTCTTCGCGCCAGAGATGGGCCTTTCCATTCACACCCATTCCGAGGCTCCGGCGGGCGCGGGTATTTCCGGGTCGTCGGCGCTGCTGATTGCCGCTTGTAGCGCCATGAATAAACTCCTGGCAACGGGATACCCGCTGGAGAAGATTCGCGAAATCGCCCAGAATATCGAATCCCGCGTCATTCGCGTCCCCACCGGATCGCAGGACTATTATCCGGCGATGTACGGCGGTGTCAGCGCTATTGAATTAGGGCCGGCGGGGATCAAGCGCGTGGCCCTCTCCGTCGATCCCGATGACCTGACGGAACGAACCGTACTTGCCTATACTGGTGAGCCGCGCAACTCCGGAATCAATAACTGGGAAGTTACGAAGGCCCACATCAACGGCGACAAAACCGTGCACCGCAATTTCGATCAGATTGCCGCAATTGCAAACCTGATGCGAGCCGCGCTTGAGAACAACGATTGGACGGAAGTTGCCCGCCTGCTACGGGAAGAATGGTCGTACCGCCGCAAGAATGCTCCGGGAATATCCACGCCCCTTATCGATCAGCTGGTGCTGGCAACCCGGCGGGCCGGTGCGGTAGGCGCGAAGGTCTGCGGAGCGGGTGGCGGTGGCTGTGTCTTATTCCTGGTGGAGCGCGGCGTGAAGGCCAAAGTCGCCGCCGCTATCGAGCGCGAAGGAGCCTCCGTTCTCGACGTCCAGGTGGCTCGTCAAGGTGTAAAGATCACAACCCAAAAAATGGCCGAAGCAGCCCTGGCCAGATAGCCAAATGACCGATCAGATCCAGCCTGCGCCCGGTGGATTAACCAGAGCCAAGGTCCTTTCGCTGATCCTGCGCGTCGGCGTTTACATCTTCTTCGCCTACGCCGGCATGAATATATTGGCCTGGGCGATGTATCCGTTGGCGGGCTATATGGTGGCAGCGGCCCTGGGAACTTTCGCCTCCGCCGCTCTGGCCAACGCGATCGCCCTGCGAATCTGGGAACGAGGCCAACTCTCCGATATTGGCCTCGGGTGGACAACGGCCTCGCGGCGTAATCTGGTTGCTGGATTGGCCGGCGGCGCGGGAGCGGCCTTGTTCGTCCTGGTGCCGCCGATCGTCGCTCGCGTGGCGACCTTCGCGCCCGTTCCCGGTGAAACTTTTCGCTGGCCCAGTCTTCTATTCGTCACCATTGTCCTGATGTTTGGCGGCATCGGCGAGGAGATGCTGTTTCGCGGTTATGGCTTCCAGGTCTTGGTGGGCGCACTGGGGCCGTTCGCCACAATCCTGCCGGTAAGCGTTCTCTTCGGAATCGCCCACATGAGCAATCCCAACGCCACCACCATGGGCGTGATAAACACTGTCGGCTGGGGCATCCTGCTCGGCTATGCGTTTATTCGCAGCGGCGATTTGTGGCTTTCCATCGGCCTTCATCTGGGTTGGAATTGGGTCATCCCGTTATTTGGCGTGAATCTCAGCGGGCTTACAATAGGGGTGACAGGCTACACGTTGCGTTGGTCGGTTGGTTCGCTATGGAGCGGCGGGGATTATGGGCCGGAAGGAAGTATACTCACAACCGTCGCGATTATCCTTATGTTCTTCTACCTGCATCGCGCGCCAGTCGATGAACAACGTGCTTTTCTATTACAAAAAGCCGGGGAGGTTTGATGCCCGCAGCGATTTCTCCTAAAGTTCTTGCCGCGTTTTTGGCCGCCGCCGGATGCATGGACAATAGCCTATTCGCCGACACCAAAAAGCTTACCTTCGATGAACGCGTCGAGATCGTCCGTGGTTTGATGTCGGAATACGCCACGGTAAAAACTTTTCTTCCACGCTCCCGAAAGCCGCTCCCGTTTCACAGCGATGGCAATTACGATAAGAAGCAATGGGCCGATCTGGGCAAGGAGTTAGGGCCAGCCGCGCGCGTCGGCGATCAGGTTCAGATCACCAGGGTGACGCTCGAAAACGAAAAGATTCTGTTTGAGATCAACGGCGGCACCAAGGGCAAGAAGAAGTGGTATGAGCATATCGAAGTGGGCATGGGCAACAGCACTTCCCCAGTCTCCACCGACCAGAATTCCAATGCCCCCGGCGGCACCTATATCGCTCTGGAATTCGATAAGCCATTAAGCGCGATGCAGGCCGCCGACATCAAGAAGATGCTGGCGCCCATTCTCGATTTTGAAAAGCATACCGCCACTGAGCAGTTTACGGAACAGTTATCGCCGGAAGTGCAGAAGGCCATCAAAGAGAACAAAGCGATCGATGGCATGGATCGCGAACAAGTGATCCTGGCTCTGGGAAAGCCGCGCACCAAGACCCGCGAAACCAAAGACGGCGTCGATCTGGAAGATTGGATTTACGGTAATCCCCCGGGCAAAATCACGTTCATCACGTTTCAGGGTTCGAAGGTAGTGAAGGTGAAGGACACCTACGCGAGCCTTGGCGGGTCTACAGTGCCTACTTCGCAAAATCCGTAAACGCCCGTTGCTTCATCGGTCCGCACGGCTTACAATTGGGCTCTCGTATGCGAATCGCGAAACCCTTTCTGACACTGGCCCTAGCTTGGTTATGCGCCGAGATAGCTTCGGCCGAATCGCTGAAAGTGGTCTGGAAGCTACCTCTCGAAGCGGTGCAGATCCGCTTACCGGTGTTCTCTCCGGATGGTTCCGAACTGGCCTTTACGGTGTCCGGATACATGCCTGAGGGTAACGAGGCCGAAGGTTATTCGGAAGGCGCATTGGGGTCTTACCTCGACAAGAAATCGCAGATCGCCAGATTCGAAGAGCCCAGGATAACCATCGCCAAGGTCGGCACGCAAAAGGCGCAGGAAACCGCCTCCGGATGGGATCCATGTTTTTCTCCCGACGGCAATAAAATCTATTTTATGGCGCAGGTGAAGCCGCTCGCGGAGTTCCGCGGCACCTCGACGCCCTTCAGTTATGACGGCGATACGATCGCGGTTTATGACCGTTCGACCCAGAAGACGGAAACGCTCGCCACGCCAGCGCCCTATTCCGGCTACTTCGGCAATCCATCTTTCGGTGCCATGCCAGCGGAACTCGTCTTTCGCCGCCGCGGACCCCTGGAAGGTCAATACGCCGCGTCCGAATCGGCCCGAACGTTCGATGTCAATACTCGCGAAGCCAGTAAGGATCTGCCAATCGAAAAGCTACATGGCCTGTATTGCGCCCAGCAGCGCGGGCTTGGCGAGAAGGAAGATCCAACGGAAGTGCGCAGCCCTAATCGCGCCTTGGAAGCTCACTTCGAAGACAAGAACCTGACCATCATCGCGCTCCCCGATGGCCATGAAGTCACCAAGTGGAAGGCCGGAGACACTATCGAATCGGCCACCTGGTCAATGGATTCCAAGAGGCTCGCCATAGTGACCGTCAGCAAGAGCAAGAATCCCAATACCTATAAACAGACGTTGACCGTGCTCGACCTGCGCTAGTGCTACGCGCGAATGCCCGCTAGTTCCCGCTCCAGCACCGCCAGATCCTCTTCGTTGTTATAAAAATGCGTCGAAACCCGCAGCCTGCCGTGCCGCGCGGAAACAATCACCCGGCGCTCTTTCAACTCGCGGGCAATCGCCGAAACGTCACGACCCGCAAAACTCGCGCAGACTATGGGCGACTCGCCCGGCAGTGGGTTGCCACCGGCCCTGCGAAGCAGTTCGCGACACTGGTCGGCTAAACCCAACACACGCCGTTCAATCGCTTCCGGCCCAATCTCCAGCATCATATTCACCGCCGCTTCCATCGCATAAAATACTTCGAAGGTAATCATGCCGCCCTCATATTTCTCGGCGGCGGCGGAGAATTCCGGTATTCCGTGATGCAGATTTTCCACCGATCTCCAGCTGTTATGACTGCGCCAGCCAATCGATTGCGGCATCAGCCACTGGCGCACTTCGGGCCGTACGTAGACCCACCCGGCTCCCGTCGGCGACAGCATCCATTTGTAGCCATGCACGGCAAAGACATCGGGTTGTACGCGCCTTACATCGAATTGCAGCGCGCCCACTCCTTGCGTGCCGTCGACATATAGCAACACGCCGCGCTCATGCAGGAAACTAGCGATTTCCTCCATCGGCGGCCGAAAACCATCGGCGTAATTCAGCAAGCTGATCACCACCAGGCGCGTGCTGGCATTGATCGAAGCGTAGAAGTTTTCCCAAGCCGCCTCAACGAACTCCACTCCATGACGGGAGAGCAGCGCCGGTCCATAAAGCTGATTCGGGAATTCGTCTTTCAACGTCACCACGCGGTCGCCCGGCTTCCACTCCATCCCACCCAACAAGAGCCCGATGGCCGTGGATGAATTCGAGACAAACGCGATATCGTCGGCGGCGCAGTGCGTCAGTGTAGCGATGCGGCCGCGAATGCGGTCCATGTCGTCAAACCACGTAAGGAAGTCCGAACACGCCAGTTCATCCCGGCGGGCGAAATGCCGGGCAACGGCTTCGGTGCTGGCGATCGATAGCTGGCCGTAGGTGGCTGTGTTCAGGTACGTCCAGTTTTTTAGCGCGGGAAATTGAGCGCGAATCGAATTCCAATCGGTGCTCATCGGTCTATCTGGCCCTTCACGAATTGCGCCACATCGGCCAGCGGCACATCCTGCGATTTCTTGCCCCTCCGCTCGACAACTTCCACCAGACCTTGGGCCAGCTTCTTACCGATCGTGATCCGGAACGGTATGCCGATCAATTCCGCGTCCTTGAATTTCACTCCCGGCCGGTCATCGCGATCGTCGAGTAATGCGTCCAGACCCAGTGCCCGGCAAGCGTCGTAAATCGCATCGGCGGCGCTTCGTTGCGCGGCATCGGAATAATTAACCGGGGTCACGACAACTGTGAAAGGCGCAATCGAGGGCGGCAGCGCCATGCCGTCTTTATCGTGGTACAACTCCACGGCGGAGCTAAGAATTCGCTCAATGCCGATCCCGTAGGAGCCCATGATCACACGCGTCTCCTCGCCCGTTTCATTCAGGACGCGCAGCCCCATGGCGTCGGAATATTTATAGCCGAGCTTGAAAATGTGCCCGATTTCCACCGTCTTCTGTACAGCCAACGCCGCACCGCAAGTAACGCAGGCATCGCCAGCAATCACCGGGCGAAGGTCGAAGAATTCCGGCGTGAAGTCTTCACCCGGCGTGACATGTCGCAGATGATAATCGTCCTTATTCGCACCGGAAAGCATATTCCGCCGGCCGCGTAGCGATTCGTCGGCCACCACGCGCATGATCGTAATCCCTACCGGCCCAAGAGAACCAGGTGCCGCGCCAAACCAGTCCTGGATCTCAGTTGGAAGAGCCGCTCGAATCGCCATGACGCCCAGCGACGATGCGAACTTCGTTTCATTCAGTGAATGGTCGCCGCGCACCAGCGCCAGTACCGGCTTACCGTCCGCCACCATCACCAGACTCTTCATTTGTGAAGTCTGCGGCAGGCCGGTAAACGCCGTCAGATCGGCTATCGTCTTCTGGTTTGGCGTATGAAACTCTTCTGGATCGAAGTCTCCATCGGGGTCGGCGATTGACGGGTCCAGCGCCCTCGATACCGCCTTCTCCAGATTCGCCGCATACCCGCAACCGGCGCAGATCGCCACGAAATCCTCACCCGCTTCCGATGCCACCATGAACTCGCGAGACTGACTGCCGCCCATGGCTCCCGAATGCGCTTCCACCGATACATATTGCAAACCGCAGCGATCGAAAATGCGCCGGTATGCCGCGTCGTGGCGATCGAAGGCCACGTCCAAGCCAGCCGGATCGATGTCGAACGAGTACGAGTCCTTCATGATGAATTGGCGAACACGCAGAAGACCGCTTTTCGGCCGTGGTTCATCGCGAAATTTCGTCTGGATCTGATACCAGATTTGCGGCAATTGCTTATAGCTGCGCAATTCTCCGCGGGCGATAAAAGTCACCACCTCTTCATGCGTCATGCCAAGACAAAGGTCCCGCCCAAAACGATCCTTAAGGCGAAACATGTTGTCGCCCATCACATCCCAACGGCCCGACTCCTGCCATACTTCCGCCGGATGCAATGCCGGCAGCAGCATTTCCTGGCCGCCCATCCCGTCCATCTCCTGGCGCACGATGGCGGTAATCTTAAGGATGGATCGCTGGGCTAAATACAGGTAATTGTAAATACCCGCGGCCAACTGCCGGATATAGCCTGCGCGAAGCAATAATTGATGGCTGACCACCTCCGCCTCGGCGGGATTCTCCCGCAGCGTGGGGATAAAAAGTTTACTCCAATGCATGGAATTGGAATTCTAACATGCAGCTCTGGAGGGGGCCGTCCCCGGCGTGCGCTAAACTGAAATATTCCGTGGAGCATCATGACTGAACAAGAAAGAATGTCCCGGGCAATTGCCGAGGCCGATCCGGAAATCGCCGATCTGATTCGTCTCGAAACCGAACGTCAGAATTCCCGTTTAGAACTGATCGCCAGCGAAAATTTCACCTCCGAAGCGATCCTCGAAGCGGCCGGCAGTGTCTATACCAATAAATACGCCGAAGGCTACCCCGGCAAGCGCTATTACGGCGGCTGTGAATACACCGATGTCGTGGAAAATCTGGCCCGCGATCGTGCCCGCAAGTTGTTCAAGGCCGAATACGCCAACGTTCAGCCCCATTCCGGCTCGCAAGCCAATCAGGCCGCTTACTCCGCCGTTCTGCAACCGGGCGACACCATTTTAGGGATGAACCTCGCCCATGGCGGCCATTTAACCCACGGTCATCCGCTCAATTTTTCCGGCAAGACCTATAAAGTGGTTGCCTACGGAGTTCGCCGCGATGACGAACTGATCGATTACGACGAACTGGCGAAGCTTGCCGCAGAACACAAGCCGAAAATGATAATCGGGGGCGCCAGCGCCTATTCCCGCGTCATCGATTTCCGCCGCTTTCGCGAAATTGCCGATTCCGTCGGAGCCTTGTTTCTGGTCGACATGGCGCATTATTCCGGTCTGGTTGCCGCGGGTGTCTATCCGAACCCCTGCGAATACGCCGACATCGTCACATCCACTACCCACAAGACTCTCCGCGGCCCGCGATCGGGGATGATTCTGGCCCGCGCGCAGTACGGCCCGGCTATCGATAAAACTGTTTTTCCCGGTGTCCAAGGCGGACCCTTGGTGCACATCATGGCGGCCAAGGCGATCTGTTTTCTGGAGGCCATGCAGCCGGAATTCGCCGTCTATCAATCGCAGGTGATCGCCAATGCCCGGGCGCTGGCTGCGGGTTTGCAAGACGGCGGATTTCGCGTCGTTTCCGGTGGAACGGACTCGCACTTGCTCCTCGTGGACGTATTCGCCAAAGGCCTGCGCGGCAAGGAAGCGGAAGCGGCGCTCGATAAGGCGTTTATCACCGTAAATAAGAACGGAATTCCATTCGACGTGAATCCCCCGCTGAACCCCAGCGGAATACGCTTGGGCAGCCCGGCGGTCACTACGCGAGGCTTCGGCGAGTCGGAAATGCGTAAAGTGGCGGGGCTAATCGCGCAAGTGCTATCCGACCCGTCGTCGGAAGATAATCTGGCCTCGGTTCGACGCCAAGTAGGGGCCTTAACCGACAAGTTTCCGCTGTACAGTTGGCGTCTGACCGCCACGGCCAGCGCCCGATAATTCGCAGACAAAAGGACCGGAGTTCTTACCGCCACAAATGTCAACATCGCGCCGCATCGTGATCGACGCCCGGCGTATCGTGGATTTTGGCGTCGGAACATATATCCGCAATCTCGTTCAGAGTCTCTCCGCCATCGACAGCGTCAATCGGTATGTTCTAGTCGCCCGGCCCGGTGATGCCGGAGGCTTCCCGCAACTTGGTTCGAACTTCGAAGTAGTTCCTTATCGCGGTCCTGAATCGAACTTCGCCCGCAGCGCCGTCTTCCCCCTTTTCTTAGCCAAGTTCCAAGCCGACGTCTATCACATCCCCATTGGTATCGTCCCCACTTGGATGCCCCGCCCGTACGTCGTCACGGTGCACGATCTCACCGGACTGCTATATCAAACGCAACGAAACTTTCGCCATACGATTCGATTCTTACGATTCCAGCGCGCTCTAAAACGCGCCGATCAGATCGTGGTGGTCTCCGATGCCACCCTGAGAGACGTCGCTAGCGTGGGCGGCGTAGCGGCGCATAAAATACGCCGTATCTACAATGCTCCCGACCCTGTTTTCACATCCCAGCCCAAGCGTGACGATTGTAAGGAATTGCAGCGTCTGCTGGAACGCTACCAGGTGCAGTACCCCTTTCTGTTGTACGCCGGAACCATCCGCCCGCACAAAAACATTCCCCGCCTGATCGAAGCCTTTGCGGTGCTGCGCAGTGAACTGGAAACACATTCGCAATATCGCGACTTGCGGTTGATCATCATCGGCGATGAAATCTCAAAGTATCCCGACGTGCGCCGCACCGTGATTCAAAGCCGGGTGGAGAAAACCGTCCGCTTTCTAGGGTTCGTCCCCATTGAAACACTGCGCCTCTTTTACAAAGCGGCAAAGGCATTTGTATTTCCGTCCCTTTACGAAGGTTTTGGATTGCCACCGCTGGAAGCCATGGCCTGCGGAACTCCGGTGGTAACCTCAAGCGTCAGTTCCCTTCCCGAAGTGGGTGGTGACGCCGCTATGTTTGTAAATCCCGAGAGCGTTTTCGACATCGCCAGGGGCATGCGAGAGGTGCTCCTGAACGACGATCTTCGCGCTTCGTTAATCCACAAAGGGCTGCAGCGGGCCGTGCAATTTAACTGGCTCGACGCCGGACGGGAGGTCTTGCGAACTTACGAAGATTGCGTCAGGTCGCCGGCCCATCGATCAAAGCGCCGATCGACAGGCCCAGTGCTTTGAGAAGTTGGTCGGCAAGCTGCGGGGTTAGCGATCTTGCCCCTTTTAATACGTTATGCAAATGCGATTGCGAGATGCCGGCGATCTTCGCTAAACCCCGCTCTGAAAATTCCCCGCTCCGTATTCGCTCCCTGGTTGTTTGCCCTAGACGGCGCAGTAGTTCGCCAAACCCCAAACCCTGCATCCGCCCTATTTCCAACTGAAATAGACCCACAGCTTATTCTCCATAAATGTAATATCTACAATATTATAGTGTAATTATTACAAGATATTACCAGAATTATAAACCAAATGATAGCATCGACTTACTGGTGGTGCTGGTATTTCCGGCGAGCCATCACAAAAGTTATTATTAAACTTAGATTGACGGATTTCCTGGTTCCGATACAGTTGGCATATCCGATAGCCAGGAACAGTCCTTGGCACGTCGGCTTACGGAGAAAGAAATAAAACATGGAATGGAACCGGTCGGAAACATTGGCTCTTGCGGCGCAAAGTTGCACGCAGTGCCATGGATTAGGATTACGCTTGCGGAGCGGTTCATCGCATCCTTGCAATTGCGTACTTCGGGCGATATTCCGAAGCTGTTACCGCAAGTTTATGGACTGCGCCACAAAGGAGAAGCACTTGAGCCGCGTGTCACTCGAACGCTTCGCCGGCAACTCCAACCGGAAAATAACTTGGGGGAGAAAAGACGAAGAATACATGGCTGATTTTTGCTTGGTCGCCAAACGCAGCCTCGATCCTATGGAATACAAGATGTTCCGCTTTCACTTCTTATTAGGCGCGGATTGGCGTTTGTGTTGCCGGCAGCTAAAAATGGAACGGGGCAATTTTTTTCATTCGGTCTATCGGATTGAGCAGCAGTTGGGTCGCATCTTCCGCGAGTTGGTTCCTTACGCCCTGTTCCCGGTGGAGGATTACTTTGGAAGTGTCAGCGTGAACCGCGCTATTGAGCCGGCCCAACCGGCTACCGCGAAAATATTGCAAATGCGCAAGACCCCGGCGCGTCTTCGCTTCCCGAGTCCGATCCGAACCGTGGCTTAGCGATTGCCGCAATCATACGTACCTCCGGATTCGCCAGGAATCCGGAGGCCGCATCCCCACTTTCGCCCGCAAATCATTGAAAACCCAGTAAGTCGGTTCATACACAAAGTAATATCCAATCCCGCAATAAATTATAGTCGCAACCGAATCAATCACTTACAAGTCTAACCCTTGCCCTATATCGCAGATTGCGATATAAATATAGCGATCTGCAATATGGAGCGGGGATGACTCTTGGACAGAAAATTCGATACCTCCGCGAGGTGGAAGGTACCTTGCGTGGACTGGATCGGGAAATGACGCAGCAGGAAGTGGTTCGGGCCCTCAAAACGGAGCTAACGGAATCCATCAGCCAGTCTTATCTATCGCAGATCGAAAGCGGCGCGCGACCCCATTTAACCAATGCGACGCGTATGATGCTGGCTCGCTTTTTCAAGGTGCATCCGGGCTATCTGGTGGACGACCCGGAAGGATATCATACAGAGCTGATATCCGACGTGCGGGCTAATGAGGATCAACTGGATTTGTGGCTGATCGAAGGCGCGGAGCGCTTCCGCAAGGATCTGGCGATTCGCGAGGCTCTTCTAACCTTGGCCCGTCATGAGGATTCGCGAAAGTGTCTGCGCTTACTGGACGCGATCCTTGAGACACCGGATTTGGTGGACAGGCTATTACAAGTACTGCGGCCGGCGGAAAAAGGCAACGGCAGCGGAAGGAAAACGATATGACTTGGGAAATGTTTTATTTAGGCTGCTTCATATTTGGCTTTATGCTGAGCGCGCTGTCGTTTCTCGCCGGCAGCCTGCACTTGCCGCACTTCCATTTACACCATCACATTGGACACGGCGGCTTATCGCATGGGCATGGTCATGGCGGCAGCGGCGGCTGGAGTTGGCTCAACATGCCAACAATCACCGCGTTTATCGCTTGGTTTGGTGGGACAGGATTTCTTGCCGAACACTATTCGAGGTTTGTCTCGCTAGTGGTGCTGGCCATCGCCGTGGGGGGCGGCTTGATCGGGGGAGGGATCGTGTTCTGGTTCTTCGTCAAAGTTCTTCTGGAACACGATAAGCAGTTGGACCCCGCCGATTACGATATGATCGGCGTCCTCGGCCAGATCTGCAGTAACGTCCGCGTGGGCGGAACCGGCGAGATGATCTATTCGCAGCAAGGCGTGCGGAAGGCGGTGGCGGTGCGCACCGAAGACGGCACCGAAATCGCTCGCGGCACCGAAGTGATTGTCACTCGCTATGAAAAAGGAATCGCTTATGTCGGGCGATGGGACGAATTGACGGGCCTGCGCGGCGGCGAAGAACAAAGCGCTAGTGGCGTTTAAATCTAACGAAATAGTTGTCGAACATTGTATTTGGATCGTAAAAAGGAGAATCCATGAATTCCGTATTTAATTCGCCATTGGGGCTGGTAATCGGCGTTGGGCTGATGGTTCTTGTGGTCGTGTTCATTATGTCGGTAGCGGCAAGGCTCTACCGCAAGGCTGGTCCGCATGAGGCGCTGGTGGTTTACGGATTGCGGGGAACCAGAATCATTAAAGGCCGCGGTACCGTTATCCTCCCGATGGTTGAGAGCTATCGCGAGCTGTCTTTGCAATTGATGTCGTTCGACGTCGCGCCGCAGCAGGACCTCTACACCAAGCAGGGTGTCGCGGTAACGGTGGAAGCCGTTGCGCAAATCAAAGTGAAGTCCGATCCGGAGTCCATCCAGACCGCGGCTGAGCAGTTCCTCACCAAAACCGATGTCGCTCGCGAAGCGCTCATCCGGCTGGTGATGGAAGGACACCTCCGCGGAATCATCGGCCAATTGTCGGTGGAGCAGATCGTGAAGGAACCGGAAATGGTGGGTGACCGGATGCGCGGTACTTGCGCCGACGATATGAACAAGATGGGGTTGGAAGTCATCTCCTTCACCATTAAAGAGGTTCGTGACAAGAACGAATACATCATGAACATGGGACGCCCTGATGTCGCTCGCATCAAAAGCGACGCCGACGTAGCGGCCGCCGAAGCGGAGCGGGTAACGGCGGTGCGGCGGGCCGAGGCTTTACGCGCGGCTACGGTTGCCAAGGCGGAATCGGAACGCGACATGGCGATTAACCTTTCCGAGTCGCAGAGAGCCGCGTCGGTCGCCCGCGCCCAAGCCGATCAGGAACGCGTCATCGCCGAGGCTGGATCGTCGGCCAAACAGGCTGAGGCCCAGCGCGATCTGGAAATCAAGAGAGCGCAATATCTGGAGATGGTAAAACGCCAGCAGGCGCAAGCCGATAAGGCTTACGAAATTCAAGCCAGCGTCATGCAGCAGCAGGCGGTAACCGAATCTATCAAGGTTCGTCTGATTGAAAAGGAGCAGGAAACTAAAGTGCAGGAGGCGGAAATCCTGCGGCATGAAAAAGAATTGATCGCGACAGTCTTAAAAGGCGCTCAAATAGAGCGCCAGCGGATTGAAACCATGGCTTCCGCCGAACGCCAGAAACAGATATCGGAAGCTGAGGGCCGCGCCGCATCCACAAGGCTGCAGGGTGAAGCCGAAGCCGACGTCATTCTAATGAAGGGCCAAGCCGAAGCCAAGGCGATGAACGTGAAGGCCGAAGCTTATCAGGAATGGAACCAGGCCGCCGTTGCCGATAAATTGATCACTGGTCTGCCGGAAGTGGTTCGGGCGCTGGCTGCGCCGCTGTCCAATATCGACAAGATCACAATCGTGTCCACGGGCAACGACGAGACTTCGGGAATGCACAAGATCACCGGGGATTTAACCAAGATCGCAGCCCAGGTGCCGGCGTTGTTTGAAGCGCTGTCGGGCATGCAGATGTCGGAGCTGTTGGGCAAGGTCAAGTTGATTGGAGATAAATCCGGAAGGCCGGGCGCGTCCGGCAATGGCGTAGAGAAGTAGCTCGAAGGCGGCGTCGCAAGCAGGGCGCCGCTCTTCGTTTTTTTAAGGAGTCTGCAATGGCTTTACTCGAACGTGTAGCGACACTGATACGGGCGAACATCAACGATTTAATCGAAAAATCCGAAGATCCGGAGAAGTTGATCAGGCAAGTGCTGGTGGACATGCGAAACCAGCTACTGCAAGTGAAAACGCAGGTAGCAATCGCCCTTGCCGATCAACATTTGCTGGAGAAAAAACGCAAGGATGGGGTATTGAAGGCCGCCGAATGGATCCGCAAGGCGGAACTCGCGGTTGATCGGAAAGACGACGAACTCGCCCGCGCCGCGCTGGAACGCTCGATCGCTGCGCAACTAACGGCCGACAATTTCCAGCAGCAGTGGGAAGATCAGAAACTGGAGGTGGAAAGCCTCAAGTCGGCGTTGTCGAAGTTGGATGCCAAGCTGTCGGAAACGCAAACAAAAAGCGAGATGCTGATCGCCGAGCATCGGCGCGCCCGGCTTGTCAGCAGAGCAACCGAGGCCAAGGCCCGCATGGCCGGCCAAGCCAAGGATCCAGCCTTCGATAGATTACAGAAGAAGGCGGCAAAAGCAGACGCACAAGGGCAGGCGGCTTCCTCAGTGGACGGATACAACATCGAAGAGCGCCTGGCCGCCCTCGATCGCGAACAGGAAATCGAGACGCTATTGCGGGATTTGAAAAAGAGAAGGCCGGGAGGCGCGTAGGAGTACCGTCCTCCTCCTACTTCGGCGCCAAAATTGGCTCCAACGACAGCAACGCTTTACTCTTCGGAGCGTAATAAACAATGTACTCGGTATACGGCATAATCTTGTCGAACCCGGTGCGCCCGACTACGAAGGTCATACCGCCGATGAGGTAGGTATAGACGGCCGATGAACCCTCTTTCTTGTCCATCACCGACGACTCCACCGGTTCTAGCCGCCCTTGAATTCGGTCCACCTTCGCTCCAAATACGTCCATCAGCAGCGCCCAGTTCAGTTTCAGAAGCGAGAACGCAACCACCATCACCAGCACTAGCAAAAGCATGCTGATGGCAGTCGGAAGCTTCGTCGCTTCGGGCCCGCGAAAGAACAACGCGAACGCCTTGGGAAAGTTCAAGGTCAGGAAGCTATCGAGAAAGCCCGAAAGAAAAACGCCCGCCGAATGCTCTTCCCCTATCGACGCCCAGATGACGCGAAATAAAATCATCACCACCACCGCGCCCGCCGCGATGTAAAGTTTGTTCAAGCGGTGCGTCAAGACGAAACGTTCCTGATCCTTACCGAATTTCCCCGCTCGATTAGCTTCCAGATCGGTCGCTGAAAAATCGTGAGTGCTGGATAACGCCAGAATCTCTTCGACGGCATCGCGCCGGTTCGTCGCGAAATTGGATTGACTCATTCAGCCTTCTTAGGACAATGTTTGTTGGGCCTGATGTGCCACGTCAGCGTCCTGGTCTGCCGTTAGCTTGCGCAATACACTCAGCGGTGTTGCCTTGTTCGCCGCCACAGCGGCTCTGACAAGAGGATTAGGACTCACCGAAAGCGCTTCCGCGAGCGCTACCAGATCGGCCTGTTCAAAGCCTTCCATCGTCGTCGCCAGCGCCACCTGGACCTCGGAATCCGGGAATTGCGCCAAGCGCGAGAGTTCCACCTGGGTTAACGATTGCCGTCCAGCACGGCTGCGGAGAAGGTTACGCAGCACCGCTGGATTGGCATCGCGGGCCAACTGCCCTACCGTCGCCGGCTGTAGAGAATTCTTAGTAGCTACGTTAGCTCGAACGGCCGACGAATCGGATTTCGCCAGGGCATCGAAGGCTTTCGAATTCTTCGGGTCGTCATCGAGCGTGGCGCTGATGGCGGCCAACATACGCGGCCCCACTTCACACTCAATGCCGGCAATCACAAGCCGTGCGCTAGCTCCCTTTTGTTCCACCGAGGCTGTCGTGACGGGCGCGGCCTGCTGGGGTGGAGGAGCCGTCTGCACCGGCGGAGGCGGAGGAGGAGGCGGCGGGGTCGGAGCAGGAGGTGGCGGCGGAGTGGGTCGGGGTGCAATCGGCGGCGCGCTTACCGGCTGCGGGGCACTTACCGGCTGCTGCACCTGCACCGGAGGAGCAGCCGCAAATACTCCCGGACCCCACGCCACCGCGATAAATCGCTTTTCGGCATCCACCGGCGTGCTGTATTTGGCGGCGTTCGGCTGCCAGCCTTCCACGATCTCGTCTTCGATATAGCGCGTGTCGGCGAGCACCACGGCGTAATTGGCGGCTTGCGACGGCGTCTCTTCCAGGGGCAGCGTGCCCGCGGGCCCGGCCGCGATCTTATACCCGCCCGGGCCGCAGATCCGATCCAGCTCGTGGTGTCCCACGGAAAGCTGCCAGATACGATCCACCTCGTGTTCGGTCATCGCATAGAAGGCCTGAGCGTCGGCGTCCAGAAAGGCCTTCAGCTCACCGCCTGTGCGATTCACCACTACCTTCGATTCCCCATTTGCGTTGCTGAAATAACCGGCGATGGGCTGTGCTTCGGCATCTTTCCAAAGTGCAAAAAACTTTCGCGCCGGTAATTTGGAACTGAATGAGCCGCCGTTGTCCCTTACCCAATCGCGCGTCACGGCGTTGGCGAAAACGTAGTAATGCAAGGATGCGGCAATCACCGGCGCCTTGGCCGGAGCGGGAGGCGGAGTTGCCTGTCCCAGTGGCGATCCCTGGTTTAACGGACCCACCGACGCGTCGGCCTTCCCTTCCAGCACAGCTCGCAATTCCGGATGACCGCCTTCCATCGCCAGATCGAGCGATGTCCGGCCGTCGAAGTTACGGGCGTACGGGTCGGCTCCGGCGCGCAGCAGAAGTCCAGCCACTTTCTGGCGTCCAAAGTAGGATGCAAAATGCAGTGGCGTCGTACCCTCGTCGTTCCATGAACGCGCGTCGGCGCCGCGTTGCAGGAGGAGTTCCACTACCGTATCGCTCCCACGGCGGGACGCTAAATGGAGAGGCGTATCCCCCCGCGGACCTTTCGTATTTACGTTCGCCCCGGCATCCAGAAGATGGGAGATCCGCGGCAAATCTTCGCCTTCCACCACCTGAAATAAATCAGTGGGGCTCGGCGGACTCTGCGGCTGTGACGGCGGCGCCGCTGGCGGGAGCCCCGATATCGCACTGGCCGAGGGCGGTGGCATTTGACCACCGGGTTGCCCCCCAAACTGACCTCCGGGCTGTCCTTCGAACGGACCGGCCGGTGGCGCTGACGACAGCCCCACGGGTGGTGCCCCCAATGGCGCCCCGCAGTGAATACAGAACCTGTTTCCCTTTTGGGCCGGCTTACCGCAAATATCGCAGAACATCAAAAGGCCTCCACAGACCTGCTACTGTCGCCCCAAACTTGGACCGACACCTCGGACTCTCGATCTTAATTCAGCGACCGTCCCTTTTCAACTAATCGGCAACAGTCGTGCCTAGCTACACATGCGTATTCAGGATTCCTCATCGGTCAGAATCGCTTTCCCTATTATTTCGCGCTGCGCCAACGATCGTAGCGCGCGCGGTGCTTCGGCAAGGGTGAATTTAGCTCCAACCTGCGGATGGATCTGTCCGGCCGCGTACATATCCGCCAAAGCGCGATGCACCTCAACGCTATATTCCGGATGTTGCGCCGAATATCCGCCCCATAGAACGCCCACGATGGAAATATCCTTGATCAGAATTCGATTCACGGCGATCGTGGGAATTTGGCCGCTGGCGAAACCCACTACTAGTAGCCGCCCCTGCGGAGCGATGCACTTCGTGGACAGATCGAATACGGAACCGCCGACCGGGTCGTAAATCACGTCGGCCCCCTTGCCGGTAATCGCTTTTACCCGGTCCACCCAGCTTGGGTCGCGGTAATTGATGACGTGTTCCGCCCCCTGTTCAAGGCAGAATGCGAGCTTCTCTTCGCTTCCGGCCGTTGCGATGATTCGTGCTCCCAAGGCCCGGCCGATCTGGATCGCCGACATGCCAACACCGCTTGCGCCCGCATGCACCAACAACCATTCGCCGGGTTGCGATTGGGTTCGTTTTGTCAGCGCGTAATAAGACGTCTGGTACACGATCGGCAGCGCCGCGGCTTCCGTAACGCTCATCCCGTCAGGAATGGGAAAGGTCTTTATCGCGTCGCTCAACGAATATTCGGCGAAGCCCCCGCCATTCAAAATGGCCAACACGGAGTCGCCCAGGGAGAACTGCGTCACCTCATTGCCAACGGCGGCGATGGTACCCGCAACCTCCGCTCCGGGAGTGAACGGAAAGGGCGGTTTGATCTGATATTTGCCCTGCACCTGCAAAATGTCGAAGAAATTTAGCGCCGCCGCCGCATTGCGGATCAGCACCTGGCGCGGCCCTGGCACCGGAATGGGAATCTCCTCCAGCGCCATCCCTTCCGGTTCGCACCACTCTTTCACTTGCCAGGCTTTCATCGTCGTCTCCGGGAACCATGGTATCCGAAGAAGACACGCTCGCTCGCGATAGACTGGGGAGTGGCCTTGCCAACCCATTTGCCCGCCAAAGCCGCGGCACTCAACGCCAAAGCGGTGGCCGACCTGGCCCAGTCCGCCGGATTGCGGGATTGCTTGCAATGGTTTCAGCGGGAGCGGCAATGGATCACCGATCAACACGTCCAGCTATGCCGTATCGCTGCGCCGACTTTCTTTGAGCAGAAGCGCGCCGAATGGGTTGCCGAACAATTTCGCGCTATCGCGTGCGACGCCCAGATCGATCGCGCGGGCAATGTCGTCGCCTCCTTTTCTAACAACCGCGAAGGGCCCTTCGTCGCGATTACCGCTCATCTGGATACGGTGCTGGCGCCGCGAACGAACGAAGAAATCTCCGTCGGCGCGGGGGGCATGCTCCACGGTCCGGGAGTCTCCGACAACGGCGCGGGACTCATCGCCCTGTTGGCAATCGCTCGCGCCATGAAAGTCACGCATCTGGATGAAGAAGCCGGAGCAGCCGTGCTGTTCATCGCCAATGTGGGGGAAGAAGGCGAGGGTAATCTTAGCGGCATGCGCTATCTCTGCCGCCAATCGAATTTGGCGTCGAAGATCCGGGCGTTCCTGGTGCTCGACGGGCCGGCTACCGATCACATCACTTGCCAGGCACTCGCCAGCCGCCGCTTCGACGTTTCCATCGCCGGACCCGGCGGCCATAGCTGGAGCGATTACGGCATCGGAAATCCGGTACACGCGCTCAGCCGGGCCATTACCCTATTTTCCGAGGTTCGCCTCAACGGCGCATCGTCGCCGCGGTCGTCATTTAACTTCGGCATCATTGAGGGCGGCTCCAGTATCAATTCGATTCCCACTTCGGCGCGCGCCAAAATCGACATTCGTTCCGAGAGCGGATCAAAGATCGACGAGCTGGCGGCGATGCTAACGCAGTGCGTGGAACGGGCCATCGAAGTGGAAAATGATCGCTCAACCGGTGGAAGGGTTACGGCGAAGATCAAGGAAATCGGTTCGCGTCCCGGTGGTCAATTGCCCCCGAACTCGCCCTTGCTCAGTTGTCTGCGGGCCGCCGACAACTATCTTGGCATTCGCGCCCATCTGGACGTGGCCTCCACCGATGCCAACATTCCCTTGTCCTTAGGCATTCCCGCCGTATCCATTGGCGCGGGCGGTCAAGGCGGTGGCGCCCATACTCCAGCCGAGTGGTACCACCCCGATGGCCGGGAATTCGGCTTGCGGCGAGTTGTTCTGACGCTCTGCCTATTACTGCGCGATCCCGACACGTTGAAGAGCGAATCCGGCGGATGAGCGTTCACATCCCGCCGTCCCGCCTCAAGGCTGATCTCGGCCTGGTGTTCGTAGCCCTGTGTTGGGGAGCCACCTTTGTTCTTGTCAAAGCCGCGCTCCACGATGTCTCTACACTGCTCTTCCTTACCATCCGCTTTCTGCTGGCGGCGGTAGTTCTCGCTCTGATCTTTCGGCGAAGTTGGATACCCCGGCGCAAAGCTGACCTGCTTGCCGGCGTCACAATTGGCTTCGTTTTGTTCAGCGGCTACGTGTTGCAAACCTTCGGCTTGCAATACACCACCGCGGCCAAAGCGGGATTTCTTACAGGGATGTATATCCCCCTGGTTCCCATCTTCGCCGCCATCGTTTACCGCAGGCTGCCGCAGCGGGTGGAGATCGTCGGGGTGATCGTTGCCGGAGCCGGATTGATTCTGCTCACCCTTCCCCAGGGCTCGTTCTCCATCAGCTTCGGTGACCTGCTTGTCCTGGCTTGCGCCGTCCCCTACGCCATTCATATTCTGCTGCTGGGGCATTTCGCGAAACGGGTGAATTACACCACACTCAGCGTCTCCCAAATCGCCGCCGCCGGACTCTTCGGCGCGACAGCATTCTGGTGGGCGGAAACGCCGCGGATCCACTGGAGCGGTCCGGTAATCACGGCGCTACTGGTCACAAGCCTGCTGGCAACGGCGGCGGCGTTCTCCATTCAAACCTGGGCCCAACAATACACGACACCCACCCGAACGGCTTTGATTTTCTCCCTGGAACCCGTCTTTGCGTGGGTCGCGGCTTATTTGCTGGTGGGCGAGGTGCTGTCGCTACGGGCGGCAATCGGCGCGGTTCTAATTTTCTCGGGCATCGTCTTAGTGGAGTGGAAGTAGAATCCAATAAGGAGAAACAAGCATGAAAGCTCAATTGATTTGCGGGGCCGCGTTGCTCGCAGCGGTGACACTAGCCTCGGCCCAAACGAAGCCCACGGCTGAAACTGAGACAGCGACGGTGAACGGCAAAACGATCACCGTCAAGTACGCCGCACCCAGCGTGAATGGGCGCGAGGGAAAGATCTTCACGAAGGACGGGCTGATCTCGCATGACGGCACTTACCCTGCTTGGCGCGCGGGCGCGAATACGGCGACGGCTTTACACACCGATGCCGATCTGAAATTCGGGAGTTTGGCGGTACCGGCGGGCGACTACACCCTCTACGTAGACCTGTCGAATCCCGAACAGTGGACACTGATCGTCAATAAGCAAGTTGGGCAATGGGGAACCAAATACGACAAGGCGCAGGACCTGGGCCGCGTCAAAATGACCATGAGCAAGCCGTCGGCGCAGGTAGAAAAATTGCGCTATAAATTGACCGATCTGGGCGGCGATAAAGGCAAGCTGCAGTTGGATTGGGAGAACTACAGCGCATCCGCTGGCTTCAGCGCAAAGTAACACTAGTCCGGCGTTTGTGAATTTGCATCCCCTTATTCCGGCGGCGAAAAAGCGCGTCTATCCTTCCGCTCATCCCGCCGGAACAGCCTTCCGATTGCCAAACGTAACCCTACCCTTATCTGGCGCGTCCGGTGCTAGTTATCCCCTTCGAAGATTGACCCAAACCGCGTCAACGTGATAGCGTAGCGGTATTGGGATTTTAGGTTGGGCGGCGAGAGTTGCGCCTGATCTCCCACGGTATCCGTTCCCGTTAAAAAATACAGATGGAACAGACTTTACACCAGCTCGTCGGGATTCTGCTTAAAGCGATTCCCACGTTCATTATCGTTATCATCCTGCACATTTATTTGAAGGCGATGCTGTTTTCGCCGCTCTCAAAAGTTTTAGCCGAGCGCGACAAACTGACTGCCGGTGCGCGCAAGCAGGCTGAGGAAAGTTTTGCGTTAGCGGAGCAGAAAGCAGCCGCCTACGAAGAAGCAATTCGCCAAACTCGGGGCGAGATGTACAAGGAGCAGGAACTGATCCGCCGCCAGTCGCTCGATGAGCAAGCAGCCCAACTTGCCGAGGCGCGAAAGAAGTCGCAAGCGTTGGTGGACAGCGCCAAGCAGGAGGTATCAGAAGAAGCCGCCACCGCTAAACAAACTCTCCTCGAAACCAGCGCGCAACTGGCAGACCAGATAGCCGAGTCGATTCTAGCGGGAAGCGCCAGATGAAGAGATTTTTGATTCTCATCGCTCTGTCAACGGTTGCGATTCACGCTCAGGAAAGTGAAGCCGGCGCGAAACACGAAGAAGGCGGAAAGAAAGAGATTCCCCATGAGATGGCCTGGAAGTGGGCGAACTTTGCCATCCTCGCCGCCGGGTTGGGTTACCTTGCCGCGAAGCATGGCGGGCCGTTTTTTAAATCGCGTACCGAAGAGATTCGGAAGGGCATCGCCGAAGCTGCGAAATTGAAGCAGGAAGCCGATACCAAAGCCGCCGAGATGGAGCGCCGGATGGGCGCACTGGAAACCGAAATTGACAGTTTAAAGGCCACCGCGCAGACGGAAATGACGGCTGCCGGAGAACGGCTGCGGGCTGAGACGGCTGCCCAAATTGCCAAGATTCAGGCGCAGGCTGAGCAGGATATCGAAATAGCCGGGAAAGTGGCGATTCGCGATCTGAAAAGCTATGCCGCCGAATTGGCGATCAACCTGGCCGAACAGAAGATCCGGGCCGGAATGTCTGACGGCGTGCAAGATAAGCTGATTCAAAATTTCGTGCATAATGTGGCGGCCGGCGGAGGCAAGAACTAGATGATCTCCGTTGTGGCGTCCAGATACGCCCGCGCGCTGGTGGATGTAGTGACAGGGACCGGATCGGCCGTTCGGTTCGAAGACGTCGCGCCGCAATTGCGCTCGTTTGAAGAACTGATCGGGCAGTCGCATGAGTTGCGGACCGTGCTGTTGTCTCCGGCCGTGCCGCAATCGAAAAAGCGCGCGGTAATCGCCCAGTTCGCCGGCCCGTTAGGGCTCTCGCCGCAGGTTCGCAATTTCCTGTACGTCATCATCGACCATCGGCGCATCGGCCATTTCGCCGAGATTCGCGAAGCGTTTGATTTACTGATCGATGAGCATCTGGGGTTTGTTCGGGCCGACATTGCGTCGGCCAAAGATCTGACGGATGCGCAACGCCAGTCTCTGGAAGCGGAGTTGGCCAAGCTGAGCGGCAAACGAATACGTCCTAATTTTTCAGTAGACCCGTCGCTGGTCGGCGGTGTTACGGCGCGGATCGGCTCCACCGTCTACGACGGATCGGTGCGCGGCCAATTGGAAGGGTTAAGGAAGAAATTAGCCGCGCAGTAAGCGGTGAAGGAATTTTATGGCTCAGATTCGAGCGGATGAGATTTCGCGGGTTCTCCGCGCTGAAATTGAGAATTACGATAAAGCGGTAAACGTTTCCGAGACCGGTTCGGTGATTTCGGTTGGCGACGGTATCGCCCGTATTTACGGCCTGGAAAAAGTAATGGCGGGCGAATTGATCGAGTTCCCGCATGGCATTTCCGGCATCGCGCTGAACCTGGAAGAAGATCAAGTGGGCGCCGTGCTTCTGGGCGAGGCTTCGGAGATAAAAGAAGGCGACGAGGTGAAGCGCACCGGGCGCATCATGTCGATTCCGGTTGGCGAAGCGATGATCGGCCGCGTGGTGAACGCCCTCGGCCAGCCCATCGACGGAAAAGGTCCAATTGTCACCACGGCATTTAATCCGCTGGAAGCCATCGCTCCGGGCGTGATTGACCGCCAGCCCGTAAAGCAGCCCATGCAGACCGGCATCAAAGCGATCGACGCGATGATTCCCATCGGCCGCGGCCAGCGCGAGTTAATCATTGGCGATCGCCAAACCGGTAAAACCACCGTCGCGCTCGACACCATCCTGAATCAGAAGGGCGGCGACATGATTTGCATTTATGTCGCTATCGGCCAGAAGCGTTCCACAGTCGCCCAGGTAGTAAAGACTCTGGAAGAATTTGGCGCCATGGAATACAGCATCGTGGTAGCGGCCACTGCTTCCGATCCGGCGCCGATGCAATACATCGCTCCCTATGCGGGCTGCGCCATTGGCGAATATTTCCGCGACAAGGGCGGCCACGCGCTGTGCATTTACGACGATCTATCTAAGCACGCCGCGGCCTATCGCGAAATTTCATTGCTGCTGCGCCGTCCACCGGGCCGCGAAGCCTATCCTGGCGACGTGTTCTATTTGCATAGCCGGTTGCTAGAGCGGGCGGCAAAGCTGTCGGACGAAAAAGGCGGCGGATCGCTGACCGCGCTGCCGTTCATCGAAACCCAGGCGGGCGACGTTTCGGCCTACATTCCGACGAACGTAATTTCGATCACCGACGGCCAGATCTTTTTGGAAGCCGACCTTTTTAACTCAAACGTGCGCCCGGCGATTAACGTCGGTATTTCCGTTAGCCGTGTCGGCGGTAGCGCCCAGATTAAGGCCATGCGCCAGGTGGCCGGCTCGCTGCGGTTGGATCTGGCTCAATATCGCGCGCTCGCCGCCTTTGCTTCGTTTGGATCCGATCTGGACAAAGCTTCGGCGCAGCAGTTAACGCGCGGCAGCCGTCTGGTGGAAATTCTGAAGCAGGGTCAATTCTCGCCGGTGCCCGTCGAAAAGCAGGTGCTGATCATCTACGCCGGCACCACCGGCGTTCTGGACGATCTTCCGGTGGAACAGTGCCGCCCATTTGAAGAGGCGCTTTATAAATTCTTCGACAGCGCGCAATCTGGCTTGCTACAGAAGATTCGTGAGAAAAAGACGCTGGATGACGATACCAAAAACGAGTTGAACAAGTTGCTGGGCGAGTTCAAAAAGACGTTTGTTTCCGAACACCCTGTGGCGGCGGCAAAGGCCTAACAGGTCAGCAGGCAAACATGCCAAGTTTAATCGACATACGACGCCGGATCCGCTCGGTAAAAAACACCCAGCAAATCACGAAGGCCATGAAAATGGTCTCGGCGGCCAAACTGCGGCGGGCGCAGGAACGCGTGATGTCGGCCCGCCCTTACGCGACAATTATCGAGCGGATGCTATCGAACGTCGCAGCGGCGGCGGCCGACAATGAAGAAGCGGCGGCCAATCCACTGCTCGCGGTGCGTGAAGAAAAACGAATTCTGCTTTTGGTGGTTACCGCGGATCGTGGATCGGCGGGAGCCTTCAACTCGAATCTGATCAAGTCCGCGGTTCAATTTATTAACGATCACAAAGACGCCGAGATCGAACTGGAATTAATCGGACGCAAAGGCCGGGACTTTTTCCGCAAACGTGGATCGAAAATCGGCGGCGAGTATACCGGCCTGTTCCAAAAAGCGCCGAAGCTGGAAGAAGCCTTGGAGATCGCCCGCAAAGTCGCCAAAAAATTCGCTGAAGCCGAGGTCGACTCCGTCTATATCGCCGTGAACGAATTTAAGAACGTGATGTCCGGCACCTTGACGTTGAAGCGCATTCTTCCAGTGCAGATTCCGTCCGACCAGGAAAAGAAAGATTACATTTACGAACAGCCGCCCGAGCAGTTGCTTGGGGCTCTGCTGCCGCGCTACATCGAAGTGCAGATTTTCCGGGCGCTGATTGAATCGATGGCCGCTGAACACGCCGCCCGAATGACGGCAATGGATTCGGCATCGAAGAACGCCGGAGAAGTAATCGACAAGTTGACGCTCTATATGAATCGCGTCCGCCAGGCGAGCATCACTCGGGAAATAATCGAGATCGTCAGCGGCGCCTCAGCATTGGATTAGGATCATATTTTTATGGCATCATCGACCGCAACACCGAAAAATACCGCAATCGGCCACGTGATCCAGGTTGCTGGGCCAGCCGTGGATATTCAATTTCCGGAAGGCCAGATCCCGCTGATTCACACGGCCATCAAGATCACTAGCGAAGGCTTTACCGTACCAGCCCCCATCGATATTATTTGCGAAGTGGCGCAGCACATCGGCGAGAGCCGCGTTCGTACCATCGCCTTGCAGCCCACCGATGGTCTGGTCCGCGGTATGAAGGCCCAAAGTTTGGGCCAGCCCGTCACCGTGCCTGTAGGTAAGCAGACGCTGGGCCGCATCATGAATGTGATTGGTGAACCGGTGGATAATCTCGGGCCGATCCTGACGGAAAAGCGTTACCCGATTCATCGCAAAGCCCCCGAGTTCGATGAACAATCGACCACGCTACAGATGTTTGAGACCGGCATCAAGGTTATCGATCTCATCGAGCCTTATCTGCGGGGCGGCAAGATCGGATTGTTCGGCGGGGCGGGCGTCGGCAAAACCGTCGTCATTCTGGAGTTGATTAACAACATCGCGACCAATCACGGCGGCGTGTCGGTATTCGCCGGCGTGGGTGAGCGCACTCGTGAAGGTAACGATTTGTGGCTGGAAATGCAAGAAGGCGGCGTGATGGATCCGCACGACTGGACGAAATCGAAAATCGCCCTCGTGTATGGCCAGATGACTGAGCCGCCAGGGGCGCGCCTTCGCGTTGGCTTGACCGGTCTGACTGTCGCCGAATATTTTCGCGATGAAGAAAAGCAGGACGTGTTGCTCTTCATCGACAATATTTTCCGCTTCACGCAGGCAGGCTCGGAAGTGTCGGCACTGCTTGGCCGCATGCCGTCGGCCGTCGGCTATCAACCCAATCTGGCGTCAGAAATGGGCGAGTTGCAGGAACGCATCACCTCCACCAAGGATGGTTCCATCACGTCGGTTCAGGCCATCTACGTGCCTGCCGACGATTACACCGATCCCGCTCCCGCCACCACCTTCGCCCACTTGGATGCAACCACGAATCTTTCGCGCTCCATCTCCGAGATGGGTATCTATCCGGCCGTAGATCCGCTGGCATCCACTTCGCGCATTCTCGATCCGCGCATTGTTGGCGACGACCATTACAATACGGCCCAGCAAGTGAAGCAGATCCTGCAGCGGTTCAAAGATCTGCAGGATATCATCGCGATTCTGGGTATCGACGAGTTGTCCGACGAAGATAAACTGACCGTGACGCGGGCCCGCAAAATCCAGAAATTTCTGTCGCAGCCCTTCACAGTGGCCGAACAGTTTACTGGACGCAAGGGCAAATACGTCAAGCTCGCCGACACGGTGCGCAGCTTCAAGGAAATCGTCGAAGGCAAGCACGACGAACTTCCCGAGCAGGCATTTTACATGCAGGGTTCCATAGAAGACGTTATCGCCGAAGCCGAACGTTTGAAGAAGGCGTAGTGCATGGCGGATAAATTCCAAATAGAAGTGGCCACTCCGGAGCGATTGCTGTTCCGCGAGGAAGCCACCACCGCCCAGATTCCCGGCAAGGATGGCTACTTGGGTGTTCTTCCTGACCATGCTCCGCTGCTTTCCGAACTGGGTATTGGCGCGCTGACATTCGTCGATAGCAACAATACGCATCACTCGATGGCGGTCCATGGTGGCTTTGTCGAGATCCTGGATAATCACGTCCGGGTGCTGGCCGATGAGGGCGAACCAGCGCAGGAGATCGATGTCACCAAGGCCCAGGAAGCGCTGCGGAAAGCACAGGAAGCCATGGGAAATCCGGCGGTCGCCATCGATATTGCCAGCGCATTGACGGAAGCTCTGAAAGCGCAAGCTCGCATCGACGCCGCTTCGAAATTACAGAAAGGGGAAGATTAACCCTCTTCCCGCCCCCCACCGAGAAGATTTCACCACCAAAACCAATCAAAAAGAAGGTTTTACCACCTAAAAGAAGAAATCGCCACATTTTCCTGCTAAACTAAGTTTTTACCACCGAGAAGATTTCGCCACCAAAACGCCACTAAAAGAAGGAATCGCCATGGACGAGAAGATTCCGCCACCAAAATGGCTCATAAAGAAGATTCCTGTTGGCCTATCGGCGTTGATTTCTGAATTCGCTCTGCAAATCCCACCACCGGCGGTTCATTGCTTCTGCGCCGCAGCCATCCGCTCCACGATTATCCACGCTGACGGCCAGGTTATCGAGTCCTACCCAATGCGCTACCAGCCCACGGATATCATTGGGCACCTCCGATTTGCACTGCGCTATGAACCCATTGAGCTCGGGGCAATCCAAGCGCTTTTCCGTGTATTGGACCCACACCTTCTGGAAGAGTGGGTGCGCGACGACGCCTCTAGTAAATTCGCCCGCCGGGCTTGGTATCTTTACGAATTACTTACCGGCAAGACGCTGGACGTGCCTGACATCAGCCCGACAACGTATGTCGACCTTCTGAACCACCAGATCCAGTTCACGGCCGAGCCTAAGCCTTCGCGACGGCAGCGGATCAACGACAATCTGCTGGGAGGGGCGGAATACTGCCCAATGATCAGGCGGACCCCAAGACTGGAATCGTGGCTGGCGCAGGACCTATCCACCGAAGCCAAGACGCTGGTTCGCGATTATGATCCGGCTCTAATGGCGCGGGCTGTCAATTATCTGTTCACCAAAGAAACGAAATCTTCGTTCGCTATTGAGGGCGAGACGCCAAGTCCCGATCGTGCTACCCGATTCGTTGCGGCGCTGGCCCACGCCGATCGCTTCGACAGCACCGATCCGCAAGAGTTTGTCCGCTTGCAGAACATCATCGTCGATCAGCGATATGCCCAGAACGGTTGGCGGTCTACGCAAAACTACGTCGGGCAGACGATGCGGGATTATAGCCAGGACGTGCATTTCATCTGCCCCAAGCCGGAAGACGTGCCCGGTCTGATGCAAGGCTGGATGAAGATGATGCCCCGGCTGGCAATCGACGTCGACCCGGTGATCGCCGCCGCGGCCGCCTCGTTCGGCTTTGTCTTCATACATCCATTTGAAGACGGCAACGGACGAATCCATCGCTTCTTGATTCATCATGTCTTAAGCCGTTCGGAATTCTCGCCGGCGGGGTTGATCTTCCCCGTCTCCGAGGTGATGCTGCGGAATCGACGCGCTTATGATCTTGTCCTGGACGGCTATTCTTCCTCGATTCTGCCGTATATCGATTGGACGATGGATCCCGATCAGACGATGACTGTCCGCAATGAAACCGCTGCACTCTACCGGTACTTCGATGCCACTTCCTTCGCCGAGTATCTATACAGCTGCGTCGCCGACACCATCCGAATCGACCTCCGGGAGGAACTCAGCTTTCTTGTGCTCTTCGACGCGGCTCATAAACGAACCCTGAACATCGTCGATATGCCCGACCGTCGCGCCGCTTTGCTGATTCGCCTTATTCTGCAAAACAGCGGGAAGCTTTCCGCTGCGAAACGAAATCAGTTTGCCGAATTAACGGACGCCGAGATCAACGCCATCGAAGCGGCCATCGCCGAACTGCAGAGCAACAGCTAAACTGAGTAGGTATTGCCCCCTCCCGTAAAAACACCTACCGTGCGTCAGTTTTTCGGGCGTGACGGGCACCTTTCGAAGTGGCATCCGAACTATGAGTTCCGGCCCGGTCAACTGGAAATGGCGGAGGCCGTGGCGGCAGCTCTGGCTGACAAGAAGCACCTGATTGTGGAAGCGGGAACGGGTACGGGCAAGACGCTGGCGTATCTGATTCCGGCAATCCTGTCGGGCAATCGGGTGGTGATCTCAACCGGAACCAAGAACCTCCAGGAGCAGCTCTTTTTCAAAGACATTCCATTTCTTCAGCAGCACTTTTCGAGTCCACTGCGGGTCTGCTATATGAAGGGGCGGAGCAACTACGCCTGCCGCCAGAAAATCTACGATGCGGAGAAGGAGCCCGTCCTTAGCGGGCTGGAAGAAATTGCCGATTTCCAAACGATCCGCGAGTGGGAGAAGACGACGGAAAACGGCGATCGCGCGGAGATTAAAACGCTGCCCGAGAACAGTACGGCGTGGGCGAAAATCGACGCCCGCAGGGAGCTTTGCACAGGCCAGAAATGCAAACAGTTCGAGCGATGTTTCCTTACTGAGATGCAGCGCCGGGCCCATGAAAGCGACATCATCATCGTCAATCACCACCTATTCTTCGCAGACCTTGCGGTGAAAGAAAGGGATATGGGCGGCGTCATTCCCGAATACTCGACTGTCATTTTCGATGAGGCGCACGATATTGAGGATGTCGCCGGGCAATACTTCGGACTAACGGTCAGCACCTATCAATTCGAGGAACTGGAGCGCGATATCGCGGCGCTATCACGGCGCAAGAATTTCGGCACACCCGAACTGGACCGGATCCTCCGCACCGTTATGGAACGGGCGATGCGCTTCTTTTCGCTATTTGGAAATACAGAAGGACGAGTCGGTTTCCGCGGCCATCTGGCGTTTCTAGAAGAGCACGAAGAGGAATATCGGGACGTTCTAATCGCCTTGGAATTAGTTGGAAGCCACCTGCAACTAATCAAGGACGCCCCCGAAGAAATCATCCCGCTGTTCCGCAGGTCAAAGGAATTGGCGGAGAGGCTCCAATTCTGGATGGAGAGCGTACAGAAGAGCTTCGTTTATTATGTAGAGAAACGGGGCCGGGGAACGTTCCTGCATGCGACGCCAATCGACGTGTCGAGCTTGTTGAAAGAGAAGTTATTCCACGAGTTGGAAACGGTCGTTTTGACGTCGGCAACCTTGGCCGTCGGAGGAAGCTTTGAATTCGTCGAGCAACGTTTGGGACTGGAAGGGCCGCGATCGGCTCTTGTTCCAAGCCACTTCGACTATCAACACCAGTCTTTACTCTATGTCCCGCAAGATCTTCCGGACCCGCGATCCGCGGCGTTCAGTTCCAACGCAGCCGACGAAATCGTGAAGATCCTCACGCTCAGCAAGGGCCGGGCCTTCGTGCTCTTTACCAGCTATCAGCAGATGCGGATGATCTATGATCGCGTGTCCCTGCAAATTGAATACGAAACGCTATTGCAAGGAACGGGTCCGCGCAACGCGCTGCTTGAGGAATTCAAGAGTACGCCGAACTGCGTTCTGTTTGCCACGTCCTCCTTCTGGCAGGGAGTCGACGTCCCAGGAGAACAATTAAGCTGCGTTATTATAGATAAGTTACCCTTCGCCGTGCCGAGCGATCCGGTGGTGGAAGCCAGAGTACAAGCGGTTCGGGATGCCGGAGGTAATCCGTTTTACGATTACCAGATTCCCCAGGCTGCCATCGCCCTGAAGCAGGGGTTTGGGCGTCTGATCCGCAGCCGTTCCGATCGCGGAGTCCTCGTCATGCTGGACAATCGGATTACGAAACAGCGCTATGGCCAGATCTTTTTCGATAGCCTGCCCGATTACGCATTTACCACTCGTCTGAGTGATGTGGAGAAGTTTTTCAATGTTTGAAGTTTCCGTAGAGCAGACCTTCGCCGCCGGCCACGCCTTACGCAATTATCGCGGCAAGTGCGAAAACGTCCATGGACATAATTATCGGGTTCAAGTAAATCTTGAAGGCGAGCAGTTAGACAAAATCGGGTTGCTAGTGGACTTTACGGAAGTGAAGCGGGCGATGCGTGAAGTGATTGAGACTTTGGACCATCAGTTCATCAACGATATTCCCCCGTTCACGGAATTAAACCCCTCGTCGGAAAACATGGCGCTGTATTTCTATCAAAGACTAAGCGACGGAATCCATTCCGAAACCCCCGTGCGCATCACGGCGGTGACGGTATGGGAAACCGACATCCAGTCCGCCTGTTACCGCCCATAGTGACGGCCCGGACATCCGCGGGGCACCTTGGATAACGGGAATCGAACCGACTCTTGTATCCTGTAGGTTAGAGGTGAATTTGAGTCGTATCTCGTTGGCCTTCCGAAGTTTTTTCTCGATTCTGTTTGGGGGCGAATTGCCAGCCGAAGTCGCTCAGGCGTTCGGCTACGCAAAACCTGTGGTAGTAAAGCCTGCGCCGGTGAAAGCGGAGCCGAAGCCCGCCGACGGGGCGTTGCAAATGCTATCCATCCTGCAGCGCGATTCGCGCTTAATCGATTTTCTGATGGAGGATATCTCCGGCTTCGATGACGATCAGGTAGGCGCGGCGGTCCGCAACATACACGATCAATGCAAGCAGTCGCTCGGCCGCTACATGCATCTGGCGCCGGTGATCGATGGTGTCGAGGGCACCTACACCAAACTCGACACGAACGATTCCTCCAAGGTAAAGTTGCTCGGTAACGTGCCCGCAAACGGTAAGGCTCCGGGCGGTTTGTTACGCCATAAAGGTTGGCGCGCCGAGAAGATTGAATTGCCGGCGCTGGCGCCGGGGCAGAATAATGCCATCGTGGCGCCGGCCGAAATAGAAATCGAGTAGGCGTTTGCCACAACTAACTTTGGTCAACGACACTAAGCGGAACTACGTCGTCGGAATTGATCTCGGAACAACGAACTGCGCCTTGGCATGGGCTCCCGTGGCGACTGGCGCTCATGAAACTCCGCCCGTTTCGATGTTCGCCATTCCTCAACTTGTGAATCCGGGTGAGGTGCGGGAAGATCCGCTGTTGCCGTCGTTCCTTTACCTGGCCGGTCCGTCCGACTTCCCCGCGGGTTCACTGGAGTTACCTTGGCCGTCGGACCCTGCGGCGGTGGTGGGGACACTCGCTCGAAAACGTGGCGTGGAGAGCGCGGCGCGATTGGTCTCGTCGGCGAAATCGTGGTTGTCGCACGCTGGGGTTGACCGGACCGCGGCGATACTTCCCCCTCACGCGCCTGATGGCGTTCCCAGAATCTCGCCACTAACAGCCTCTCGTAAATATCTTGAGCACCTGCGCGATGCGTGGAATGACAAGATGCCCGATGCCCCATTTTCCGAGCAGCAAGTCCTGCTAACCGTCCCGGCATCATTCGATGCGGTGGCTCGCGAGTTAACGCAGAAGGCCGCCGATGAAGCGGGATTCAAGAACGTTCTGTTGCTGGAAGAACCACAAGCGGCATTCTATGCATGGCTTGAGCGGCATCCCGATTGGCGCGATCGCGTTACTGTCGGCGATCTTATTCTAGTAATCGATATTGGCGGCGGGACGACGGACTTCACGTTGATCGCCGTCACGGAGCAAGGTGGCTCGCTGGCCTTAGAGCGAGTCGCGGTTGGCGAGCATATTCTTCTTGGTGGCGACAATATCGATCTCGCCCTGGCGCGTCATGTAGAACAACAATTGACTGAGAAGAATGTAAAGCTTGACAACCAACAGTTACATGCTCTTTGGCAGCAGTGCCGCGCGGCAAAAGAAGCGCTGCTTGGTGACGATAAGAAAACCGAACATCCCGTTACCATCCTTGGAAAGGGCTCTGGTCTGGTTGGTGGAACCATCAAGAGCAAGCTACTGCGCGAGGATGTGGATCGCATTCTTAGCGATGGATTCCTGCCTCAAGTTTCCAGCCATGACATGCCGCAGCGGCGTCGGGCAGGCTTGGCGGAAATCGGTTTACCGTATGCGGCCGATGCAGCCATCACCCGCCACCTGGCGCGATTTCTGCGGCAACAAGCGGCAGGCGCGGAACACGGGTCGGTGCGCCGCGGCTCCAGTGGACTCGCAACTCCGACGCACCTCCTTTTCAACGGCGGAGTACTTCGCGCGAATTTGATTCGCCAGCGATTGATCGACGTGCTCAACGGTTGGCTGCAAGAGGAAGGCGCGGCCCCGGTCACACCGCTGCTGGGTGAGGATTTGATGCAATCGGTAGCGCGTGGGGCCGCCTATTACGGACTTTCGCGCTCGGGCAATGGCGTCCGAATCCGTGGGGGTGTTCCGCGAACTTATTACGTTGGAATCGAAAGCTCCATGCCTGCCGTCCCGGGAATGCCCGCTCCGTTGAAGGCGCTCGCGGTAGTGCCGTTCGGCATGGAAGAAGGGACCTCGCTCACTTTTCCCAATCGCCAATTCGGATTAGTGGTCGGCGAGCCGGCTGAATTCCGTTTCTTCTATTCAGCGACGCGGAAGAACGATGAGGCCGGCACGCTCATTGACGATATCGGCGGCGATTTAGAAGAACTCTCTCCGATGGAGGTGTCGCTGGAATCCACGGGCAACGCCGGCGAATACGTTCCCGTCACACTGGAAAGCATCGTCACTGAGACCGGCGTGCTGCAATTATGGTGCGTCGCCCGCGATGGCCGGCGCTGGAAATTGGAATTTAATGTTCGGGAGCGAGTGGCGTAGATGAAGATTGGAATCGATCTCGGCACCACAAATTCGGCTCTTGCCTATATCGATCCTAAAGAAGCGGGCGAAGCGGATTTTCCACCCATCCACGTTCTCGAGATTCCGCAGTACGCAGCCCCAGGAACCATCGAGGAACGACGCACGCTGCCATCGTTCCTGTATCTCGGAGACAAGACATACGTCGGCGTTTACGCCCGGGAACAAGGTGCGCTGGTTCCCACCAAGAGCGTCCATTCGGCCAAAAGCTGGTTATCGAATTCCGAAGTCGATCGCACCGCGAAGATATTGCCGTGGGATTCACAAGAAGGTGGCCGCGTGCTATCGCCGGTGGAAGTGTCGGCGCGCATTCTTAGCGAATTGGGTGATGCCTGGAAACAGAAGTCGGGCGAGCCGCTATCGGCGCAGGAAGTTGTACTCACCGTGCCGGCGAGCTTTGACGAAGAAGCGCGCGAACTCACCGTGACGGCGGCGAAAGAGGCGGGAATCGAAAACCTGACGCTGCTGGAAGAGCCCGCCGCCGCCTTCTATTCGTGGATCGCCAACGATTTAACCCGATCGCAGAAAAGCCTGTTCGATGGTCAGACAGTATTGATCTGCGATGTCGGTGGCGGCACTAGCGACTTCACGTTGATTCGCGTTTCGCGCGAAGGCGATCGTGTGGATTTTACGCGCACGGCGGTGGGCAAGCACCTGCTGCTGGGCGGCGATAATCTCGATCTTACGCTGGCTTGGCTCGCGGAATCGAAGCTCGGCCAGCAGCTTTCTATCCGCCAGAGGAGCGCCCTGCGACGCCAATGCGCGGCGGCGAAAGAGCGCCTGTTGGCCGATCCTAATTTGAAGAGTGTCGAGATTACGTTGTTAGGATCTGGATCCTCGTTGATTGGTGGAACCCTGCGCACTGAGATCCTGCGAGAAGAAGCCTTGGAGCTGACTCTCGAAGGTTTTCTGCCATTCTGTTCGGTGAACGACAAGCCGAAAGACGAGAAGCGCAGTCTCTTTCGCGAGCTCGGACTACCCTATGTTTCAGACCCCGCGATCACGCGTCATTTAGCTGAATTCCTAAGCAACGCGGGTGCGGCGCCCGACGCGATTCTCTTCAACGGCGGGTTTTTCATTCCGGAGTTGTGCCGCAATCGCGTGGTCGACGTCATTGAGAAGTGGTGCGGCAAGCGTCCACTCATCTTCGAAAATCGCGATCTGGATCTGGCCGTCGCGGTAGGTGCGGCATATTATTCTTATGTTCGTTCAACTGGCGCGGGCCTGCTGGTACGCGGTGGTTTGCCGCGAGCGTACTTCATCGGGATAGGCGATGAGGGAGACACGCTGAAGACCGTCTGCCTGGTTCCCCGTGGTACCGAAGAAGGCGCGCGCCTGGAGTTCGATAGCGATAGTTTGCAACTGGTGGCGAATAAGCCAGTCTCATTCCGCCTGTATAGTTCTTTGCTGCGGACTGAGGATCGGGTGGGCGACATCGTCGAATTCCCGCGCCAAGATCTTCACTCCAATCTGCATATGCACGCTCCCTTGCAAGCCGTCATTCGCTTTGGGAAACGGGGCGAACGGTTCGTGCCGGTAAAGCTTGGCGCGCATCTGACGGAAGTGGGGACGCTGGAAATTTGGGCGGAATCGAAGATTAGCGAACACCGTTGGCGTTTGCAATTTGAACTGCGTAAATCAGCCACTGCGTCCGTCGCGGGGCGTCCGGCGGCGGTGGTGAGCGATGACGCCGTGGAAAAAGCCATTGCTCTGATCGACGACACGTTTGTCAGCGGCAAGCTGCTCCAGCAGGATCTTCCGGCAGCTCTCGAACAGGCGATGGGCTTAGGTCGAAACTCCTGGCCGCTATCGGCGATTCGCCGTCTGGCGGACAAACTAATTGAAACCGCGGAAGGCCGCAGGAAAAGCCCGTCGCTCGAATCGCGATGGCTAAGTGTTTGCGGATTCTGCCTGCGGCCCGGATTCGGTTTTCCCGGTGATGACTATCGCTTGGAACAAGTGCGTCGTGTCTACGCCGCGAGCCTGATCTTTCCCAACCAGGTTCAGAACGAAATCGAGTGGTGGATTTTTTGGGGGCGTGTGGCCGGCGGCTTAAATCGCAATCAGCAGACCGATATATTTCAGCGCCTCTCTCCCACGCTGATCCCTCGCGGATCGAAGAAAGTGCCGCGGGTGAACATTAGTCTGCATCGCGAGATGTGGCGTACGGCGGCGAGTCTGGAATTATTGCCGCTACATACGAAAACACAGCTCGGAGACGTTTTAGTGGATCGGGCGAAACGTGGCGAGTCGGTCGACACGGCGCTTTGGTGTCTTTCGCGTATCGGCGCGCGTAAGCTTTTTTACGGACCGGTAAATCAAGTGGTGCCCGCCAGCACGGCGACGCGCTGGATTGAAGGCATCATTAAAATCGCCAAGGCAGGCGACGCCGCCGTTGCAATCGCCCACATCACCGGAGATGCAAGCCGTGACTTGAGTCCCCAAACTCTCGACTTGATTCGTAGAATGTTCCCCGATGCCGGACTCGATTCGGAGCTGGCCGGAGACTCGCGGTCGATGGACAAAATCTTCGGCGAAGAACTGCCGTCGGGGCTCGTGCTCGCGGCCTCGTCCTAAGTCATGCGATCGGCATTTATAGTCTCTCTCGTCTTACTGGCGCCGTTGTTAAGCGCCCAGCAGGAGTTCGCGGCGCGGAAGGTCGCGCTCAACAATGTCAGCTATTCCTACAGCGTGTTGGCGCCGAAATACCGGACGAATCCACCGGCGATTTTGTTGCTACACGGGGCAGGCGGGAATGCTGCTTCGATGCTGGCGCCCTGGAAGGAATTCGCCCGCAGCAATGAAATCCTGTTGATCGCGCCGGAGCTTCCGCGCCAGGAGTCGTTTGAACAAATTGCACCGCAATTGTTTCGCGAGATCGTGGAAGCCGTAAAGCGGGAGTGGGGTTTAGATTCCGCCCGCGTCTATGTTTTCGGCCACTCAATGGGCGGCTACCTGGCATTCGACGCCGCCATGTTCGATTCGGATATCTTCGCGGCTGCCGCCATCCACGCGTCGTCGATCGATCCGGATTACGTCTCGATTCTCGATCAAGCCAAGCGAAAGATTCCCATTGCCCTTTACATCGGCGACCAGGATCCATTGGTCCCTCTCGCGAGGGTGCGCGCAACCAGAGACTTGCTGCAAAGGCGCGGATTTCCACTGCACTATGTGGAATTGCCCGGCCACGATCACAACTACGAAGCCGTTAGCAAAGCAATCAATGCCGATGCCTGGAAGTTTTTTCGGAAACCTGCGGAGCGATAGCTAATCGAGCTTGACCTTGCTTAAGTCGATGCTCGCCTCAGGTGTCCGCAGTTTCATCTCTTTCAGGGCCTTCACAACTTCCTTCGAAATGATCAAATTGCGCATCCATTTTTTATTGGCCGGGACGATATACCACGGTGCAGTTTCCGTGTTGCACTTTGTCAGGGCGTCTTCATAAGCTTTGGTATAGTCGTCCCACCGCTCGCGGTCAGTGAAATCCGAAGCCGAGATTTTCCAATTCTTAGCCGGATCGGTGATCCGTTCTTCGAACCGGCGCTTCTGCTCGTCCTTGCTTATGTGCAGGTAAAACTTTAGAACCCGCACATTATTCTGATTGAGAATACTTTCAAAGCTGTTGATCTGGTCATAACGCCCCGACCAAACATCCTTCGGCACCAAATCATGAACTCTGGTCACAAGAACGTCTTCGTATTGAGACCGGTTAAATATTCCAATCTCACCGCGCCCCGGCACGGCTTTGTGAATCCGCCACAAAAAATCATGCGCGGCCTCTTCGCTCGATGGCACCTTAAACGAAGTAACCTTGCAACCCTGCGGATTGACGCTGCTCATCACGTGCTTGATGGTGCCATCCTTACCGCCGGCATCCAGCGCTTGCAGTACGATCAGAACCGCGTAGCGGCGATCGGCGTAAAGAAGATTCTGCAATTTCCCGAGCTTCTTCACAGCCTCCTTGATATCCGCATTCGCCTCATCTTCTGTAATTCCGAACGTCTCATCCGGATTGAAGCGCGATAAATCAACTTTCTTGCCGGGTTTCACCGCAATCTCACGAGCCCATTTCATTCGAGAATGATAACGTAACGTGGCGCTCCAGTGTATTCTTTTGCCAAGCTAAGAGCATGTCTCGTACGCAGGATGGCAGCCTTGGGCTGGATTTCGGAACTACCAACAGCTCCATTGCTACCGCCGGCGCGAATGGCGAAGTGAAATTGGCACGTTTCCCGTTCCGGGCTGAGCTCACCGAATCGTTCCGCTCGCTTCTCTACCTGGAACAACACCGCACGGCTGGCAAGTCGCTGGTAAAGTCCTGGACTGGCCCCCTAGCAATCGAACACTATCTGGATGCCGAAAATAAAGGAAGGCTGATTCAATCTCTGAAATCGTTCCTTACCAGCCGCAGTCTCAAGAGTACCGACGTTTTCGGCAGGCAGCAGGCGTTGGAAGACTTGATCGCGACAATCCTGCGAGATATCCGTTTGGAAGCCGAACGCCAGTTTAATTGCCGGGCGATCAGTGTCGTTGTGGGCCGCCCCGTTCGCTTTGTAGGATCTGAATCGCCAGCGGATGACGAGTATGCTTTATCGCGCTTGGAAGTGGCTCTACGCAAGGCCGGCTTTGAAGAAGTTTCGTTCGAACTGGAGCCAATCGCCGCAGCCTATTATTACGAATCCACACTGGATCGGGATGAGCTGATTCTAATCGGCGATTTTGGAGGCGGTACGAGTGATTTTTCGCTGCTCCGCGTTGGGCCGGCAATCCGTGCCCGCGGCCGGAGTCCGGAAGACCTTCTAGGCAACGAAGGGGTTGGCCTTGCTGGTGACGCTTTCGACGCCAAGATCATTCGTCATTTGGTCTCGCCCGCTCTCGGCGCGGGGAGTTCCATTCACTCCCTTGATAAAATTTTGCCCGTGCCCTCCTGGGTGTATCACAAGCTGGAGCGCTGGCATCACTTATCACTGCTGAAATCGAAAGAAGCGATCAACATGCTGCAGAGTGTAAAGGCCCAGGCGTTTGAGCCGGAGAAGATCGAAGCATTGCTGGAACTGATTCGCGGTGACCTTGGCTATCGGTTGCACGGTGCGGTACAGCGCGTGAAGTGCGAGCTCTCGAGTGCGTATACCGCAACGTTTCAGTTTGCCGACGGCGATATCTTGATCGAATCCAAAGTCACTCGTCCTGACTTTGAAGATTGGATCCGCGATGAACTCAATTCTATTGAAGGCTGCGTGGATCGGCTGCTGGCCAAGACCGGAACCCCTGCCAATAAGGTGGATCGCGTCTTTCTTACGGGCGGCACTTCGTTCGTGCCGGCGGTGCGCGCCATCTTCGACCGACGGTTCGGCCGCGAGCGAATTCGCTCAGGCAATGAATTTACATCCGTAGCTACGGGCCTGGCATTGGCGGGGCGCGTGCCCGTGTCACGCTAAGATTGGTCAATGTGTGGAATTGTCGGCTATGTCGGGGATCGCAACGCGGTACCCATTATTCTGGACGGGCTTCGCCGACTGGAATATCGCGGCTATGATTCGGCCGGGATCGCGGTCCTTGATGCGGATAATAATTTGTCGGTGTGTCGCGCTTCCGGCAAGCTCAGGAATCTGGAAGACGCGATAAAGCTGAGCCCTATCGAGGGCGCCTTCGGCATCGGGCACACGCGTTGGGCTACGCACGGCAGGCCGACTGAAGAAAACGCGCATCCCCATCGCGATTGCACCGGCAACATCGTGGTTGTTCACAACGGGATCGTGGAAAACTACCTTAGCTTGAAAGAGAGCTTGCAGGCGGAAGGCCACAAGTTCGTCACGGAAACCGACACCGAAGTAATCGCCCACTTGGTGGAAAAACATTTCGCGGGGAATTTGGAAGACGCCGTCCGCGCGACCGTCAAGCAATTGAGTGGCGTGTTCGCCTTGGCTATTATTTCCACGCAGGATCCGAACAAGATCGTTGCGGCGCGGTCGGGCCCCCCGGTCGTAATCGGGCTAGGCGACAGTGAATATTTTGTGGCGTCCGACGTGCCGGCGATTTTGAGCCATACGCGCGACATGTTTTTCCTCTCCGATGGCGATATGGCGATTCTTACTCACGAAGGCGTTCACCTTACCGATTTCAGCGGGCGGGCGATCAAGCGGCAGGTCTCGCATATCCTCTGGGATCCGATCATGGCGGAGAAGGGCGGCTATAAACATTTCATGCTCAAGGAAATTTTTGAGCAGCCGCGCGCCGTGCGCGACACCATGTTAGGGCGCGTAGGACAGGAATCCGGCCGCATTTTTCTGGATGAAATGGATATTAGCGCTCGCGAGTTCCGCGAGTTTGAGCGAATCAAGATTATCGCTTGCGGTACAAGCTGGCATGCGGCGCTGGCCGGCAAGTTTATGATTGAGAAGCTGGCTCGAATCCCCGTGGAAGTCGATTACGGCAGCGAGTTCCGCTATCGCGATCCCATACTGGGCAAAGAAACTCTGACGGTGGTGATCTCCCAGTCGGGTGAGACCGCGGATACATTGGCCGCGCAACGGGAAGCGAAACAAAACGGATCGAAGACGCTGGCGATCTGTAATGTGGTGGGCTCCATGATCACCCGCGAGGCTGCGGGAACGCTGTTAACTCACGCCGGCCCGGAGATCGGCGTGGCATCGACGAAGGCATTCACTTGCCAGCTGACAGCACTGTTTATCCTGGCGACGTATCTGGCCCAAGCTCGCGATAAGTTGTCGGCCGGGCAATCGCAAGCGCTTGTCCAGGACTTGCTGCGGCTGCCCGGAAAGCTGGAAGCTGTGTTGAGCTACAACACTATCTACGACGACTTGGTGCGGAAACTTTTCCGTGCTTCCGACTTCTTGTTCCTAGGACGCGGTATTCATTTTCCGATGGCGCTGGAGGGAGCCCTGAAGCTGAAGGAAATTTCCTATATCCACGCCGAAGGCTATCCAGCGGGGGAGATGAAGCACGGTCCTAACGCCTTGATCGACGAAAATTTACCGGTGGTTGTGCTGGCCACTCGCGAGATCAGCAGCGAGTCGAGCCATACACGTTATGAGAAAACGCTGTCGAATATTCAGGAAGTAAAAGCCCGCGAAGGGATTGTGCTGGCGATTTGTTGTGAAGAGGATCGGGATGAAGTTTCAAAAATCGCCGACCATGTCATAGCCATCCCATCCACCAGCGAGCTGTTGCTGCCGATAATCGAAATCATACCGCTGCAGTTACTCGCCTATCACATCGCGGTACGCCGTGGCTGCGATGTGGATCAGCCGAGAAATCTCGCCAAGAGCGTGACTGTCGAATAAATGCACGTCGCCCAGGAGCTGGCGGTGAAGACCGATGGAAAAGGGTTCTATGAATGCACCGCCGCCGTACAACAATTTGTTCGCGACGCGGCGGTGAAGACGGGCCTGGTGACGCTCTTCATCCAGCACACATCCGCCTCCCTAGTGATTCAAGAAAATGCCGACCCGGATGTAACGAGCGATCTTACGGATTTCTTTTCGCGTCTGGTACCCGAAGACACACGGCTTTACCGGCATACGGCGGAGGGCCCCGACGATATGACTTCGCACATCCGATCGGCGCTAACCCAGACTCATCTATCGATTCCAATCGTCGCGGGAAAGATGGCCCTCGGAACATGGCAGGGCATTTACGTTTTTGAGCATCGCAATGCCCCGCACAGGCGGCGGATCGTTATGCACCTAGCCGGCGAATAGGATCCCGCCGGCTGGACAACTGATTACTGCACCATCCGGCGATTTCGCAGGAACGCCGGAATATCGATATCGTTCATCGGGATCGGTTCTTCCTTCGGCGCCGGCGGAGAGGGCGGAGCGGCTGCGGCAGCTGGTTCTTCTTCCGGCTCGGTCTCCATCGCCATCATCATCGTTACTGGCTGCGGCGAAATCGCGATCGGCATCGGCGCGAGAATTTCCTGCACAGCCGGCCGGCGGCTGATATCCGGTAAGGACTCGCGCTGGAAGCCAGTCGCAATCACCGTAATCTTCACCTCATCCTGCATCGCCTCATTCATCACGACACCGAAGTTGATTTGCACATCTTCAAACTCCGTGGCCTTGCGGATCAGTGAGCAGGCTTCGTTGACATCGTGCAAACTGAGATGGCTTGAACCGGTGATGTTGATCAGCACACCGCGCGATCCTCTCACGCCACCGGCTTCCATCAGCGGACAGCTAATGGCCAGCCGCGCCGCTTCAATAGAGGCATTTTCACCGCGCGCGCTGGCGGTCCCCATCATCGCGTAACCCATGCCCAGCATGATGCTGCGGATATCTGAGAAGTCGCGATTGATCAGCCCCGGTGTCGTGATAATGTCGCTGATGCCTTGTACCGCCTGGCGCAAAACATCGTCGGCGATGCGGAAAGATTCGAAAAAGCTGGTCCCTTTCGGGACCAACTCCAGCAGGCGATCATTGGGAATCGTGATGACGGTATCCACGGTCGCGCCGAGTTCGGCTAGCCCCCGTTCAGCCTGTTTCATGCGCCGCGGCCCTTCAAATGAGAACGGCTTGGTCACCACGGCGACGGTCAGCGCGTTCAGTTCCTTCGCCAGCGAAGCCACCACGGGAGCAGCGCCGGTTCCCGTGCCGCCACCCAGACCAGTGGTGACGAAAACCATGTCAGCCCCTTCCAGTACTTCGATGATTTTTTCGGTATATTCAAGCGCGGCTTGACGGCCGACGGAAGGGTCTGACCCGGCCCCAAGTCCGCTGGTGACCTTCGAACCGATGGCCAGCTTGTTCGGAACAGGGGAGGCATTCAGCGCCTGCATATCCGTATTTAAAACATAAAACTCGACACCGGTGACTTCATTCAGCATGCCGGCAACCGCGTTCCCGCCGCCCCCGCCTACGCCCACTACTTTAATTCTTGTTCCCAAGATGGATTCTTCTTGAATCGCGAACTTGAGTGAATCGAAATCCATATGCCCCATGCCATCGCCTCCCGTTGCCGTCTTTAACGCAAAACCAAACCCATTAAACCCGGTGCCTTCCGCTTGATATCCTGCCGCAGTTTCAAGCGTGCGGAGTACATCGACAAGCCGGCGGCCGTAGTCCACTCCGGCGTATCGAGTTCATCGGGCCAGTTCTCAATTCCGATTGGAAGTCCATTGCGTGCCTGACAATTCAGGACGCGTTCCGCCATATCGCACATGCCCATCAGCCGCGCTCCGCCGCCCGTCAGAACGACGCCTTCCAACAAGGATTGCTCCATCCCCACGCGGGCCAACTCACCGCGAACGAAGCCAAACATTTCTTCAGCCCGGGCTTCTAAAATTTCGATGAGTTCCCGTCGCCGAGCCTCGCGCGGCGGCCGTCCTTCGGGTGATGGAACCTCTATCAGGCTGTTGTCCGATGTCAATCCCAGCAATGCGCAGCCGTACTCCAGCTTCAGGCGTTCGGCGTCTTCATAAGAAACCTTCAACAGCCAGGCGATATCGCGGGTAAAATGATCCGCGCTGATGGGCAGGCTGGCGGCAAGCAGCAGCGCATCGCCATCGTAGATCACCACATCGATGGAGTGCAGGCCGATATCGATCAGCGCTACTCCTTTGTTGCGATCGTCAGGCAGGATAGAGGCATAGGCCGCGGCGACGGGCTCAAACACCGTTTCTTCCACGGCAAGATGCGCCTCATGAACGGACGAAACCAGGCACTGATGTTCCTGTAGCGAAGCCGTGATCACGTGAACATTCGCTTCCAGGCGTTGATTGCAGATCACCCGCCGCGGGCTGCGATAACCCGCCCGGCCATCCACCGTGAAGTCCTGCGGGAAGACATGTAACAGGATTCGATCGTCTTCCAGGCGCACGCGCGTTGCACGGTCAACGCAAAACGCCAGGTCTTCATTTTCGATGTGGCGCGGCCGGCTAAACTCGTAAACTCCGCGAGTATTTCCGCCCAGGATGCTGGTGCCCGCGACACCCACCACAGCCGCATCGACGGAGACTCCGGCTCTTCTCTCCGCCTGCCGCACTGCCGCTAAAATACTGCCCGACAATGCGGTTTGATCGGCGATGCGACCCTTCGCCCAGCCCGCGGATTCCACGTCGCCATGGCCCAGGTAGCGTAGATATGAATCTTCCAGCGCCGTAATCACACAACGCGTGCGAAGACTCCCGGTATCCAGTCCAACTGCAAATCGTGGTTTCGTCGACAAAAGCAAACTCCTTGGTCAATACCGGCGAACTACTCGCCGTTCACCGCGGTAATCCGATCTTCCAGCCGCAAATCCAGAGTGGTCGCGTTCGGCAGGCGTCTACGAATCTCCGGATAATTCGCAACAAAGTTCTGAAGCCGCTGCGCGAAGTTGTGGTCGCCGATCATTAGTACGATGGCGCGGTTTTCCACTTGCTCGGTAACCTTCAGATTGTCTCCATTCGACACGTCGATCTCGGAGATACTGTCGCCCAGCCTTCCGGCTTCCTTCATCAGCCGCAACATTCGCTGGATGCGCACTCGTCTTTCAGCCCGCTCCGATTCCTCGCGAATGCCGATCACCACCGGAAGCTTGAATTTCCCCGGTTGTTCCGGCTGCAGTAAAACGCCCTCTTCATCGATCAAGAGAAAGCGCGTCGGCCCGCCGCCGGAAAGTTCGGCGAATGCCACGGGCTGCCTCTCTGTGATTCGAACCAGCACTTTGTTCGGCCAGATGCGTGAGATGGATGCGTCTTTCACCCAATCGATGGCCATCAGGCTGATGCGCCGCCGTGACGCCGGAAACAGATATACGCTACGGCCGAAGTCTCCTGAGAATACTTTCATCACTTGTTGTCGCGACACATGATCCATCCCGATGACCTGAAGATCGGGGCTGTCGAGCCCATAGTCGGCGGGTGGCGACAACTGAAATCGAGCATCGCTAATGAGAAAATGCTCCAACTGTTGAAAGGCCAGGATTCCACCCACCAACAGCATCGCCAACACTCCAAACCGGAATATGGTGCGCAGAATGCCGAACACACTACGCCGCTTTGGCTCGGCTTTCGCGCGCCCCACTATGCGGAACCCCGTAGCCGCGCCAAAATCTTTTCGCCTGCCTGGGAAACGCTGCCCGCGCCCAGCGTGATGATCAGGTCGCCCGGCTGCGCTTCATCGGCCAAAGCAGCTACGCCATTCTCCATACTGCCTACATACTGCGCCGCGCGATGTCCAAATGCCCGCAGCCGTTCCACTAATACTTCCGCCGTGACGCTAGGAATGGGCGGTTCCGACGCGGCGTAAATGTCCATGACATACACGGCTGTTGCCTGATGAAACGATTTGGCGAACTCGTCCATCAGCAGCTCAGTCCGCGTATAGCGATGCGGCTGGAACAGCACGCGCACGCGGGAGAAATCGCAGAGCATCGCCGCCGCCAGCGTAGCCCGAATCTCGGTGGGATGATGACCGTAGTCGTCGATGACACTGACCCCGCGCACCGCTCCCTTTAATTGAAACCGCCGATCCACGCCGCTGTAGCTCGCCAATCCCTGCCTGACCGAATCCACTGGAATCCCAAGTTCCATGCCCACCGCGATCGCCGCCGTGGCATTCAAGACGTTATGAACGCCGGGCACCGTAAGCTGGAACGCGCCTAGATCCTGGCCGTGAAGAAGAAGTTGGAATACGCTGGCGAAGTGCCCGCACTTCGTGTCCACGATCGTCAAATCCGCTTGCGCCGAAAAGCCGTAGGTGATGGTGCGCCGGTTCACCCTCGGCAGAATATCCTGGACATTCTCATCGTCCAGACACAGAATGGCGGCACCGTAAAACGGCACCTTATTCACGAACTCGGTGAAGGCGACGCGAACTTGTTCCAGAGAACCGTAGTGATCCAGATGCTCGCGATCGATGTTAGTGACAATCGCCAGAATCGGCGCCAGCTTTAGAAAAGATCCATCGCTCTCATCGGACTCCACCACGAGAAAGTCGCTATGCCCAACGCGAGCGTTCGATCCGCCCATCATCCCCACGCGGCCGCCGACCACAACTGTTGGATCTTTCCCGGCGTGATTTAAAATCGTCGCCACCATTGAGGTAGTGGTCGTCTTGCCGTGGCTGCCGGCAACGGCGATGCCAAATTTCAAGCGCATCAGCTCAGCCAGAAGTTCGCCCCGTGGGATGACCGGAATTTGCGCTCTGCGGGCCTCCACCAATTCCGGATTCGCAAAATCCACCGCGGATGAAACCACAACCACCTTTGCACCGGCAATGTTCGATGCCGCATGACCCTCAAACACACGCGCGCCCATGCTGGTTAAGCGCTCCGTAATTGGCGTCGTTTTGAGATCGGAACCGCTGATCTCATAGCCGAGATTCAGCAACACCTCAGCAATTCCACTCATGCCGATGCCACCGATGCCGACAAAATGTACATGCTGCGGGCGGAAAAACATTTTACTATCGTATTGTTTCGGCTTTCAAGTCGGATGTCAATCACACTACCCCGCTAAACGCGTCGCTGTCAGCTCTTCCAGCAAATCCGCCGCGCGCTTCGCCGCTCCCGGGCGAGCCATTGACCTGGCGGCGACACCCATCGTTTCCAGACTAGCCGCGTGGTCCGCCAAGCTTCGCACTTCGTGGTACAGCCGCCGCCCGCTCATTGCCTGATCTGCTACCAGAAGCGCAGCTTGTTGGCTAACCATAGCCTCCGCGTTACGCAATTGGTGATTGTCCGCCGCGAATGGAAACGGCACCAGGATGGATGGTTTTCCCGAGGCAGCTAATTCCGCGACAGCTCCCGCGCCAGACCGGCAGACGATGACGTCGGCGGCGGCGAATGCGGCCGGCATATCGGCTATGAATGGCACCACCTCGCCCGGCAATCCGCTGGCGGTAAACTTTCGCGCCAGTTCGCCGTGCGCTTCGGCGCCAGTCTGATGGAGGAAGCGCACGGGATAATTTTCCTTGGCAAAAATTGACCAGCTTTCCTCCGCCGCTCGATTCAGCGTGCGCGAGCCACGGCTGCCACCCGTGATCAACACAGTAAGCATCGGTTCACGCGGCTTGGGGAGAATCGCGAAGAACTCGTCGCGAACAGGCAATCCGGTCAGCTCCGTCCTGCCTGGCGGGAAATATCGCGAGGCCTCGGGAAAGCTCAGCAGAATTCGGCTGGCGAAACCACCGCTGCGTCGATTCGTAAAACCGGGCATCGCATTCGGTTCCATCATCACGATGGGCAGCCTTCGCCACCATGCGCCAAGCATCATTGGGCCGGCCACGTACCCGCCCATACTGAATACCGCGCCGGGCCGGTACTTATCGAAGATTTTCAAGGTCGTTCGCAAACTGATTGGCAATTGGCCCACTGTACGCAGCGTTTGAATCGCGCCCACCCGGTTCAACCCGCCAATCTCGATCCACTCGATGGCGAACCCCTGCGCCGGTACGATCTTCGCTTCCATCCCCTGGCGCGTACCCACAAAAATAGGATGGTGTCCGCGCCGGACCAACTCTTTGGCGACGGCGATGGACGGAATTACATGTCCGCCCGTACCACCACCGGCCATCAGGAACGTGCGACCGGACATATTATCTACTGCTTGTTCTAGCCGGCATGCTCACTCACGCTCAGCAGCAAACCGAGGCTGATTAGAGTACTCAAAAGAGAGCTTCCTCCGAAGCTGATCATCGGCAGCGTCAATCCTTTAGTCGGGGCCAGATCCAACACGACACTGATATTGATCATCGCTTGAATGAAGATGGTGACGGTCAGCCCCAGCGCGAGATAACGGCCAAAATCGTCGGGAGCCAGCCAGAACAAACGCAAGCCTCGCCACAGAATAATCAGGAAGCCGGCGAGTACCGCGGTGCATCCCCACAAGCCTAATTCTTCGCCTACCACGGCATAGATAAAGTCGGTGTGCGCTTCCGGCAGGTAGAGTAATTTTTGCTTCCCCTGCATCAACCCCGCGCCCAGTACGCCTCCCGTTCCGACAGCGATTTTCGATTGCCGCACCTGATATCCGGGGTCTCGCGTGCTGGATGAACTATGCAAATATTTCGCGATGGAGCCCCCGGAATCGAGCTTCGAAAGCAACGATCCATCGGCATCGACGAACCCGATGATGCGCGACAGCCGATAGGGCTTGGCCATCACAGCAACGCCTGCAAAGAGGACTCCAGCCGCAAGCGCCATCGCGAAATAACGCCGTTCCAGTCCACCAACGTAAAAAATTACACCCGATGTCAACAGCAGGACGACGGCGGTTCCCAGATCGGCCACCCCAACGGCTACCGACAACAGCGCGACGGCCAACGCCGCCGGTAGCAGTGTATATCGATCGTTGATCGCGGGCGCGCGTTTTGTCAGGAAGTATGCCAGGAACACCACCAGCGCCGGTTTGGCGAACTCCGATGGCTGCAACGATCCGATAGACGCCAGGCGGAACCATCGATGTTGATGCTGGTCGACAAAGTAAACCGTCACCAGCGCGCCCAAGACCAAGCCTAGTGCCGTGAAGGCGAACACCGGCGATTGCAGCTTTCGATAATCCTGCCGTTTAAAAAACATCAGAACTACGAACGAAATCACGGCCCATCCCAGGTGCCGCAGAAAAAAGTGGGTGCTCGATCTAAACTTCAATTCCGCCACCACGGACGAAGCGCTGTACACCATCACAAGTCCGAAACACACCATGGTCAGGACGGTGAGAAAGAGGATCCAGTCGGTTTTCAAACGTTGTGCCATGCGGATTATTCGTGCCCTTTGCCCGGGAGTTTGTGCACCAGTTCCTTGAACACTCTTCCCCGATGTTCATAGTTTTGAAATTGATCGAAGCTGGCGCAGGCCGGCGCCAACAGCACGACGTCGCCGCGCGTGGCATACTTGGAGGCCCGATCCACGGCGGCTTCGATGGTATCGGCTTGAATCAGCGAAATGGCGCCGTCTAATTGCGCTGCGATCTTTTCCGCCGCCGCTCCAATCAATAGCGCAGCCTTCCCTTTCTCGTGCAACGACTGGCGCAGCGTCGTATAGTCGCTGTCCTTATCCTTACCGCCCAGAATGACCCACAGACCCCCGGAAAATGCGTCAATGGCCTTTTGCGTCGCATCCACGTTCGTCGCCTTGGAATCATTATAGAAGTCGATTCCGTCGACGTTGCGCACAAATTCCAGCCGATGCTCCACGCCGGGAAATGTCGTCACCGCTCGTCGAATACCCGCTAGCGAGGCGCCCGCGATATGTGCCGTTGCCGCCGCCGCCATTGTGTTCTCGATGTTGTGAACACCGCGTAGTGGAATCTCGCTCGCCTCCATCCAAGGCTGACGATCGAAGAAGAGCTGTCCGCCCTTCAACCAAAATCCCGGAGCGACGTCATGCGTGGAACTGAACCATACAGTCAGAGCCTTTGTAGTGGCAGCATACCCGACGCAGACCGGATCGTCGGCATTTAGAACGGCGTACCCCGATGCATCCATCGTTTCAAAGAGACGGCCTTTTGCCGCGGCGTAGTTTTGAAACGTATGATGGACATCCAGATGATCGGGCGTTACATTCAGCGCGATGCCGATATCCGCGCGAAAGTGATCGATGGTTTGTAATTGAAAGCTCGACAGCTCCAGCACATTCCATTGATCGGGGCGCGCGGAATGCACCATCGCGGTGGGAGGCATGCCGATGTTCCCACCCACCTGACAGGCAATCCCGTTCTCAGTGAGGATATGGCCGACCATCGCGGTAGTGGTTGTCTTTCCGTTAGAGCCTGTCACTCCGATGATCTTCCCTTGTAAAAAATAACTCGCCAGCTCCACTTCGCCGATCACGCCGATGCCTTCACCGCGCGCTGCACTCAATAGCGGCAGATCAGCCGGAACGCCAGGCGAGATGACGATTAGATCGGCGTCCGTAAAGGCATTTTCATCCTGCGGACGGAAGACCACGCCCAACGCTTTCAGCCGCTCCAGAGTCTCTGGCTGCGGATGCAAATCGCTAGCGCTAACCACCGCGCCATTTTTGAGCAACAGCTCAATTGCGGCCATGCCGGATCGAGCCAGACCGGCGACCACTACACGCTTTCCGCTTGTAACCAGGGAACTCATCGTAATTTCAACGTCGTCAACGCGAAGAGCGCCATCACCAGACCAGTGACCCAAAAGCGAGTAATGATTTTCGATTCAGGCCAGCCCAAAGCTTCAAAATGATGGTGCAACGGAGCCATTTTAAATATCCGCTTGCCCCGCAATTTGTAGCTCGACACTTGCAGGATTACCGACAACGCTTCCAGCACATAGACACCACCGATAAACAATAAGAGAATTTCCTGTTTTAATAAAACGGCGACGACGCCCAAACCGCCGCCAAGCGCAAGCGACCCAACATCGCCCATGAAGATCTCCGCCGGATGGGCGTTGTACCACAGAAATCCCATAGATGCGCCGGTCATCGCCGCGCAGAATATTGTGAGTTCGCTCGCTCCGGCAAGACGATCCAGCTCCAGATACTTGGCAAATTCCGCATGTCCGGTGACATAGGCGAGCACCGTCATCGCCCCGGCCGCAATGATCATCAAGCCAATCGCCAGCCCATCCAGACCGTCGGTGAGATTCACGGCATTGGACGATCCCACCAACACTAGCGCTACGAAGCCATAGAAGAAAACGAAGGCTAGCGGATACGTCAGCGGGTTGCGCAGGAAGCCGTCAATCAATAGGTCCGGTCTGAATTGCTTGAAGAACGGGACGTTGATCGCCGTGCTGTATAGGCCGCGCGTGTGAAGCAGCAGTAGAAAGAAGCCTACCAGTAGCGACACTACCAGCTGCGCCACGATTTTCTGGCGAGCGGTCAAGCCGAGGTTTCGCATCTTTCGAACCTTCGTGTAGTCGTCCCAGAATCCGATGGCGCCGAAGCCCACCAGCCCGAATAGCGCGATCCAGATATTCAAGTTCGAAAGGTTGGCCCAGAGCAACGTCGGCACCACGATGGAGATCACGATAAGAATTCCGCCCATGGTTGGCGTACCCGCCTTCGTCATATGCGATTTCGGACCATCTTCGCGAATGTGTTGGCCAATCTGAAAGGCGCGCAGTTTAGCGATTAGCCAGGGGCCCAACACGATGGACAAAAATAGCGCGGTGAGGCTGGCAAACGCCGCCCGGAACGTTACGTACTGGAATACGCGGAACGGCGAAACCAGATAGTGTAGCTTTTCGTAGAGCAGCCAATAGAGCATCGCGCGTTAGCCCAAGAACCTTTCCAAGGCTTTCTCGACGTGAGTTCCACGCGAGCCTTTAAACAGCATCGCATCGCCTTCACGAACCACTTCACGCAAGTAATCTCCAGCGGACTCGGGATCTTCAAAAAAGTACGCGGCGTTGTGTGGAAGGCCCGCCCGCATGGCTGCGTCGACCATGTGGCGAGCCGCGCCGCGTATCCCAACGAGCACGGAGACACCTTGCGCCACGGCGTAACAACCTACGTCGCGGTGCAAAGGCTCGGCAAAGCGGCCGAGTTCGAGCATCTCGCCCAACACAGCGATTCTTCGCCGAGCTGGAGCATCCCGGAGTACGTCGATCATTCCGCGCGCCGCATCGGGATTCGAGTTGTAGCAATCGTTATAAATCAAAATTCCGTTTCGCTCAATCTGTTCGCCGCGCATCTTGCCAGGGCCGATGGCGCGCACTGCGTCCTGTAGACCACCTGCGGCAATGCCATGAACCTGGGCCACGGCAATCGCCGCCAGAATATTTGAAACGCCGTGCTTGCCGGTCAGCGCGCTTTCAAACCAGTCCCCGCCGACTCGAAATTTAACTCCGCTCGCCGTATACTCCACGTCTTCCGCGCGGACATCGGCGTGCTCGGACAATCCAAACGTCACCACTTGCGGTGCCGGAAACGCTCGCACTCGCTCATCGTCGGCATTCAATATCGCGATGCCGTCGGCAGGAAGCGCATCGATCAGTTCGCGCTTTGCCGCGGCGATGCCTTCCACGGAATCGAAGTTCTCAATGTGCGCATAACCCGCATTGGTCACGACACCAATACGCGGTTTCGCCAGCGCGGCCAGATCGCGAATCTCGCCCGCGTGATTCATTCCAAGCTCCAACACCGCAAGCTCCGCCTCCCTCGACATTCGCAGGATAGAAAGCGGCAGCCCGACATGGTTGTTCAAGTTCCCCACTGTTTTCCCCACTACAAACTTCGTCCCGAGCACCGCGGCAATCAAGTCCTTGGTCGTCGTCTTACCGGCGCTGCCCGTTACGCCGATCACTTCCCCGCCCCATTCCGTCCGCGCCCACGACGCCAATTGCCGTAGTGCCAGCAGCGTATCGTTTACTTTGATCGCAGCACCGTCGGCGTCTTCGGAAACAACACAAGCCACGGCGCCTTTCTCAAGCGCCTGCATCACGAATCGATGCCCATCGTGATTCGGTCCGCGCAAGGCGAAGAACAAATCGCCCGCCTGAATATCTCGCGAATCGACGCTATATCCACTAACTTCGCCGCTCGCCGAAACCGTCGACTCCAACACTCGCGCCACTTTGGCCAATTCGAAATTCATCCGCTAGAGCTTGCTCCATCCCAGCTCTGTCAGCACATCGCGTGCCACTTCGCGATCGTCGAAGTGAATTGTTTTATCCTTCAACACCTGATAATTTTCGTGGCCCTTTCCCGCGATCAGAACGATGTCCCCCGGACCCGCCTTGGCGAGCGCAATACCAATCGCAGTCTTGCGATCGGGCTCGACGACGTACGCAGTCTCGCGCCGCTGCAAACCGACCAGCGCATCCATGATGATGGCCAGCGGATCTTCCGATCGTGGATTGTCCGACGTCAGCACGACGTAATCGCTACCCTCGGCCGCGGCCTTCCCCATCAGCGGGCGCTTCGTCCGGTCGCGATCGCCGCCGCAACCAAATACCGTAATCACCCGTTTCGGCGACAGACCATGCGCCACCGCCAGCGTGTTCCGCAAGGCGTCGTCTGTGTGCGCATAGTCCACCACTACTAGAAACGGCTGACCTGCGTCGACTCTTTCAAAACGCCCTGGCACCGCTGGCCGATTTGCAATTCCAGTGGCTATCATTTGCAGATCGATACCATAGCTCAACCCCGTCGCGCAGGCTGCCAGTATGTTGTAGACATTAATTGTGCCGGCCAGTCCCGATGCAATCGCGATGTCTCCTTCGCTCGTCTGCAAGCGAAAGCGAAGTCCGTCGAAGGTAGAGGAAATTTCCGTCGCGCGAACGTCCGCGTGCTCATCCAAGCCGTAGCCGAGGGTCTTCGAACTGGTCGCGATCTTGCGCCCGTATTCATCGTCGCGGTTGATCACGGCGAACTTCGGCGGGGGCGTATCGGCGGGGGCGAATAGCAATTGTTTGGAGGCGAAGTATTCGTCCATCGTGTGATGAAAATCTAAATGATCGCGCGTCAGATTCGTAAAAACAGCGGTGTGAAAACGCACTCCATAGGCCCGCCCCAGCGCCAGGGCGTGTGAGGAAACTTCCATGGTGGCGCGCGTGCCGCCAACGCCCTCCAACTCCGAGAGAATGCGAAATAGATCCAGCGATTCGGGCGTTGTATTCGCCGCCTCAATTACTTTTCCAGCCAATTGATATTCGATTGTTCCGATCAGCGCCGTGGTGTGTCCGGCGGTAGACAGAATGGAGTCGATCAGATACGAAGTGGTCGTCTTGCCATTCGTACCCGTAATCCCTGTCATCATCACGCGTTCGTCGGGATGGCGATAGAAGTTGCGCGATGCCACAGCCAGCGCCCGGCGTCCGTGTTCCACCTCTAGCCAGACTCCGTCGAAACCGTCGGGCATTTCCAGTTCGCTGATGGTCGCGATGGCCCCCAACTCCTTGGCCTTCGCGGCAAATTGGCGTCCATCCGCGCGGGCTCCAGCGAAAGCGAAGAATAAAAAACCAGGGCAGATCCGGCGGGAATCGTAATCCAAACCAAGAACTGGAAGGCCGGCAAGTGCAGGCGGCAATTTCGCCTTCAGCCGAACGCCCGCCAGCACGTCGCCCATAGTGGACTGGCTGGAAATATTCATCGGGCGAATCGCACCCGCACTTTTCTCCCGGGTGGAAGCGCCGACCCGGCGGGCGGTTCCTGGACCCGAGCGAGCCCCGAACCCATGATCTCCACCGCGACTCCGCTCTCCGACGATTGCTCCAATACCGCGCGGATCGTCTTACCCTGAAAATCGGGAGTCTTCGGTCCAATCAGAAAAGCTCGCTGATCCGGACCCGGCGATTCCCCGCCGTTCTGGGCCAGCGAGCTAACCGCGGTGGATGAACCTTCGTCGGCTGACTCCGGGGGATTGCTCAACTCGGCGATCGATAAATCGTTCATATCGGCGCTATCGTCGACGCGCGGCGTTTTGTCGTTCTCCGGCAGATCTTTCGGCACATCCAGGATGCGCAGCGCCGCCGTCATCACTTCACGAAAGACCGGAGCCGATACTACGCCGCCATATCCCGCCGAACCGCCGCTAGTGCCATTCAAAGTCACGACGATCACCACCGCCGGATTTGTAATAGGCGCGAAACCCATGAACGATCCATTGTAATGATGCGTGTATTGTTTCGTGGCGAAATCGAAAATTTGCGCCGATCCCGTCTTGCCGGCCGAGGTATAGCCCTTCAATCGCGCGCCCTTGCCCGTGCCGTGAAGCACCACGCCTTCCATCATCTGGCGCATTGTGATCGCCGTTTCCGGCTTGATGATCCGCTCTGAGCGTCCCATCGGTTCCACTGTTGCCGCTTCACCCGGGCGCTGTCTGCGCAGTATCAGGCGCGGTGTTATCCGCGTGCCGCCATTGGCAACAACGGAGCAAGCCTGCGCTAATTGAACCGCCGTTGCCATTACTTCATGCCCCATCGCGACGGAGCCGATGGAGGTCTTTTGCCATTGCCGCAATTTGCGCAGCAGTCCGACCGATTCGCCAGGTAGGGGCACGCCACTGCGTTGGCCGAAACCGAAGCGCCGAACGTAATCGTATAGACGTTCGTCACCAACCTTCAGGCCGATCTGAATCGCCCCGATGTTGCTTGATTTCGCCAGCACGTCGGCCATCGTCAGCGCACCGTAGCTGTGTGTGTCGTGAATCACGCGGCCAAATAACTTGAAGGACCCGTTGCCGCAAGGGATCACTGATTCGGGCCGCAGGTGCGTCGTCTCCAGGGCCGCCGAGAGTGTGATTACCTTGAAGACCGAGCCAGGTTCGAAGGGCGTACTCACCGCTAGATTCGTGCGTCCCGCGGTGGCCGATCCGCGCGTAGGCGGTTCGTTCGGATCGAACGTCGGATAGTTGGCCATCGCCAGAATCTCGCCCGTTTTCGGGTTCATCGCCACCACGCTGCCCGTCTTGCACTGCGCTTTCTCAACGGCGATCTTCAACTCCCGCTCGGCCACGGATTGTATGCGGCTGTCGATAGAGAGAGTGATATTTTCACCCATCTCGGCTTCACTTTCGATCTGCGCATCGAAGGCATGCTGCTTCACGTCGCGAAACATCTGCATCTCGCCAGGCCGGCCTTGTAGCGATTCGTTCTGGCTCAACTCTAGACCGGAGTTGCCCTTCTCATCGTGGTCAACGCTACCTACCACGTGGGCCGCCAGGGAATTGCTGGGATAGAAGCGCTTACTCTCGCTGCGGAATTCGATCCAATCCAGATTCAGGCTGCGCAGACGCGTGGATTCATCCGGCTCGATCTTGCGCTTGATCCAAAGAAATCCTTTTTGGTTGTCAACCGCCAACTTCATCTTATAGAGCAGTTCGCCTTCGTCTATTTTGAGAACGCGTCCAAGAATCGAAGCGGCCACTTCCAGATCGGGGATTCGCAGCGGATTAACGCAAACCGAATCCACCGGAAGACTCATCGCTAACGGCAGATTGGCCCGATCGTAAATCGTACCGCGCGGGACCTGAATCTCGATGGTCTTTTGTTGTTGGCTTTGCGCCTGCCGTTGAAAATCGTCGTGACTCCAAACCTGCAAATGCACAAGTCTGATAAGCACGACAAAAATCCATAAAAAGGCGATCCGGGCTAGCAGATGAAGACGTTTTGTTGAGTTAGTGTCAAACATCTGAGAGCTGCCTGCGTCGCGTCTCTACCGGATCGCCAAAGTCATGTAGCCGTTCCCGTCGCTTCAAGCAGCGGCAAACGTTGCGGGCCGCGCTGTACGCGCCGTACCCGCCGGCTTACGAATTTCTCCCATCGCGCAAAGACGGTGTAAGCGATTGGCCTGGGCGCGCGCTGTAACATGCGCCTCGGAGGCTTCGCGGACCGCGCGAATCACAAGCTGCTCGGCGCTCGCGACGTCGGTATTGCTGTCGATCGGTCCGATGAAATAAGACGCCTCGGAAACAATCGGCTGCGTACCAATATTTTCCAGCGTGATCACGAACAACGATCCATCTTGGCGAAATACAATCGTCTGGCGATTCTCGGCGCGTTCGGTTCCATCCAGTTGCTGCGTGTGAAACGCCATTCGCTCCACCATCGGCAGAAACGTCTGGCGCACACTGTCCGGCAGTTCACCGCTGATCAGTAGCGTATGCCCCAAATCGGTCAACAGTTCCAAAGCCCAGAGGGAATAGATATCGAACTGAACGGCGATCGTGCACGGCGGCAACGCCCCGAACTCCTGGCGCAGAGCACTCTCACTGGAACGGACGCTGCCTTCTTCCAGCTTCCGGCCGCTCTCATCCACCACACAAAATCGCGAGAAATCCGCGCCGAGTTCCAATCCGATCAAGCTCATAAATTCTCCGTCGCTCTATTGATCGCCAGTTGCTTCTTACTGCTTCGCGATGCTCTTCGCCTTCGTATTCATCGCCAGGGAGCCACTGCCCTTCGGCGCATCCAGATAGACCACCTTCTGCGGACCTGGATCGACGAAGGATTGTATGCGAGCCAGTTCTTCCAGACGCGTCGGACTCATCATCCGCGCCTCTTCCAGCTCTAGCGTCGAGCTCTCCGTCACCAGCCGTTGCTGCTCCTGGCGCAACGATTGAATGTTGTAACCCGCCAGCAGTCCATACGCGCTCGGCAACAGAACGCCAATCAATAGCAGTACCGCGACGGCGGCGGAGGCACTTAGTTTCCAACACGCCCCGCTCGATTGCGGATCGGCTTCCCGCACAACGCTGGAATTATCAATACGCTTGACGTAGAGATAGATATCTTCGTTCGCCACCGTGCGCAAACGGAAAATCTCCCGGTCCGCCGGTAGCATCTGTCGCGGCGCGTCGTCCGCCTGACCGAAAAGCCAATTGACCATTGTTGCGAGCGTTGCCATAGTTCGTTTACTCCGCCTTATATCTGTGTTTCTTACTTGCCGAGCCTGGCACCACGATTTCTAAAGCTCGAAGCTTCGCGCTTCTCGATGCCGGATTTGCTCCGGTCTCTTCGTCCCCCGGCGTAACCACGTGCTTGGTCAAGCGCCGTGCGCCACCCTCTTGGGCCAGCGCCTGAAAACTTTGTTTTACTTTTCTATCCTCAAGACTCATGAAAGAGATCACGACGATGCGGCCACCCGTTTTCACCATTCCGGGCGCCAGTTTCAGAAACGTATCCAGCTCGTCCTGCTCTTCGTTTACCGCCAAACGCAATGCCATGAAAGTTTGCGTCGCCGGATGCAATCGACCCGTTCTTGGCGCGGCCTGCTCCACCACCTTGGCCAAGTGGAGAGTGCTCTGAATAGGCCGCGCCCGAACGATAGCTCTGGTTATCCTCCGCGACCTCCTTTCCTCCCCCAGCCGGTACAGCAAGTCCGCAAGGGCCTGTTCCGCTGTGAAGTTCACGATGTCCGCCGCAGTCGTTGGCAAACTGCGGTCCATCCGCATATCCAGAGGCCCATCGGCTTGCAGTGAGAAGCCACGGTCGGCGGTCGTCAGTTGATACCGGCTCACTCCAAGGTCCGCCAATATCCCGTCCACCTGCTCGATTCCGTTCTCCCGCAACGCTTCGGGCAACCGCGAAAAAGGTCCATGATGATACCGGATCCGATCCGCGAAATCCTTTGTATTCGACTTCGCCAGTTCCAGCGAGTCCGCATCGCGATCGTTGGCGATCACGAAACCCGTCGAAAGTAAGCGCGCAATCGCCCCGCTGTGTCCACCCAAGCCCGCCGTCGCATCCAGATAAATGCCGTCTGGCCGGATCGCCAGATACTCCAGGGATTCCTTCAGCAAAACAGGATAATGGGACGGTTCCATACATGGCTTCTACTTCAGCCCCTTCCGTTCCAGCCCCTTAACTTTGCCGGTCAGGTTTTCCATCGCCACGCGCTTCTTCTCGTCGTACAATTCCTTGCTGTATACGTTCACCCGGCCGCGGTACATTTCCAGCCATACCGGTTGATTCTCAATGCCTAACTGGCGCCGTAGTTCCTGGGGCACTAGAACCCGCCCTTGCGAGTCCACATCGGAATCGGCTCCAAAATCCATCGCGATGAACGAAATCTCTTCCGCGGCGTCCAAATCCCCGTCGGCGGCGTCGGCCAGGAACTTTTCGTTTTCTTTCCACACCGAAATCGGGTAAATTCGCGCTAACTTAGTATCTAGAGTTGTGATGAAAACCGTCTTCTCGCCCAAACCTTCGAAATACGACTGGAACACCGTCGGGAGTTTCAGCCGTCCCTTTTCGTCAACGCGAGCTGGAAAGATGCCCCGGGGCGGTTCTACCTGTCTCGGCTGGGCTTCGGCTTCCACTATTAACCACTTCCTTCAAATTTCGGCCACTCTCGGCCACTGAGGTAGTTTTGCACGGATAGTTTTGCAATAGCAAGGGTTTTTTGCTTTGCGGCCACCCGCATCACCCTTACTCCTCCGTACCCCCATCCCATGGTGTCCATAATTCAAGCAATACTAGATATAGTTATTTGTAAGTTGTTGGCGCACAACCGGTGACTGAGCAAGCGCCGAATTCTGTTAAGCTGTACTGGTGACGCCTCGCCTCTACGACCTCGACCCTGGTTCCGAGATCCCTGAGATCGTTCGGATGATCGTCGAAATCCCTAAGAATTCGTCCAACAAGTATGAGTACGACGGTAGGCTAGGAGTTTTTCGGCTGGATCGCGCTTTGTATTCCCCCATGCACTATCCCGGGGACTACGGCTTTATCCCTGGCACTCTGGCGCAGGACGGCGATCCGATGGACGTCCTTACGCTAGTCCAGGAACCCAGCTTCACGGGCTGTCTGATTGAGGTTCGGCCGGTTGCAATCCTGAATATGGTGGACGAGGAAGAGGGCGATCAGAAAATCCTCGCGGTTCCAAATCGTAACCCAAGATACGACCAGATCCACACCTTAGACCAGATCTTCCCTCACGTTCGCCGCGAAATTGAGCATTTCTTCACCATATATAAAGAGCTCGAAAGCAAGACCACGCGGATGGAGGGTTGGGGCGGGCCGAAAGAAGCGCGCAAGGCGGTGCTCGAAAGCCGCAAAGCCTACCTTGAGATGAAAGAAAAAGAAACTCAGGCAAACGCTACCGCCGCCGGCTCGACTCCCCACACCTGACACGCGATCCACCGTTCCAGTGTCATGATAGTAGTGGGACATATGCAGCAGCGTTTCGCTCGATACGCTTGGTTCGTTCTGCTTTACAACGTAGCTGTCGTCGTGTGGGGAGCTTTCGTTCGCGCCAGTGGTTCCGGCGCGGGATGCGGTGAACATTGGCCCCTCTGCAACGGAGTGGTGATTCCGCGGGCAGCGCAGATCGCCACGCTCATCGAATATTCACACCGCATCACCAGCGGACTCGCCGGCATTTTCGTAATTCTGCTGGCGATCTTCGCTTTTCGCGCGTTCCCGAAAGGCCACGTGGTGCGCCGGGCCTCGCTCTGGTCGGTCGGATTCATCCTCAGTGAAGGCCTCATCGGCGCGGGACTCGTGCTTCTTGGTCACGTCGCTCACAACGCTTCCATCGCCCGGGCTTATTCGCTTAGCACCCATCTCATCAACACGCTATTTCTTCTGGCCTCGTTGACGCTGACGGCCTGGTTTGCCACGGAAGATCGCGCCCGTGTCTGGACCGCCAGCAAAAATCTGCGCGGCGTTCTGGCATTCGCCGCCTTCGGGATCGTCCTTGTTGGTGTCACTGGCGCGATAGCCGCCCTCGGCGATACTCTCTTCATCGCCACTTCGTTTCGGGAAGGATGGCAGCAGGATTTCTCGCCCACCGCCCATCCGTTTTTACGCCTGCGCATCCTGCATCCGATATTTGCCGCCGCCTTCGCGCTGCTCTTAATGGGAATTGCGCTGCACTCGGCAACGTCACGCGGCATCGCGCCAACTGCCAAACAATTCGCCAACGCCGTGCTTGGGTTATCCATCCTGCAAATCTGTCTCGGGCTTTTGAATCTCGCGTTGCTTGCGCCAGTCTGGATGCAGCTTGTTCATCTTCTGGTGGCGGACCTGTTGTGGATTGGCTTCGTTTTGCTTTCTACAGAACTTCTAACCGCCAGCGCGGTACCAATCGCAGCGACGGCGCCCTTATCGCCTTCCCCGCAGTTGCCTGGCTTGATCGCCGGATAGAGAACAGGTACCATCTTGGGCAGTAGGAAAACGATGAATCTTACAAACTTTTTGGCAACCTCAGGACGGATGGTCGCGCTAGTGCTGGCTGCGGCTACGCTGCAAACAGCAGTCTTCGCACAGTCCGTCGTGCGCTGTGATAGCAGCGGCACACGGCGAAAATATTGTTCCGTAAACACCAGTGGCGGCGTCAACATGCGCTATCAGTACAGCCAGCAAGGGTGTTGGCAAAACCAGACGTGGGGCTATGACAATAACGGGATTTGGGTGTCCAACGGTTGCCGCGCCGATTTCACCCTCGGCTCTCCCAGATCCACGGAAGATAATGGCGGAGGTGGCAAGCTGATCACCGGCCTGATCCTCGGAGCGATCGCCGGCGCAGCCGTAAGTGGCGCGGTTTCCAATCGCGACAATAATTACGACAACAATAACGATAATTACGACGGCTATCGGAACACGGTGCGTTGCGAATCGAATGACATGGGTTATCACCGTTGCTCCGTCGGACGCGTTGGATACGCCGAAATCGCCCGCCAGTTTAGCGGTTCACCGTGTGAGCACGGCAGAACGTGGGGCTATAATCGCAACTTCATTTGGGTCGATCGCGGCTGCCGCGCGGATTTCTGGGTACGCTAACGATGTTCAAACTATTGTTCGTCCTCTTGATCGCCGCCGGAGCCTTCGCCCAGGATGCCCCGCCGCCCAAACCAACCGATGCCAAACCCCCAACTATCGGCAGTCTCGACGAGAAGGAAACGAAGAGCTTTCGCCGCTTCGATCGCGATGGCGATGGCAAGATTACTGTCGAAGAATACCGCAACAGCGTCGTCCGCATCTTCACGCGGCTCGACAAAAAGAAGCGCGGATATTTAGATCAATCCGAAGCTCCGAAGACCGCCAAGGGACCGAAGGATCGCATCACCTTGCCGGAATTTCAGGATGCGATGATGGTTCGCTTCCGCAAGGCCGACGCCGATCACGATGGCCTGCTGACGCCGGACGAATTCAAGATTTGGCGTCAGGCGATGAATCCTTAAAACGTTTCCGGCGCTTCTAGTTATGTCGGCGTCTTGTTCGCCTCGGCGTAGCGCGCGAGGGTAAGGATAAGGAACGCGGTTTTTTGGACGTCGATGACTTGGGCTTGAGAAATGCTCTTACGCTGCGCGTGGGCTACGGGCGTAGTGAGCATCGTCCTCGCCGGGCTGTAGATCTTCGGGCACGAAGCTTTCCCACTGATCCGCGGGTCCCTTGGCAGGCTCCGATTGCGAACCGGGTTCAATTCCCGTTCCAACTTTGTTTCAACTCTGCCGAGATGATGTCGTAGTAGTCAGAAGGTCAAGTGGGGATGAATTTGTACCGATTTTGTACCCCCGCCTTGCTTTCAGTGCTCTTGGCGATGTTTATGACTTCGTATAATCAATAAGTTACGCATTTACAGTAGTCTGTCAAGATCGTGGTTCGAGCCTACGCCGGGGAGCCACACCTTTAGGTTCAATAGTTTATATGAAACTTTTCGTGTCCTTGTACGGATTCTGTCCAGGTCTGGGCGCTTGTAACTCTGATAGGATTGCGAGCACAGAGCATGGATTTGAAAGTCGAATCCAGTAAGCGAATAGGCTGCGATCCTGTCCAAGGTGGACCATGAGGACGATAATGCTACAGCCGGGTGTTAATCAAAGCAGAGAGTCGCGGCCAGTTGCTGGCGCCGACTGATAAAGGAAGAATGCGGGGAGCGGCTGGCACCATCCTGCACGCGAACGAGCTCCCCGCTCGTGAGATTGGTCGCGTTCTCTTTAAGAAGGGCCACGAAGCCGTCCAGATCATGCCCCTCCCAGGCCTGCAGATAACGGTCGAGGAGCTTTTGTTGCGTGGGATCGGGACGGGGTGCCGCTGCGGATCGACCTTCCGGATAACGTGCGGGAGTAACGCCAATCCAGACACCTGCGTTAGGCAAGCCTGTACCTGGCCAAGGTCTTTGGCCCCCATAACAACGTCACGATCGCAGCCGCTGTGATGATGATTGAATACCCGACAGAGGCGTCGGCCAACTCGTAAGCTGCGCGACCCCCCGGGAAAATACTGCGACCCGTATTACCGAGCGCATGAATGACAATGATCGCCAACACGCTCATTCCGGAGTTATTGTAAATCCAGACGTATAACACCCGCCAAGCTACAGTTGCGGCCAACCCCCACGCCATGAGCGTGGGCGTCTGGCCAATCTGAATCATTGATGGAACATGCCAGATCGCCCACAAAGACCCCACGATTAGGGCGCTTGTCAGCGCGCTCCATCTTTGCTGCAAGGGGTCAATGGCATAGCCCATATAACCCAGCTCTTCACCCGCTGCCGCGACAAGGAATGCGAGGAAAAGCAACGGCGTCAGCGCGGGAACATACCATGCAGTAGGTAAGGGCAAACCGATCAAGTGCATAACTATGTAGGTCAGCAAGTACAAGAATGGCATTAACCCAACGATGGGCAGATACCAGATAGGTGGCTTGATCTTCTCGTGGTCAAAGGCCCTTTTCAGAAGCCGCTTCACGCCGCTCAATTTCTCTTTCCGGTAGACAAGGATCGACGCGGCCATAAGCGGGACAAACGTTGCGCCGATATCAGTGACGGGAAGATTGTCCGGAAGTCCCGCAACTTTGATCCTTGTACTGAGCACCCAAAACGGAACGGTAAGCGCGAATACCAACGAAAAGAAGAGGAGCGGAGAACCGCTCGGTGCTTTGATGACATTCGGAGTATCGTCCTCGAATGCCTTCTGGGAAGGGTGCATCCTTCACTTTACCCCGTGCGTCACGCTAGCCGCACCGCCCGCAACAGCGCCTTCAGCCAGTTGAAATGCCACCAATCTGCTAGAGCGCTTATAATGACACTGGAAGCAGAGTTGGATGGACCTTAAGAAAAAGCTGGAAGACGAAATCGCCGCTCTCGAATATGAGCTTCGTAATGAATTGCCCAAGGAAATTCTGAAGGCTCGGGCTCATGGCGATTTAAAAGAGAATGCCGAATATCATGCCGCCAAGGAGCGGCAAGGCTTCGTGAACGCGCGGCTGAATCAAGTGCAGTCTCGCCTGCGTGAGTTCTCGATGATCGACATGACGCGCATTCCCCGCGATAAAACCGGGCTCGGTTCCACGGTCATCGTGCTCGACTTGGATAAAGACGAGAAACATACCTATAAGCTCGTCACCACCGAAGAGGCCGACTTCCCCAATGGCTTGATCTCCACCAGCTCGCCCATCGGCAAGGGATTACTGGGCAAAAAAGTAGGGGATACTGTAAAGATAATGATTCCGGATGGAGTACGGGAGATGGAGATCCTGGAATTGAAAACCATCCACGACGTTGTCGATTAATAAGAGCATCGCCCAATGACTATCACCCGTGCGATCGGCGAAGGCTGTAACAAAATTATCGTTCTGATTGTCCGCGGATTGGCTCTCTCCAAGATTCATCCCAACGTCCTGACATTTTTTGGACTCGTGATTAACATCGTCGCGGCGGTGCTACTCGCTTCCGGCCGATTCATGGCCGCCGGCTTGGTAATCATCGGCGCAGGCCTCTTCGACATGGTGGACGGCCGCGTGGCCCGAGAGACAAATCAGGTAACGCGATTCGGTGGGTTCTTCGATTCCGTCCTCGACCGCTATTCGGATTTAGCCTTGCTGATGGGAATGCTCGTCTGGTACGGCAATATCAACCGCCCCTTTTACGTCGTGCTCACCGCAATCGCGATGACCGGCTCCGTTATGGTCAGCTATACGCGAGCCCGCGCAGAGAACACGATCCCAACCTGCAAAGTTGGCTTCATGGAACGCCCTGAACGCGTCGTCCTGCTTATCATTGGGGCGCTGTTCGATCGCATGGCGCCCGTACTCTGGGTGGTTTCCGTTCTCACGAACCTGACGGTGATTCATCGCATGATTTTCACTTACCAGGAAGCAAAACGGCTGGAAGAAGCGCAGCTCGCTTTACCATCGAAAGCCGCCAGCAAAAGTAATCAGGGCTTGTAACTCGCCGGAACGTGCCGGCGGCATCGTTCGCTGCAATACCGCACCTGGTCCCAAACCCGTTCCCATTTCTTGCGCCAAACGAATTGTCGCCCACAGACGGCGCAAACCTTCGCCGGAAGATTTTCCTTCTTAACGCCATGCATTCAGCGGGCCCGCACCGTTCCCAAGCCGCCGTCCACGCCGAACACCTGACCTGTCACCCAGGCATTTTCCGGATCGATCAGCCAATCAATCGCCGAAGCGATATCTTCCGGCCGTCCAATGCGACCCAGGGCGTGCATCGCTTGCGATGACTTCAGGGAAGCCTCGTTTTGTGTAATTCGTGTGGTCAGCGGCGTCTCCACTAAACCTGGCGCAACGCAATTGACGCGAATATTACGCGGCCCATACGAGGCAGCCGCCGCCATCGTAAGCCCGATTACGCCACCCTTCGCGGCGGCGATAGCTTCATGGTTTGCGAAGCCCGCGCGCGCTGCCGCAGTCGCACAGAGAACGATCGATCCTCCGCTCGACATCATCGCTTTCGCCCCTGCTCGCACAGCAGAAAATGCTGTCGTAAGATTGTGGTCGATCGCTTCGCGAAACTCACGTTCGGAAGTAAGATGCGCCGGTTTCAGCAGCAGCGATCCCGCGCAATTGACCAAGGCATCGATAGGGCCGCATTCCCCTACAACTCGTTCCAGTTCCTCGAAATTAGCGGCATTCACAACAGCGTGCGGCGCCTGCAGTTCCTCGGCCAATGCCACCAACTTCACTTGATTGCGTCCTGCTAACACAACTTCCACGCCTCGCCGCAACAAACGCCGTGCTACAGCGCCGCCAATGCCGCCCGTAGCGCCAATCAAAAACACTTTCATACAGAGGAGATGACACGAAGACGTAACGTGGGCTACGAAATGAGCTCAAATTTAGCCCGCGAGTAATAAGTTTTGAAACTGGCGCGCGGTGGTGCAATCTAATTGGCCGAAGGAGCAATATTATGGCAAAAGATAAGCACAAGAAGGCTGCGGAACATCACGATAACGCCGCTAAGTCGCATCGTACCGCCGCTGAGCACCATGAAAAGGGCGATCACTCCACCGCGTTTGATCATTCGAAGAAAGCCCACGACAGCTCGAAGATGGCCCATGATCATTCAACCGAGGCTCACAAGGCATCGGAAGAAGCCAAGGCTAAGAAGTAGGTAGTTAGTAACTCCGTTGTAACCTCGCGCGATCTCGCCGGTCCATGTTGAATCCAGGCGATTCCGTGAAATTATTTAGACCGGCGAGGTCCTGCCTGTTCGATTAATCCTCTAAGATAACCATCGCCATTCCCTGCTCCGCGGTGTGCGTCATCGACAACGCGACATGCTTCACCCCCAGGCGCTCAGCGTATTCGGCAGCCTTGCCATGCAGGATCAGAGTTGGTTTTCCCGATCGTAGATTCGACACCTCAAAATCCTGCCACTTCACTCCGCCCCGCCAGCCAGTCCCAATCGCTTTCATAGCCGCTTCTTTCGCCGCAAAGCGCGCAGCGTAGCGCTCAAATTTATTGGCCTTGCGCTCTACGTACGCACGTTCGCCCGCGGTATAGATACGCTCCAGAAATCGCGGCCCGTGACGCCCAATCGCATCGCGAATCCGGCCAACCTCGGCAAGGTCGATGCCTGTTCCGATAATCACAGGTTCACCCCGGTCGCCGTAATTGTCAGCCGCCCATGTTTCACGCCCTTGGTGCTGATTAAACTGTCGGCGATCTTCTTGATTGCCCCCGCCTTCCCCCGCACCACCACGACCTCTAAACAATTGTCGTGATCCAGATGGACGTGCATCGTCGAAAGAATTTCCTTGAAGTGATCGTGCTGCAGTCCCGTCAGCTTCTCGCTCAGCTGGCGGACGTGATGATCGTAAACCAGCGTTACCGTGCCGCAAACTTCACTTTCCGGCCGTTCCCAGGCTCGCTCTACCAACTCGTCGCGAATCAAATCGCGAAATGCCTCCGACCGGTTTGTATATCCGCGCTTGCCTATCAGCTGATCGAATTTCTTTAACAAGTCGGAATCGATCGCTACGCCAATGCGGCTTAATTCGCTCATGCTTAGACCCAAGCGTAGCAAGCGGAGAATTCGATAGGCGCGTGTGGCACGCTTTGACGGATCGTGCTACCGTGAAAATCGACCGATGCATATCCCCGACGGATTCCTTACTCTCCCGGTGTGGGCCGCTTTTGATGCCGTCAGCATCCCGGCCGTTGGGCTGCTGGCAAGGCAAGCCCGCAAGCAAGTGGAAGATTCCCGCATTCCTTTGCTGGGCGTAATGGGCGCATTTGTTTTCGCCGCCCAAATGATTAATTTCCCCGTGGGATTAGGCACCAGTGGACATCTTGTCGGCGGCGCCTTGTTGGCCTGCACGCTTGGTCCCGCGCCGGCTGCGATAGTGATGACCGCCATTCTGGTGATCCAGTCGCTCGTATTCCAGGACGGCGGTATTCTGGCGCTGGGAACCAATGTGTTCAACATGGCAATCGCCGGAGTGTTCGCGGGATACCTGCCGTACAAATTGCTCCGCGATACATCGTGGCGCAAAGGAGGCATCTTCCTCGCCGGGTTCGCGTCCGTACTTTGCAGCGCTTGTCTGGCGCTTTCTCAATTGCTGATCTCGGGGGTACCCATGTCCCGTCAATTGTTATGGGTTTCACTTGGGTTGTTCACGGTCAGCGCGTTGTTAGAGGGAGCCATCACATTGGCGGTGTTAGAAGGAATTGAGCGGCTCAATCCCGCTTGGGTTCGATCGGGCCCGCTTGTCCCGGCCGCTGGAAATCGCCGCTTGATCGCGGTCCTGGCCACCGCGGCGATTGTGCTCGCGGCGGGGGGAGTATTATTCGCGTCGGCCGCGCCAGACGGTCTGGAAACAATCGTCCGTCATCTTGGATTCGCTCCGCAGGCCAAAGTCGTCCTCGCTTCCCCACTCAGCGATTATCAGTTTCAGGGTTTCCAATCGGAGTCTCTGCGGAAGGCATCCGCCGGACTGATCGGGCTCGTATTGATTTATGTTGCCTGCTTTGTGCTGGGCAGATCGATCCGGCAACGCAGGAGTGTGTAATTGCATCACGTCGTAGTGGAAGAGTGGAGTACCCGCCATAGTGTCCTGCATGCCCGCGACGCTCGCGCTAAATTCATCGTCACTCTAGTCTTTCTTGTTGCGCTCGGCGTAGCCTACAAGGGCATCTGGATGCTTGCCCTGGCTCTTCTTATAGCAATCTTCGCCTCCAAACTGCCGATTTCCGGTTTGCTCCTTCGCGCCGCTGCCATTCTTCCTTTCTCGGCCACATTCGCCTTAGTCAGCTGGTTCGCAGGCGATCCTGCGCGCGGTCTCTTGCTGATCGCAAAAAGCTATCTATCGGCCACCGCGGCATTACTTTTAATCGGTACGACGCCCTTGCCCGTTCTGTTGCGCGGACTCGAATCCCTTGGCGTGCCACGATTCCTGACACTCGTAATTCAATTTCTCTATCGCTATTTATTTGTCCTTACCGGTCAGGCTCGCAATATGCGCATAGCCGCGCGCTGTCGATCGGGCACCGAGGCGAACTATAGCGGGCTGCGATTCCAGGCGGCGGCGGGGGCCTTGTCGGTCCTCTTCGCGCGCTCTTATCTGCGTGCCGAAGGAATCCATCGCGCCATGACCGCCCGAGGTTTTGCTGGCCACTTCCCGCTACGGAACGCCGGGCGATTTGGTCCGATCGATTTCGCCTTCACTCTGATCGGCAGTCTCGTATTAGCCTCCATCTGGTATGGAAATGTCCGCGGATATTGAAGCGCGAGGCGTGCGCTATCGCTATCCCGACGGAACCCAAGCCCTCGATGGCATCGACTTCACTTTGCGCCAAGGCCAGTGCATCGCTCTGCTGGGCGCTAATGGTTCCGGTAAGACGACCTTCGTCCTACGCTTACTTGGATTATTGGAAGGCGAGGGCTCCATCACCGTCTGCGGCCTGCCCGTTGAGAAGAAGAATCTGCCTCAAATACGCCGCAAGGTGGGCGTCGTCTTCCAGGATTCCGATGAGCAATTATTCATGCCCACTGTTTTGGATGACGTGGCCTTTGGACCGCTGAATCTAGGCTTGCCGGTGCAAGAAGCTTCCGCTTGCGCCGAGTCTGCGTTGGCCCGCGTCGGCATGTCCGGCGTGCTGCACAAAGCACCCTATCACTTGAGTGCCGGCGAAAAGCGCCGAGCCGCACTGGCTGGCGTTTTGGCGATGCAACCGGAAATATTGATTCTGGATGAGCCTACGACGTCTCTGGATCCGCCGGGACAACGGGAGTTGCTGGAGCTCTTACGCGGACTGCCACAATCGAAGTTAGTGGTCACGCACGATGTGCACTTTGCCCAGGCCATGGCCGATCGCGCCGTATTCTTTCAAAAAGGCCAAGTCGCCGCGGAGGGTTCGGTGGCGGAAATACTGGAACGGTTTCAGTGGGGACACTAAGTTCAAAACTTCTATTTTTCCGCAGGCGCGGCAACCTTACGATAAGCCGCCCAGCGCTTCTTCTGCGCCGCGGCAATTCGCTTGCGAGCCTCGGGACTTAGCCGCCGCTTGGCGCTTACTGGATTGGTAATCGGAGTAGCCACCGCACCCTTCCGGCCTAACTGCTTTTTTACGTCCCGGATCTGCTCTTCCACTTCTTTGAGCTGCCTTGCAATTCGCTGTTTCTGGATTTCCAGTCCTTCCAAAGCCGCTGCGAGAAAAACAGGATTGCTAGACGACTTAGTAAGTCTGGCCATGGTCTAAATATCTTATACTAACTCCGCAAGATGAGTACACGATTAAACGTCGCGCAGCAATACTTCGATAAAACACAGGCGATGCTCTCGCGGATCGTCGCCACGCAAATGGACGCTATGGAACGATCCGCCGTTTGCATCGCCGATGCCGTGCAACGAGACGGAATTGTCTATTCGCTGGGCGCCGGACACTCTCTGTCCGTTGCCGCCGAGACTTACTTTCGCGCCGGTAACCTGGCCAATTGCGATGTCGTTCATGATCGTACTTTCGCCCGCGCCGAACGTCTGCCAGGCTATGCCCAGGCGCTGCTGGATAGTTACCCTATCACCGCGCGGGATCTGTTAATCGTCATTTCCCACTCCGGGCGCAATGCGTTGCCGGTAGAGGCGGCCCTGATCGCCCGCGAGCGGGGAATTTTCACAATTGCGATCACTTCTTTAGACCATTCGCGCCGCGTGAAATCCCGTGCGCCGCAAAATCTTCGGTTGTTTGAAGCCTGTGACCTGGTGATTGATTCCTGCGCCGAATTCGGTGACGCGGCGGTTCCACTAAGCGCCGGCACTCCTCTGTTTGCCGGCCCTACCTCAACCATCGCCGGGTGTTTTATCGTCAATTCGATCATCGCGATATCGGCGCAGGTTTTGTTGGATCGTGGAGTCGCTCCGCCCTTGTTTCGCAGCGATAACGTGGATGGCGGTGATGAAGCGAACGCTCCCCTTTTTCGTTTTCTACGGGACCGTATCAGGGGTTTGTAACGTTCGATTCCAGGATAAAGTTCACCGGGCCGTCATTCATGCTGTACCACCATTTCCCTGTTACTGACTACCTCTCTAGGTATCCCCACCTATGCGCTTAGTTACTTCCCCCTATCGCTATTGGCCGAAGTACTAGGCATAATGAACACATGATCTACCGCAAGGCCCGTACTTACTCTAGTATGCCAGGGGGTTATTTCCACCTGGAAGAGGAAAAAACGAAGACTCGCGTCTACGGATACGGGCACGGCGACCACATCAAATTGACCGATGAATACGGCAATGTCTGGCGCGGTTCCGGTTGGCGGGGCGACGATAATATCGTGGTTTATCGTTTCCGCGATTCCGAGGGACGAGTCCTAACCGGCACCTCCGATCAATGCGGCGTAATCCTACGGGACGGAAAAGGCGGCACTTGGAAGGGCTTCATCGATTAATCCCCACCCATTCTTCCAGTTGTATCCGGTGCTGGAGCGGGGCACAATCGTGGTATGAAAATCGGAATCATCGGTGCCGGAAATGTCGGCGGAACTTTAGGTAAGGCCTTTCTTCTGGCGGGGCATGATGTCACCTTCGGAGTTTTGGATCCTGCCGCTCCAAAGGTTCAGCAACTGATTGCATCCACAGGCAATAAGGCCAAGGCAGTATTGGCCGCGGGTATTGCTCCCGTGGTTGAAATCGTACTATTGGCCACTCCCTGGCCGGCGACGCAAGCGGCCATCCAGCAGGCTGGAGATCTGACCGGCAAGATCATACTCGACGTATCAAACCCAGTGACGGCGGACCTCTCCGGCCTGGATCCTGTAAACACCTTCTCCGCCGGCGAACAGATAGCGGCTTGGGCACCCACGGCGAAGGTTGTGAAGATTTTCAATACCATCGGCTTTCCAGTAATGGCCGATCCGCGCTTTGGCGAAGACCGGGCGAGTTTGCTTTTTTGTGGCGATGACGCCGAGGCGAAGAAAATTGCCGCTCAACTGGCCACCGAAATTGGGTTCGTTCCGCACGATATCGGGCCTTTAACCGAGGCCCGCTGGTTGGAAACTTTCGCTCTTCTGTGGATCCGAATGGGCGTCTTTCATGGGTTTGGCACTGGATTTGCCTTCAAATTAATTCGCCGCTGAAAGCGTGGGGGTATCATGGAGAGACAGCATGATTCCCGATATTATTCAGGAAGGCCTGACCTTCGACGACGTCTTATTACAGCCCGCGCGTAGCTCGATTGTACCGACGGAAGCTGACACCCGCACTTGGCTCACCCGCAAAATTTCGCTAAATATACCAATCGTCAGCGCCGCCATGGATACGGTTACGGAGTCCCACTTGGCTATCGCCCTGGCCCAGCAAGGTGGCATCGGCATCATTCATAAAAACATGCCGATTGACCGCCAAGCCGAGGAAGTGGACCGGGTTAAGCGTAGTGAAAGCGGGATGATTGTCGACCCCGTCACGATCGATCCGGAAAAAAAGATCTCCGACGCGCTGGAAGTTATGAAGCGCTACCGCATCTCCGGCGTGCCTGTCACCAAAGAAGGCAAGCTTGTCGGCATTTTGACAAATCGCGATCTGCGTTTTGAGACGCGCTACGACTTGCCGATTTCCGACGTGATGACGAAAAACAATCTTGTCACGGTTCCGGTTGGCACCACTCTGGAAGAGGCCGAAAGCATCCTCCACCAGCACCGCATTGAGAAACTTCTGGTGGTGGACGAAAATTTCAATCTCAAAGGGTTGATCACCGTCAAGGACATCCAGAAGAAGCTGAAGTATCCCAATGCCGCTAAGGATATGCAGGGGCGTCTTCGAGTGGGCGCGGCTTTGGGTTCGACGGGTGATTTTCTGGAACGCGCAGCCGAACTGATCTCCCGCAAAGTGGATGTGCTGGTGCTTGATTCGGCCCATGGACACAGTGAACGTGTGATGGCAGCGGTGGCCGCGGTGAAACAAAAGTTCCCGGAAGTACAGTTGATCGCCGGCAATGTCGCAACTTATCAGGGCGCGAAGGATTTGATCGACCTGGGCGTGGACGGCGTAAAAGTCGGCATCGGACCTGGCTCTATCTGCACTACTCGCGTCGTTAGCGGAGCAGGCGTCCCACAGATTACGGCGATAGCCGAAGCGGCGAAGGCTACTCGAGGCACCGGAGTTCCACTAATCTCCGATGGCGGCATCAAATTTTCAGGCGACGTCACAAAGGCCATCGCCTCCGGGGCGGACTCCGTGATGATCGGCAGTTTGCTGGCCGGCACCGAAGAAAGCCCCGGCGAGACTATCCTCTTTCAGGGCCGTACCTTTAAAGGTTACCGGGGTATGGGTTCGCTTAGCGCCATGACGCAAGGCTCGTCCGATCGCTACTCACAGGACGTTAACGGCAAGCTCGTGCCCGAAGGCATCGAAGGTCGAGTCCCGTATAAAGGCTTGCTGTCTGATCTGGTTTATCAGCTAGTCGGAGGTTTGCGCGCCGGCATGGGTTACTGCGGGTGCGGAACCATTCCCGATCTACAACAGAAAGCACGCTTCCTCCGCGTGACGGTGGCAGGCTTACGAGAAAGCCATGTCCACGATGTAATCATCACGAAGGAAGCGCCCAACTACCGCCTGGAATAGCTTTTCCGGATTAACTTACTCTTGAAACGCGCGCCAGGTATTCCCTTTGCAATCCTGTAGGATCACGCCGAAACTATCGGCGATTCCGGTAGCTGCTTTGCCGCTTGCATCGCGAACCCGGTACTGAATATTGTTGTTAAAATCCTTCTCCCGCGATCCTCGCCACGTCACTCCATGCTGATCCCGAAGACGTATGTACTCAGGCTGCGCGTATGTACTTCGTTGTGAGTTCTGTCTGGCGTAGATCATGTGAGTTCATTATGGGGGTCTTTATCGCTGGTTCCTATGAGGATTGCATGTGGATATGGCCGCGGTGATTGCTTAGCTCCCACTTAGATAATAGTTTGTCGGCACCCCTCAACTTGGGTTGTATTCAGTACTGGTCGGTTAGCATCTTCCAGTACGAACGTACCGATTTTGTAATCCGTTTCGAAGAGTTCTTCGTTTAACTACATTATTCGCTGTAACGGACGATAAGAACCTGTTTGCTTTGCTTCTCGGAGGAGGTGGCCCTGGTGGAACTCGCGGATTTCAGAGCCCATGTTCTTGTAGTCGACGATGACCGGGTGCATCTACGCCTGCTGGAGCGTTTACTGGAAAAGCATGGCTATCGGACAAGCTGCGCGGCGAACGGCAAGGAAGCTCTGGATGTCTGCGCGGAAGAGCCGCCGCACGTGATCTTCATGGATCTCGACATGCCTGAAATGGACGGACTGACGGCTACGCGAGCGATTCGCATCATGGACGGGGGCAGCCGGGAAACGTTGATCATCGCCATGACCGCTAGTAGCGCCCCTGGACGCCGAGAACAATGTTTTGCGCATGGCATGGACCACTTTTTGGAAAAGCCGATCTCGTCCGCGCAGTTGCATGAAATAGTCAGCGGCTGGCCGGCTCGGCGTCCAGCGAGGCTGGCCACCGGGATGCCTGTTGATCTTCCGAATACAGCCACGGCATGATGGAGGAATGGCGCATCCTACTCCCGCACTCCAGACGGCCATTAAGCCAACCACGCTCATTGAGGCTACCCGGCTTTCGAGTGTTCTCGGAATCGATCTGATTCTCGCGAGCGAGACTTTTCAACACACCGGCAGCTTCAAATTTCGAGCGGCGTATAACGTCGCGTCGAATGTCCCGAACGCTTCAATCATCGCGGCGTCCTCGGGGAATTTCGGGCAGGCGATGGCTTACGCGTGCCGTTTGCTCGGTAAGACGTCCACAATTGTGATGCCCTCCACTTCAGCTCGCGTCAAGGTGGACGCGGTGCGGGAATTCGGCGGAATTGTCGACCTGATCGATGTCGGTAAAATCAGCCGAGCCGATCGCGTAAAACAACTGGCGGCGGAGAACCCCGAGGCCTACGTCGCGAGCGCATACGACGACCCGTTGGTGATAGCGGGCAACGCGAGCCTGGGATTGGAACTGAGCGCTCTCGACCGCCCAATTGATTGCATCATCGCCGCGGTGGGCGGGGGCGGACTGACTTCGGGACTAGTGCAGGCTTTCGCCGAATCTGGACGCAAAGTCGAGATCTATGGAGCGGAGCCCGCGCTGGCCAATGACGCCTCGCGATCGTTCCGCGCCGGTCATATCGTGCGAAACGAATCGGAGCCCCGCACGATCGCCGATGGCGCGCGGACAGTCAGCCTCGGCGAGCACAACTGGCCGCTGATTCAGACTGGGCTCACCGACATCATTGAAGTTCCGGAAGAGAAAATCAAAGAAGCGGTGCGGCTATTATTCTCGCTGGCAAATCTGAAGAGTGAACCCACCGGAGCTCTCTCCGTGGGCGCCCTGCTCACCCAGCCAGAGCGATTTCACGGGCGTTCCGTTTGCTGCGTGATTAGCGGCGGAAATGTCGATCCGGAAGTCTATCGGGGAATTCTGGCGGAGTAATGGTGGGTGGTTAGGGACTCGAACCCCAGACCCCCTCGGTGTAAACGAGGTGCTCTAACCAACTGAGCTAACCACCCGATACCTGTTAGTTTATCAGAGCCGTACCGATTCACGCCTTCAGAAACCAAACCACTACGAGACCAATTCCAACGCCAACCAGGATGCCGACTAAAATTTGTAACGGAGCGCCTAAATCCATAAATGTCTCCTGAAACCTGCCGTCAGCTAGTAGTGCGCAGTTAGCGGGCAGTTCGGGACATTAAGCTTCGTTTCCCGGAAGCGACCAAAACCTGGCCACAGCCGCATCGAACTTCTGTTTCAGGACAGGATGCGGCTGGGGAAAGCGATCCACCACTTGTTTGGCCCAATGAAAATACTCCTGGCGGCGCTGACGTGACCAGTCGGGTGGTGGCGCGGCGATGACGCTTCCGAGGTTGGACGTCTTGTCGGCCAGGGACAACCATTGTGCCCGCTGCGACTTGCTGGAAGCGTGATCGATTTGTAACTGCTTCCGTTTTTCCTTCGGAAGATACTTGTCATCAGTAACTTCACATACCAAGGCCGCGACATCTTCCCCGAAGTGAGTTACCAGCTCTTCGCGAGTAACATCGACGTCTTCGATGGTGTCGTGCAGATAGCCGGCCATGACCAGCTCCGGATCGGAATCACCGACAGCATCGGCTAGAAGCGCCGCTACTTCGCAGAGATGATTGACATAAGGAGTCCGGTGATCTTTCCTGGTATGCGCGGCGTGCCGTTCGGCGGCGAAATAGGCGGCACGAGTAACTGTAGCGATGCTCATGAATGTCTTTTCACTATAGGGCATGGTCCGCAACATATCCGATGCCCGGCTGTTTATAGAAGTAGGAAGTTTGGGGAAGGATTTAGTATGCGCACACTTCGCTCTATGTTGATCGCCGCCACGCTGTTGGCTATTCCGGCCACTTCATTGTTCGCCGGAATCTTTATTTCAGTCGGGATCGCTCCGCCCGCCTTACCGGTATATACGCAACCGCTCTGCCCGGGGCCTAATTACATTTGGACACCCGGCTACTGGGCCTATGGTTCAGGCGGCTACTTCTGGGTGCCAGGCACCTGGGTGGTTGCTCCATTCGTCGGAGGGCTATGGACCCCCGGATATTGGGGCTGGGGTGGAAGTTCCTATGGATGGCATTCGGGCTACTGGGGAACGCATGTCGGCTTCTACGGCGGCGTAAATTATGGTTACGGCTATGGTGGGCGCGGTTACGAAGGCGGCTATTGGAGGGGCGGAGCGTTCTCATACAATCGCACTGTGAACAACGTGAATGTCACGAATATTCACAACACCTACGAGAAAACAGTGATCAATAATACGACGGTGAATCGAGTAAGCTACAACGGGGGCCACGGTGGAATTGCGGTGCAACCGAATGCCACCGAGCGATCTTTCGCGGGTGAGCATCATGTTGAGGCGACCTCGGAACAGGTGCACCATGCGGAGGCGGCCGGATCGAATCGCGCGTTACTGGCGTCGGTGAATCATGGGAATCCATCGATCGCCGCGACACCACGGCCTGGAGCGTTCGCTCGCGGCGTAGTTCCGGCGAACCGGCCAGCAAGCGCGGGCAACTCGAATCCGGCGGTGGATCGACCGCCCACTGCACGTCCGAATCTTGCGGGGTCGCAGGCTCGCGCCGCGGGCGGCGGTAATGGCCAGTATCGGGCTCCGGCCGCGCACAACACTCCGGCTGACAGACCGCAGTTCCATGGAAATGAGGCGGCGCATGGAAACGCAGCACAGCGCGCTCCACAGCCGGCTCCACGCGCGAATCAAGCTCCGCACGAGAGCCATCAAAATGCCGCGCCGCATCCATCGGACGGGGGCCATCCCGCGCCGCATGGCGGTGCTGAGCATCACCGCTAGAGTTGGCCGAGTTTTAAGAAGGGACGCCGCGATCAAGCACACGGCGCCCCTTGCCGCATGCGAATATAGAGACTCATGAAAGCGATATTTCTTGTACTCTTCGCAGCTACGGTGTTTGCGCAGTCTCATCTCGATAACCTGCGCCAACTGACGAAAGGCGGGCAGAACGCTGAGGCGTATTGGTCGCCGGATGGCAAGCGGTTGATCTTCCAATCGACGCGCGAGAGGCATGAATGCGACCAGATCTACATCATGAATGCCGACGGATCGAACCAGCATATGGTCTCGACCGGCAAGGGCGTTACCACCTGCGGATACTTTCTTCCCGATAACAAACACATCCTTTATGCATCGACACATGAGGCGGCGGAATCCTGCCCGCCGCGCGCCGATCGCAGCAAGGGTTACGTATGGGCCATCTACTCCGGCTTTGAAATTTATGAGGCTACCGACGATGGAAAGATCACGAAGAAGCTAACAAACACTCCGCGCTATGATGCCGAAGCCACGGTAAATTGGAAATCGAAGAAGATTGTCTATACATCGCTCTCCACGGGCGATATTGAGTTGTGGACAATGAAACTCGACGGAGCCGGTAAGAAGCAAATCACCAATACCGAAGGATACGACGGCGGCGCGGTGTTTTCTCGCGATGGCAAACAGTTAGTGTGGCGGGCGAATCATCCGGGTACCGCGGAAGCGAAACAGCGTTATCAAGACCTGTTGAAAGACGATCTGACCACGCCGATGAAAATGGAGATTTTCGTTGCCGATGGCGATGGTAATCATGCAAAGCAGATTACGGATTTCGGTTGCGCCAGCTTCGCCCCGACATTCACGCCGGATGGTAAGAAAATTTTGTTCTCTTCCAACAAGCATGCTTGCGACGGGCGGAAGTTCGAACTGTACCTGATGAACGTCGACGGTAGTGGCCTGGAACAGGTAACCAGCACGGGCGGTTTCACAGCGTTTCCCGAGTTCTCACCAGATGGGCGAACGCTCGTATTCGCCTCGGACAAAGACTCCACGGAACGTTACGAATTCAATATCTTCACCGCGAATTGGAAGTAAGTGACTTACTTCCGCTTGAAAGCGAGCAGCGCCTCATGAGCGGATCCATCGGAAAGTCTTTCCTTGATCGACAAGGTGTGCGTCCTGCCGTCGTCGCCTAGCGTGCGAATCCACTTGCCGTTGATTTGAACCCCATCCTTCACGGTCCACCAATCGGTGGTCAAAGTGGTTCCTTCGAGCGTGGTTTTGGAAACCTGATGGTACGGCCCAAAGGCGTTGGTCTTGTCCTTGCCGTCACTTCGCAAACCGAGGTCGGAACTCATGATGCCCAAAAACACCATCGGTGTGACTCCGCTCTTTGGCTCTTGCCAGGTTGACTGGATTTTGACGTCGCCGCCCTTGAGCTTGATGGTCTGAACCAACTCTTCGGGCAATGCGTCCTGCCCCGTCGCGCTCGACTTGCCGCGATCCAACACCCATTTCCCCGATAATCCGACATCCTTAGCCGCAAGCAGTGCCACGCCAAGTGAGGCTAGAACGGCGATTCGCGCTAGGCGATTCGTCAAGTGTATTTCCTCCACTGCTCCCTAGACGGCACTGACCACGAAGTCATTTCAAAAATCGCTTGGGAGGCGCGAAAGGAGCGTGGCGCGCGGACCGCAGGCAGGATTCCATGATGGAGCTTACAGAAGGCAACCTTTGTTATCGCAAATCACTCTCGGCGTACGTAACTTCGGCATTTATAGTGCGAGAATAGATTTCCTTTATGCTGCTGGATTTTCGCTACGCTCTGCGCGTACTGATGAAGAGTCCTGGATTTACGGGGTCGGCGATACTCGCTATCGCACTGGGCATCGGCATCAACAGCGCCGTTTTCAGTGCCGTTAATGCGGTATTGTTGCGTCCGTTGCCTTTTCGGGAACCGCACCGGCTGGCGCTTGTTGGTGAAAAAATCATTCCCAGCTGGAAGGACTTTATTTCCTTGACGCCTGCGGATTACCTGGATATTCGAGACCGTACGCATTCGTTTGAGCAGTTGGGCGCTTACATCTCAGGCAACTATACATTGACGGGATGGGGCGAGCCACGCCGGCTGAACGGCGCTCGGATCACGGCAAATATGTTGCCGATACTCGGGGTAGCGGCGCGGGAAGGGCGGGTGTTCCTTGCCGCAGAAGACCGCCCAGGCAATGATGTCGCGATTCTGACCGATCGCGGGTGGAAGGATCTGTTCAACGCCGCCCCGAATCTATTGGGTAAAAAAATCACGATAGACGGCGAGATCCGGACGGTGGTTGGGATCATGCCGCCGACCTTCGAATTTCCTGAAAACGACACCAAACTTTTGCTGCCGATGGCCTATACGCAGACCGAGATTGCGGCGCGCGGAGAGCGTTACGACACAACGGTGCTGGGCCGCTTACAACCCGGACAGACCATTGCCCAAGCGACCGCCGAAATCGATTCGATTATCCGATCGCTGGTGGACAGGTATCCGCCGTCGATGCGCGAGCAGCTCGATCTGCATGCCCGAGCCAGCAGCTATAGCGAGGACCGTGTCCATGAGGTGCGTCCGGCGTTGCTCTTCCTGTTGGGCGCCGTTGGATTGGTGCTGCTGATCGGATGCGTGAACGTAGCGAATTTACTATTGGCCAAAGCCGCGGCGCGACAACGGGAAATTGCAATTCGCGCGGCGTTGGGCGCGGGGCGAATGCGAATTATCCGCCAATTGCTGATTGAAAGCTTGACACTGTCGCTGGCGGGCGGAGCGCTCGGGTTACTATTTTCGATCTGGTTCACGCGGATGCTGATTGCCATGAACGCCTCGGCGATCCACGGGTTTGAGAAAGCGGCAATCGACGCGACGGTGTTCTTCTATACGCTCGGCCTTTCCGTTGTGACGGGCATCGTTTTCGGTTTAGCGCCGGCCATTCACCAAATTCATTTGGACTTGAATACGGGATTGAAGGAGACCGGCCGCGGTGTATCCCATCGAAGCCGCATGCTTCCGCTGCTTGGTGTTGGGGAGGTAGCACTGTCGGCAATGTTGCTGATCGGCGCCGGTTTGCTTCTGCGCAGTTTCGCCGCTCTCGCGGGGTCCGATCCCGTGCCAAGACCGGAACGACTACTGACATTCGGGATTTCGTTGCCCGAAGCGAAGTACCCAACCCAGGGCGGCATTCTGACGTTTTACCAGGGGCTGGTCACGCGGCTGGAATCGCTGCCGGGCGTCGAATCGGCAAGTGCTTCCACAAGTATGCCTCTCATTGGATATTGGCCAGTGCTGTTCGCGCCGGAGAGCCGGGCACCCGATTCCGGGCAGCCGGCGCAAGGTCTGAACGCGGCGGTGCTGCCGGGGTATTTTCGCACGGTGGGAATCGCCTTGAAAAAGGGCCGGTTGCTGAGGGATTCCGATACCGCGGAGAACAGCACCATTGTCATCAATGAGAAGATGGCGGGGCGCTACTGGCCGGGGGAAGACGTGGTGGGGAAGCGTCTGAAATGGGGGCATCCGAAGTATCCGGGTCCGTGGTTGACTATCGTCGGGGTGGTTGCCGATACCAAGCAGGCTCGGATGGATCGTGACATACAGCCTGCCATGTACATGCCGCTAGCGGAACTGTCGCCAAAAATGATGGGCACTTTCGGGCGGGCACTGACGATTCAGGTGCGAACGAAGGTGCCTGCGGCGAGCGTGGCCGGGGACGTGCGGCGAACGGTTGCCAGCGTGGATAGCGAACTGCCGGTGGTGGAACTGCGTTCGATGGATTCGGTAATCGCCGCAAGCTTCGCGCCCAGACGGTTCAATCTGGTGTTGATTGGCGTATTCGCCTCGTTTGCGGTATTGCTGGCGGCGATCGGTCTTTATGGAGTGATGTCGTACTCGGTGGTGCGGCAGACGCGCGAAATCGGGATACGAATGGCTCTAGGCGCGCCGTCGGCCAAGGTCCTGCGGGAGGTGATAGCGCGCGGAATGCTGTTGGTTGTGGCCGGATTAGCGATCGGAGCCGCGGCGGCCATTGGCTTGCGGCAATTCGTGTCGAAGATGATCTATGGCGTCAGTGCCACCGATCTTGTGGTGTTTATTGCCGCGCCCGCGTTCCTGGCGGCCATCGGATTGCTTGCTTGTTACATACCTGCGCGAAGAGCGGCTGTTATCGATCCACTGATTGCGCTGCGCTCGGAGTAGGATATGAAATGAGTCCAAGGGTCCAACGACACTATGATCAGTTTGAAGAATGTTGAAAAGTACTTCCAGCACGGGCCCACGAAAACCTTCGTCTTGCGGCGCATCAATCTGGACATAAAGGAAGGCGAATTCGTTTCGATTATGGGGCCGTCCGGCGCGGGTAAATCGACGCTGCTGCATCTGCTGGGGATGCACGATAGCTCCTGGACGGGCGAGTATTATTTCAACGATCAGCCCATCCATAAGCTGGACAAGAAAGTGCGGCAGGAGATTTACAAGAAGTATTTCGGCTTCGTCTTCCAGAGCTATCATCTACTGGATTCGATGACCGTTTACGAGAATTTGGATATTCCGCTGTCGTATCGCAACATCAAGAAACCGGAGCGCGATGGCATTGTGGCCGACGTGCTGGACCGGTTTCAGATGGTGGGCAAAAAGGATTTATTTCCCAATCAGTTATCGGGCGGGCAGCAGCAATTGGTGGCGATAGCGCGATCGATTGTGGCGAACCCGAAGGTGATCCTGGCCGACGAGCCGACGGGCAACCTGCATTCAAGCCAAGCGAAAGAGATTATGGAGACATTCAAGAAGCTGAATGACGCGGGCACGACGATCATTCAAGTGACGCACTCGGAGGTGAACGCGACCTACGGGAATCGGGTGATTAATATCGTGGATGGATGGGTGGCGGATTAGCGAGGGTGTTTCGTGGGTGAACGGAACCGTCCGGATTCGAACATCGGGTGGGAAAAAGAAAGGGGGCAAAGCCATTTAGGCTCGCCCCCTATTTTCGTTACCGATCGGCGATTCGCCTAGAACACGAAGCGCGCGACGATCTGAATCGCCCGGGAATTGCTGCTCAGGAACTGGTCGTACTGACCAAACTGAGCATTGCCAGGAATCAGGAAGTTACGGCTGGTGGTGAAACTGCGTGGGGCGACATCGTTCAAATAACCTGCGATAAACTGCGAGTGGTTAAACAGGTTATAGAACTGACCGCCAATATCGAAGTGCATCCGCTCAGTGAGATTAATGCGCTTGGTGAGCGAAGCATCTAAGTTATTGATGTGGCCCAAGGGGAAGGTGTTACGGCCTCCGTTGGGGAATGCACCCGACTGCGCCTTGATGTACTTGGCAGTGGCATCTTTGGCGACGTAGGCAACGATTGAAGCGTTGCCAGCAGCGACGACTTGTCCTGCACGATTGAGGGCAACGACATCACTACCCGTTTGGCCGACGCCGCTGGGATTGACGATGGCGCGATCCACGTTGTCTCCGTTCAGATTGGAATCGACTCCACTCTGAATCGTGGTGTATTCCGGCGACTCAAAGGTATACGTTCCAGAGATCAACCAGTTGCCGACAACGTTCTTCAACAAGTAGTTGCTGTCGCGGAAAGGCTTCCAGTCGTAGATGGGCGATAGAGTAAGGCGATGACGACGGTCAAGAGCCGAGGAAGAACGATCGTTGGCGAGACTGCGGAAATCCTCGCCGCGGCGCGGAGTCAGGACGGTAGAGAAGACAGTCGCCGTGGAATCGTCGATTGCATGGCTCCAGGTATAAGCAGCGATGTACGAGAAGTTCTGCGAATAGCGCTTGGTCATCTGCAATTGCAAACCGTTGTACTGCGAATTGCCAATCGGATGATAGGCCGTGATGTTATTCACAAATCCGTATTGCTTTAGCGTGTTAGCCGTACCCCCGGCCTTCAGATCACCCAGAGTTTGAGGCAGAGCCGCAAGCGTTGCGGCTGAGGGGGTGGCGAGGTACGTCGGAATGTTGTTCGAGAACGTCGCCAGGGGGCTCTTGTTAATTTGATCCTGGACGAACAGGTGAACGCCCTTTGTTCCAACGTAGCGAGCTTCCAACGTGTAGTCCTTGCCGAGCAAACGCTGTACGCTCAGGGTGTAGTTCAGCGCGTAGGGACGCGTACCGTCATAGGTGTAGGAAGAGATCTGCCCGCGGGCGGCGGCAACCGTAGTTGGTGGCGGAGGCACGGCTCCAGACAACCCGCCATTGGCCAGGAAATTCGGAGCATTGCTGTTGATATCGGCGTCCTTTGTTATTTGGTAGAAGGATGGCTTGGCGTTAATTCCCAAGTTGTTATAGGTGTTGTCAAACGAACGGCCAAAGCCGCCGCGAATGGACCAGACACCTGCGGAACCGGGCGACCAGGCAAACCCAATGCGCGGCGAGAAGTCAGTCTTGCTCGGCTCCGGGTTGCGGAAGGTGATCACACCGGGCAGATCGGCAAGCGCGCTATACTGCTGGGCACGCGAAACAACCGGGGTAGTAACATACTCATAGCGAACACCCAGATTTAACGTCAGGTTGGGACGGATGCGGAAATCGTCGTTTACAAACGCCGAGTGCATCAGGAATCCTGCGGGAATGCCGCCGGCGGCTCCCACACTTCGCTGGGCGAGCTCGTCGGGCGTCAAATCCAAAATGTACTGGCTGAGCGTGGAGTAATCGTAATCGCCGCGCGAGCGTTGAATAAAGGTGTTGCTGGCAATTACGTCCACAAAGCTGTAACCAGCCTTGATCGTGTGTTTACCCAAGGTCTTCGTGAGGTTGTCCGAGCCCTGTAATTGGTTCTGAATGTAGCCCTGCGGAGAGTTCGGATCCGGTCCGAGTTGCAATCCGAGATCCTGGTCGATCTGAATATTCGGGAAAGCGTCGAGACCAGGGAACTTAAAATCGCCGACTGGGTAGTTGTTGTTGCGGCGGCTGAACGAAGCGCGGAACTCATTTTCCATGGTCGGCGAGAAGTTGTGGAACTCCGAGAGCGAAATCAGGTGTACAACGTTCGGAACGCTTGCGAAGAAGACCGGGAGCGCCGCGGAGGTATCGATAAACGAGGTCTTATTGTAGATGTAGCGGCCACGCAGTTGATCTTTATCGCTCATGTTGTAGTCGATCCCCGCGACAGCGTTATAGGAATTGCTGAAGTTCGGGGACACGATTGAAACCGGACCAATCGGAATATTAACGCCAGCAACGGGAGTTGTATCCGAAGCCGTGGCGACACCCGGCAGGTATTGCTGCAGGATGGAAAGATTGGTCTTGCTGACGCCAGGCAATCCGGCGAGGGTGGCATAACCAGCGGTGGTGGGCGCAAGAACCTGTTGTCCAGGAGTCGCCGATTGCCCGATGGGTTGATATTCAAAGTTTCCAAAGTAGAACAATTTGTTCTTGAGAATCGGTCCGCCGATCGTCGCACCAAGGCGATTGCTGTCAAAGCGGGGATTTGAGGTCAACCCCTGATGCACTTGCAATGCGTCGACGGCATTCAGGTTGCGATTCTGCAGGTATTCGTAGAGCGCCCCGTGAATCTGGTTGGTTCCGCTCTTGATGACGGAGTTAAAGATACCGCCCGACGAGCCACCGAATTCAGCGCTGAACTGATTCTGAAGCACGGTGAACTGGCCCACCGCTTCATTAGAAAGGTAAGCGAGCGGTCCGGTTACATCGTGACTATTGTTATCCACACCGTCGATGTTGAAGTTGTTGTTGGTGGGACGTTGGCCGCCGATGCTGGGGCCTGAGCCGTAGCCCACGCCACCCGAGGAAGCGACGCCCGCGCCGAGCAAGCTCAGGTTCAAAATACCCGAACCCGACGATGCCGCCGGCAAATCAATGGCCTGGCGCTGATCGAAGCTGTTCTGCAACTGGGCGGTGGTGGTGTCAAGCGCCACGGCTGCATCCTGGACATCGAGCGCCGTGGTAACGGTGCCAATCTGCAGAACGACGTTCACGGTGGAAGTCTTGTTTAATTGGAGTTCCGCACCGGCTAGAGTCGCGGTGGAAAATCCGGGAGCGGAGGCCGAAACATCATAGCGGCCCACGGGCACGTTATTGATGCGATATTCGCCAATGGCGTTCGTTATGGACGTATACTTTACGCCGGTATCCTTATTCGTGGCCGTGATGCTGGCGTTCGGTACGGTGGCGCCGGTTCCATCCGATACGCTGCCGACGAGAGTGCTATCGGTAGCCTGCCCAAAAAGTACGGTCGCCATCACTAACAGCGCCGCGAAAGTTAAAAATCGTCTCAAGTTGGTAAATCTCATTGTCATTATTCAGAATCCCCCAGCCTATACAGAGTCAAACGTAAATCGAGAACTGTCCGAAACGTCTTGACAGAAATGATTGCAACGATTAAGCATGCACGCTGGTGACCAACGCGTAACGTGTTAGAAACATTCGGAGTGTCACGGAAACTATTCATCCGTGAATATGATGTTTGGAATTAGCGGTTTGCTATCTCCTAGATTCCGGACTCAATTCGCACGATCGAACACCGTTGACAGGCAGTGGCGCGGCTATTCTCGATATAATCCAAAATATGAGGCGACGACGGGCGGGCCTGGCTTTAACTGTTATCGCACTGGTTATTCTGACCGCCCTTGTGGTCTGGCAGGGATCGTTCAGCTTCGGCGATTACGCACCCTCCAGTCCGCAACAGACCTTCGTATATTGGGCCGTTTCGACGCTCGTCTTTCTGTTAACCGTGACTCTTGGCTTCATGCTTTTCCGCACGGCGGTAAAGCTGTATGTGGAACGGCTTAGCAATCGCGAAGGATCGCGGATTAAAACAAAACTGGTTTTCGGCGCTCTCACTTTAAGCTTCGTACCGGTGCTGTTTCTCGTCTTAATGGGATACGCGATTCTCAATCGCAACCTGGAGAAATGGTTTACCAGGCCCGCGGAAGATTTGAAGGTCGACCTGATGGTGTCCAGCACGGCTCTTGACGGCGAAGTCCGCCAGCGGGTGAAAGCGCAAGCCAAGTGGATTTCCATGATCGACGAAATGCATGCCGTGGTAGAGGGTGCCGCGCCGTCGCTGCCCTTTTTCGCGACGCTCTGCCGGGACAATGGCATCGACTCCATCACGCTGGAGCATCCATCCGGCCGCTATCTAAGTCTTTGCGCGTCCACGGCACGCAATGCCCGAACCGTGGCGGCGAGCATTCCGATCCAAGGCGGGACGCTGCGGGTAACGACGAAGATGCCCATAGACCTGGCGGCCAAGCAATTGGAGATCGAAAATCATATTCACGATTATGCGAATTTGGCGGCGAGAAAGAAAGAATTCCGTAATTTCTATCTCTTATTACTACTGCTGATTACGCTCTTCGTGTTATTTGTGGCGACGTGGATTGCACTCTTCATGGCGCGGCAAATCAGCGTCCCCATTTCGGCGCTACTAGGCGCGGCGGGTGAAGTTCGGGGCGGCAATCTCGCTTTCCGCGTGAAGGTGACGGCCATCGACGAATTGGCAACGCTGGTGCGGGCGTTCAATGCGATGACCGAGGATCTGGAAGCCAATCGCTGGGAGCTGGAAAGCCGCCGGAGATTCACGGAAGCGATCTTGGAAAGCATTCCCACCGCCGTGATTTCGTTGAGTTCGGAAGGGCGGATCCAGCGGGTAAACCGGGCGTTACAGGCGATCTTGCCCCAGGAATTGGTAGAGCGGGCGGGGCGGCTGGAAGACATTTTCTCACGCGACGACACGGCGGAAATCAAGTATCTGATGAAGCGCGCGCGGCGTACGGGATACGCGGCGACGGAGCTGGAACTGCAGTCGCAAGGCAATGTCCGGCACGTGTCGGTAACGATATCGGCGCTCGAGGAAAACCTGAAGTCGGGGTTCGTGATGGTGCTGGAAGATACCAGTGAACTGTTGCGCGCCCAGAAGGCGGCGGCGTGGCATGAGGTCGCCCAGCGCATCGCTCACGAGTTGAAAAATCCGTTGACGCCGATCGCGTTGTGCGCCGAGCGGATTGGACGGCAGATTGACCGCGGCCCGGTGACGGTGGAAGGTCTGCGGATTTTGCGGGAATGCTCGGCGACGATCACCCGCGAGGTGGAATCGGTAAAGACGCTGGTGGACGAATTCTCACAGTTCTCACGCTTTCCCCGGGCGCAACCGGCGCCATCCGATCTAAACGAGATCGTGCGCAATGCGCTGCATGTGTTCGAAGGACGGCTGGACGGAATCGAGCAGCGACTTGAGCTGGGCGAGTTGCCGATGGTGAATGTGGATCCTGAACAATTCAAACGAGTGGTGGTGAATCTGGTTGACAATGCGGCGGAGGCGATGCAGGATTCCCTGGTGAAGCAGCTTTATGTAGCGACGCGATCGCATGGCGATTCCGTGGAATTGATGATTGCCGACACCGGCTGCGGTGTCTCGGCTGAAGACAAAGAAAAGCTGTTCCTGCCCTACTTTTCCACCAAGGGCCGGGGCACCGGATTAGGGCTGGCGATTGTCAGCCATATCCTGGCCGACCACAACGCACAGATCCGCGTGGAAGATAACCGGCCCTCGGGTGCGCTATTCCTGGTTGAGGTTCCGGCCATCGCGGGGCCGGAGACGGAACCGGAGAGCAAAGCAATTGAGTCGGCCGCGTCATGAAGCACTCACAGATTTTGATCGTGGACGATGAGCCGGGTATTCGCGAATCGTTAACGGGCGTGCTGGAAGACGAGGGCTTCGTTTGCAAATCGGTGGGCAATGGAGAACAGTGTCTGGCGGAGTTGTGCCGCAATAACTACGAGGTAGTGCTGCTGGACGTTTGGATGGATGGAATGGACGGGCTGGAAACATTGGGGCGCATCCAGGAAATTCCTTTCGCCGACCGGCCCGAAGTGGTGATTATCTCCGGTCACGGGACCATCGAAACGGCGGTGAAGGCGACTAAACTGGGGGCCTTCGATTTCCTGGAAAAACCGCTGACCATCGAGAAGGTTACGGTGGTGGTGAAGAATGCGATTCAGCAGCGGAAGCTGGAGCAGGAGTTGCACCGGCTGAAGGAAGGCGGCGAACACCGGCCGCGAATTATCGGCGAGAGCGTGCCGATGAAGGCGCTGCGCCAGCAGTTGTCATTGATGGCTGGAACGAATGGTCGCGTTTTAATTTACGGCGAGAGCGGCACCGGCAAGGAATTGGTGGCGCACGCGATTCATGCCCATAGCCCGCGAGCCTCAGAAGCATTCGTCGAGGTGAATTGCGCGGCTATTCCGGAAGACCTGATTGAGAGTGAACTGTTCGGACACCGCCAGGGCAGTTTCGCCGGAGCGCCAAGCGATAAGGTGGGCAAGCTGCAAAAGGCCGACGGCGGTACGCTGTTTTTGGACGAGGTGGGCGACATGAGCCTCAAGACCCAGGCCAAGGTTTTACGAGCGCTGGAGGATCAGCGATTCGAGCCGGTGGGCGCTTCGGAATGGATTCAAGTGGATGCCCGGGTGATCGCGTCCACCAACAAGAATCTGGAAGAAGAAATTGAGCGGGGCAATTTTCGCGAGGATTTGTTTTACCGGCTGAACGTGATTCCCTTTCAAGTGCCGCCGCTGCGGGAGCGGATTGAAGATGTGCCTCTGCTGGCGGACCACTTCCTGAAGGAATTCACGACGTCCTATGGGCGGAAGGCGAAGGAACTGACGCCGGAAGCATATCGCGTATTGATGGAATATCGCTGGCCGGGGAATGTACGCGAGCTGCGAAACCTGATGGAGCGGATCGTGATCATGAACCCGCAAGTTCGCGTGGATGCCCGGCACATCCCGCTGAATCCGGCGCGGCGGGCGGTATTCGATCAGCCCATCGATCGCTTCGGCACGCTGCAGGAAGTCCGCGAGGCGGCGGAGCGTGAGTACATCCTGAAGAAGTTGGATGAAGCGAGAGGCAACGTCACGCGGACGGCCGAGTTGCTGGGGCTGGAGCGGAGCAATCTGTACCGGAAAATGAAGACGCTTGGCATCGCCCCGAAAGAGTAAGCGCGTTACTTCAGGATCGCCGCCGAACGGTCTGCGAATTCCAATACCCAGGAAGGGAAGATACCTAAAACCAGCGTGGCCAATGCGGTGGCGAAGAGGGCAGTTTTCAGGCCGCCTGTGAGTGGAGGCAACTCCTGCATCGATTCGGCCGGTTCTTCCATGTACATCACGACGATGATTCGCAGGTAGTAATACGCCGCCACCGCGCTATTCAAAAGCCCAATCACGGTCAGCCATACCAGGTGCGAGTTCAGGGCCGCCTTGAAGATATAGAACTTGCCAAAGAAACCGCCGGTGAGCGGCACGCCGATAAAAGAAAGCAGAAAAATAGTGAAAAGCGCGGCAGTCATGGGCTGGCGGACCCCGAGACCTGCGAGATCCTGAACATTGACGTACTTTTCGCCTTTACGGGCGATGTGGGTTACGACGGCGAATGCGCCGACGTTCATCATGGCGTAAGCAGCCAGATAAAACATCGCGGCCGAGATTCCGATTTCCGATTGCGCGGCGACGGCGACCAGAACATATCCAGCATGGGCGATGGAGCTATAGGCGAGCAAACGCTTCACGTTGGTCTGCAGTAGCGCGGCGAAATTGCCGACCATCATCGTTAATAGGGCGACGATCCACACAATTGGTTCCCAGCGGTCGTTGATCGGACCGAAGGCTACGAGAAACACGCGCAGGAATACTGCGAAGGCGGCGGCCTTGGGGCCTGCCGACATGAATGCCGAGACGGGTGCGGGCGCGCCCTGATACACATCGGGAGCCCAGATCTGGAACGGGACGGCGGATATCTTGAAGGCGAATCCGACGAACATCAACGCCGCGGCGATTCCGACAAGAACCATCGGATGATTGGCGCTTGGCGTCGACAGGGCGGTATGGATGACGTCGAGATTCGTGGAACCGGTGATGCCATAAATCCAAGCGACACCATATAGGAGGAACGCCGTGGCAAACGATCCCAACAGAAAATATTTCAACGCCGCCTCATTATTTCGAGGATCGTCGCGCAAGTAACCGGCGAGAATGTAAGTCGCAATCGACGATATTTCCAGGCCGATGAACACCATGATTAATTCGTTGGCGCCAGCCATCAGCGACTGGCCGGCGATGGAGAACAGAACCAGCGAGTAAAATTCTCCGCCATTGGCCTGTTCATTGCGCAGGTACTGCGTGGAGCAGAGGATGGTGAGGATTCCCACCGCGATGACCAGCAGACGGAAGAACGTGGCGAACCCGTCCACAACCAGCAAATTGTGGAACGCCAGACCGGCCGTGTCACCCTTCGCAGCGTAGGCGATCATCGTGCCCCAGGCGCTGGCAGCCAAGCCGGCGATGGAAATGAAGCCGAATAGGTTTTTTCGATCGCCGCTGGAAACGGCTTCGAGTAACATGATCAACGTCGCGACGGCGACGAGAATGATCTCCGGCAGGACGCGAAGGTATTCGTCGCCCGTGGGCATGAAATTAGCGGGCATTGGCCACCTCCTTCACGGAGGACTGCCCCGATTGGACGCGATACTCGAGACCACGCTGTGTTTGATCGAGAATCTGCGTGTTGTGCGCGCTGATCGGCGGCATGAAACTTTGCGTGAACGTTCCCATCCAGACCATCAGAACGATGAGTGGAACGATGGCCGCCCATTCGCGAGGCGAAACGTCGGGCATGTGCTGGGCAAGATCGGCGGACGCTTTACCAAGGAAAGTTCGTTGGTACAACCAGAGCATGTAACAGGCGGATAGAATCACACCGAGCGAAGCCGCAGCGGAGTAACTGAAACTCACTTGCGCCGCGCCTTGTAGCACTAGAAATTCACCGATGAAGTTATTGAGCGTAGGCAATCCGATACTGGCGAAAGTGGTGATGAGGAATATAGTCGCCAACTTGGGGGCGATGTTGGCGACCCCGCCATAGGCCGAGATTTCGAGCGAGTGGCGGCGCTCATAGAGGTAGCCGACCAACAGGAAGAGCGCTCCGGTGGAGATGCCGTGATTCAGCATCTGATAAACCGCGCCATCCAACCCCTGCTGAGTGAACGAGAAAATTCCCAAAACGACAAAGCCCAGGTGACTGACCGAGGAGTAGGCCACCAGCTTCTTCATATTCGGTTGAACCATGGCGACCAGCGCGCCATAAACGATACCGATGATGGCCAGCGGGATGATCCACGGCGCACAAGTGCGAGCGGCGGTCGGAAACAGCGGAAGGCAATAGCGGATCAATCCGTAGGTGCCCATTTTGAGCATCACCGATGCCAGCATGATAGAGCCGGCGGTGGGCGCTTCCACGTGCGCATCGGGCAGCCAGGTGTGCAATGGAAACAGCGGCACCTTGATCGCGAACGCCAGGAAGAAAGCCAGAAACAGGAGCATTTGCTCCGTGGATGTGAATGTCAATTTGCCTGAGCCGAGCTGGGCCAGGATGATGCTGTAATCGAACGAACCCGATTTATTGAACAGGTAAATGATTGCCCCGAGCATCAACACCGAGCCCGCCATCGTGTATAGGAAGAACTTCACGGCAGCGTAGATACGGCGTTCATGGCCCCAGATTCCGATCAGGAAATACATCGGTACAAGGCAGATTTCCCAGAACACATAGAAGAGGAAAAGATCGAGCGCCACGAAGACGCCAATCAATCCGAATTCCAAGAGGATGATGAAGAGGAAAAATTCCTTGACTTGATGATTGATCGATTTCCACGACGCCAGAATCACGATCGGAGTAAGCAGGGTGGAGAGCAATACCAGCCACAGGCTGAGGCCGTCGACGGCGACGTGATAATGAATATTCGGCGTGGAAATCCAGGGAACGTCGGTGACGAACGTGTAGCCATTCGGGCTATTAAACCAATAGGGCGCTATCAAGCCGAGCGAAAGCAGAAACACGATCAGCGAGACTGCCAGGGCCGCTTTCCGCACCGTGCCAGGCTGGTTGGCGGGCACAAACATGAGCCCGAAGAAACTGACAAGCGGGACGAGGAGAACGATATCGAGAAGCGTCATCGCAGGCCTCCCGAAAATCCGATGGCTAGCAGCGCGATCACCGAACCGAACAGGACCCAGGCCGCGTAATTGCGGATATGGCCCGATTGCGCCATGCGCAGAATTCCCCCTAAAGCGCTGGCTCGATGACCAACGCCGTTCACGGTTCCGTCGATTAAAGTCGCATCCACTCCACGCCACAGAATGGAGCGGGAACCTTCGATCACGGGCTCGACCACAACCGCATCATATGCTTCATCGACGTAGAATTTGTTATAGACCAGTTTGTAGAGGCCGCCGAATGTATTGGCGATGGATTCGGGAATGCCGGGGCTAACCACATAGAAAAGATAGGCCAGCAGAATCCCGCCAAAGCCGGCGGCGAAGGGCAGATATTCGATCAGCTTGCTGATTTCGGCGGTCTTCTCCGGGAACATCGGTTCCAGCCAATGGGGAACGCTGAGGAAGCCGCCAAATAAAGAGAGCGCAGCCAGAGCGGCCAGCGGTCCCCACATGACGAAAGGCGCTTCATGGGGATGATGATGACCTCGGTATTGGCCACAGAAGCAAAGGAAGAGAGCGCGAAATACGTAGAACGCTGTCAGTCCGGCGGTGATCAGGCCAACCCAATACATCCAGGGAGCGTACAGGTAAGCCGATTCCAAAATTAAATCTTTACTGGCCGCGCCCGATGTAAATGGAAGGCCGGCGATAGCGACACCGCCGCAGAATAAAGTGACGGCGGTGATGGGAATCTTCTTGAACAATCCACCCATGTTGCGCAGATCCTGCTCGCCGCCTAAAGCGTGAATCACACTTCCGGCGCCCAGGAACAACAGCGCTTTGAAGAACGCATGCGTCATCACATGGAAGATGCCGGCGGAGAACGCTCCCGTACCCAAGGCGAGGAACATGTAGCCGAGCTGCGAGACCGTGGAATAAGCGAACACTTTCTTAAGATCGTTCTGCGCTAATCCAATGATGGCGGCAAAGACGGCAGTGGCCAATCCAACGATAGCGACCGCGCTCATGGCCATTGGTGCGTGGGTATAAAGGACCGAAGAACGGGCCATCATGTAGACGCCGGCGGTCACCATGGTCGCGGCGTGGATCAGCGCGGACACTGGCGTCGGGCCAGCCATCGCGTCAGGAAGCCAGACATATAAGGGAAGCTGGGCGGATTTTCCAGCGGCACCCAACAGCAGCAGGAAACAAATGGCCGTCAACAGGCCACCGTCGGACTCAAACGGCATACCCTTGGCCGATGCGAACACTGTCGCGAAGTCCAGCGTCTTAAATCGATTGGCGATCAGAAACATCGCCAGCAGAAATCCGAAATCGCCAATGCGGTTGACGATGAAGGCTTTGTTTCCGGCGTCGGTGGCGAACTTTTCGGTGAAATAGAAGCCGATCAACAGATAACTACAGAGCCCTACGCCTTCCCAGCCTATAAACAGGATCAGGAAGTTCGCTCCCAGCACCAGGTTCAGCATGAAAAACATGAACAGGTTCAAGTACGCGAAGAAGCGATAGTAGCCGCTTTCATGCTCCATGTATCCGGCGGCGTAAGTGTGAATCAGCAGGCCGACGCCGGTGACAATCAGGAGCATCACGGCGGTCAGGCGGTCAACGGCGAAATCGACGCTAACGTTAAACGCGCCGCTCTGAATCCAGGTGTAATAGTGCTCGAAATGCGCTTCCTCTAGAGCCTTCGGATCACCGAATGCACCAAGGCCTAGAAGCGTTTTCAGAACCCAGATAAAAGATAGCGCGACAGACCCGATGGCAATCGCATTGATCGCCGATTTGGGCAAGCGCCGCCCGAAAATTCCATTAATGAGGAATCCGAGCAGGGGAAAGATGGGGATAAGCCAGAGATTCATCGTTTAATATTTCATCGAATCGACTTCATCTATCTGGAGCGTTTGGCGATTCTTAAAGACAGTTAAAATGATTGCCAATCCAACGGCGGCTTCAGCGGCGGCGACCACCATCACAAAGAAGGAGAATACGTGTCCATCCACCTGCCGCAGCTTGTAAGAGAAAGTCACAAAACTGAGGTTCACCGCATTCAACATTAGCTCAATCGACATGAACACGGTGATCACGTTTCGCCGGTAGAGGAATCCGGCAATGCCCAGGCCGAAAAGGATCGCGCTGAGAATCAGGTACCAGGATAGCGGCACGCTGCTGGGAACCGGAAGAGCGGGCATTAATCGATTTCCTTCTTAGCCAGGACGATTGCGCCTAGAATCGCGATGAGGATCAGGACCGAAGTGACTTCAAAGGGCAACAGGTAGACCTTGAACAAAGATCGTCCGATAGTTCGTGCATCGCCACCGGTAAACGCGCCCAAATTTACGCCAGGACTGGCCGGCAGAAACGTCTGGATCACGAATGCGATCAAGCCAAGAAAGATCGCCAGCAGCGGTATTCCGGTAAATTTCGCCAGAGACGATTTCGAGAGTCCTTGCTCGGCGCCGGCATTCAGCAACATAATGACGAACACAAACAGCACCATGATGGCGCCGGCATAGACCACCAATTGAGCGGCGGCAATGAACTCGCCCCCCAGGAGGAGATAGAGCACGGCCAGCGAGCCCATTACGCCTATCAGCGATATCGCGCTGGCGATGGGATGCGTTTGCACCACCAGATTAACGGCGCAGGCCACGGCGAGGAAAGCGAAAATAAGGAAGAGAATCGCGTCCATGTGCTTAGAAGAGGGCCACCAGAAGGCCGGTGATTAGCAGGTTCAACAAGGCGACGGGGAACATGAAGGTCCAGGCGAATCGCATCAGTTGATCATAACGGAAGCGGGGGAGGGTTCCGCGCACCCAGATAAAGATAAAAAGCAGAATTCCAACCTTGGACGTGAACCAGAAAACGGGCGTAATAATCGGCTGCAGAATGGGGACCAGGAAGACACCCGCCAGACCGAGCGAGATCACGCCGGCGATCGGCAGCGTGATGCGATCAAAGGGACGCGCCGGGTTTAACCCATGCATGATACAGACGATGCCGCTGGCGACGAAGAGGGCGACGGGGACAAAGTTCGAACCGTAAGCCGCGGGCCACACAGGGTGCCAGGCTCCCAGATAAAGCAGTGTCGCCACACAGCAGACCGTCACCATGTTGGCGTATTCGGCCATGAAGAACGACGCGAACTTCATGCTGCTGTATTCGGTATGGAAGCCGGCAACCAGTTCATTTTCCGCTTCCGGCAAATCGAATGGCACACGATTGGTCTCGGCGAAAGCGGCGATCAAAAACAAAATGAAAGAGACCACTTGCGGTGCCGGCAAAGTCAGAATATTCCAGTTCAGAATCGATCCGGCCTGCTTCAGACCGATCTCGCGAAAGCTTAGCGTGTTGACAATCAGCAATGGCGCGGCGATTGCCAGGGCCATTGGTAATTCGTAACTGATCATCTGCGCGGAACTGCGCAGGCCGCCCATTAAGGAGTACTTGTTATTGGAGGCCCAACCGGCCAGAGCCACACCGTACACGCCCATGCCCGAGATGCCGAGCACAAAGAGCACGCCGATGTTAATGTCGGTGAGTTGCATCCACGTCTTGCCCACTCCTGGAACATCGATCTCCGAGCCGAAGGGGATAACCGAAATGGAAATCAAGGCGAAAGTGACGGCCAGAAACGGCGCCAGTATGTAAAAGACTCTATTCACATGCGAGGGGATCATGTCTTCCTTTGTCAGAAGCTTGATCACATCGGCCAACGGCTGCAGCAAGCCATGCGGACCCACCCGCCGAGGACCCACCCGCAATTGGATATGGGCGATAACCTTACGCTCAATCCACTGCAGATATGCCAGCGTGGTCATCAGAACAAACGCGACCAGACCCGCCTTGATAAGACTCAGAACCAGGAAATTAATTGGCATTCAAATTAGAACAGCGCTTACGATTTGTACAACGCGCCCGGTGCTTCCATCACGGAAGCTAGCATTTTCGAGTAGCGTCCCAACGATCCGGAGGTGAAAAGCGTGTCGCCCGCGGATTGAATCAAATCCGGGCGAACCTCAACCGGCACACGACCGTTGACAGGACTCGTTTGCGCCGCTCCCCCAGTTGCGATTACTGGCAAAGGTACATTATAACCACGGACGGTCTCGCGGATCTCCGCAAACATCTTCTCGTTGGTCCAAATTCCGACGTTGATGCCCATTTCCTTGGCGATTAAGCCGAAAATCTCCAGATCGGGCTTCGTCCCCATGATCTTTACGGCTTGCTTCAGGCGCTGCACCTCTCCGCAAACATTCGTCACCGTGCCATTTTTCTCGTAACCCGATGCCGACGGCAGCACCAGACTAGCCTGGCGCGCGGTCTCCGTCATGAAGAGATCCTGCACCACAACGAACGCTTCCGGGGACGCGAGTTTTTGCAGCTCCAACGGATTCGAACCCACCACCCAAAGCACGTCCAGGTCGCTTGCCTCGATCATCTGCTGTTTGGTCAAACCAGCGCTCGGCGCGGCATGATAACCCGGCACCAACTCCGGCGTCAGACCCATGTCGATGGCGCCTCGGGAATTCGAATAGTCCATCAGACAGATGTACTTTACGGGAATGCCCAGCGAATCGGCGAATTCGACCAACTTGCGAACGGCCTCGCCCTTCACGGAATCGCCGTAGAGGATGACCAGATCGCCGCCCTTTTTCAGGGAATCGCGCAGACCCTCCAGAGCGTCGATCTCCTTACCAATTTCGCTGCGGACGCTGTGCACCGCATATTTGTCTTCGCGTACCGGGCCGGGAGTCACGGCGTACACGTTCGTCTGATGATGACGATATCCGGCGCGAATCTGGAATGAAAGAAGAGGATGTTGTTGCGCCAGATCGCTACCGATGACTAAAACCGATTTCGCGGCGTATAGGTCCGTCGTAGTCGCGAGAGCATTCGTCTTACCGCTGATCGCGTCCAGAAGCGTGATCAGATCGCCGGTCCGGTGATGATCGATATTGTTCGTCCCTAAGCCTTCCCGGACGAACTTCTGTAGATAATAATTTTCTTCATTCGTCGTATGGTTCGATCCGATCACGCCGAATTTACCGCCGCGCGATTTTACCGCGGTGAACTTCTCTGCGATCAGGGCCAGAGCCTTTGACCAGGCGATCGACTCGTACTTATCACCCACGCGCAGCATCGGCGATTGCAAGCGCTCCGGATGCTCTACGAAATCGAAGGCATAGCGTCCTTTGATACAGAGAAACTCGCCGTTGATGCCTGAGCGGTCGCGATTATTGCCGCGAATAATCTTGTCGTTGCGAACGCCCAACGTCGTCTTGCAACCGTTTGAGCAGTGCGTACAAATCGTGCCGATGTGCTGCATTTCCCAGGGCCGGGTCTGATAGCGATATGTGCCGCTAGTCAGCGCGCCGACGGGACAGATGTCAATACAGGCACCGCACTCATCGCATTCCAGATGATCGTTAAAGTTTGGCGCGATCTCGGCAATGGCGCCGCGATTGACGATGCCCAACGCGCCTACGCCCATCCCTTCATTGCAAACCCGGACGCAGCGGTAGCAAAGAATGCAGCGTGGCGAATCGAAGTAAACTACCGGCGACCATTGCTTCTCCGGCACGTGCAGCTTTACTTCGGAAAAGCGGCTTTCTCCAGCGCCATAACGGAACACCATGTCCTGCAATTCGCACTCGCCGCCCTTATCGCACACCGGGCAATCGAGCGGATGATTTGTCAGCAGCATTTCCAGCGTACCCTTGCGGGCCTGCTTCACCTGGGCCGACTCGGTATGAACCACCATGCCCTCAGCCACCGGTAGAGTACAACCAACTTGGAGCTTCGGCGTTTTCTCCACTTCCACCAGACACATGCGGCAGGCCGCCTGCAGGGTATAGCCTTCGTAATAACAGAATGCCGGGATTTCCAATCCGGCGCTACGGGCAGCTTCTATCAGAAGCGTACCTTTGGCGGCCTGAATCGTTTTTCCGTCGATCGTGAGTGTAACCAAATCAGCCATTATTTTGCGTTATCCCTGTCCAACCATGACGAGTTCGCTCGCTTTGGGCAGCTTCGCTTCAAACTCGTGGCGAAACTTCTCAATGATGGAAATCGTCGGCATGGCCGCTGCGTCGCCCAGTGCGCAGAAGGTCCGGCCCAGCATGTTTTTCGACAGCTCGCCAATCATGTCGATGTCGCGCGCATTGCCCCGTCCGTCGTCGAAGCGCTGCAAAATCTTGCGCAGCCAGGTGGTACCTTCCCGGCAAGGGATGCACCAACCACAGCTTTCATGGGCATAGAAACGCATAATGCGCAACGTGAAGCGAACCATGTCCGTGGTTTCGTCCAGCACCACCATGCCCCCCGACCCGAGCATGCTTCCAATCTTAGCGATCGAATCGTAGTCCATCGCAACATCGCACTCATCGGCTCTAAGAACCGGACAAGATGAGCCGCCAGGCACTACGGCCTTCAGTTTGCGGCCATTGGGAATGCCGCCGGCAACCTCATTGATCGCCTTCAGCATCGGATAGCCCAGCGGAAGCTCATACACTCCCGGCTTGTTCACATGGCCCGAGATGCACACCAGTCGCGTCCCGCCATTCTTCGCCGTACCCAGGTCGGCGAAAGCTTTGCCGCCATCGCGAATGATTGGCGGAACCGCGCTAAACGTCTCCACGTTATTCAACAACGTCGGCGATTGCCAGGCGCCGGAGACGGCGGGAAAAGGCGGCTTCATCCGCGGAATGCCGCGCTTACCTTCAATGGAATCGAGCAGCGCCGTCTCTTCTCCGCACTCATAGGCGCCCGCGCCGGTGTGCGTGTAGACGTCGAAATCAAATCCGCTGCCGAGAATATTCTTCCCCAGATAGCCGCGCGAGTAAGCTTCGGCGATCGCTTTATCCACCATCCCAATTAAATAGCGATACTCGCCGCGGATATAAATGTAAGCTTTGTGCGAATCCACCGCCAGGCCAGCGATCATCATGCCCTCAATCATCTGCAAGGGATCGTATTCCATCAACAGGCGATCTTTACATGTGCCGGGCTCGCTCTCATCGGCATTCACAATGATGTATTTCGGCTTAGGGGAGATACGCGGAACAAAGCTCCACTTCATTCCCGTTGAGAAGCCCGCGCCGCCACGCCCGCGCAACGCCGAGACTTTCATCTCTTCAATAATCGCTTCGGGCGTCATACCCAAAGCCTTCTTGAACGCCACAAAACCGTCGGTGGCCAGAAACGTATCCATCGACGCCGAATTCTCCAGACCAAAGCGCTTCGTCAGAACGCGGGTTTCAAGCGGGCTCGGTTCGTTGTAGAGTGCCGTCATTGCCTTTTCTTCAAATCGCCAATCAATTGCGTCAACTTCTCCGGGGTGACGTTGTGATGGAAATCGTAATTGATCTCCACCGCCGGGGCCCACGAGCAGGCGCCTATGCACTCTACTTCTTCCAGAGAGAACTGCCCGTCGGCCGTCACTTCCTTATGCCCGATGCCCAGCGTCTTTTTGGCATGCTCATATAGTTCTTCGCCGCCCACCAGCAGGCAGCTGATGTTGGTGCAAACCTGCACATGATACTTTCCCATCGGCTTCCGATGGAGCATCGAGTAATAGCCGACAACCTCTTCCACCTGCAGCTGGGTGACGCCGCAACGCCTGGCGACTTCGGCCACGAGCTCCGGCGTAACCGCACCCAACTCATCCTGGCCATACATCAACATCGGAACCACAGCCGAGCGTTGCCGTCCGGCCGGATAAATGGTCAGCAATTTTTCGAACCTTGCTTCCAATTCAGGTGAAAAAATCATTACCGGTCTACGTCTCCTAACACAAAGTCCATGCTCCCCATGGCCGCAATGCTATCGGCGATCAGGCGATTTTCGAGCAGCGTTCCCAACGACTGTAGATTGCCGAAACTCGGCGTGCGCATGTAAACCCGGTAAGGCTTGGCCGTGCCGTCGCTTACAACGTAGTAGGCGATTTCGCCGCGTGGAGACTCGACGGCCTGATATACCTCGCCAGCGGGTACCCGAAAGCCCTCGGTGACTATCTTAAAATGATAGATCAGCGCTTCCATCTGCGTCTTCATCTTTTCCCGGTCGGGCAATACGACGTGTGGCGCATCGGCCTGCCAAGGTCCGCCAGGCATGCCTTCCAGAGCCTGGTTGATGATTCGCGCGCTCTGTCGCATTTCGCCCAGCCGCACGCGATATCGGGCGTACACATCGTTCTCAGTCCGCAGCGGCACTTCGAAATCGAACTTTTCGTAACTGGAGTAAGGCTCCGATTTGCGGACATCCAGATTCACGCCGGCGGCGCGGATCATCGGCCCGGTGACGCCCAGATCGAGCATATCTTCGATTGAGATAAACCCTACACCCTTCGTCCGGCTCATCCAGATTGGGTTTGAATCGAGCAATTCCTCGTATTGATCGACATTGCCTGGGAAAGCGGTGACGAACTTGCCCACCACTTTCTGCCAGCCGCGCGGCGGTTCAAGCGCCAGCCCACCGACTCGGATGTAGCTGGTCATCATGCGCTGCCCGGAGAACATTTCCAGAATGCGCAGGATGTCTTCCCGCTCGCGGAAACAGTAGAAGAAGACGCTCATCGCCCCGATGTCGAGAGCATGCGTACCAAGCCACACCAGATGGCTGTTCAAGCGCGACAACTCGGCCATCATCACGCGCATCCACTGCGCTTGCGGGGGAATCTCGATCTCCAGCAACTTCTCGACAGCCAGCGCGTATACGAGATTGTTCGCCAGATTGGAAAGATAATCCACGCGATCGGTAAGCGTCACCACCTGCTGATAGGTCTTTACTTCACATTCCTTTTCGATGCCCGTGTGGAGGAAGCCGATATCGGGGACGGCGCTGATAATCCGCTCCCCTTCCAGTTCCAGTACAACGCGCAATACACCATGTGTGGACGGATGCTGCGGACCCATATTGAGGGTCATCCGGCGCGGTGCGGATGGCGACTCAGGGACCTCTTGTTGCGCGGCCACCGTGTCTGTGTGTGTTTCCAGAACTTTCATGCTCATGATCGTTTACTCAAATCCGCCTACTCAGTGGGGTAACTATATTTGTGGCCGTGGACGGGATAATCCTTGCGCAGCGGGTGCCCTTCCCAATCTTCAGGCATCAGGATCCGGGTCAAATGCGGATGATTGCGGAACGTGACGCCGAACATATCGAACACTTCGCGTTCATACCAGTTGGCTCCGCGCCAGACGCCGCATACCGAATCGATCTCGGGCTTCTCGCCGCCAACACGGCACTTTAACCGGATACGCTCACTGCGTTCGATGGAGTGCAGCAGGTAAACCACCTCAAAGCGAGGCTCGGCCGGAAACCAATCGACCGCGGTTATTCCGCTGAGGCGGATAAACTTACGCTCGTGCTTCAAGTAACCGCAAACGGCGGCGACTTGCGGCGGATCGATGACCAACGTCAACTGCTTCCTGTCGTCATGGCCACCGGTGATAGCGCCGGAGAATTGTGCGTCGAGAACCGCCGCGGTCTCGTACTGCTTCAGATTTTCAGCGAGCATAAAATTCGACTTATTTCCGATCTTCGAGCGACCAATCGAGAACGCCCTTCTTCCAGATGTAGAAAAAACCCGCGAAGACTAAAACGATGAACAAAAGCATCTCGAAAAAAGCGAACATCTTCAGTTCTCGAAAGACGACGGCCCACGGATAGAGGAAAACCGCTTCGATATCGAACAGGATGAAAATCATCCCGACCAGATAGAATTTTACGCTGACGCGTTCCTGGGCGCTACCGGTAGGGGCAATCCCGCACTCGTAAGGCGTGTCTTTTTGGGGACTCTTGGCGCGTTTGCCGAGTAGCGCGGAGCCACCGATAAGGCCGGCGGCAAGCCCCAGGGCGATCAAAACCTGCACCAGAACGGGGAAGTATGTCTCTGAGTATGTGGGCGTCAATTGAAAAGCCTTTTCTTTGACTATAATGAGGCTTGTAACGGGGTGTCAAACCACAAGATGATGACGATTGTCGTAAACGGCGAACAGCGGACCGTACAGGATTGCGCTAATCTATTGGAACTATTGGCTGCCTTGGGAATCGAAGCGGATCGAGTGGCGGTGGAATTGAATCGCCAGATCGTCCGGAAAACTGCCTGGACGATAACGCCGGTAGCCTCCGGGGCTAACTTGGAGATCGTGCAATTCGTCGGCGGCGGCTGACGGGAAATCCGCCAACCGCGGCGGCGATTATCCTTCGAACAGTTGATCCTGAATGGTCTTCGCGGTGTTGCGGACGGCGGCGATAATCTCTTTTTTCTGCTCGGGACCTTTGAACCGCATTTGCGGCATGGATAAGCTGACGGCGCCGGCCGCCGTTCCGTTCGGGCGCATCACCGGGGCGGCGAAACAGCAACCGCCGAGCGTACTCTCTTGCCAATCCTCAGCGTGCCCTAGCTTCTGAATCTTGGCAAATTCCTGGCGGAGGGCGATTTCGTCGGCAATGGTGTGCGCGGTTAACGGAAGCGTACCGTACGTCTTCAGCAGACGGTCGCGAGTGTCCGTCGATTGGAACGAGGTGATGGCCTTACCAAGCGAACTCGCGTGGGGTGGCAAAATTCGGCCGACGGTATTGCCCATGCGGATCAATTGCGGACTCTCCACAATGGCCACCACTTCAATCCGGTTGTCGAAAATCGCCGCCATGCTCACGGTTTCCCGATATTCCATGCCCAATCGCTCCAGCGGCGCCGCCCCGATCTGGATCATATAATTAACCAGCCGGGCGGGCGCCTGGGGCTGTCGCGGGCCTGCCAAAAGATAGCGGCTATCGGGGGTTTTCGAAATATAACCTAATGTTTCCAGAGTGTATAAAATACGGAAGGTGGATGCTTTCGTCAGTTCCAGTTTGGCCGTCAAATCGGCGAGGGTCAATGCCTCGGTGGTCTCCGACAATCGATCCAGGGCCTGTAGCGCTTTCCCTACTGCGCGGGAGAAATAGGGGTCGGCTTTATCCGATACCGGTAAAGCTGGGGCGTGTCGTTCCTGGCGCGCGCGCTGTGTTTTTACCATTTTCGTGAAAAACGGATTTTATACTTGGAAATCAAACCCGAGACCATATGTTAGCCGATTCGGCGCGGCCATTGCAGCGTAGTTCCACTAAGCGCCAACTTCTCCGTAGCCTGACTTGCGTTTTTCGAAACGGTGAATATAATATTGAAATGCTCATGCGGAAACTGATACTGCCCTGTCTCGCAGTTGCCTTAACGGCTCCGGCTGTTCTCCCTGCCGCCGACTTGAGAAACTCCTCCATCGTGCTGGCTGAAGGTAGCACCAAACCCCAACAGAAGGCCGCTCAGATGCTTTCTGAAGAGATCGAAAAACGCACCCAACTGCGGCTCAAAACAGTATCTTCGATGCCAAGCGACGGTCCGGTCATCGTTCTCGGATTGGCTTCGAGATTGAAAAGTTCGAAACTCCCGGGAGTCGCAAGCATCCCGAATGGCGGCCCCGCGGACGGTTTTACGGTGATCACATCGGCCACCGGTTCGCGCCCCGTTGTACTGATCGCCGGCAACGACGATCGGGGGGTGGTATTCGGCGCGGGCTACGTTCTCCGCAATCTCCGCATGAGCCGCCAGCGTCTGGAATTGGCCGACGGTTTGAACGTCACTACCGCCCCTAAAATCCCCGTTCGAGGCCAGCAGCTTGGTTATAGGCCGAAGACGAATGCCTACGATGCCTGGTCCGTTCCCATGTGGGAGCAGTATATTCGCGACCTGGCGATCTTCGGCACCAATACCGTCGAATTGATTCCGCCGCGCTCCGACGACGCCGACGACAGCCCGCATTTCCCTCTTCCCAAGATTGAAATGATGGCCGAAATGTCGCGCATCGCCGATGAGTATGGGTTGAACGTTTCCATCTGGTATCCGGCCATGGATCGCGATTACTCCGATCCCAAAACAGTCGATTTTGCGCTGAAAGAATGGGCCGAAGTATTTAAGCGTCTTCCCCGTATCGATGCGATCTTTACGCCTGGTGGGGACCCTGGCCACACCCAGCCGAAGTATCTGCTGGGACTGCTGGAGAAAGAAGCCGCGGTCTTGCACCGTACCCATCCCAAGGCCGAAATGTGGGTTTCTCCGCAGAGCTTTAATCAAACCTGGATGGACGAGTTCTACGCGCTGCTGGATAAGCAGCCCACCTGGCTTACCGGCGTCGTGTTCGGGCCGCAAGTTCGCGGTAGTCTGGTCGATTTTCGCGCCCGTGTCCCCAAGAAATATCCGGTGCGCTTCTATCCCGACATCACGCACAGTATTCACGCCGAGTATCCGGTTGAAGATTGGGATTGGGCATTCGCCACCACCGAAGGGCGCGAAGGCGTCAACCCCAGGCCGCTCGCCGAGACCGCCATTTTTCGCATGTATCGCCCCTATTCGCAGGGCTTCGTCACTTATTCCGAAGGCTGCAATGACGACGTAAACAAGTTCATCTGGAGCGCGCTCGGCTGGAACCCGGACGCCAAGGTGGACGATATTCTGCGCGACTTCAGCCGTTACTTCATCGGCGATAACTTCGCCGATCCGTTTGCCCGGGGACTGATGGCGTTGGAACAAAACTGGAAGGGTCCGTTGATCGCCAACTCGGCGGTAGACACCACGCTGCAACAATTCCAGGCGCTGGAACGTAGCGCGACTCCGCAACAAAAATTGAATTGGCGTTTTCAGCAGGCAATGTATCGCGCCTATTACGACGCCTTCGTCCGCAGCCGCCTGATCTCTGAAACACGGCAGGAAGAACTGGCGATGGGCGTCCTTACACGCGCCAAACACGACGGATCGTTAGCGGTAATGACCGCCGCCGAAGCCGCTCTGGACACTGATGCGCTTACCCCCGCCGCGCGCGAATACCGGGCTCGTGTATTTGAAATGGCCGAAGCTTTATTTCAAAGTATCCACATGCAGTTGAGCGTCCCGCGATACGGCGCGATCGCCTTGGGAAGGGGCGCTAACCTGGATGCGATCGACTTCGCGTTAAACAATCGCCTATGGCTGAAGAACCGCTTCCGCGAGATTCGCGCGATGGATTCGGAAACCGATCGTGTCGCCAAAATCGATGAGATCGTGAACTGGACCAACCCCGGTCCGGGCGGCTACTATGACGATCTGGGGGATCTGACCCGGCAGCCGCATCTGGTGCGCGGCCTTAGCTACGACAAAGACCCCGATTTCCTGAAATCCTCTTTCGTCAGTTTCGGGCGCCCTCCTGAAACAGGCGCTCGCACTTCCTGGTACACCACCGCCGAAACACTTTTCGAGAATCCTCTGCAGGTGCGCTACACCGACCTCGACTCTACCGCGCACTACAAAGTTAAAGTCATCTACGGCGGCGATATGGGACGCGTCCCAATGAAAATGGTCGCCAACGGAGCCACCGAAATCCACGGCTTTAGACCGAAGGACCCCTCGCTTGCCCCACTGGAATTCGAGATCCCGCCGGCGGTCACGCAGGGTGGTACGTTGACACTCGAGTGGTCGCATCCGGTAGGATTGGGCGGCAATGGACGTGGGACACAGGTCGCCGAAATCTGGCTCATCCGGCTTCCCGACGCCGCAGCGCCAGCACAATTGAAATAGCGAGGTCTTATGCCGGACAGCGGTGAAACTAAATCCTGGAAGAATCCTGTTCGCGCCAAGCTATTAGCGGGCGAAACGGTCGTCGGACTGACGTTGACGACCAGCAGTATAGAGTCTGCCGCTCATGCCGCGCAACTCGGATTCGATTTTTTATGGGTGGAGATGGAGCATTCTCCCATCACACTCGAGACGCTCCGAAATATCGTGTTGGCTACGCGCGCCCTCCCGGCGGTTATCTTCGCCCGTGTCCCCGTGGTGGAATTGTGGACCGCGAAGCGTGTCATGGATCAAGGCGTCGCGGGTGTCATCTTTCCCTTCGCCTCAACCCCCGAACTGGCTCAAAAAGCGGCCGCCGCCTGCAAATATCCGCCTCATGGACTCCGCGGATCGGGTGCCGGGCTCGCCACTTCCACTTGGCCCGAGCCCAACAATTATTACGACTCAGCCGACGCCAACATTATGACCGTAGCCGTAATCGAAGAAGCCCGGGCAATTGAAAATATTGAGGCGATTGCGGCGACGCCGGGCATTGATGTTCTGTTTATCGGCACCAGTGATTTATCGTTTTCCTTGGGCCTGCGCGGGCGCCAAAATGAACCCGCGCTACAAGCGGCGATTGAGAAAGTGATAGCCGCCGGCAAGAAGCACGGCAAGTTTCTCGGACGTCCTGCGTGGACGCCGCAGTTGATGGAGGAGTACCGCGCGCAGGGCTTTCAATTCTTCCAGTCGATGACCGAACTCGGCTTGATGTCGCTGGGAGCAAAGCAACTGCTGCAGCCCGCCGTCGAAACCTCTACGAAGACCCCTCGGCCGCTCTATTAACTTTCAATGGTCAATGTCAGTCCCCAAACCGCGCTGTCGAACCTCTCGCACTATCGATGGCACGTCGTGGGAATGCTTTGGGCGATCTCGTTTTTTAATTATGCCGATCGACAGGCGATCTTTTCCGTATTACCCCTGATCCAAAAACAGATGGGCCTCACCACCGTGGAGTTAGGCCTGTTGGGAAGCGCTTTCGCCTGGGTCTACGGTCTGGGCGGACAATTCGCGGGCGTCATCGTAGATCGAGTGCGCCGCAAGACGGCGATTCTCGGCGGCCTTTTTGCCTGGAGCATCATCTGCATGGCGACGGCGGCGTTCAGCAGTTTCAAATCGCTATTCGTATTGCGCGCGCTCGAAGGTCTGGGTGAAACGTTTTACTATCCCGCGTCGATGTCGCTGCTCAGCGATTATCACGGAAAAGCTACCCGCTCGAAAGCGATTGGACTGCATCAAACCAGTGTCTATGTCGGCACTATCGCCGGCGGATTCTTCGCCGGCCTGATCGGTCAGGTCTATGGATGGCGCTGGTCCTTCGTCGTCTTCGGAGGGCTGGGCGTCGTGCTCGGATTCATTCTCAACAAGTTCCTGCATGAACCCAAACGGGGCGCCGCGGAATTCGCCGATCAGGGCCTGAATCCCGACGATGCTCATCTGCCAGCGCTCAGTGTTCCCGATTTTCTGAAGGTGGTCTGGCGCACGCCCACCGTTCTGCTGCTGATGGGGGCGTTCCTCTGCGCCAACTTCGTAGCCGTGGTTCTGCTCAGTTGGATGCCCAGTTTCCTCTATAAAGAATTCAACATGAACCTTGCCATGGCCGGACTCACGGCGACACTGTATGTGCAGCTTGCCAGCATGGTGGGATCCATCAGCGGCGGCTGGCTAGCCGACTTCTGGAGGACGCGTTCGCCCCGGGGTAGAATTCTTGTGCAGGCAATCGGAGTGCTCGGCGGAGCGCCGTTCGTGGCCCTTTGCGGCCTGACGCATTCCTTGCCGATGCTGATTTTCGCGCTGACGGCATGGGGCTTATTTAAGGGCCTTTACGACGCCAATATTTTCGCTTCTGTATTCGATGTGGTGCAGCCTGAGGCACGCGGGTCGGCCGCCGGATTCATGAACTCGGTGGGCTGGCTCGGCGGCGGCGGATCGGCGCCTCTCGTCATTGGCTTGATCGCCGAATCGCGCGGCATCGGTGCCGGCATTGCCATGGCTTCCGTGGTTTATCTTGCGGCCGGCGCTCTGCTGCTGATCGCCGCTTTCGGATTTGTCACAAAAGATGCCGGCCGGATGCGCCAAACCATCCAAGTGGCCGCGGAGACGACGGGTGATTAAATGAAACTCTCGCTGATTGTTCTACTGGCCCAGTGCCTGCGCGCCGCTAGCGCCCCTTCCGTCGTGGAGAACGTTACGGTGTATCGGGAAGCCGGCCGCTATGGAGGGTGGCCCGCAAATCACGGGATCTGGCAATGGGGCAACGAAATTCTGGTCGGCTTTAGCGCGGCATACTTCAAACACATGCCGGCCGACCGCCATCAATACGATAATTCCAAGCCCGAAGAACCGCGCCTGGCCCGCAGTCTGGATGGCGGGAACACCTGGAGCATCGAAGCTCCGAAATCGTTGCTACCACCGGAGCAGGGTGGACTGGGTGTAACGGATCTGGATACTCCGCTCAATTTCACCGATCCGAATTTCGCCATGACGATCCGTCTGTCCGACGTCGATAAAGGACACTCGCGGCTGTGGTATTCCATGGATCGCGGCAGGATCTGGAAAGGTCCGTATCGCTTTCCCGATCTCGGCCAACCGGGTATTCTGGCGCGAACCGATTACATCGTGAACGGCAAGCGCGATGCCTTCGCGTTCCTTACGGCGACGAAGAAAAACGGCAGGGAAGGACGCCCGATGTGTGTTCGCACCACGGATGGCGGAATATCCTGGAAGTTGATCTCTTTCATCGGCGATGAGCCGGCCGGTTTTGCCATCATGCCCTCCACCGTTCGCCTGTCGAAGACGAAACTGGTAACGGCCATCCGCATGAAGGCGCTGCCCGACGAGACCTTCATCGACCTGTATGAAAGCACAGACAATGGGACAAGCTGGCACGCTCTTCCCCGCCCGGTTGCCAACACCGGAGGGCATGGCGGAAATCCACCCAGCATGATCCGCCTGCGCGATGGCCGTCTGTGCCTTACCTATGGATTTCGCGCGGAACCCTTCGGCATGCGCGCCCGTCTCAGTTCCGATGGGGGCCACACCTGGAATCGGGAGTTCAACATACGTGCCGACGGCGCGGCCTGGGATGTAGGGTATCCGCGCACGGTCCAGCGCCCCGACGGTAAAATAGTCAGCATCTACTATTTTTCGGAAGCCGTATCCAGTGAGCGGACCATCGCGGCAACTATCTGGAACCCCGGCAAGAGATGACAAGGGTGTGGCTAAGCTGAAATTTGTATCGAAAAACGTGTTTCTTTCTTGTAATATGAAACTCGCCTGTACTATATTCAACACATCCGTCCGCTTCAAGAAGAGACAAAGGAGTCTTATGTTTGGAAGAACAACCAGGTTTGTTGCTTGTCTTCTCCCCGCTTTACTAGCCTCATCATTATTCCTGCGCGCGCAGGACGTGACGGGAGCCCTTACAGGCGTGGTAAAGGACGCAACCGGAGCAAGCGTTCCCGCCGCTAAGGTGAGCGCGATCAACAGCGGTACAAAAGCTACCTTCGATGCAAGTACCGACGAAAACGGCACTTACACTATCCGCACACTACCGCCCGGCGTTTACAACCTCACGGTTGACGCAAGCGGGTTTAAACATTATGAAGCCCGCGAGATCCGCTTGCAGGTGAATGAAACTTTGCGTTTGGATGCCGACCTGCAGGTGGGCGCGGCGGCTGAGAGTGTCACGGTAACTGCCCAGGCTGTCATCGTGGATACGCAGACCCCGACCTTGAAAACCGTGGTCGATCAAAAAAGAATTGAAGAGCTGCCCCTAAACGGCCGCAATGCCACGCAGTTGGTCCGATTAGTGGTCGGCGTCGTGACCGATCCGCGGGCCGATGTCAGTTCGGGCACCACATACGGTGGAGGCGTAGTCGGAGTTTCCGTCAATGGAAGCCGGGCGAATTCCACTAACTATGTCCTGGACGGCGCCAGCAATAACGATCACTACACGAACGCTCCCAACCCGATGCCGAATCCCGATGCACTACAGGAATTCAGCGTACAGACCAACAACTTCAGCGCCGAGTTTGGACGCCAGTCGGGTGGCTTGGTGAACGCGGTTACCAAGTCCGGTACGAATGACATTCACGGCAGCGCTTTTGAATTCGTCCGCAATAACGCTTTGAACGCCACCAACTATTTCGCGCCCGTGGTGAACGGGGAGAGAGCAACCGATGGCTTAAAGCGCAACCAATACGGCGTCACGCTGGGCGGCCCGGTTTACATCCCAAAACTGTACGACGGTCATAACAAGACGTTCTTCTTTTTCTCTTATCAGGGAACCAAGCAAGTGCAGGCTCCGTCCACCGGCAGCATTATCGTACCCACAGCGGCGCAGCGGCTTGGCAATTTTGGAACGAAAACAATCAAGGATCCTGCGACCGGGCTGCCGTTTCCAAATAATCAGATCCCCACGTCCCAGTTGAATCCGATCAGCCTGGCGATTCTTCAATTCATTCCACTGCCTACGGCGGGGAATAGCGTTACTCTCGCGGTGCCGAACAATTTCAACGATAATCAGTATCTGGGACGCGTCGATCAGCAACTGGGCAGCAAGAATCGGCTCTCTGGGCGCTTCTGGAATTCCGCGGCAAGCACTCCGGCCTTTCTCGATCCCGCCGACTATTTGGCTAACAACACGGGCCGCACCTGGCTAAACCGCAGCGTCTCTATTACGGATACGCATATCTTCTCCCCAACGCTCCTCAATGAGGCACTGTTCAGCTTCAACCGTACCGACGGAAACAACGTTCCGATATATCCCGCCAAGTCATTCAAGGACCTTGGCATCAATATCTTCACCGACAACCAGCCGCAGTATTATGCAAACGTCGTTGGCTACTTTGGAACGCTGAATACCGGCGACACCAATAAATTCCTGCGCGACGAATTTCAGGCAATTGATACTCTCCGTTGGACAAAGGGCAAGCATTCCGTCAGCTTCGGCGGTGAGTATGGACGGGGCGCGGACACTGTCCGCAATAACTTCCGGGCGAACGGGCGCTTTACCTTCGGCGGCACTTCGCTCTTCACGGGCGACGGATTAGCCGATTTTCTGCTTGGCAAATTTGTGAGCTTACAGCAAGGTGGAGGCGAATACCGTGACACCCGCTTTAATCGAGTCGCGCTGTTCGTGAACGATACGTGGAAGATTACTCCGCGCCTTACTTTGACACTGGGTGTTCGTTGGGAACCGTTCCTGCCTTATACCGATCTGAATGGCAAAGTCGCTGTTTGGGAACCTGGCAAACAATCCACGCGCTTCCCCGGAGCCCCTCCTGGGGTCCTCTTCGCTGGCGATCAGGGCATCCCCGCCGGCGGTGTTCCCAGCATCTACACCCGTTTCGCACCGCGTGTAGGTTTTGCCTACGACGTCTTTGGCGACGGCAAGACTTCCATCCGCGGCGGCTACGGAATGTTCTTCGATAGCCCGGATACATTGGCGATGAACAACCAATCCGATCAGGCGCCTTACGGGACGGTAGTGACCATCGACGGAAACGCCAACAACAACATCAACAATCCGTACGCGGTGAACGTCAACCCCTTCCCAATCGATATCAAGAATCTTTCGAAGACCGCGGTCTTTCCGCCGTTTAGCAGCCAGTGGCTCTATGCATCGGATTACCGCAGTGCCTACGTCTCGTCTTGGAATTTGTCGATCGAACGGGAAGTGATTAACAACTTGCTGGTCCGCGTCTCTTACGCCGGATCCAAGGGCACGCGCCTCACCGATGTCCGAGAGATCAATCAGGCTGTCTACGCGCCCGGCGTGACCACGGCAACAACCAACGCCCGGCGTCCATATGGACCAGCGCTCGGCTCCAGCGGACTCGTTGTTCCGGTGGGAAACTCGGTCTATCATGCACTCCAATTTACCGCCGAGAAGCGCTTTAGCCGTGGCTTTACGCTCCTCGCTAACTACCAGTTCGCCAAATCGATCGACGACGCTTCTGGTGGTAAGGGATCTTCGCAGACTTTTACCAATCCGAACAATCAACGCTTCGATCGCGGTCCGTCGGACTTCGACAAGACTCACGTAGCCAATATCTCCGGGCTATGGGACCTTCCCGTGCACTTCCAGAACAAAGCTGTGAATTCGGTTCTGGGTGGCTGGACGCTGAACGGAATTTTCAGCGCCTGGAGCGGCTATCCTTTCAGCGTCACGAGCGGCGTGGATAACGCCTTTACCGGTACCGGCGGCCAGCGCGCCGATCTGATCGGTAACCCAAACTTGCCTGATAACCGCAGTAAGGCAGACAAGATCGCCCAGTGGCTGAACGCCACCCCGGTTGTTACCATCCCCGGGGTGGGTCAAGCGAAAGGCGCCTTTGCTCCGAACGCTGTCGGTACCTTCGGAGTTCTCGGACGGAACACCTTCCGTGGACCCGGTTACGCTTCACTTGACGGCGGACTCGCCAAGAGATTTGTCATCTACGAGCGACTCGCCGCGACATTCCGCTTCGAAGCGTTCAATTCGCTTAACCGCACCAATCTGACTGGCCCGACTACCACTCTGACTAGCGGTAATTTCATGAAGACAACAACGGCATACGATCCGCGTATTCTGCAGTTGGCGCTTCGTTTGACTTGGTAATTCCTTAAATGCCGACCCTTGCTTACATCGCGCTCCTGTCCAGTGCGGTCCTCTATGCGGCGGAAGCTCCGGTAATTACCTCGGAGTTGATCTTTCCGCTAGAGAATGTCCATAACCACTCGTCGTCCATCGTGGAACTGCCAAACGGAGATCTATTGGTTTGTTGGTTCCACGGTTCCGGCGAACGCACTGCCGACGATACACTGATCCAGGCAGCGCGATGGAGCAAGGCTACAAAATCCTGGGGTGAACGCTTTACTATCGCCGACACCCCGGAATTTCCCGACACCAATCCCGTACTGTTCATCGACAACAAGCAGAAGCTATTCCTCTTCTGGCCGGCGATAATCGCCAACGAGTGGTACACGGCTCTGATGAAGTACAAAATTTCCAGCGATTACGAAAAGCAAGCGGGACCGCCGAGGTGGGATTTCCAGGACAACATCTTGCTGAAGCCCCTGAAGATGGGCGAACGCACCGCTGAGGTGCTGGATCGCGATCTGAAGCGTCCCGGACCTTTTTCGCAGCATGCCGCGCGCCTGATCGCGCTCGCTAACGATAAATATTTTTCGCGGATGGGTTGGTTCACCCGCACGCATCCACTGCAGCTCCCCTCTGGCCGTATCCTGCTGCCGCTCTATTCCGACGGCTATTCCTTCTCCCTGATCGGCATCAGCGACGATGGAGGATATACCTGGAAATCCAGCGAGCCGATCATCGGTTACGGCAATATACAGCCCTCCATCGTTCGAAAGAAAGACGGTACGCTGGTAGCCTACATGCGTGACAATGGGCCGCCACCGAAGCGCGCCCACATCAGCACTTCGAAGGACGACGGCATCACCTGGACTCCCGCCGAAGATTCCGAACTCCTCAATCCCGGCACAAGTCTTGAGGCGATCGTGCTTGCCAATGGAAATTGGGTAGTGGTCTATAACGACATCGAGTCCAGACGTTTTTCGCTGGTCGCCGCGCTCTCCGACGACGAAGGCAAAACCTGGAAGTGGAAACGTCATCTGGACGGAAATCCCACGCATCCCAGCGCGAATCAATATCACTACCCGTCGGTGATTCAGGGCGCGGACGGCAGCATACACGTGACGTACAGCTACTTCTTGCAGGACCCCGCCGAGACCATAAAAGGGAAAACGATCAAGCATGTCCGCCTGAACGAAGCCTGGATTCGCGCGGGAGAATAAGTCGAGGAGATCGCTAGTCATGGGCCTTGTTGCCGGCGTGGATTTTGGAACGCTTACCGTTCGTGCCTCGATATTCGATAGTGTCCGCGGACGGCTGGGGTCGGCCACAGCGGACTATCCGTTGCTGCGGACTCCCGCCGATCCCGACCTCGCCACGCAGAGCCACGCGGATCAACTAAGCGCGCTGGAACGAGTAATGCGGGAGGCGCTTCGCGTCGCCAACGTCTCGGGAAACGATATCCAGGCGCTGGCGCTCGATACCACCGGATCGAGCGTAATCGTGGTTGGCGAAAATCTTGAACCGCTCAGTGATTACTATCTCTGGTGCGATCACCGGGCGTGGCGCGAGGCCGGCGAAATCACCGCTGTCGCCCATGAAGTTGGGCTCGAAGGGATTGAATGGTGCGGCGGCGCCTATTCCTCCGAGTGGGGCTTCGCTAAGCTCCTGCATTGGCTGCGGCACAACCCCGATAAGCGCGCCCGCTTCGTGACGGCGCTGGAACATTGCGATATGATCGCCGCTACTCTGGGCGGCGTCACCACCATCGCCGACCTGCCGCGCAGCATTTGCGCCATGGGACACAAGTGGATGTGGAACCGGAAATGGGGCGGTTTGCCATCCGAAGAATTTCTTGTCCGCGTTGATCCATTGTTCGCTGGCGTTCGCCAGAAAATCGCCGGACGTTACGGGACCTCCGCTAAAATTGCCGCCCGGTTGAGTGAACCGTGGGCGCAACGTTTAGGGCTGCTTGCAGGAATTCCCATCCCAGTCGGGGCACTCGACGCCCATTGGGACGCGATCGGCTGTGGCATTCGCCTGGGCGACGTCGTCAACGTCATTGGCACGTCCACTTGCATTATGGCAATGACGGAAGAAACCCGCCTCATTCCCGGTGTGGCCGGTGTCGTGCCCGGATCCATTCACCCCGACTACACCGGCATTGAAGCGGGACTCTCGGCAGTCGGCGATATCTTCGATGCGATTGCCCGCCGCGCCGGAACCACGGTCGGTTCCCTGGCGCAGGGGCTGGACCAATTTCGCGCCGGGCAGACAGGATTGCTGCGGCTTACGTGGGACAACGGCGATCGCACTGTACTGTCGAACCCAAACCTCGGCGGCGTCACTCTTGGTTGGAATCTCAGCCAGACAGCGCAGGATGAACTATTCGCGGCGATTGAAGGAACGGCGTTTCATACGAGCATTATTCTTGAGCGCATGGAAGAATACGGCACGCCCATCCATCGCGTGATTCATGGCGGTGGAATTCCGCAACGCAGCGAGGTCTTGAATCGGGTCTACGCCAACGTGTTGAATAAGCCTGTGCTGGTGCCAGCGGCGGATGTCACCAGTGTCGGCTCGGCTATTTTTGCATTTCTTGCGGCCGGTGAGTTCCAGACCGTGGAACAGGCGCAGGACGTGCTCTGTCCTGCGTACCGCACTATCCTGCCCGATCCGAGACAAGCCGCCGTATATGAGCGCCTGTTTACGCTGTATCGAAAAGTCTACTTCGCTTTTGGAACTCCGGGTGCCGCGGCGGCGAACATGGGCGACGTCCTGGCAACCCTTCGCAATATCGCCGCCGAAGCCCGGGCAACGAAATCCTAACCCATGCCGATATCCAAACTGCTGTTATGCGCTCTAACTTCTACCGCGTGTTTCGCCGTGTCCATCGATCTGCACGATGCCACGGTCGTTATTCGCCCTGGCGACAGGCCGAATGCTGAAAAGACCGCCGCCATCGTTCTTCTGGAGGAGTTACAAAAGCGTACCGGCTTAGAGTTGAAGACTTCCACTACGTGGCCCAAGAACGGGCCCGTTATCGCCATAACTTCCAAGGCCAGTGTCCCCGAGTGGGCTCATGCCATCCCGCCGCTCACAGTGAACAAGCCCGACAGCTATCGGCTCTTTGCCGACGTGGCATCCAATACCGTTTGGATCGCCGGGGCCGACCCGCGGGCGACTCTATACGGCGTAGGACAACTTCTGCGACGTCTCGATTGGAGCGGCGGCAAACTGAGCCTCGATTCCTCAATCGACATCACCACATCGCCCGCCTATCCGATTCGCGGCCATCAACTGGGCTATCGGGCTCAGGCGAATTCGTACGACGCCTGGAGTCCGGCGCAGTTTGAACAATATATTCGCGAACTCACTTTCTTCGGCGTCAATGCGATTGAAGGTATTCCCTTCGAAGACGATCGCCCGACGCCGGTGATAAAGTTTTCGCGCCGCGAAATGAATCGCGCCATCGGTGATATCTGTCACCGTTATGGCTTGGAATATTGGATTTGGCTCCCTGCTGTTTTCGATCTCAAAGACACCGCGAAGCGCACGCAATTGTTGAATCAGTTTGCCGAGTTCTCGCGCGATACAACGGAGCTGAGTGGAATCTTTTTCCCAGGGGGCGACCCTGGCAGCAATCCCCCTGAACTGGTTCTTCCTTTTCTGGAAGATGTCGCCAAGCAAATGCAACCCGCTCATCCACAGGCAAAAGTCTGGCTTTCACTGCAGTGGTTCACCAAGCCGCAAGTTGACTCGGTGTACCAGTATATTAGTCAATCGAAACCCCCATGGTTCGCCGGATTGGTAGCTGGACCCTCCGGACCACCGATTCCCGAGACTCGCCAGCGCCTTCCAAAGCAATATAAGCTGCGCCTCTATCCGGATTTCACTCACAACAAAATATGCCAGTATCAGGTTCCATCGTGGGATCTTGCTTATTCGCTCACCCTGGGCCGCGAGGCGATCAATCCGCGGCCCGCGGAATTCACCATGATCCACAATCGCTTCGCCCCCTATAGCGATGGCTTCATCTCCTATTCCGATGGCGTTCATGACGACGTAAACAAGACTGTGTTCAGTTCACTCAGCTGGGATCCTTCAACCGCCGTGCGCGATATTTTGATCGATTACGGACGGGTGTTTTTTGCACCAGCCACGGGCGATAGGGCGGCGGACGGTATTCTGGCGCTGGAACGAAATTGGCGCGGAGCCCTAATCGACAATGGCGGCGTCGACGGGACACTTCTGCTGTGGCAACAACTGGAAAGGGAAAATCCCCGGCTGGAATCCAACTGGCGCTGGCAGATGTGCCTTCTGCGCGCGAATTACGACGCCTATGTTCGCCGGCGGTTGCTCTACGAAACGCAACTGGAGAAGAACGCGAATGTTCTGCTTGCCGCATCCACTAAGGCGGGCTCTGAGAAGACGATGACGGCCGCTACCGACGTTCTAAATCAAAGTGTGAAGCAGCCCGCAAGCCCGGAGCTGCGTGCCCGCATCGTCGACTTATGCGAGAAACTGTTCCAGTCAATCGGCCTGCAAACCAGCGTGGAAAAGTATCACGCGATTAACGCCGAACGCGGCGCGGTGCTAGACTTCATCGATCTTCCGTTGAACAATCGCTGGTGGCTGGAAGACGAATTTAAGAAGGTACGCTCCTTATCTTCCGAGTCCGCTAAGGTCAGCCGCTTGCAGACTCTCGCTTTCTGGGAAAATCCCGGTCCAGGCAGTTATTACGACAACGTCGGCAATATCGCAAAATCACCGCGCGTCGTTCGCTCCGATTCGGAGGGCACCGAGCGTGGATTGATCCGCGAGAGCGAACCCAGTTTCTGGTGGTGGGATCAGGGCAAAAGCCGGACTCGCCTTTCATTCCAAGTGACGTTATGGCCGCGGGAAGTTGTCTATGAAGGGCTAGATCCGAAAGCTACATACGTTGTGCGCTCCTCAGGATACGGACAGGCGCTGCTGCGCGTGAACGGCGAACGTGTTGAACCTGCGTCAGACGGCAAAGAGATGGGCGACGTGAAAGAGTTTCCCGTTGCGGCGAAGTATTTCCAAGACTCGAAACTTGTTCTCACCTGGGACGCACCGGTCAACGAAAGCAAATTGAACTGGCGCAACAAAAGCCGCTTGGCCGAGGTCTGGTTAATCAAGAAATGACGTCTGGTTGATCAAGAAATAATGTGGATCAGCAGGTACAAGTCTCCCGATGGACCACCCTGCGGGCTCGCTCTGCCCTTGCCACGCAGGCGCAGCCTGGTGCCTTCCTTAGCTTTGGTCGGAATGTGAACCTGGATGCTCTCGTCAGTATGGGCGACCGTGACCGCGATAAAGGTTCCGCTGCGGACCTGGGCGGCGCTGACATTGACGGTCTGCTCGACATCCAGGTTCTCTGCCGCCATGACCGAATTTCCAGGTGCGCGGCTCCGGTGGGTGAACGCGAAGGAGCCGAGCAGGATCGCCATGATACCCAGCAGAAGGCCGAAGGCAATAACGAATCCTTTCCAAGGAAGGAGTGTGGGGCCGCTATAGGGTTCATCTGTGGCGCCGGGAAAATTGTGGCTTATGCGGCGCATAATCCCGTGGGTGGCAGTGAGGCGCGCCGCCGAGGGCCGGTCAAATAGAAGTTCAATGGGAGTCATCCCAAATAATTTTTGCGGACCGGTAGGTTGGAATAAAATCGCTTGGCCAATGGTTGGGCCTTGGGTGAAACAAACCGCGAGAGCAGCTGTTTCACTTGCAAAATGAGCGCCTGCTGGTCTGAGAATGGGATACGCAGATGACGCGGACGTTTGCGCGACTGCAATCGCCAAATGGCCAGGGCAAGCGGGATAGCAATACATCCGAAGATAGCTAAGGCAATCAGAATTGGCCGGAAAGTCATACAAAATCCGTCACTTGTAAACGTCACGTTTCAGGTCGTCCGGTAAATCGGAAAATTTTCCTAAGAACTCGTAGGTTCTAACGATGGCGTTGTTGAGTATCTTTTCTCCGGCTCCCACTTCCACCCAGGTGCTTGCGCTGGCGGCTCCGTAGCCATTGTTCGCGGCGGCTTTGATGGTCGGAAAGTAACCGTAGTAGCCGTTGGTGTAACCCATCAAGATTGTGGTCTGTGCCGGATTGCGTCTGCGCCATTCGGTTTGGAAATCCACAAAAGGTTCACCCGGGATGGTGGCGATAGCGATCTTCTTGTTGATCAAAACCGTGGTCGCCATAGTGTGTATCTCAGGAGAAATGGGCGCTCCATAGAGTTCGATACCTTGCGGCCCCAGAAACTTTTCGAGAGCGGCTTTGAAACGCTCAGGATTCCAGCGCAACCGGAAGGTGAAGGCATCTTCGGCAAAATCGATTGCCGGTTCAGGTGACGCTTCGGTCTTGATCGCCTTTGCCACGCGAGCGGCTTCGCTGCCAAGCTGTTCACCAGTCCAATCGCGCCACTTGATCCCATCCTTTGCGATGGGCGTGACGGCGTAATAAGGATTGATATCGCCGGGTGCTCCCTGCAGGAAAAAACTAGTGGTCTTGCTCCCCATCTGCTTCTCCACCAGATGGTTCATCACGCCTGGGAAGTCGGCCGAATATTGTTGATTGTCGGAGCCTAGCACGACCGGATGACAGGCATATCCGACCAGGACCGCGAGCGGAGCGCCAGCGGCAGAGTCGACGCGTAAAACCGTGACGGTGGAATCGACCGGAGCGGTCTTGATACGTTCCGGGTTGCGCTCAAACCATCGAATACTGCCATCGGGATTCGATGCCAAGCGGTTATGTCCGATCTCAACGTGACCCACGCCGCTGCCGATTTTTGCATCCTGCAAGTGCTGCGCGGCTTCTTCGATGGCGTGACCAATTTTCTCAATCGCGATGCGTTCCCACTCGGCCGGTCCCTTGGGATTTTCGTCGCGGATTACAGGCGCGCTGTGGGTATGGGAAGCATTCACCAGCAGGCAGGATATTCCCGATGTTGATTTTGCCGACTCCTTAATTTTGTCGAGCGACGCCGGTCCGAAGCTGCGGCCGAGGTCGAGCGTGACAATGGCCAAACGCGTTTTACCCGCTTCAAGCACGAGCACGCGGGCGTACAGCGGATCCAGCGTGCTGGCAGCCGGCGTGAGCCGATCTTCGAATCCCCACATCACTTCGTGACTGGCGGGAGTGATGTCAACCTTGGCGGTTCCGGCTCGTAGTGCGGCGGCGCACGTGACTGCTTGGGTGATGAGAAGAAGAACAAGTAAGCGGGGCATGCGGTGTTACGTGACAGGATAACAAAAAGAGCTATCAGAAGAGAGAGAGCTGCTTCTTGCGCGGCTTGTCGTCATAAATGCTGCGGCCGCCTAGAGATGGCGAGATGGCGAGCTCGTGCTTGACTAGAGAATCAAGATCGGCTTCGGGCTGCAGACGTTGCTCGACAATTTTGACAAAGCCATCAAGGCGCCGGAAGCCTTCGAGCTTACGGCCACCGTCGAGCTTGGCGGAGTCCAGGGAGCGGCGTAGGACGGCGATGGATTCGTCGTAAGTCTTGAGCGGAACGGGAAACGGGTGACGGTCTTTGCCACCAAGGGCGAAGGAGAATTGGGCCGGATCGGAGAAGCGAGTGGGCGTTCCGTGAACGATTTCAGCGACCATGGCAAGGGTCTGCAAGGTGCGCGGTCCAAGATTCTCAACGAGCAGCAGATCGGCGAAATTATGCAGCGGGCGTTCATAGGCAACGGCGAGTATCGCGCCCAGACGCTTGAGGTCGACATCCTTAGCGCGGACGTCATGATGTGCGGGCATGACTAGGTGGGGGAATTCGCGGAGTGTGGTCTCGGGATGTTGGCGCGCGATGGCGAGCAGTGCGTCTTGCGCGGGTTTGGCTTGGGCGTGAACCAAGTCCATTATGATGCCCTGATGCTCGCCGACGATGCCGGTGTGTGGCTCGGCAATGAAATCATGTACCGCGGCGGAGTGCCAGTGATAGCGCCGGGCAAACCCCGACGTGGGATTCATTCCCTGCTGTACGACGGCCCACTCACCGGCGGCCGAGACGATGAACGAATGAAGATAAATTTGAAAACCGTCAGCGATGCAGTTGTTATCGATCTTGGCGGTAAGACGGCTGGTGCGGACGAGAGCATCGCCATCCAGCCCTTGACGATCGGCGAGAACGCGAAGTTCATCGGGAGTCTTGCGGGACTGCTTGCCGCGGCCTCCGCAGACATAAAGACCCAGGTCGGACGCACGCGGATTGAGGCCGCGTTTCAGCGCGCCGAGGACCGAAGTGGTTATTCCGGAGGAGTGCCAATCCATGCCCATTACGCTGCCGAGGGCCTGAAACCAGAAGGGATCGCTAAGACGGGAAAGCAACTCGGAATGGCCGTAATGAAGAAGGATGCTCTCCACGATGGCGGTGCCAAGCTCAGTCATGCGAGTGGCTAACCACGGTGGGACGCGGCCGCCATGGAGGGGTAAGTCAGCGAATCCGGACCGCTTCATTCTTTCATTATCGATTGTTTCGATTAGAGCAAAGTCCCGCGCATGATGATTTTTGCCGCGGTGAAATAGATGATCAATCCCGTGACGTCGACCAGCGTGGCAACAAAGTGCGCGGACGCGCTGGCGGGGTCCAAACCTGCGCGGCGCAAGATGAACGGCAACATTGTGTTCCGAACAAAACAACACCAATTAAGCTGATGGCAACGGTGAGCGCAATCACGAGGTAATGCTCTCCATATGTGTTCCATGCGGCTTGCCAGGCCAGGATTCTGACGATTCTGATGACCGCAAGAATCGACCCTAAGACGACTCCAGTAGAGAACTCGCGGCGGTTAGGGTGTCAAGCTGGCTTTATTTTCAGCGAACCGGCGTTTCCAGTAGCTGAGATATTATCCCTCTTCCTGCTGAAAGGTTCGTCTTGTTGGCATCGCCTGAAGGCGATCGTTCATCGTATATGAATCCGCCGCGCCTGGTTTCAGGTGATCCAGGTTCGCAGTATTACTCCTCGTTTGCACGGGGAGATTAGTGGCAAGAGAAGCTAATCCAGCCACGGCGTCGTACAGTAGATCGAACTCTGGGCTCTACAGTAATTGCGCCAAATACGGAAGTGCTTCTCGCGTATCGATGGCTCTGAGTGTATGTGCTGCGCACCCTCTTATCGAGGATGGAACATCGGGCTGGTTAGCCACTTGCCCGAGAACCACAGCCGCGGCGGGCGTGGCTCAAAAGGGGGTCTGACACCACTGCCACTTTCTTTATTGACGTCCCACAAGCAGTTTCAACGAGTTAGTGCTCGTGCCGTCAATGGAGTGGTAAACCCACAACAGCGGCGAAGCGGAGGGAAAGCTGGAAATTTGGCAAAAATGCGGGCATTTCGGACCTATTGAACATTTTCGCACTAAATTGGTTTAGGACGTCATTGTAAGCACGAAAATGGGCCAAATCACCTGTCGAGAGGCCGATTTCACAACCTAAATGCCGAATCTTATCGATTTCAGGGAATTGAGGTGTCTGACCCCGTATTCTTTGGCGGCTTTCGGCAGTCCGAAAATTGCGTACAGCGCCAGCAAAATACAGGTAAGCAGGCTGATGATGCGGCAAACACGCATCTCCCATCCGCCGTCATAACGTAGTTCTACGTGATTTTGGCCCGGCCCCGGCGTCTTCAGCCACATCAAGCCGAGTCCGTCGCGATGGATTGCGACCTCGACTCCGTTTACCCGCGCGTGCCAGCCGGGATGATAGGAAACCTGGATAGCGATCACCTGCCCGGGCGATACATCGGCGTCCGCCTCCGCTTGGTCGTGCCCTTTCCAGAGCCATGTGGCCAGGGGCAATTCGGCGCGTTCCAGGCCGTCTACGAAGCGCTTGATTTCGGCCGTATCGTTTCCCCGCTCCGGATTATGCCGTACCACGTCATCTTCTTTGACAACATGGGCCAGGGATAACGAGCGGATGGGAATGCTGTAGATGGTGGTGTCGTTCTCTTTCCAGATGGGCTCCAGCAGGCCATCGAATTTATCAGGGTCCGCAAAGGGGTGCCACATCTCGGGGCTCATCTTGCCAGGCACCGCGATCGCTTGCACGCCGAATGCTTTCAACCAGAGCAAACCCTTCTCGGCCTGGGGATTCGCGGGGCCATCGCCAATATAGAGAAATCGGAAAGCCATCTGATGCACTTGACTGAACGCGGTGCTAAACGAACTACCGGCGAATTGAGCGCGGCTGGAGAAGTGATTGAACCATTCGGCCGTACTGCCAGCGAGAAACACTCGGCCACCGGGCGGAAGATTCGCGTCGATAAAGCGGGCTGCCTTATAGTCGAGTGTCGCGGTGATGTCGACCGGCGCGAAGACTTCCTTGGCATAGTGGCGATGCTGACTGATCTGCTCGGCGCCCAATGACAGCAACGCCAGCGTCACCGCCCTCGCCACACTCGCCGGCATTCTCTTCCAAAGACTGCTCGCGACCACTACCAGCAACAAAGCCCAAGCCAGATCCATTTCCATGTGATAGCGGAACGCTTGTGGCACGACCGTTCTACCCAGGAACGTCCACATAGCTGGAATGCTGGTGGTCAGCAGGGCAAAGAAAACAACAAAGCGAACCTGCCAATTGGCATTCCATCGCCGCAGCAGTCGCGATACTAAAACCCAAGCGAGAATCGCCAGCGATATCGTTGTAAGCGCCGAGACATCCCACCCCGTCTCGCCACGAACCCTGGCATTTTCGCGAATGCTGGCGATTAACGATGGCGGCAGAGAGGGGCTGGCGATGGCATAGGCGGCCAGGCCGAGTCCCGCGATCAGGGCTAGCCCACGCCACCATACTTCGCGGGCGAGACTGAAGACTAAACAGATGCCGCTAAGCACGATGAGAACCGGACCGAAAGCACTTGCCGCAGCTTCCAGGCTCATCAGTAGAACCGAAATAACGATATCGCGCCTGAATCGATGGAGCACCGCGCGGGTAAGGAATATCCAGAGTATTGGCAGAATAATGAGGGCAGCCATGTGCGGCGTTTCGTCCCAAACGCCCATAAGATCAGTGCGGCGGTCTAGCAGCAGGTTTCTAACACCAAATTTGTCATCCGGTATCAGCAAACTGGACGGCGAGATTAGCGTGTAACACATGGCCACCGCCGTGCTTGCCACAGCGGAACGCGTTAACCAAAGCGCGAGCATGTAGAGTGTAAGCGGCCCCAAAATGTAATATAGTGCCGTCACTCCAAACCAGGCCCGGGATGGCGAGACAGACGCCAGGTGCGACCACATTGCGACCAGACCAGGTGTCAGCGGAGCGTAGACGAACTCAAAGGGCGCCCCGCCGTCGAAATACGGCCACCAACCGGGACGGAACCACTGGGTATCGGCAAGCCGGGCCATGGCCATCCAAAAGCCCTGCATGGAATTCATGTGGCCGCTGTCGTTTAAGAAGAACACGTCGCGGATTATGTAGCAATTCACCCAGAATACGGCGATCGCGCCAATAACCCACTTTAACCAATCGGGGATTCGCTCAAGCACGCCCACCCAGCATACAAGACGATACTTGGGAAACGGAGTGCTGGCGGGTGCATCCTACTTCATGACATGTCTAGACTAGCCGATCCCAACAGTAATGAATTTCGCTGTAACGCCTGTGGTCGATTCTTCAATTCGAAGGTGGACCTTTCCGCTCATGAAATGGAGTGCCGCAGTGCGAAGTTAGCCACTCCTGCAGGCGCAAAAAATCTAGCCGAAGAAGATGCGCGGCCCCACAAAAAGAATGACGCAGAAGTTCGAGATGCCGACGTTGCACTGCTGGCTTACTCCTACTGGGAGGTTCGCGGAGGCGAGCATGGGTCCGACCAGGAAGATTGGTTTCGAGCCGAAAAAGAATTGCGGAACGCGAGCTAGCGGGATTCCTTTTCCCCGACAATTCTATGGCCTAATTGTTCTAGAGATGAGCAGCAAGTCGAGGACGATGCCCGGTGGAATCGCGGATCGAGAGTCGCTACCACGGGGCCTGGGCGATAGAGCGCTGTGCCGCTGGTGCAATCTGGAAGTGCCTCCGCGACGGTTTACCTTTTGTTCCGATTGGTGCGTGCATGAATGGCGGCTACGAACAAACCCGGGATATCTGCGGGAGCAAGTATATGCGCGCGATCGTGGCTTGTGCGGGCATTGCGCGGTAGATACGCATGCGGCGTTTATCGATTTGAAACGGTCACGCGGAACGCACCGCTTGAAACTGCTTGCCCACTGGGGACTGAGATCGCTGAGGCGCAAGACCCTGTGGGACGCGGACCATATCGTACCGGTGGTGGAGGGCGGCGGGGAATGCGACTTATCGAATATTCGCACACTATGCGTAATCTGCCATCGCAGGGAAACACAGGCCTTACGACAACGCCTGCGTGCCGAAACTCCCGCCCGCCGCCTACCGCCCTAAAAGGTATACGCCGGTGGCTTGATTTCTTTCATCCGTAGATACACTTCGGCCTGTCCCCGATGGTGTGCCGTATGCGTGAAGGCAGACCAAATTCCTTCGCGAACGGATCCCGTTCCTGCCTTGCCCTCAAGTTGCTCAGGGGTCAGCGCGTCCAACTGTTTAATAACCCAATCGAAGGTATCGTTCAGCAATTTGATCGCGGTTGCCTTATCGTTCTTTTCAGGTTTGCCGAATGGCGGCTTTACGCTGAGAGTGCGGCCGACCAGGAAGGCGTTCGCTACGCCAATATGGCTCATCAGTTCGCCAAAGCTCATCTCGTCTTTGTTCGGTTTGAAGTCGTAGGCAGATTCCGGCATGGCCTCGGCTACCGCGACCGTGAATTGCTTGGACGTTTTCCAATGCTTGATCTGTTCGTCAATAAACGCGTTGTGCTCGGCCAGCACAGGCATCGCCAGCGCCAGCATACCGGAGAGCAGGTAAAGTTTTTTCATACGAACCAGTGTCCTACACTAGAACGTTATGAAGCTGATCATCTATTTGCTTGTGGCCGGTTCGGCCTTTGGGCAGGGGCTGGAGTACGTCAAAGCGAACTACACCAAGTACGAGTATTTGATTCCGGTTCGCGACGGGAAAAAGCTATTCACTTCCGTGTATATCCCCAAAGATACTTCGGAGGCGTGGCCGATTATGTTCGACCGCACTCCCTACAGCGTCGCGCCATACGGTGTTGACAATTACAAAACGACGCTGGGGCCTTCCGAGAAGTTCACCAAGGATAAGTTCATCTTCGTATATCAGGATGTACGCGGGCGCAATATGTCGGAAGGCGAGTTCGTAAATATGACGCCCCAGATCGACAAGAAGCGAGGACCGCAGGACGTCGACGAAAGTTCCGATACTTACGACACCATCGAATGGATGATCAAGAACATTTCCAACAACAACGGCAAAGTTGGAATGTGGGGGATTTCCTATCCAGGCTTCTATACGGCCGCCGGCATCATTGATGCGCATCCAGCGTTAAAGGCCGCCTCCCCGCAAGCGCCCATCGCCGATTGGTTTGTCGGTGACGATTTTCATCATAACGGCGCGCTCTATCTGCCACACGCCTATCGCTTCTTCAGCTTCTTCGGTAAGGCGCGGCCCGAGCCCGCGATTCCCGCCGACGTGCGCCCCAACGCCGCCGCCAATCTTCCCGACGCGTACAAGTTTTATCTCGAGTTGGGCCCGCTTGCCAATGCGAACGAGAAGTTCTTCAAGAACGACATTGCGTTTTGGAACGACATGATGAAGCACAGCAACTACGATGAGTTCTGGCAGGCTCGCAACCTGCGGCCGCACTTGAGAAACATCAAGCCGGCGGTGCTTACGGTGGGTGGTTGGTTCGATGCCGAGGATCTATTCGGCGCGTTGAATACGTACTCGTCCATCGAAAAGAATAGCCCCGGCGCAACAAACACGCTGGTGATGGGACCTTGGTTTCACGGCGGTTGGAGCCGCGGCGATGGAGCGTCGCTGGGCAACGTGAAGTTCGGCGCGAAGACATCGGAGTTTTATCGCGAGAACATCGAGTTTCCGTTTTTCAACTTCTACCTCAAAGGGAAGGGCGACCCTAAGCTGCCCGAGGCCTACGTCTTTGAGACGGGTACAAATATCTGGCGCAAGCTGGATAGCTGGCCGCCGAAGAACGTGCAGACCAGGACCCTCTATTTCCACCCCAACGGTACGCTGTCATTCGACGCTCCGGCGGAAACTGGCGATTCGTTCGACGAGTACGTCAGCGATCCCAATAAGCCCGTGCCGTACGTAATCGGGCAGGCCGCGGGTATGACGCGTGAGCATATGACCGACGATCAGCGCTTCGCATCCACGCGCCCCGATGTACTGACGTATCAATCCGCCGTTCTGACGGACGACATCACGATCGCCGGGCCGCTTACCCCGCGCCTCTTCGTCTCCACCACCGGCACCGATTCCGACTTCGTGGTGAAACTGATCGACGTCTACTCCGACGATTTTCCCGATCAGGATCCCAATCCGACAGGCATCCGGATGGCAGGCTATCAGCAACTTCTGCGGGGCGAAATCTTCCGCGGCAAGTACCGTAACAGCTTCGAGAAACCGGAACCCTTCTCTCCCGGCAAGGTGGAGAAAATTGAGTACGTCATGCCCGACATATTTCATACTTTCCGCAAGGGCCATCGCATTATGGTGCAGGTTCAGAGTTCCTGGTTCCCATTGGCCGACCGCAATCCACAGAAGTTCATCGACATTTACAACGCGAAATTAACGGATTTCCAGAAGGCCACGGAGCGCGTTTATCACTCCACCTCGGCAATGTCCGGCGTCAAAGTGCAGGTGATGAAATAGTGAACTTCGATGTTGCAGTGGTAGGGGCCGGAGTCTTCGGATCCTGGACCGCGCATCATCTCCAGAGCGCCGGCCGCCGTGTAGTGCTGATCGACGCCCATGGTGCCGGCAACAGCCGGTCAAGTTCTGGCGGCGAAACTCGCATTATCCGCATGTCGTATGGCGAGCACGCACTCTATACCCAATGGTCGCAAGGTTCACTCGATCAATGGAAAGACTTAGGCGAGCGTTCGAGGACCCAATTGTTCATCCCCTGCGGCGTGCTGGTGACCGCGCCTTCCGATAGTGAATTTCTTACCGCAACCCGTCGAACGCTGACTGAATCTGGCGTGCCGTTCGATGTGTTGAGCGTCAGCCAACTACGGTCCGCGTATCCGCAGATGGAGTTTAGCGACATCGCCTCCGGAATCTTCGAGCCGGGCAGTGGCGCTCTACTTGCCAGGCGCGCCGTGCAAACGGTGGTTGATGAAGCGATCGGTCTGGGCGTCGAATTTCGGACTGATGCCGTGCAAGCCCCAGCTGATCCATTTGATAGTTTGGCCACCAGCGAGGGAAGCATTACGGCCGATCAGTATGTGTTTGCCTGTGGGCCGTGGCTACCGAAGCTATTCCCGCAAGTGGTGGGAGCACGTATCCAGCCGAGCCGTCAGGAGGTTTTCTTCTTCGGTACCGCGGCCGGGGATCGGCGTTTCCGCGCGCCCGCCATGCCAGTCTGGATTGACTTCTTCGACGGCTTCTATTCTTTACCCGATATCGAGAGTCGAGGCTTCAAGCTAGCAGTCGATTCCCATGGGCCGCCCTTCGATCCCGATACGGAAGATCGTCAAGTTACGCCGCAAAAACTCGATGAGGTGCGGGGGTTTCTGAGCCGCCGTTTTCCCGCGCTCTCCAACGCCCCGCTCCTTGAGGCTCGGGTCTGCCAGTATGAAAACACATCCAACGGTGACTTTCTGATTGATCGCCACCCCACGTTTCCAAATGTCTGGCTGGTGGGCGGAGGGTCCGGCCATGGCTTCAAACATGGGCCCGCGCTGGGCCAACACGTCGCCCGCCTGGTGACTGGCGAGGCAGCCTTGGAACCGCGATTTTCGCTGGCAGCAAAAGAAGTTGTCCGCGCTAGAACCGTCTACTAAAACTTTTTGCGTTCTTTCGCCGCGCTTGTGCGTAACTACAGTTGTGGATTTCGCGGAAGTAGTTAGCCGGCACCAATCGATGGTCTTCAGTTTGGCCTGGCACTTCCTGCGCGATCGGGCCGTGGCCGAAGAACTATCGCAAGACGTGTTCTTCGAGTTACATCGAAACATCGGGCGGCTGGGATCCGAATCGCACATTCGCTTTTGGCTCCGGCAAGTCACCAGCCGGCGCTGCATCAATGAATCGCGGCGCCGGAAGTTGCGGCCGAAATTCGGATTGAACGAGGTTCCCGAACCCGCCGCGGTGCATGTGGATCGCGACCCAATGTTGTCGGAAACCCTTCGGCGCCTGATGGCGGGTTTGCCGGAACGAGCTCGTTTTGTAGTGCTGCTGCGTTATCAAGAGGATTTAGAACCACTAGAGATCGCGCAGGTGCTGGAGATGCCCATCGCGACGGTAAAGAGTCATTTGCGCCGATCGTTGGCAATATTTCGCGCGCGGCTCGCACCTAAGGAGTGCATTCATGAATCTCGAGGATGATCTTCGATTCGCCTTAAGGCGCGTCGAAGCCCCGGTCGATTTCGCCGCGACATTTCGCAAACCACCGTCGTCCGGGAGGTCGTATTACGCCACCGCCGCGGCAGTCGCGCTACTGGCTCTGATACCGATTGGAATTCAGGAATACCGGGAACGCCGACAAGGCGAGACGGCGAAAGAAGAACTGAAACTGGCGATGCACGTAGCAAGCGGGAAACTGCAGCACACAAGAGAACTGATGAGGAAGAATCAATGAAAAAGTTTCTAGGTCTGGTAGCACTAGCATTGCCCCTTTGCGCGCAAAGCTTCGATTTGAAGAGTTTGGATCGCTTTGCTCCATTAGCGAGCGACACGGTGGACGTCACGCTGGACGGACCGTTGTTGCAGCTCGCGGCCAAGTTTCTCTCAAACAGCGATCCTGACGAAGCCAAGATCAAGAGGCTTGTAGGCGGACTGAAAGGGATCTACGTCCGTAGCTTTGAGTTCGAGAAAGAAGGCGTGTATACGCCCGCCGATGTCGATGGAATCCGCTCGCAGATACGAATTCCCGAATGGTCGCGGATCGTCGGGGTGAAGAGCAAAAAAGATGGACAGAATGCCGAAATTTTCTTACGAACGAATGGTACGGATAAGGTCAGTGGGATCACGATCCTAATGACCGCCCCCAAAGGTCTGACTGTTGTGCAGATCGCGGGAACGGTTAATTTGGACGACCTGAGCGATTTGAGCGGCAACTTCGGTGTGCCGAATCTTGAGCTTGATACGAAGGGATCGAAAGGAGCGAAGGGATCGAAAGGGCCAAAATGATTCTAATTATTCTGGTGACGGCGGGGTTGTGCGTAGAGACGGCGAAGGACATCATGGCGCGCGTTGCGGAGAACCAGGATCGCTCGCAGAGCCTGCGCTCGGCGTATGTTTATCATCAGAACGTTCTGGTTCGGTTAAAACGCACGAATGGGAAACTGGCGCGCGAAGAAATGCGCGACTATACTGTTGCTCCGACCGCCGACGGTTCGCAAAGAAAACTTCTGACGGTGGCCGGCAAGTATGAGAAGAGCGGCAAGGTTATCGAGTTTTCGGGCGAGGGATTCCGGCGCAAGCACGTGGATATTGACGGAGACATTGCTGAGGACCTGGCCCGCGATTTTGGTGCCGGCGAAAGGACGCATGACGGGGTCGACAACGAAATGTTCCCGCTCACAGCGAAGGCTCAGCTGCGGTACGATTTCGAGTTTACCGGCACGGAAAACTATCAAGGCCGCGAGGTTTACCATGTCAAGTTCACGGACCACGAGAAGGAATGGGCCGGTGAGGCTCTGATCGACGCGAAGGAGTATCAGCCCCTGATGGTGACGTCGCATTTTGTGTTTGGCATTCCGTTGCTGGTCAAGACGATGCTCGGGACGGACGTGGAACACGTGGGATTCAAAGTGACCTATCAGAAATTCGAAGACGGCGTATGGTTTCCTGTGACTTATGGCGGTGAGCTGAAGATTCGCGCGGTATTTTTTTACGCTCGCACCATTGCGATGGGCGTGGTGAACTCAGGGTTTGAAAGGTCGAATGTGCAAAGCAAAGTCGAGTATGACGTGTCGAGTGGCAGATAACTTTGGCGGGTAGCTTTGGCGGGGTCAGACACCTCTGCCACCCATTTCGGGTAGCTTTGGCGGGGTCAGACACCTCTGCCACCCATTTGATCGTTTTTTCCAACCGGCTTCCCTCCTAAGTTATTGACTCTCTGTGCGCTCCTCCGAATCGGCCTCGGAATTGACGCCTTTCCCGGCCGTTATTGCGGGTTCTTGGAAGAGCCGCTCCAGTGATTTGGTGGCGAAGAAAACATTTTCGCCACAGCAAGCGTTTACGCCTTCTTCCGGCCTCCGCTGACTAGGGTTCATTCACATAGCTAGCTCGCCGTAACGTTCAAAGGCCTTTAATCTCATAGCCATACGCCGAAACTTAGCTATAAAAAAGTGGCAGAGGTGTCTGACACCGATTTCATGGAGCGGCGGTGCCACGTGTAAGGCAAGGCGATTCCGATTAGGATTAAACCGGCGCAGAGCCCCCACCAGAGTCCTTCGGCACCCCAGCCGAGCGCAAAACATAAATACGATCCCGCCGGAAGACCTATCACCCAATAAGCAATCAAGTTAGCGAGCATCGGTGTCCGCGTATCGCCGAGGCCGCGCAGCGCTCCCGTTGCCACCGCCTGCAGGCCGTCGAAAAGTTGGAAGACCGCGGCGATGGCAAGTAAGCTCACTCCGGCGGCGATCACCGCAGGTTCATCGGTGTAAATTCTGGCAATCCATTTAGGAATCGTCCAGAACATAATCGCCGCACCAGACATGAACGCCGCAGCGAGACCGATTGCGGTCCAACCGGCGCGGGCAGCGGCTCTCGCATCGCCGGCACCCGTAGCTTGACCAACGCGCACGGCCGCCGCGGAGCCGATGGCTAAAGTGACGATGAAAGTCACGCTTGCCGCGTTCAGCGCGATCTGATGGCCGGCGAGGGCGACCGGGCTCAGCTTGCCGATAAGAGCGGTCGCCGCCGCAAACACTCCGGTCTCAAAGAGAATCTGCAATGCCGCCGGCGCCCCCAATCGCAGCAGAGTCGCGATGCGAACTAGGTCGGGCTTTCGCGGCGTATTCAGCAAGTTCGCGCGAAGACTCCGATCATGCCACACCGCATACACGATGAGGACCGCCGCCATATAAACACGCGAGGCGCAAGTAGCCCAGCCCGAGCCGGCCGTGCCCATCGCGGGCGCACCCCAATGCCCATAGATCAACGCATAGTTTCCAAGCAGGTTCACGACGTTTGCGGTGATGAGCGCGAAGGTCACGGGGGCGACAAGGTTCATCCCTTGCAGGTAACGGCGAAAGGCGAAATAAAGCAGCAGGGGCGGCGCGCTCCAGATCAAGGCGTGGAGATAGGGGACCATCTGTCGCATGATGTTCGGATGAATTCCGAAGTCCTGTAACACGGATGGCCACATCCAAACGATCGCCATTAAAAGCGGAGCAAGCGGGATACAAATGTATACAGAATTGACTAGTGAATGGCGGCAATCTTCCAAATCGCCGGCCCCGAAAGATTGCGAAATAAGAGTGTCCAGGCCGAGCAGCAGGCCGCTACCGCAAATTCCGATGGTGTAGAAAAGGATGCTGCCCAAGCTGACCGCGCCAATCGTTTCGGCGCTATTGGGAAGCCTCCCCACCATCACGGTATCGACAACGCCCATCATCATCCAGCCGAGTTCCGCCAGGATCAGCGGAATGGCGAGCTTGAGCATCGAGCGGAGTTCGCGCTTGAACACCGTAGCTCAGCCGACCTGCTGCAGATCTTTTTGCTGGCCGCGATAGGATGCGAATCGCTCGCGGAATTTCTGCGGGACGAGAAGGGTAAGCGCGCGCGGAACGATTTCCAGGCCGGCCGGAAGGCCGCCCGCATACTCGCCGTCAATCTGAACGTAGACGCGATTATCGGCGGCGCGGGAAAATTCGATGTTGGTAGTCCGTTGTACCGAAACGCCCTTCATGGATTGCAAGCGTCCGGTAACAACTCCGAGCATGTAGATCAGGTAGCGGATCGGACTCTCGCCGCTGAAGAGCACGGCCTCAAATTGATCGTCGAGAAGGCAGGCACCGCGAGCGATTTCCAGATCGCCACCATAGTTTCGGACACGGCTGACAAGCGCGAAACTGCAGCGGATTGTGGCGCCGTTGATTCTGACATCGAACTCTTCCAGGTTGCGCGTCAGTTGCGAAAATCCGCCAATCCAATAGGCGACTTTCCCCAGCGCGGCTTTCACCCGAAGATTGAGGTGATAGACAATATGCGCATCCAAGCCAACGCCCGCCATCATCAGAAAATGACGGGGCTCGCCGGCGGGGGTTCGCAGCAGTCCCATGGCAATTCGTTCGGGGATGCAATCCTGGATCCGGCTGGCGGCGCGTTCGATGTTACCGCCAACACCCAACTCCATCGCCAGCACGTTGGCGGTTCCGCCGGGAAGAATTCCTAAAGGCACCTCAGAATGGATCATGCCGTTGGCGACCTCATTGATGGTGCCATCCCCGCCCGCCGCCAGAATCAGATCGGCGCCATCCAGAATGGCTCGCCGCGCCATCTCCCCCGCGGTACCGGGCCCCGTAGTAGGCATCGCGAATACACGCATACCCGTCGCATTCAGAGCGTCGATGGTACGGTGAAGAAGACGTTCGTGGTTGCGCTGTAATTTGCCTGCGAAGGGATTATAGATGAGAATTGGATTCTGGTAGTTCGCGATTTCAGATCCTACTTTCCAAACCTCATTATATGTGCGCGCAACAGGCGAGTGTAGAGCATCGTACCGATCAACTGCGGGAATTGCTACGCAAACACGAGTATTCCTATTACGTCCTGGATCAGCCGGAAATCACCGACGCTGAATACGATGTTCTAATGCGCGAGTTGCGCGAGCTGGAAAGCGCGCATCCGGAGCTTGTTACAGAGGACTCGCCGACGCAGCGGGTGGGCGGCAAGCCACGCGAAGGCTTTGTCAAGATACGCCACAGTTCGCCCATGCTGAGTCTGGATAACGCACTAAACGAAGCTGAATTGCGCGACTTCGACCGGCGCGTGCGGGAGTTGTTGAAGGACGCGAAATTTCGCTACGTGGCCGAGTTGAAAATGGATGGCCTGTCGATGGCCGCGTATTATCAGGACGGCCGTTTCCGCCAGGCAGTGACACGCGGCGACGGCCAGGTGGGCGAAGAGGTATCGGAAAATGCGCGGACTATCAAGTCTCTGCCGTTACGTGTAAAAGATGGGCTGCCGACGTTCGAAGTTCGCGGCGAAACCATCATGAACCGCAAAACTTTTGAGCGGCTGAACGCCGAACGGGATGACAACGAACTAGCTCGTTTCGCCAATCCGCGGAATGCCGCCGCAGGTGCGCTGCGAGCCCTCGACGCCACTGTCACCGCATCGCGGCAACTGGATTTCTATTCGTACTTTTTGTTGGTGGATGGGGAGCCACATTTTGAAAGTCACTGGGAGTCGCTTGAGTCGCTGCGGCACATGGGTTTCAAGGTGAATCCCAAGGTTCGCGTTTGTGAGGACGTGGACGAGTTGTTGGCGTTCTGCCAGGAGTGGGAAACGGAGCGCGCGAAGCTGCCTTATGAAATCGATGGCGTAGTGGCCAAAGTCGATTCTATTCCGCAACAGAAGAAGCTTGGCTGGACCGCTAAGGCGCCGCGATGGGCAATCGCCTTCAAGTTCCCCGCGCAGCAGGCGGAGACGGTGGTGGAAGACATTGGTGTACAGGTGGGCCGCACCGGGGCGCTGACCCCGGTGGCTCATCTGAGGCCAATCCAGGTAGGTGGAGTAACGGTCTCACGGGCCACACTCCATAACGAAGATGAGATTGCCCGGCTGGAATTGCAGATCGGTGACGCGGTACTGGTGGAACGGTCCGGCGATGTGATCCCGAAAGTAGTGCGCGTGGTCGCCAAAGGTAAAGACCGGCGGGCGTTCTCAATGCCTTCGTCGTGCCCGGTATGCAACGGCGAAATCGTTCGGGAGGAGGGTGAAGCCGCCAGCCGCTGCATCAATACCAACTGCCCGGCGCGATTGAAGGAATCCGTGCGGCACTTTGCGTCGCGCGGCGTTATGGACATCGACGGAATGGGCGATGTTCTGGTGGAGCAATTGGTTGATCGTGGGTTCGTCAAGAACGTTGCGGACGTCTACAAGCTGACCGTGGATGACCTTGTAAGTTTAGAGCGGATGGGCAAGAAGTCGGCGCTGAAGATCGTGGCGAACATCGAGCAATCGCGTTCCAATCCGCTGCCACGCACGTTAAATGGACTCGGGATTCCATTTGTCGGGGTGCGCACGGCGCAGTTGCTGGCGGGCGAGTTTGGCAGCCTCGACGCGATCAAGGACGCGGACGTGGAGACGCTGCAATCGGCGGACGAAGTTGGCCCCAAGGTAGCGCACAGTATTCATGAGTTCTTTCATGAGCCTCGCAATCTAGACCTGGTGGAGCGGCTGCGTGAGGCTGGTCTGCCCTTCGAATATACGATGCAAAAGAAGGCCGGCGGGAAGTTTGCGGGGCTGACTTTTGTGATTACGGGCACCCTGCCAACTCTCTCTCGCGAGGAAGCCAAGGAACGGATTGAAGAGGCGGGCGGCAAGACTGCGGATTCGGTCAGCAAGAAAACGAATTACGTACTAGCGGGCGAAAAGGCCGGTTCGAAATTGGACAAGGCAATCAAGCTCGGCGTGGCGGTGATCGACGAACCGGCGCTGCTTGAGATGCTCCAGTAGATGAAGAGGTTCATGGACACGCTGGTCTCATGGGGACCCGCGGGGATCTTTCTTTGTGCTCTCCTCGATGGCGCCGGCGTACCAAATCCAGGCGGTATGGATGCATTACTACTGCTGTTGACGGCTGCCGATCCATCGAAGGCGTATTGGGCGGCGGCCGCGGCCATAGCTGGGTCGTTACTTGGCGGGATGATCCTGTTCTATATCGCACGCAAGGGCGGCCAGGCGTATATCGAGAAGCACACGCAGGGCCGGCGTGGAGAACGATTCAAAGCATGGTTTCATCGCTACGGACTGTTAACCGTGTTCATTCCCGCCTTGGTGCCAATCATCCCGATGCCGCTAAAGATTTTCGTAGTGTGCTCCGGAGCATTGGGGGTGCGGCCTCTCTCCTTTTTTCTGGTAATGCTGTTGGCCCGCATTCCACGATATTTCGGACTGGCCTACTTAGGATCGGAACTGGGGCATGGGGCGCTTCCCTGGCTGAAAAGCCATAAGTGGCAGTTGGTGGGCTTAGCGGGGGCGTTGTTTGCATTTCTGTTCCTGCTGACCTGGGTATCGGATCGAATACGCCACAAGCGCCCGATTTAGAGATGAATAATTCCGCGCTGGATGGCGGCGGTAGCGGCTTGGGTACGGTCGTCGACGTTCAGTTTGCCGAGAATGCTCTTTACATGGTTCTTCACCGTATGCTCGGCGATTTGCAGCTCCCAGGCGATCTGTTTATTGCCGAAACCGTTCACGATCAGCGAGAGCACTTCCCGTTCGCGGGTGCTTAGACTCGCGCTGGGCAATTCGGCGGCGAGCGCGGCCACCGCGGGTGGAAGATAAATACGCCCGGCGTTGACGGCATGAATGGCATGAATCATTTCGTCGTGAAGAACGTCTTTTGTAAGGTAGGAACGGGCGCCGGCGGCGAGGGCACGGCGAATATCCTCATCGCCACCGTACGTGCTTAGGGCAATTATTTTCGCGTCCGGTGCTTCCTTGCGGATGGCGATCAGCGCGTCAATACCGCTCAGCAAGGGCATCCGCACGTCCATCAGTGTGATGTCGGGGAAGTGCTTGCGATACAGATCGATAGCTTGTGATCCGTTGGCGGCCTCGGCCACTACGGTCATGTCGGCTTGCATGTTAAGGATGGTCACCACGCCCACCCGGGCGATGAGATGATCTTCGGCGATGAGTACGCGGATCACGATAAGGGTACGGTGACCTCCACTTCAGTTCCCCGCCCCAGCATGCTCCTCAAATGCAGTTCACCGCCCAGCCGTTCGGCGCGCTCACGCATCCCTAATAAACCGAAATGTCCATCACGCAGAGAGAACGCCGCGCCTTGATCGAACCCGTTTCCATCGTCGGCTACGCGTAAACTCAGATGGCGGTGATCCATCAGCAGGCGAATCGCAACATTCGAAGCGGAGGAATGCTTGACGGCATTCGTAACTGCCTCCTGGGCGATCCGCAATAGGTTCTGTTCCATTTCTTCGGGCAATTTATGACTGTCCCCGGCGACATCCAATTGAATTTTCAAAGTTGATCCAGCGGTCCATTCGCGAGCGGCGTGGGTCAGTGCCGCTGGCAGATCGTTGCCTTCCAGGGCGGAGGCGCGCAAATCCATCACCGACCGCCGTGCTTCGGTCAAGCTATGGCGGGCCATCTTGCGCGCCAGGTCGAGATGTTTATGAGCCGTGCCCGCTTGATTGTGGAGGGACATCGCCACGGCGTCCAACTGCGAAGAAATCCCAACGAAGCCCTGCGCAAGGGTATCGTGAATCTCCCTTGCCAAACGCACGCGCTCTTCCAGCACGAGTGAAAATCGCTCGCGGATTTGCTGTAAACGGAGTTGATAGAGTCCCCAGAAGGCCGCCAATAGAGCCGCCCCGCAGAGATAGAGAAACCAGGAGGTCTCATAGAAGTGCGGTCGCAGGCGAAACGCGAAAGCGGCATCTTGAAACGCTCCGCCTAACGAGGTGGCTCGAACTACGAAGCGATAGTTGCCGTGACGGAGGCTGTTGTAGTTCGTGATTCGCCGCGTACCGGCAGAGATCCAATCGCGATCCAAACCTTCCAGGCGGTAGAAATATCGAATGTGCTCCGGCGCGCCGAGGTCGATTCCCGTATAGCGGAATTGCACCCTGCCATTGCCCGGCGAAAGGTCGGCGGCTGCGGCGGCATCTAACGGCAGCGAGTTTCCATCCACCACGACGTCCAATAAATGCACCGTGGGATTCTTGGGCGCGGGCGAAGTTTGCGTGGGATCAATCACAGCCAGACCGCGACTGGTGGGGAACCAAAGCCGCCCGTCCGTTGTCTTCGTGCCGCCCCGGCTGGTGGGATATCCCGGGGCACACTGCGCGCTGCGCAGTCCGTCGGCGACGCCATAGTTAATCACGTTGACATTTCGTACCTTGCCATTTGCAAAGTCGCGCAAGCTGGCTTTGTCCACCCGGCACAGACCTCGCGTCGTACTGAGCCAGAGCGAACCTTTACCGTCGTCTTCGATGTGCGCGACGTTATCGCTGAGCAGCCCTTCCCTGGTGGTTACGCGAAAGAATTTGCCAGCTCGAAATCCAGCCAGGCCACCGTCAAAGGAACCAATCCAGAGAGTGCGGTCGACGTCCTCAAGCAAGGCCCGAATCTGGTTGCTGGGCAAGCCATCCGCTACCGTATAGAGCGTCGTCCGGCCGTCTTGCAGGTGCCACAGCCCATTGCCGTAGGTGCCGGCCCACAAGCCGCCCGTGAGCGAATCGTCGGAAAGAACAACAATCGAATCGTTCAGCAGTGGCCCGCCGCCGATAAACTTCCGTGATTTGCGGCCTGCTATCTGATCCAGGCCGCCCGGCGATGCGAGCCACAAGCGGCCTCCGTGATCTTCCAGAAAGTCGAAGACAATTTTGCGATTCAGTGGATCGTTGATGGAATAACTGGCACACACTCCGTTATGCAGACGGCAGGCCCCGGCGCGTGTCGCGATTAACAGATCGCCCGCGCGATCTTCTCGAATGGAAAAGATCTCGTTACTGGGCAGACCATTCTTTGTAGTGAAAACTTGCGAGCGCCCAGGCGAAAATTCCACCAGACCGCGATCGTGAAAGCCAATCCATATCCGGCCGCGCCGATCCTGAAAGACAGTCGTTGGCTCAGCGCTGGGAAGGCCGTCAGGTTGGGCATAGATGGTAAAAATGTCGTCGCGATAACGATCCAGCCCGCTGTTCATTCCAACCCACAGGTTGCCGTCCCGATCCTCAAAGATACAGCGAACCCAATCGCGCTCGTGCACGCCATCGAGGGTGGAAGCGACGAAGCGGCCGTTCTCAAATCGAGCCAGCCCACCGTTGGTGCCCGCCCATAGGTTTCCGTCGCGATCCTCCCACAGCGAGCGGACGAAATTATCGGGCAGCCCATCGGCAGTCTGGTAGTTTCTCAGCGTACCGCTGGCGGAAAGCATCAAGAGTCCCGTGCTGCCGCCGATCCATAAGTTGCCTTGGCGATCCTTCAGAAGTGAACTCACGATATCGCCGCCCATCTTTTCCGGCCCGTGCAGCACCACGTTGAAACGATCGCCTTCGAGCCGCGAGACGCCGCCAAAACCCGCTACCCACACTGTGCCATCGCGATCGGTGTAGACAGTCCGGATCGCGTCTATGCCCAGATTGTTCGCCGCATAGTTGGTGAACTTGCCGTCCTCGAAGCGGCTAAGGGAGATACCTGCGGCTATCCAGAGCGCGCCGCCGCGGTCTTCCGTCAGCGAGCTGATAAAAGTGTCGGCAAGCCCGTCTTTCTTGGTGTACGTCGTGAACTTTCGATTGCGATAAACGGTAAGGCCGCCCGAAGTGCCGATCCATAAGCTGCCATCGGCGGCGGCGTACAAAGCGCCCACGGAGTTGCTGGGCAGCATCCCTTTATCTTTGGTAAAGACCACGAACTCGAATCCATCGAAACGGGCGAGACCCTCGTCTGTCCCGAGCCAAAGGTAGCCATCGTTTGTTTGAGCGATGGCGCGAATTGTATCCTGCGGGAGCCCGTGTTCCTGCGTCCACACGGTGCGGGTATACTGCGTCAGTGTTTTACGGGCGTTCAAAGCGTGCAGCAGCGGCGCTATGGCTAAGCACGCGGCAACTGCAAGGAACTTGGTCCCGTCCACAATTACGAGTGTAGATCAGCTTAAGCAGCCGGGCTTGCGGCGGAGACGAAACTGTCCAGATCGCGATCGGCTAGTTCGCCGATACGGTCGATAGTCAGATCGGCGGGGGGAAATTCAGCTATGGTCTTCGCGTCATGCGCGTAGTGCCCCTGACGCACGAATACGGTAGTGAGACGCTCTTTCCAGATCTTCTTCATCGCGGCCAGGATACGCAGTTTGTCATCGATCATGACGTAGTGGTCGGCTGGGTATCGCTGCCCTACATCCTCCAATTCCTGCTCTTTATGGATGTAGATCAGGACGTTGCCCTGGAAATCTTCCAGCAGCCCCGAGCGAGAGACTTTTTGCGGCTGAAAAACAACATCGCCATCGGACAGGATCACTGGCTGGCCCCATTTTCGAACGTGTTCCACGGCATCAAGCGATCCGGGGTACAGGCGATTGGCGAATGGATAACTCATTAAAAAATACGAGACCGTCAACAGGTGCGGATCGTGCGGATACTGCAATCGATAACGCTGCAGCGCGCCCAGGTAATCGGCGTAACCTAACTCAGAACGGAGCTTTTCAAATAAATCCCAGTAATGTTTGGCACGCTCCGGCCCGACTTCGGAATCCAGATGGCGTCGCAAATCCGCCGTAACCCGGTCATTATCCAGCAGCGTATTATCGACGTCGAAGAGGAAAACTAATTTTGAGATTGGCATTACTTTAATTTTTCCGAAAGAGCATGACCGGCCGATTCCGTGATCAGCCAAATTAGGCGTCCGTGCGCCGGCTGGACCAGTTGGACCGGAAGCTGGTCTGGCTCATGCGGGCCCTCCAACACTCCCTTCAACGCTAGCGCCTTATCGTCGCCATTCACCATCAAGAGCACTGCCGCCGCATTATTGATCGTTTGGGCCGTGAATGTAATTCGATCGGTATATAACTTGCCCACCCAGTTAGAAACCACCAACCGATCCGTCTCGCCCAATGCTTTCGTGCCTGGAAAGAGCGACGCCGCGTGACCTTCCGGACCCATGCCCAGCAGGATCAGATCGAAGCGCGGAAGCTGAGAATCGGTCAAGCGAAAGAACGACCGGAGTAGCTGATCATAATCGCCGGCGGCCTTGGCGGCATCTTCGTATTCACCGTGAACGCGCAGCACTTGCTCCGGCGTCAGATCCAACTTCGATAGCAAATGTTCGTTAGCCAGCGAAAAATTACTATCTTTATGGTCCGGCGGAACATGCCGTTCATCGCTCCAAAAGAAGAAGGTTTTAGACCACGGCACACAGGCCCGAAATTCTTCGCTCAGCAATCGCCCGTAAAGGCCGGCGGGCGTGGAGCCGCCGGAGAGAGCGACATAAAACGCGCCATGATCGGCCACGGCGGCTTCGGCGATCCGCGAGAATTCCCCGGCTGCCGCGTGAAAAAGCCCGGCTTCATCGGCTAAGATTTGAATCTCGCGAATCGTCGCCATTTACTCGATGGTCCGCCACTGCCGTCCATCGCGAGTGAGCAGCGCATCGGCATCCGGCGGGCCCCAACTGCCGGCCGCATAGTTCGGGAAATTGCGCGGCGGCAACGCCTTCCACACATCCAGAACGGGCTGAATCACCGACCATCCGGCTTCCACCATGTCGGCCCGCTGGAATAACGTTTGATCGCCAACCATGCAGTCATGCAGCAGGCGCTCATAGCCGGTGCTATGTGAGCTGCCGAAATCCCGGACATAGTCGAAATCCATATTGACCATCCCGATGTTCATCACCGCGCCGGGAATTTTCGCACCGAAGCGCAGAGTGATTCCCTCCCCTGGCTGAATGTGGATCACCAGTCGATTCGCGTGAAGATCCTTCACCGGCGTATTGCGGAATAAAGCAAATGGCGTGCGGCGAAATTGAATGGCGATTTCTGTCACTCGCTTTGCCAGACGCTTCCCGGTGCGCAAATAAAATGGGACGTCGCCCCAGCGCCAATTGTCCAGCGAAAACTTCAGCGCGACGAAGGTCTCCGTATTGGAATTCGGCCCGACATCCGGCTCCTGCCGATAACCGGGCGCCGCCTCGCCATCCACGATGCCGGCCCCATACTGGCCGCGAACGGCATCGGTTAGAACCGTTTCTGGTTGCGGTGGCTGGATTGCGCTTAAGATCTCCGCCTGCTTGTTGCGAACGGCGTCGGCGGCGAAGGAAATCGGCGGCTCCATCGCGGTCAATGACAGCAACTGCAGCAGATGGTTGGGCACCATATCGCGAATGGCGCCCGATGTATCGTAGTAACCGCCTCGATGTTCTACGCCGACGGTTTCAGCGGCCGTGATCTGCACATGATCGATGTAGGCTCGATTCCAGATCGGCTCAAAGATGCTGTTTGCGAACCGAAACACCATCAAGTTCTGAACCGTCTCTTTACCCAGATAATGATCGATGCGATAGATCTGTTTCTCGTTCAGCACCTTCTTAACATCGATATTCAATTGGCGCGCTGAATCCAAATCGTGGCCGAATGGTTTCTCGATAATCACTCGCGTCCAAGTGCCGCTTTCCTCTTGCGAAAGACCGCAGCTACCTAACTGTTCGACAATTGGCGCGAAGAACTTCGGGGCAACCGCCATATAGAAAAAACGGTTGCCTTTGGCGCCGTGCTTCTTATCGACGATGGCGATCTGGTCGCGCAACCGGGTGTACGCCTGGGGATCGCCAAAGTCGCCCTGCACGTAATAGATTCGCTCCAGGAACCAGGCCCACAGTGCCGGATCGACGGGTGCCGTAGCGAACTCTTTAATCTCTTCCGTTAGCTGCGCGCGATATGCTTCCTCCGTCAATTCATTGAAGGCGAAGCCGATGATCGCGAATCCCTGGGGCAGAAGTTTGTCAGTCCCCAGGTTGCACAGGGCTGGGATCAATTTGCGTTTAGTAAGATCCCCACTGGCGCCAAAAATCACCATTACGCAAGGGTCGGCCGGCTGCCCGGCATTGGTCTGGGTCATGAATGACGAATCCCTTTATTTAGACTGTTCGACGTGTCCGCCGAACTGAAATCGCATGGCCGAGAGTAGCTTATCCGCAAACCCGGCTTCGCCCCGCGAAGAGAATCTTTGGAAAAGAGCCGCGGAGAGGACGGGCACGGGAGCTCCCTCATCGATAGCGGCATTAATGGTCCAGCGGCCTTCGCCGGAATCGGAAACGTGGCCCGAGAATTTCGCCAGCTCCGGTTCCTGGTAGAGCGAAATCGCCGTCAGATCCAGCAGCCAGGAAGCCACCACACTACCCCGCCGCCAGACTTCCGCCACATCGGCCAGATTGAAATCGTATTGATAATGCTCCGGGATGCGTAAGGGAGTATTTTCGGCGTCCTGCTTGTGTTCGTTCTTGCCCACATTGGCATGCTTCAGGATGTTCATCCCTTCGGCATAGGCGGCCATCAAGCCATATTCGATTCCGTTGTGGACCATCTTCACGAAGTGGCCCGCGCCCGACGGTCCGCAGTGGAGATAGCCTTCTTCCGACGTGCCTTCTCCTTTCCCGCGTCCCGGCGTGCGGTCGATATTGCCGATTCCTGGAGCCAGGGTCTTGAAGATCGGATCCAGGTGTTGCACAACCTGGCGCTCGCCGCCGATCATCTGGCAGTAACCGCGCTCCAGTCCCCAGACGCCGCCGCTGGTGCCGACGTCCACGTAGTGAATTCCCTTTTCGGAGAGTTCCTTGGCGCGGCGGATGTCGTCGATGTAATACGAATTGCCGCCGTCGATGACGATGTCGCCCTTGGCCAGAACTCCACTCAGCGTATCGAGCGTACCGTCCACCACGGCCGCGGGCACCATCAACCACAGCGCCTTCGGAGCTTCCAGTTTCTTGCAAAAATCTTCCAGCGAATCGGAGCCGATTGCGCCATCCTTGACCAATTGCTGTATGCTTTCAGGGCTTCTGTCGTACACCACGCATTGATGCCCAGCCTTCATCAGCCGGCGAACCATATTTGCGCCCATGCGGCCGAGGCCGATCATTCCGAGTTGCATTATCGATTCAGCTCCTTGTAATAAATAGATACTTCCAGCAACACCGGGGGACCGCGTAGTTGGCAACTTCCGGCGTCTTCCTTGCCATGGTAACGCACGCTAACGGCCCGTTTATGTCGAAATTGTTTCTAGCTGGACGTTTCTCGTTTCCGGTAGGGTGAACACCAGGACCGCGCCGATCAGAAAGAAAGCGGAGTTCAAAGCCAGGGCGGCGCCGAGTCCGGTACGGTCCGCGATGGCACCCACCGCGAATGGCGCGATGGCGCTGAGGCCGCGGCCAAAGTTATAAACGAAACCTTGACCGAAACCGCGAATGGCCGTGGGATAGAGTTCGGCGAGCATTGCGCCAAACAGCGAAAAGTAGCCGGTGCCGAAAAATCCGATCAGCGGACCCACGGCGAATAGCCAGATCTCCGCGGAAGCTCCCGCCCACCGGGGAATCGCGCCGTAAAGCGGGACGAGAATGGCGGCGATCAGGACGTAAACCGCGAAGGCCGGCCGACGTCCGAATTTGTCGGCGATCCATCCGAAGCAGAGATAGCCGAGGAACGTACCCACCTGCATCGCAATGATAAAGCCGCTAGTGCGAACGATGTTCAGGCCGGCTCCGCCTTGGGCGACCGGCGCGGAGAGAAAGCCCGGCAGCCAAGTGAAGACGCCCCAATAAGCAAACAGGACGGAGGTGGCAAGCGCGGTGGCGAAGAAAGTTCTGCGCAGCAGGGGTGGGCGAAATAACATAATCGGACTGGCGGCCGCACCCTTCACCCACATCTCCGGCTCTTTCACTTTGAAGCGTACGAACAAGGTCAGCAGCGCGGGCAATACGCCGATTAGAAAGAGAACACGCCATCCGTATCGCGGCAGAATCAACGCCGTTTCCCCCGCCGCCAGCATGTAGCCGAGCGCCCATCCGCTCTGCATCAGGCCCAGAGCTTTCCCACGATTCTCAGCTGGCCAACTCTCGGCTACCAGCGTGGCGCCCGCGGACCATTCGCCGCCCAGCCCTAAGCCAACAAGCGCCCGCCACAGCAGCAGTTGAGCAACCGTTTGCGAGGTGGCGCTTAAGCCCGATGCCAGCGAATAAGCCAGAATCGCGTATATCAAGGTTCGGCTGCGGCCAATGCGATCGGACAAAATTCCCGATAGAATTCCCCCAAATGCCGAAGCGATCAGCGTGACAGAGCTGACGAATCCCGCTTGGGCGTTGGACATGTGAAACTCGGTCCGCAAGGACTGGATGGCGATGACGTAGAGCAACACGTCCATTGCGTCCAGCATGTAGCCGAGCATCGCCGCCCACAGCGCGATCCAACGAGGTTCCGAGAAGTAGCGGGGCAATAGGAAAGTATACGCTCCGGTTGTGGGCGCCACGGCGAGGGGAGTATTCTTAAATTTCGCTCCAGATGTCAGCCATTTCTCATCTTCCGGCGCACTCCACGCCTCCAGCCGTCATCGTCCGGCCCCCCAAGCCCGAAAAGAAATCGCGCGCGCCGTGGGTAATTGGCTTCGTTCTGATTGTGGGCCTTGCCGGATACTTGGCCTGGGGACGATGGCGGCAAAGCTCAGCCATTCCGGTCTCTACCGCCAGAACGTTTCAAGCCGTGGTGGCTCCTCTGGAAAAAACATTGCGGCTTTCCGGCCAGACTTCAGCGCGTAACTTTGTGAGTGTGCTGGCCCCGCTGATGCGCGGTGTAGAAGATCGTAATTCAATTGTCCTGATGTATCTGGTTAAGCCCGGTTCGCTGGTGAAGGCGGGTGCCCTTGTTGCCAAGCTGGATGCGCAACCGATGCAGGACCACGTGGACGACGTCAACGAGTGGGTGCAACAGGCCGACGCCGATGTGAAGAAACGCGGTGCCGAGCAATCCATCGATCGCGCGAACCTGGAACAGAGCGTCAAGCTGGCCAAAGCGACGTTTGAGAAGGCCACGCAGGACGCGCGTTCGAGTGGGGTAAAGACCGATATTGAGCGCGAGTTATTGAAGCTATCGGCGGACGAATATGGCGCGCGGTATCAGGAGCAGCAAGCCGATGTCGCCACCTTTCAACAATCGCAACGGTCGGAGATGCGGATTCTGGAAATCACCAGACGGCGCCACGAACTGCATCGCAACCGGCACATTCACGACGTGGAGAAGTTTACGATCTATGCGCCGCTCAGTGGTTTGGTGGTGATGCAGAGCACGTTCCGCGGCGGAGAGATGTCGCAGCTGGTGCAAGGCGACCAGGTCTCGCCAGGGCAGCCGCTGTTGAAGGTAGTCAACACCAACTCGATGCAAGTGGAAGCGACTGTGAATCAGGCGCAGAGCGATAGTCTGCGGCTGGGTCAGACGGCGCGAGTGGAATTGGACGCCTTTCCCGGTATGGTGTTGGCAGGCAAGATTTATAGCATTGGAGCGCTGGCAGTGGGCGGAGGACGCCAGAACTATTTCATCCGTAACGTTCCCGTTCGAATTGCTATTGAAGGCTCCGATTCGCGCTTAATTCCTGATCTCTCGGCGCATGCCGACGTGCTGATCGCCAAGTCCGATCCGGTATTGCAGATTCCGTTAAACGCATTGCACGCCGAGGATGGCAAATCGTTTGTGTTCGTCAAGAATGGCGGGACGTTTGAAAAGCGCGATGTGTCTGTGGGATTGCGCAATGAAATTCGTGTGGCAGTTTTGTCTGGACTCACCGCCGGCGATGAAGTTCGTTTGGACTGATTTATTGCATGGGGTCGGCGTAGACGATTTCAGACGACTGCGCGTTCGCCAGCTTAACTTGTACGCCCTCAGAGGCCAACTGTTCCCCGGTCATCGCCAAGACTCGCGTGTCGTCCTGAAAATGGACCCGATAGGTTTGTTGAAAATTGAGCCCGCGTAACTGGATGACGATCGAATCGTCATCGCCGCCATTGCGCGTGACAACGGCCACCGCCGAATCGGTGGACGCGTCATAGCTTTCGATGGCGTCAATTTTCACTACGGCCGGTGACGGGGTCAAGTGAAAAACTTTACCGCGGGCGATCGGGCCGCGCAGCGCTTTATAGATTCCGAACTCCGTCGATGCCAGCGTTAGCTGATCGGGAGTCTGGGCGGCCAGGCGATTCATCAAGTGCCAAGGGCCGCCAAACAAGTAGCTGCGCGTGACATAAGAACTTGTGAAATCTTCCGGTTGATAGCGGTCCGTGTAGCGCGTGGGGAACGGATAGGTTGCCCCGTAAACGGCCTCGCGCGAACCTTCCGCGCCCGACGCATCGTTCGTAATGGATGTGGCGTAATACCGCACCATGTTAAAGGTCATCATGTTGCCGCCGTTCTCGCAATTTTCCCAAAGTACATTTGGCCGTAGCTTTTGCACCCGCGCCAGCACCGCGTTCACGCCATTCACCGCATTTGAATAGTTGCTATCGGCGGGATCGTGAGTATGATTTTTCTTAGTGCAAGTCTTGACCATGTTTTCGCCGTCCTGCAGTATCCAATCGACGTTGTAATCGTCGATAATGCGAACTGCTTGCGCGACGATCCAATCCTGAGTGGGCTGGTTTGACAGACAGAGCGAAACGGAATCGAAGTAATCGTTGTTGTCGCTGGATAGCCAACTGGCGTGCTCTTGCAAGATCGGGGCTTCCGCGGAGATCTCGGCGAAGGCGAAATGAAGACCGAACTTCATGCCTTGGGAGTGCACGTAATCGGAAAGAGCGATCAGTCCGGATGGAAACTTCCTCGGGTCGGCATACCAGTTGCCGAGCTGTTTTGACCACCCGAGGTCGATGACAAATAGCTCGACGCCGTTTTGAGCCGCCAGGTCCGCTTCCCGCTTCAGATTCTCTTCATTCAGATCGAGCGCATAGCCCCACGAATCCCAGACCAGGTAGGGAAAGTTCTTCGTGTCTGGAAGCGGCTTGGCCAGGACGGCATTCGTGAATTGTTGCGTACGATAGGCGCCCTCATCCCAATCCCCCTGAAATAGTCCGATGAACGCGCGCGGCATATTGAACGTTTCGCCGGGCGCCATCGGATGATTCATGGAGGCGATCGGCGCGGCCAGCTGAAGCGAATTGGAGCTGGCTATTTGCTGCACGGAGGCGCTGGTTTTGCCATCGAATTCCCAACCGGCAAAGACGCCTCGATCGTTCTCGTCCCGTAATGCCAGCCACCCGCAATGCTGTCCATGCGCGCCGGATTCAATCGGAATTCCATCACCCGCGGGGTCAAGCGCGAACTCTCCAGTCTCAAAGTTTTCGGGATCGGGGACCACCTGCCATTGATTGACGCGAAATAATCTGTAAGCCCGGCTCTCGTCGTCGAACGAATAGGGGAGCAGGTCCGCGGCTTGGACATAGATCGGGCGGGCTCGCAAGTTGATGACGCTGATCCAATGCCGCAGAACTGGCTGCTTGGGATACATTTCCAGATGCACCTGGATACGCGTCGGACCCACGGAATCCTGAAGAATGATGATCTGTTCGCAGCGTCCGGGATCGGCGCAGTTGGTCGATTGGTCCAGCAGCGTAAATTGGCTGGAGCCGTTGTACGTGGAGCCATCGAGCGTGAAATGGATCGGAGAAACGGGGTCGCCGCCAGTGGCGCGCCAGGTGTTTCCATTGCCCAAATGCGCGATCTGTTCAAAGACGAAATTATTCGATTCGTTCAGTCGAAACGTTGCTTTGACGACGCCGTTGCTCAGGCTCCAGCGCGACGTTGAATCGTCAAACGTGAACTGGAATTGCGCCTGGATAGACGGTAGAAAAAGGAACGAGGAAAAAACAAGTAATAGTTTCGGCATGCCCTGACGCTTTTACGAACACAGCTATTGCTGTGGGGACGCGGAAACCAGCTATAAACGTATCATAATCTGACGGCCTAGCTTGTAGCTGCCGGCGGTGTGGCCTCAATATTTCGGTACTGACGGATCCACCTTATCGCTCCACGCCAGGATCCCACCCGTCATATTTTTCACATTGCGGAAGCCGGCCTGCTTGAGGAAATCGACAGCTTTGGCACTGCGGGCGCCACTTTTACAATGCATCACCAGCTCCGCATCGGTGCCCAACTCATTGACACGTTTTGCCAGATCACCCAGCGGAATCAGTTTCGCGAAGGGAATCTTGCAAATTTGATATTCGTGCGGTTCGCGCACATCGATGAGCACGAACTGATCGCCGCGATCGATTTTCGCCTTCACCTCAACCGGGTCGATCTCCCCTTGGTTCGCTCCGCTAGCGGGCGCTGCAGGCTGTGCCGGAATGCCGCAAAACTCCTGATAATCGATCAGCGCGGTGATGGTGGGATGATCGCCACAGATGGGACATTCCGGGTTGCGCCGCAACTTCAGTTCGCGGAAGCGCATCGTCAGGGCGTCATAGAGCAACAAGCGTCCCGACAGAGGTTCGCCAATCTTGAGAATTAACTTCACGGCTTCTGTGGCCTGAACAAGTCCGATCAAACCCGGCAGGATCCCGAGAACTCCACCTTCGGCGCAGCTCGGTACCAAGCCGGGAGGAGGCGGCTCGGGGTAGAGGCATCGATAACATGGCCCGCCCTCGTAAGCGAAAACAGTCGACTGCCCTTCAAAGCGAAAGATCGACCCGTAGACATTCGGCTTACCCAGCAGGACGCAGGCGTCGTTGACCAGATAGCGAGTAGGGAAATTGTCTGTGCCATCCACCACGACGTCGTAATCCTTGAGAATTTCCAAGGCATTCTCGCTCGTTAATGCGACTTCGTAGCGGTCGATCTGAATATGCGGATTGATGTCCAGCATGCTCTCCGCGGCGGAGTCCAGCTTCTTGCGGCCGACATCTTTCGTGCCGTGAATCACCTGCCGTTGCAGATTTGTGAAGTCGACGACATCGAAATCGACAAGCCCGATTCGTCCCACGCCCGCCGCCGCAAGATAGAGTCCAAGCGGCGCGCCCAAACCTCCGGTGCCAATCAGCAGCACCTTCGCGGCCTTCAGCTTCAACTGGCCATCCATACCCACTTCCGGCATGATCAGGTGGCGGCTGTAGCGTAGAACTTCTTCCTTGGAAAGACTCTCCGTTTCGGGCGGCGTCATCGTCGTGCTGCCACCGGCGATGCTCGGGACGATCGAGATGATATCGCTGTCCTGGGCAGGCGTCGCGTCTTTACTCAGGTAGCGAATGTCTTCGTCGTTCAGGTAAACATTCACGAAGCTGCGCATCTTGCCTTCGTCGTTGTACAGGTGTTTGCGCAGGTCCTGATATTGAGCGGTAAGCGAGCCCAACACTTCGCCCACCGTCGCGCCGGGTGCTTCCACTGAATTCTGCTTGTCCACGAACTGCCGCAGCGGCGTGGGGATTAAGACTTTTGCCATAGAATCTCTAACTCTTCCTTATCTGCGGCCGTCTGTTCGGCGTTCGGTAAAAAGCTGTTCGCGTGATCAAACTTGCCACTCTTGACACTTAGAACTACGAAGGAATACCAGGGGCAGGAATTCTTCAAATCGGTCGCTGAGAAATAGGCGTCGCAGTCAGGATGAGAATGATAAATTCCAATCAGGTCGAGGCCCCGATTTCTCGCCTCTCTATCGGCTTTGAGAAGGTCCTCGGGCCGCAGTTCATAGCGCGCAGCCTGTTCCCCATCGAACGCATTCACCAGTGGAATTGCCACCATCACCGATTTCGTATCGCCATCGGCTGACCCGATCATCGCGCCACAACACTCGTTTGGGAACGTCGCTTGCGCATGCTCTACCATCACCTCCCACGCGCCGGTTTCAACCCGAATCATCGTCCCTGATTTCCTTAATCCCAGAAGCTTTCGCTCAAGTATTTTTCGGCGCCGTCGCAAAGTATGGTGACGATCACTCCGGGCCGCCCTGCCGCGGTCAGTTGTGCCGCTACCTGCCGGGCAGCTACTACATTCGCGCCGGAAGAAATCCCGACCAGGATCCCTTCCTCGCGACCCATGCGGCGGGTCATCTGGTAGGCATCCTCTGTTTCCATCCACAGATTATCATCGGCCAGATCGGGATCGTAGATGCCCGGTACGATGGCCGTCGGCATATGCTTCAAACCTTCGAGTCCATGAAAGCCCGAAGATGGTTGGGCCGAGATGCAACGCACGCCGGGAATATCGCGCCGCAACCGGCGGGCGGTGCCCATGAAGGTACCGCTGGTTCCCAGGCTGGCCACGAAATGCGTGATCGACCCCTCGGTCTGATTCATGATCTCGACGGCAGTGGTATCGTAGTGCGCTTTCCAGTTGTTGGGATTATTATATTGATCGGGATAAAAATAGGCGTCGGGATCGGTTTCATACACCTCGCGGCACTTGCGAATCGCGCCATCCGAACCTTCGCCGGCATCGGTAAGAATCATCTCCGCGCCGTAGGCTTTCAACATCTGCTTGCGCTCATGTGAGGCGTTGGCCGGAAGGCAGAGCCTGACCCTGTATCCCTTCGATGCACCGATCATGGCATAGGCGATACCGGTGTTTCCACTCGTCGCATCGAGGATAATTCGATCTTTCGTAAGCTTCCCGGTCCGTTCGCCGTCGAGAATCATGCTCAGGCCGGCACGATCCTTCACGGATCCACCAGGATTAAAAAATTCCGCTTTTCCGTAAATCTCCACGCCCGGGAAGTCGCTATCAATCCGTGGCAGGCGGAGCAGCGGAGTGTCGCCGATTTGGGCTAACAGGGAGGTCGACTGCGAGCGCAAGGAAAATGGGGAGCCCAAGGGCAACATAATGATTTGATTGTAAGAATCCCCGCAATGTCTGTCAACTTAGGGGGCTTAGCCACTTGATTAGAGGAAATTGGGTTCGTTTTGGTTGCAGAATTACGCTTAGGCGATCAGTTCGAAGCGGCCATCGGGAAGAAGATTGTACTTGCGCCCGCGCCAGGTGATGCGATTGCCAAAGAACCCGCCCACCCAGAAAGCGAACACCAGCAGATCTTCAAGCGGCAGCATCCACCAGACGATGCGCGCCCCCAGAACCTTACCGGCCACGATGTAAGCGACTACCGCCCGCATGGCTATCGTAAAGGCCAGAAGCGGAACCCAGGTCAGGCTAACGGCAGTCAACAGAAGCGCTAGGGGAACGGGCATCGTGAAAAGCTGGCCAATATATCCCATCGGGCGCGAACGGCGCGTACTGCGATTCCAACGAAGCCGATGTTCGGCGTTCTTGCGAAAATCCTGCGAGCCGATGCGATGCTCGATCACGTAAGAAGATAGAATCGCCCCAATTCCTTCCTCGGCTGCAAATTTCCCGAGAACGAAATCCTCGGCTAGATAATCCTTCAATCGCCCGAATCCACCGATCTTGTCGATGGCCCAGCGGCGCGCGACAATGGTCGGACCCACGGCAAATTTCATCCCCTCAAGCATCCGGGCCACCAGAATCCCGCCCATAAAGTCGGTATTCATCCCGATAGATTCGAGGGAAGACCATGGACTGGATCCGGCAATTGCCCGATAAGGGCAAGTGGCAATGCCGACGGTGGGATCCTGAAATTCGGCGGCGATGGTAGCCAACATATTCGGAGTCACCCGTACATCGCTATCGCTCATCACCAACAGATCATGTTTGGCGATCCGCATCATACGGTCCAGGCTGAAGACTTTTGCGTTCGGATAAGGAGGCTCACCGGTCACGATCAATCGAGCCGGAACAGCCGGATATTCACGCTGCAGTTTCTCGACGATAGGAATCGCCACGTCAGACGCGGTGCGTACCGCGAAAACGATTTCGAAATTCCGATACTGCTGGGTAAAGAAGCTGCGAAGATTTTCTTCCAGACCGTCATCGAGCCCGGAAAGCGGCTTCAGGATGCTTATGGGCGCGGATGCGACAAGCGGAATGGGACGCGTCGCCAAATAACGCCGAGCTCCCTCGGCTGTCATCACGCACACCACAAGCGCGCCTATTACCAGGACAAAGATGACAAGTTCAAGAATCATTCCACGGCCGTCTTCGACTGTATAAGAGACTGAATTTCGGCGAGAAAGGCTTCAACTGTCTTGACGCCCTGGTCGGCATGCTTGCGATGACGCACGGAAACGCTATCGGACTGCGCCTCGCGGTCGCCAATAACCAACATGTAAGGAACCTTCTGTAACTGCGCTTCGCGAATCTTCAGGTTCACTTTCTCTTTACGATCATCCAAGGTCGATCGGATTCCGGCGGCGATTAAACGGGCGTGCACTGTTTTCGCGTATTCGGCCTGACGATCTGTAATCGGCATCACAATCGCCTGGATTGGCGCCAACCATACAGGAAATGCGCCGGCATAATGTTCAATCAGAATGCCGAAAAATCGTTCGATAGAGCCGTACAATGCCCGATGGCACATCAAAGGTCGATGCGCTTTTCCGTCTTCGGCGATATATTCCAACCCGAACCGCCGCGGCAAGGTGAAATCAAACTGGACCGTCGAAAGCTGCCACAAGCGGCCGATGGCATCCACCAATTTCATGTCGATCTTGGGGCCGTAGAAGGCCGCCTCATCGGACATGACCTTGACGTTCAAGTTTAAGCGCGACGAAGCCTTGTGCAATGCGTCCTCGGCCACCTTCCATTGCTCGGGAGTTCCATCGTACTTCCCGCTGACGCCTCCATCCCAGGTGGATAACTCCGCTTCGTAGCTGTCGAATCCGAAGGTCTTCAGGGTGTCGAAGGCGAATTGCAGGCAGTTGACAATTTCGTCCTCGATTTGGTCCGGCGTGCAAAAAATGTGCGCGTCATCCTGGGTGAATCCGCGAACGCGCAACAGCCCGTGCATCACGCCCGATCGCTCGTAGCGGTAGACGGTTCCCAACTCGCCCAGACGTACCGGCAAGTCGCGATAGCTGCGCATCTTGTCGCGATAAATCAGGATATGGAACGGGCAATTCATCGGCCTTAACTGGTATTCGGCATCGTCCAGTTCCATCCGCTTGAACATGTTCTCGGCATAGAAGCCGTAATGACCCGAAGTTTCCCAAAGGTCCGAACGAGCGATATGCGGCGTATAAACAAGCGAATAACCACGCGCCAGATATTGCTCACGCATCCAATCTTCAATCAGCTTGCGGATAATTCCACCCTTGGGATGGAAAAAAATCAAGCCCGGCCCGGCGAGTTCCTGGATGCTGAATAAATCCAACTCCTGCCCGAGCTTGCGATGGTCGCGGCGCTTGGCTTCTTCCAGCCGGGCGAGATATTCTTCCAGGTCCTTCTTGCTGAAAAACACCGCGCCATAGATGCGCTGCAGCTGCTGATTCTTCTCGTTGCCCTTCCAGTAAGCGCCGGCTACGCTAGTTAGCTTGAAAGCCTTGATTTTTCCCGTCGAGGAAAGGTGCGGACCCCGGCAAAAGTCGATAAAGTCCGGACCCAGCGTGTATTCCGAAAAGATGGCATCGGCCTTCTCTTCGATCAGCTCCACCTTCATCGGCTCATTCATGCCGCGGTATTTGGCGAGCCCTTCTTCCTTCGGCGTCATGATGCGCTCAAAAGGCAGATCCTTGGCCTGCAATTCCCACATCCGCTTCTCGATTTTTTCGAGATCGTCGGGCGTGAAGTGATCCTTGCGGTCGAAGTCGTAATAGAAGCCCGTCTCGGTCGGTGGCCCGATGCCAAGTTTCGTCTCGGGAAATAGCTCCAGAACGGCGGCGGCGCAGAGGTGCGCGGTGGAGTGGCGATATACCTGGAGCGCTTCGGGATTCTTCGGCGTCAGGATCTGGAGTGCCGCGTCGTGATCCAGCGGGCGGGTAAGATCGTAAAACTCGCCGTCGATTTTGGCGATCAGCGCATCGTCGGCCAAACGGGTACTGATAGACCGGGCAATCTCAATCGGTTTACTGCCCGCCGGGACACTCTTCTGACTGCCGTCCGGCAGCGTTATCTGAATGCTGCTCATGAAGTTCCAGATTAACAGATGCCGCGAAAGCAGCGAAGGTTGCGCCCCCGGGGATTCGGTCAATGAAGAACTTTCCGGGGCGGGTTATAGTAAGAACAGACATATGGCGTTACCGATCAGCGATGCTGACGTATTTAACGAGTCCGAACTGGTTGACCGGGCTCAGGCCGGGGATGTCGCCGCCTTCACGGAGCTGGTGAAGCATTACGAGCGCAAGATCTTTCGGCTGGCGAAACATATTACACAGAGCGATGAGGACGCCGAAGACGTCCTGCAGGAATCATTTCTAAAAGCGTACGAACATCTCGGCGATTTTCAACGGAATTCCAAATTTTATACGTGGATTGTCCGCATCGCTGTAAATCAAGCGCTGATGAAGCTGCGCAAACGCAAGACGGATCGCACCGTGCCCTTGGACGAACCCGTGGATACGGGCGAGGATATGGTCGCGCGCGAAATCGCAGTGTGGGATGAAAACCCGGAACAGAAATATTCGCGCGAAGAATTGGGCGGGATTCTAGATGAAGCAGTGGATGGATTGCGACCAGCTTTTCGCACCGTTTTTGTTTTGCGTGACATCGAAGAACTGAGCACGGAAGAAACAGCGGAAGCCTTGGGCATCTCTGTTCCGGCCGTGAAGAGCAGACTGCTGCGGGCGCGGCTGCAACTCCGGGAAAAGCTGACCCGTCTATTTAAACGAAAAGGGGAGGATGTCTTTGCTTACCTGTAAAGAATTCCTTCAAGAGCTGAACGATTACCTGGACGATTCGGTTGAAGGCGAAATCCGCATCAAGCTTGAGGCACATGTGACGGAGTGCCCAAATTGTTTCGTGATTGTCGATACAACTCAGCGGACGCTGCAGATCTATAAAGGGATGCAACCCCAGGTGATTCCCGCGGACGTACATTCGCGCCTTATGGAAGCCTTGGAGAAGAAGATGGCCGCTAAGGGTTGTACGTTTAAATCTCCACCTGACGCGTAAGTGTTTACCGGGCGATCCGGTAGACCAACCACATAATCAGACCGAGCAGGACGGGGATTAGAAGCTCCGCCCAGTATCGGCCGAGAAAATTCCTTTTGACGCGCGGAAGCGACCCTTGGCCGGCAGCCTCACCGGCTTTCGCATCTCGCGCCGCCATATCCCGCCCAAACCACGACGAGCTCAGCTTGGATCGTACGCTTGACGGCAGGGTCTGGATGGCTCGCATAATTTCTTCCCGGCCCCGGCGGTCGGCAATCAGGATGGTGACCGAATTGATACCATTCGTAGTCTCTTCCAACCTCTTCCGAAGTCGAGGCGGAACCTCGTCCACGGACCGATAGACGCGAGTCTTCGTCCGCGTTGCGATGAAGATTGTCGAGCTCTTAACAGTGAGGCGATCCATACTATCCGCGATCCATTCGCCGGCCGCCAGAAGTTTTTTCGCTACCCGCGGGACTCAACTCCCGCGGACCCGTGTTTGCCGGCCGCTGCCTGCGCGGCGGTCCCAGTAAACGCTCTTCGTTTCCGGCATGATCCAGAGTTACCTGAATGAAGCCGAGCGCCGCCTTCGATAGGGCCTTGTCCTTCCTATAAATTAGTCCAAGCTGGCGAATCATAGTTTCCGGAGCCAACGAAATAGCCGCCAGACGATTGTCGGCGATCTCTTCGCGGCAGTACGAACCGGCCAGAAACGATAGGCCCAGGCCAGCCATCACGAAGCGCTTCATCATCTCTGTTGAATCCAATTCCATTGAGACCTGCAGTTCGTCTTCGACAGGCTCAAACCAGGCATTCAGGCGGCTGCGCGTAATTCCCGACTTGGGCAGCAGCAGCGGCTCGCCAATCAGGTCCTGATAGCGCACGCAGCTGCGCGATGCCATCGGATGACCGATGGGCGCTAGCAGTTTTATTTCGTCGGAATGGATCTTCACAACCTGTAACTTTTTTTCGTTAACGGGCAGTTGCGTGATGCCAAAATCGGCCAGGCTATCGACCACGGCCTCAACCACGCGGCTACCGTAAGAGCGATCGACCAGCAGTTGGACGTTGGGAAATTGCTTCTTGTATTCCGAGAATACTTGCGGCAGGACGTAAATACAGGTGCCTTCCGTGGCGCCGATAACCAGTTCGCCGCGAGGGGAGCGTTCCAGCTCATTGATCAGATCCTGCGCCCGGCGTCGTGTTTGCAGAATCTGCTCAGCGTACTCGGCGAAAATCTTTCCGGCCGCGGTAAGGGCGATCTTGGTTCCCAGCCGCTCAAAAAGCGCCGTATTCAACTCCTGTTCCAGTTGTCTCACCTGGGCGCTGACGGCAGGCTGGGTACGATAACAGGTTTGCGCGGCTTTGGAAAAACTCTTGAGCCGAACGATCTCCAGGAACGTATGAAGTTGATCGAGATCCATTGGCAAACTCTGCGCGCTATGGGTAATTGTAGCAGTGCCCCAACGATTCTAATTTATGCCGGTGGAGGGGCCTCTGAACTGACCGCCGGTTCGCCGTCGATTGTGCCGGGTTCCATGATTTCGACGCGCGTTCCATCGGGATCGAACAAGTTCACCTGCCGCTTTCGGTTCACGCCCGTCTGGGCCTTGATCGGGCGCTTGTATGATGTATGCGCGGCGATTGCCCTAAGCCTCTCCACCTCGGCATCCACATGGGCAACGATCAGGCAGATGTGATTCTGTCCGCCCCGCGCGGCAGGATCTGGAAGTTGGCGGTAGAGCATGAACTCGATATATTCGTCACCCTCTGGAACGCGCATATTCACCCAACTGAGCGTTCCGCTTCCCACTGCACTTCCGCGCCAAAACTCGCGAAACCCTAAGATATCGGCATAGAACTTCTGTGACCGGTCCAGTGAGCCGACCGTGATTCCGGCATGCATCAGGTGGTCGGAAATTCCCCGTTGCTCAAACTGCTGGGCGGCGGGCAAGTAGGCGGCAAACTCGATCGCATGGCCGTCGGGATCCCGAATGGCGATTCGGCCGGCAACCGCTTCCGATACCTGAATGCCATGGGCGGACAGATATTTACCCATCGCGATGACGTCATTCGTGTAAAAAGTAATGCTGTTCAGTCGCCCGTCGAGCCCGGCTTCGCCAACTTTCAGCGCGACACTTTGCCGGTCGTTGATGACGATCGGCAACCCCGCTCGATAGCCTAGAATCTCCCGATAGAATCGTCCCGCCGGCCCAAGATCGCTAACCAGGAATGAGACCTGAGCGATGCCCAGAATCTTCGGACGTAGCGGCTCTTGCGCCCGTGCGAATCCACAAAGTATCGGCAAATACAGTAAAAATCGCATCGAATCTACTTTACAGATTACAATTAATCAGATGAGGATTGACGCGCACCAACACTTCTGGGACCTGGACTTGTTTCCCTATCCCTGGATGCCCGTGGACCCTTCTCCTCTCCGCCGCAATCACCTCCCCGAAGATCTAGTGGGGGTTCTTTCCGAGAATCGCTTTGATGGCTCCATCGCCGTGCAAGCCACGGTCGATGCCCGGGAAGTATCGTGGCTGCTGGAACTGGCCGATCGCAATCCATTCGTTCTCGGTGTGGTCGGCTGGGTCGACCTTACCGATCCGGATCTTGGCGCTACGTTAGATCACTTACAAAAGAACCCGAAGTTCAAAGGCGTGCGGCATCCTGTGCACGACGAACCGGATGTGGATTGGATTCTGCGGCCCGCGGTAATCGGCGGATTGCGCGAACTCGCCCGGCGTAATCTTCCCTTCGATCTGCTACTGCGCCCGCGGCATCTGCCGGTAGTGCTGCAACTGGCGGCCACTGTTCCGGATCTGCGTTTAGTGATCGATCATATTGCCAAGCCGGCGATCTCCACCGGCGCCTTGGACGGGTGGGCGGACGACATGGAACGCGTAGCGGCGATTCCCGAGTTGTGCGTGAAAATGTCGGGCATGATCACCGAAGCCGATCATTCCAAATGGAAGGCACCCGATCTGGCGCCCTATGTCCAACATGTTCTGCGATGCTTCGGCCATGGCCGCTTGATGTTTGGCAGCGACTGGCCGGTATGCAAACTGGCGGGATCGTGGAAGCAGGTGCTGGCGGCATTTACCCAGGCTATGGGTCCGCAACCGATGGATCTGCGGGGAGAAATTCTAGGGGACACAGCGGAGCGTTTCTACAATTTACAGGGCAATTGACGATACGAAGACGCCGGAGTTTCCGAAAAATGCAGTTAGTCCCTCTAAGTAAACAAACTTAGTTGTAAACTAGTAGTTGCTTAGTTCCTGCCCGGGAATCGGTCTATAGCGAATCCGGTAAATCGAATTTTGAAGCTCGAATCGTATAGATGGCAAATCGCTTCCGGGTTAAACCCGAATGCAGGCAAACACCTTACAGGCCGTCTTCGCTATTTTCGTTCCACGGCCGTATTTGTTGGATTTCTCATGAATAACTGCCGATGGATACGGTAACCAGAGAAGAAATTCTGTAAGCTGGTCTAAATCCTCCCCGTCTAAAGATGCGGATAGCTCGATTTCATACTTTTGCGGTAATGGCGTTGGGGTTCACGTTGTTGGCAGTCGAACTGCCGCGATGGGAATCGCCCGATCTGGTCAATTACGGCTGCTTCCTACTGCTGGCGTTGATCTCCGCGAATTTGCGAATCGATCTCCCGTTGCTGCCCGACGGATTCCCGGTTGGACTGGTCTTTTCGCTCATCGCCGTGGTGCAGTTCAGCCTTCCGGAAACACTGCTGCTGGGATGCTCGGTGGCTCTGATTCAAGGCCTGTGGGATATGCGGCACCACGGTCCCAGACTGAAGGTGGTTTTCCGGGCAACGGCGGCTGCGCTGGCGCTTACTATCACTCACGTTATTTATCACTCCAACGTCTTGCGCGCCGGTTTGTTCCCCAAATACCACTCGACAACTGGCGATGTCCCACTGATTGAAACCATTCTCATGGTTGTAATCGCTTCTCTGTCCTACTTTGTGGCGCATTCCGTTCCCTTGGCGGCGGACTCGGCATTGGGTACGGAAAAAACCTTTCGCCGCATCTGGCGGGAAGAGTATATCTGGACGGTCCCTTATTACCTGCTCTCGGCCGGGCTGGCGCTGGCGACCCTCTACGTGGATCGGAACCTTGGTTGGGAGACGGCCTTGCTGGTGGTTCCGGTTTTCTATCTGATCTACCGGGCCTACGGATTCTATCTGGCGCGTCTGGAAACCGAACGCCAGCATGCTCAGGAAATGGCGACGCTGCATCTGCGGACTATCGAGGCATTGGCCCTGGCGATTGAGGCAAAGGACCATACCACGCACGACCATTTACAACGTGTCCAGGTGTACGCGATGGAACTCGGTAAGGACTTGGGCTTGAATCGCGAGGAGTTGGAAGCATTGCGGGCGGCGGCTCTGCTGCACGACATCGGCAAGTTGGCGGTTCCCGAGCACATCATTTCCAAGCCCGGCCGGCTGACTCCCGAAGAATTCGAAAAGATGAAGATCCATCCCCTGGTGGGCGCCGAGATTCTGGAACACGTAAAGTTCCCTTACCCGGTGGTTCCCATTGTGCGCGCCCATCATGAGAAATGGGATGGCAGCGGGTATCCTTACGGACTCGCCGGAAATAGCATCCCGATCGGTGCCCGCATTCTGGCCGCGGTGGACGCCCTTGACGCGCTGGCCTCCCATCGCCAGTATCGGCGAGCCCTTCCGCTTGATGAAGCCATGCAGAAGATTTCCGAAGATTCGGGCCGCGGCTTCGATCCTCGCGTGGTTGCCGTGCTGCAGCAGCGGTATGTAGAACTGGAGCGCATGGCCCAGGCGAAGGGCTCGGGTCTCGGAAAACTATCCACTGAAGTTAAGATCACGAACGGGCTGGCTCCAGCCGCTGGTTTTGAAGTAGCCGCCCCGACGATTCCCGGGAAAGCCGCGGAAGATCGGGTGGATTTCCTGGAATCGATCGCCTCGGCCAGGCAAGAAGTTCTGGCGTTATTTGAGCTATCGCAGGACCTTGGGAACTCTCTCAGCCTGGATGAAACCTTGTCGGTTCTTGCCGTCCGCCTGCGCCGCTTGATTCCCCATCACGCCATGGCCGTATACATGAAACGGGACGACCGTCTGATTCCCGAATACGTCACCGGCGATGACTTTCGCTTATTTTCGTCTCTGGAAATTCCCATTGGACAGGGCCTCTCGGGCTGGGTAGCGGAAAATCGTAAGCCGATCATGAACGGCAATCCCACTGTGGAACCGGGTTATTTGAACGACCCGAATAAGTTCAGCACTTTGCGCTCGGCGATCGCGGTGCCGCTGGAAGGCTTGAACGGAGTGGTTGGGGTGATGACGCTCTATCATGCCGAGCGCGATGCCTTCACTAAGGACAATCTGCGAATCCTGCTGGCCGTTAGTTCCAAGGTCGCTCTCTGTACCGAGAACGCCTTGAAATATCTGCAGGCGGAAAAATCGGCGACGATCGATTACCTCACCGGTCTGCCGAATGCCCGCTCTCTCTTCTTGCATCTGGATCAGGAGATGACGCGCTGCCAACGGATGAACGTCCCGCTGACAGTTGTGGTCTGCGATCTGGACGACTTCAAGTTGGTGAACGACCGTTTCGGACATCTGGAAGGCAACAAGGTCCTGCGCCTGGTTGGCAGAGGCCTAAAGGACGGTTGCACCGACTTCGACTATGTCGCGCGCATGGGCGGCGATGAATTCGTCATCGTGATGCCGGGCATTACGCCCGACAGCATCGGGGCGCGCATCGAGCGCTTCCGGGCTGCTGTCGCCGGCGCCAGTCAGGAAATGCAGAAAGACGAGCTACTCTCTTTCAGCATGGGCGCGGCCCATCTTCCAGAAGATGGCAGCGATGCCGAGCAATTGTTAGCCGAAGCCGATCGCCGGATGTACAAAGAGAAACAAGTCCACAAATATAGTCTTCCCACGGAAACTCCGGGCTGGAGTTTCGATCTCCACTCAACCACCATCCAGTAAAACTTTCATCACGCCTTTTTGCCCGGCGCGATCGAAGGCCTGCTTCGCGGCGGACAGCGGGAAGCGATCGGAGATCATGTTATCGACGTCAATCGCGCCGGACTTCAGCAGCTTGATTGCCGGTTCAAAACGCCCACAGCGCGATCCAATCAAAGTGATCTCATTAACGATAATGGGCGCGAACGCAATGGCCGTCGTTCCGTGCACCGTACTCTTCATGATCACCTTGCCAAGCGGCGCGGTCATCGCCACGGCCTGCTGCAACCCCTGGGGGGAACCGGTAGCATCGACAACAAAGTTATACAGGGATTTCGGAAACTTCGCCCGCCGGACCTCTGTCGCCACGCCGGCTGCCGCGGAGATCTTCAACTTCTCTTTGTGACGCCCATAGTGATGCGTTGCGGCGCCGTGGGCCTGCAGCACCTGAGCGATTAAGAGGCCAAGCTTGCCGTCGCCCAATACAGCTACCGGTTCGCCCGGCGGAATCGGCACCTGATCCAGAATCTGACAAGCGGCGGCAAGAGGTTCAATGAACACCGCCTGTTCGTTTGAGATTGAATCCGGCAGGCGATGCAGATTCACTTCCGGCAGTGTGAGGAACTCCCGAAAAGCCCCTGGATGGCGGACGATCCCAAGAACTGTCCGGGTGGGGCAGTGCCGTTGTAAACCCCGCCGGCAATAATCGCAATGGCCACAAGCAAGATTGATATCACCGGCCACGCGCCGTCCAATCCAAGCTTTATCGTCCGAATCGACAACCTCGCCTACGAATTCATGCCCCGGCGTGCCGGCGAAATTATAGTAGCCGCGCTGCAGTTCCAGATCGGTGTTACAAATACCACCGGCCAGTAAGCGAATGAGCGCGAATCCGCCAGGCCGTTGAGGCTTGCGCTCGTTACGGATCGTAATCCGCCCGCTTTCCAGACGGACCGCGATCATGCCCGCAGCTTTCGCTTTGCACTCCAGTACCACCACTTGCATTGCTCGTCTGGCAGATGGGGATTGCGCGCTTGCGCCACCGCGCAGTGAAACGTGTCGAGCACGCACGGGTCCTGTCTGGCGGCGGTTAGTTCGCATAACCGGTCGTACAACGCCTGTCCATCGTGGCGCGACAGTTCCTCTACTGAGTGAATGCCAAGTTGCGCGAAATCCCCCGCCATCTTACGGCCGATCCCCTGCAAGTCGCGTAATTGTCGAACAGTGCTCATTTCACGAGTTTACAATTGCCCCCAAGACTACAATAAAAGATCCATGCATCCCGAACTGGTCTGCTTCACAATGGTCTGTCGCGCGCGCTATCCCATCACCCAGGTAATTTACAATTGTCCGCGCTGCGGTGGATTGCTGGAAGTAGGTTATACCGGCAACAAGCTGGATCCCACGGCCTTGCGCGGTATTTTTCGGGAACGCCGGTTGCGGAACAATCCGCTGGATCAGAGTGGTGTCTGGCGCTATCGCGAACTGTTCCCTTTTTTGGAAAACTACGATCGCGTGGTTACCCTGCGCGAGGGAAATACTCCGCTACTGGATGCCCCGCTGGCTGCATCCTATGGCGGCCTGGACAAGCTGGTGTTCAAACACCAGGGATACAACCCGACGGGATCGTTCAAGGATAACGGCATGACGGCGGGCGTGGCCCAGGCGGTGCGGCTGGGCATGAAACGCGTGGCCTGCGTCTCAACCGGTAATACTTCGGCATCCATGGCGGCCTACGCCAGCGCGGCCGGATTACAACCCGTCGTCTTCATTCCCCATGGAAATATTTCTTACGGCAAACTGGCGCAGGCGCTTGAGTATGGCGCGCGTACTTTGCAAGTGGAAGCGAACTTCGATCAGATCCTGGCGCTGGTCCGAGTGCTGGCCGAGAAGCTCGGGATCTATCTCCTAAATTCGATCAATCCATTTCGCATCGAAGGCCAGAAGAGCATCATCTTCGAAATGCTGGATCAACGCGATTGGCAGGTTCCCGATTGGATCGTGCTCCCCGGCGGCAATTTGGGCAACACGTCGGCATTCGGCAAAGCGCTATTCGAACTGCGCAGCGCGGGAATCATTTCGAAGCTACCGCATCTGGCGGTAATTCAGGCTGAGGGAGCGGCGCCGTTTTCCGATTTCTTTGCCCGTGGCGGCGCGTTTCAAACGCTGCACGATCCACAAACTCTGGCCACCGCAATCAAGATTGGCGATCCCGTGTCGTGGCAGAAAGCACTGGTAACCGTGCTGAATACAGAAGGCATCGTGGATAAGGTAAGCGAACAGGAAATCGCCGATGCGAAAGCCCAGATCGGATTATGTGGAATCGGCTGTGAGCCGGCCTCGGCGGCGACTTTGGCCGGCATTAAAAAGCTGACAGCGGCCGGAACCATCCCCCACGATGCCGATGTCGTCGCGGTTCTTACCGGTCATGTTCTAAAGGATCCCGACTATATATTCAAGTACCATACCGGTGAATTGAAAGCTCCCAACGGCGAGGCGATCCAGTCGACATTCGGAAACAAGCCTGTTGTGGTTCCGAACGATGCCGACGCCATCGCGGGACTGTTGGAAAACTGGGGCTAAAAGCCTTCCCAGACGCAAGCGGCGAAGCTCCGCTTGCGCACGAATCCAAGCCGCTGATAGAGTTTGATAGCTTCGTGGTTCGCGTCGGTGACAGTCAAACTCGCGCTCCGGCAATCGCGTTCGGCTAGCACGCTGAGCGAACGCCGGATCAATTCATAACCGACAGCCGACCCTTTCACCTGAGGCGTAACACAGACCTGAGTGATGTGCCCCACCTGCGGCGCCACCAAGCTGCTGAGGCAGATCCCGGCCATGCGCCCGCTCTGTTGCCGAATCGCCAACATCGACGCCGGTTGGAAAAAGCTGCCACATCCTGGATATTGCACGATATTCAGTAGAAACCGCCGGGCTCCGGGCACTGACCGGTATTGGTCGTTGATCTGGCTGTCGATGTGCCCGTGATAAGCCGCCGCGATCACCTGCGCCGCTTCCTCCTGGTTGCGCTCCAGCCAGGTTTCAAACATCACGTCGCCCCGGCCAGACCGCGCGGGCAAGGTTTCGACGTTAGCCAGGTCGATATCGAGGAAGCTGCGTGGATACACCCGGACGTAGCGCGAGTGCGGCCAGAGACGCTCCAGCGGAGATCGCATCATCATCAACTGCGCCTCAATACGGCGCACATAGGGCATATGCATCAAGCTGTCGAGGGAAGCTCGCAAGAGCAGATTTTCGTTGATCACCGTGCAATATTGCGGCAGGACATACAGATCGCCTATCAGGCCCTTCCGCTCTTCGCACACGAAATAGGTGTAGCCCACTGCCCGGCCACCGATCAGAAGCGCGTGTCCATTCAGGGCTTGTAGATCCACGAAGCGCAGAACCAACTCCGCCGATGGCGTAAAATTCCAGTCCAGTTCCGCTTGCCACTGCTTGGTTTCCGAGGCAAGAATCGGCGCCAGATCGGCTCCGCGCAAATGACGCAATTCGGTCACCTGGGGAACCGGAATCTCTGATAGCGCAGCCACTAGGCGAATTATATTCCGAATTCGCCTTGGTCGTAATGGCCGTTTGGCCGGGAGCGTGAATTTAGAAATCCAAGCGCAACGCGAACTGCAGCCGCCGCGGCGTTCCAGTGCCCACGGCTCCCGTATTCAGGATCGAAGTGATTTTGCCGAAATTCGCCGACGGCGTCGCCGGATTAGATCCTAAGCTGCCCGAGGGATTGGCATAAATTGGATGATTGAAAAGATTAAAAGCCTCGGCGCGAAAGTTCAGGTTCAGGCGTTCGGTAAGCGGGAACTTCTTTTGCAGCGCGGTATCGATTTCGTAGTAGCCTGGACCGCGCCCCGCATAGCGGCCGAGATTGCCCCAGGTTCCCTTTGCCGGAATGGCGAACGCAGCGGGATTGAACCAATTGTCGATGGTCTGGTGTGCCGGGTAAATGGAAACACCGGGAAGCAGATCGGGGCGTTGGCTTCCCGTGTTGCCGTCGGGCAGTTGGCTCGATTTGCGGCTGAGCGTAATGTTAACCGGCCGGCCACTGCTGGCGGTGCCGATGCCAGAAACCTCCCAACCGCCGAGAATACGCGAACCGCGGGCGAAGGGTAGCTGATATATGGCGTTCGATGTCATCGTGTGGCGGACGTCGATATTCGTACTGCTACGATCGCAGGCGCGGCACGATTGATTCTGGAACGTGAGGCTCTCTCCCGCTCCGATTGAGGAATCGGCAATGCCGTGGGACCACATGTATTGGGTCTGCCAGAGGAACCCCTGCGTGAATCGCCGTTCCAAAGTGGACTGCCAGGCGTTGAAATTGTTGTTGCCGTCGTTGGTCTTCAGGCCGAATTGCGAGAACTGCGCCAGCGGGCGCTTGCCGGTTGTGGGATCGATACGATTTATCTGGTAACGAGTGAACAGGTGACGGCCGATGCCGCCGACATACCCCGTTTGCAACGAAAATTTGCCAGGCAGTTGTTGTTGCAGCAGAAAGTTCCAATTGTCGTAGTAAAGGTCCTTACGATGGCGATCGATTGCCTTGGGCGTAAAGAGTGCGTTTTGTGGCGTAATGAACTGGTCTAGCGGATAGGAAAGATTCGCGAAATCCGAGGAAGTAAAGCCGTAGCGCGGAACCGCGCTCTCCAGAGGATCGCTGAAATCGTCGTTCTGGTTCGCCCCAAAATACACTCCAAAACCGCTGCGGATGACGGTCTTGCCGTTCAACGCGGACGGTGCCCAGGCCACGCCGATGCGCGGACCCCAATCGTTGTAGTTCGGATCGTAAAACGGCGTCCCCGCTGGGCAGAAGCCGCCGCACCCCTGAATGTCCACTACCGCGGCCCGATCGTGAACTTCATGGGCCACGGAATAAAATTCGTAGCGCAACCCCAGATTGAGAGTCAGATTCGGAGTGAGCTTGAATTCGTCCTGAACATAGCCGGAATAAAAGGTTCGGCGGTTACCGCGAATCCCCTCGCCTTCCAGCACCGAGGCGCTATCGGCGGAGTTGTGAATGAAGTCGGTTAAGGAGCCGTAGTCGATCGCTGAATCGCGAATCGCGTTGCCGGAGTTATTGAGGCGAATACGGCGGATTTCCACGCCAAGCTTCAAGGTATGGCGGCCCTGGATTTTCGTCAGGTTATCTATGTAAGAAAATGTCGTGCCGATCTCCGCGTCCAGCGTATTGTCGCTCAGTCCGGAAAAATCGGCCGTGCTGACGCTGATCGGCGAGGTCCCGTAATTGTAGTTGTGATAGTTCACACGGTTGAGCCCGAACTTGATTTCATTAATCAGATGGGGGGAGAAGATGTGTTGGAACTGCATCACCAGGTTGTGCGGAATGATGGGAATGGTGTTGGTGGCGCCCAGCGCATCCTGCGGGTTGTTGATCAGTGCGTTATCGATGCTATAGCGAACGAAGGCCGTGCTCTTATCGCTCAGCCGGTAGTCTAAACGGAATAGACCCGAGTCCTCGCGAACCGTGTTGATGCCCTGCACCGTCAAGCGGTCGGTGTTGGCGTCCTCGGCCATCTGTCCTTTCGGAAACGCGTTCACGATGGGGGTCAATACGGGTGAAGTGGCGATCACCTGCGCGCGAACGCTGGCGTTCGGAACAAACCCGATCAGTGTCTGGCCCAGCGTCTGCCGAAGCCCTTCATAGTTTGCGAAGAAAAAGATTTTGTCTTTCACGATTGGGCCGCCGAGTTGCCCGCCAAACTGATTCAGCCGGAAAGGCGGGATGGTTGATCCATCGAATGGCGAGCGGGCGTCAAGCTTGTCGTTCCGCAGATAGTCGTAGAGCGTCCCGTGGAATTGATTACCGCCGGTCTTGGATACCACGTTTACCTGGGCGCCTCCGGACGTGCCGCTCTCGGCCGTATACACGCTCGTGGCAACGCGGAATTCAGCGATGGAGTCGAGCGAAATACTCAGTCTGGTTTCCGCCTTTTGTGTCTGCTCCTGCACTCCACTGGTGTCGATGCCATCGAAAGTAAAATTGCTGTCGTCGAGTGAGTGTCCATTGAAGCGGATGCTTCGTTGCCCGCCATTGCCCGTATTGATTGCTCCAGGCGCCAACGTCATCAGAGTTGCCCAATTGCGGCCGTTGATCGGAATCTCGCGGATTTGCGGCGCTTCAATTACGCCGTCGATCTCAGCGTTAGTCCGGTTCAGCGCCTCTAAGGCAGCGGTCACTTGGACGGAATCCGCCGTCGCGCCAATCTCCAGCTTTTGATCCAACGTCCGCACCTGCCCGAAAAGAACGTCCACCCCATCTACGACGTAAGGCTTGAATCCGGCCCTGGTAATGGACACCGTGTAGGAGCCGACCGGCAACGATTGGAATTGATAGATTCCGCTTAAGCCGCTAACCGTTTCGCGATGGAAACCATTAGCCTGCGAGTCCAATTCGACTTTGGCTCCGTTCACCGCCGCGCCAGAAGGATCGGTGATGGTGCCGCTGATAGCGGCGCGATCCTGCGCGCGAACAGGGCTCAGGGCGAAGAGAATTAAAGTGGGAATTAAAAAAAAGCGCCGAATTGTTAGCATAACGTTCCTGTTTTCTTGGGCTCTGGTAAACTCCTTGTAATCGTAGTAGCGGTGGATGAACGCACCGTGAAAGCTGGACGAACATTCCGTTGCAAGGGCGCTCGTGTAAGCTGTAATTTCATCGCAACATTCCGGTGCGACCATCAGATTTCAATTTCAAATCATGAAACGCTTCCTCCTCGCAATTACGGTGCTCTCCGGCTTAGCGCTTGCTCTGATTGTTCGCGCTCAAAACGCCCAGCCGTCGTACACGGCAGCTACGTTGCCCACGGGCGATCTGCTGAGTGAACCCGGGCCAAGTTTTCGCGTCAATAATAATGACCTGTCTGGCACGCCCAGTTTCATCGCTTATGGCGACCAGCGCTTTACGGATCCGGCAAACGTCAAGGCGACGGATCCGCGAATCCGCCAATGGCTGGTCAATCGCATCGCCGAAGAGAAGCCGGCGGCGGTAATCTTGAATGGCGATGTTCCGTTGTCGGGCGACGTCAAGAACGACTATGCCGTTTTCGCAGCGGAAACTAAACCGTGGAAAGCTGCCGGACTGCGTGTCTATCCCGCGTTAGGAAATCATGAATTCCATGGCGATCCGCGCAATGCTCTGGAGAACTGGTGGACCTGCTTTCCGGAAGTGCGTAATCGACGCTGGTATTCGGCTCAACTAGGGACACGAGTTTACCTGCTGGCGGTGGATAGCGACACTTCGCTGCTGCCGGGAAGCGACCAGGCCCGTTGGATTGAAAAGCAGATCGATGGCTTGCCGGCCACGATCGACTTTGTGCTGATCACGATGCACCATCCGCCGGTAGCCGATGTGCAGACTCACCTCGAAGTAGGCCACAATCCCCGGGCAAACGAAATTGCTTTAAGGGATTACCTATCCGGCGCCGCGAAACGTTCCCACGCTCGATTCCTGGTTAGCGCGGGCCATATTCACAACTACGAACGGAACGTGGTTGACGATGTCGTATATCTGGTTTCGGGCGGAGGCGGAGCGAAGCCTTACTACGTTGAACGAACAGCGGGCGATCAATATCAGAGCTTGCTGTTTCCAAACTATCATTTTGTGAAGCTGACTCTAGAGAAGGACCGCTTGCATGGAGTGATGTACCGGGTTGCGAATTCTGAAACGGAAACTCTTGCCTTGGAGCCAAAAGACACCTTCGAAATTGCGGTGAAGCCGGCGCTGCAGTAGGACATAAGCGGTCGAGGCGAAACGAGCGAATTTGTTACGAATTCGTAGCCCAAAAGTTGACCCTTCCAGAGCCGTACGCTAGGATGGTTGTGCGGGGTGGAGCAGCCTGGTAGCTCGTTGGGCTCATAACCCAAAGGTCGCAAGTTCAAATCTTGCCCCCGCAACCAACCCGTACCACCTAATCAATTAGCTTACGAGTACCGTTGGAAAACGTGAATTCCTCGTTTTTCTTCATTGTGTTGATCGCCTATTTGGCGACGCGTTGCTTGTCTCCCGTGATCGCCCCAAGCCTTTGCCCAAGGGTCACCACGTGTCAATTCGAGCCTGGGCCAGAGCTGCGGGAGTCAGCAAGAACTCCGTCAAAGCATGATATCTGCGGCTTCAAGATTTTACGATCGGGAAGCCAAGAAAGGCGCTCGATAGATTGGGGTCTCAAACGCGATTCACGCCAGTGGTGAAGCAACGGTTCGAAAAGGGAATTCAGTCGGGAATCGTAACCGAATATTCACGACAACGCAAGAATAATGAAATGGCAGCTTAGTTAAGGTGGTTGGTACGTATGCCAATTCTAAGGGTGTTCTTGCTCGCTCTTGTTACAGGGTTGTCCAGTTATGCGCAGTCCGCATCCGGACGCTTCATCGGAGCAGTCGCCGACTCATCCGGCAGCCATTTGTCTGGCGCTACCGTCACCATCTCCAACGAGAAGACGGGGGAAGTGCGCGCCTCGACCACCGATGGCGACGGAACCTACGTCGTGACCCAGTTGCTCCCCTCCACTTATACGCTGAAGGTTTCGCACGCAGGATTCAGCGACGCCGAGGTAAAGGGCTTCGTTCTTGGCGTCGGTCAGGAAATCCGCCAGGACCTCACCCTTGCAGTGGCCGGCGTCAGCACAACCGTGGAGGTCGTAGGTGGCGCCTTGGCCCACATTGACACATCCAGCGCGCGCGTCGGCGTCAACATTAGCGAGCGCGAAGTTGCGCAATTACCCCTTAACGGCCGCCAGGTATCACAGCTTTACCTGATGGCGCCGGGTGCCGTGAACAGCGGCAGCGGAACATTCGATAACATCCGCTTCAGCGGGCGCTCCAACCAGCAGAACGCCATCCGCTTCGACGGAGTGGAAGCCAGTTCCATCATCGACGCCTCCCCCGGTAACCTTAACGGCGAGACCACTTCGAACTTCCGCCTCCAGCAGAGCCTCGAAAACGTGCAGGAGTTTCGCGTAGACACCAGTAACTACCCTGCCGAATATGGCACAGGCACCGGCGGCCAAGTCAGCTTCATAACCAAATCCGGGGGCAATGCGCTGCACGGCTCGGCGTTCGAATACCTGAGGAATGACGTTCTCGACGCCCGCAACTTCTTCTCCGGCTCCAACAAGGACAAACTTCGCCTCAATCAGTTCGGCGGCTCGCTCGGCGGCCCCATCGTGAAGGACAAGCTTTTCGTCTTCGGGAGCTATGAGGCTTTGCGCCAGCGGACCGCGACGCCGTTCGTCGAAACAACGTTGAGCCCGCTCGCCCGCTCCTTGGCAGTCGCTTCCATCCAACCCCTGCTCTCGGCTTTCCCCTCCGGCGGCATTCCGTCTAGCGACCCGCTTCTGAACATCGTAACCGTGAGAGGTCCCGGCCTCGTCGACGAAAACTCCGGCGGTATTCGTCTTGATTACAATCCTGGCGACAAATACCACTTCTACCTGCGGTATTTCCGCGATCAAGGCGTATCTTCGCAGACTCAGAACTCGACCCTGAGTAAGTACAATCAGACCGCCGTTCCGCAAAACGCCGTTCTTAGCTCGACGCAGACTCTGAACGCAAGGGTCCTCAACGAAGCCAAGATCGGCTTCAACGACGTGAAGGAGCGAGTATCCGGCGTACCTGGCCCGAGTCCCGGAGTCGATCTTACCGGTGTCACGCTAAACCTTTCTGGCAGCGTAGCCCTCGCCGGCATCGCCGGCCAAAGTGGTAATGCGGGTATCGCCGTTCCCACCGGCCTCATCCGCCTTTCCAGCGCGTTCAACGGGCGCGGCGCTCCCTACACTAACTATTCCCTGTCGTTCATCGACAACCTGTCGGTGGTCCGCGGCCAACACAACATGAAGTTCGGAGTGGAAATCCGCCCCATCCGCCTGTATAACAACCAGCAGGGAGGAACTACCTACTCTTTCTCGAACGTAACGAATTTTCTCAACAATGCACCTAGTTCAGTTGCTTTCAATGGAACCCTGAGCGACCTGAGCCCCTTCACCGGCCTTTCCGGCATTGCGCTACTGAAACAGACCTACAACGTCGTCTATGCCCAGGACGAATGGCACATCCGCCCCTCTTTAACTCTCGCCTACGGCCTGCGTTACGAGTACTACACGCCTCTGCATGAAGACCGCAACAAGGATGTCTTCTTTGATATCACTAAGGGCGACATTATCCCGAAATATTCCGGCGACTGGTACCACAGTTCGAAGCTCAATTTCGGCCCGCGCCTGGGTCTTTCCTGGTCGCCTGAGAGATTGCACAACAAGACGGTTCTGCGCGTCGGCGCCGGCTACTATTATGGCCCTGGCCAAACCGAAGACCAACTCCAGCCGGAAGCGAACGACCGCATCAGCACCACGATTTCCTCGGGCGCGCTGAACCGTTATCCGCTCGACATTCCGGCGGTCTACGCCAACTACAACATCAACAGCCCGACGCTCGGCTACGCGCCACGAGCCTATGCTCCTGGGTATTCGATTCCGGAGAAAATTCTCTCTTACACTCTATCGGTGCAGCAAGAGATCCTGAGCAACACGGTCCTTACTGTGGCATACGTCGGCAGCCAGGGGCGCAACCTGTTTCTCCGCTCTATCACAAACAAGATCATTGGCGTCACTATGAATCCAATCACCGGAGCCGGCTCGGCCGTCCGCGAATTCGGCAACCGTTTCGCCGAAGTCGACTACAAAACCAGCGGCGGCACCAGCCACTACAACGCGATGCAGATCACGCTGAATCGGCGGATGGCCACCGGTCTCTCGCTCGCGAGCTCGTTCACATGGGCTCACGACTTGGGCGACACCGGCGGCTCTAATGAAGCCAATACCGCTGGCAACCCCTACAACTTCCAGGCCGACTTCGGCAGCAATAACTTCGACATCCGCCGCAGCTTTAACCTCAGCACTCTCTACCAGATACCCTTCGGTAATGGCAAGAAGTTCGGTGCCACTTCTTCAAGGGCCGTTGACGGGATCTTGGGCGGTTGGCAGCTTGGCGGTATCGCCAACGCCCGAACTGGTGTTCCGATGGATGTACTCATCACGCGCCCCGACATTACATACATCGACAAGCGCGACGGTAAAGAGTATACGTCGCCCGTATTGGGTAGCGACGGAACGATCTACACCAACCCCGTCGTCAACACCCTCGGCGGCGGCAATTCGCGCAACATCCGGCGTCCCGATGTCGTTGCCGGCGTTGATCGATACCTCAGCGCGGACCGAAGCCTGATCAACCCTGCCGCCTTTACAATTCCGCTAGCCGGCACCTTCGGCAACTCCAGCCGCAACTCACTCACCGGCCCTGGTCTCGTGCAGCTCGACCTCACTGTGAGCAAGCGCGTCAGCATCGGCGAAAGACTTGGCGTTGAGTTCCGGGCGGAAATTTATAACATCTTCAACCACACCAACTTCGCAAACCCGGCAAACCTGCGCCTCGCGCAGGGTATCCCGAGCGGGGGCACGTTCCCCGGTGGCATCGTTACTAACTCCGGCATTCAGCCTGGAACACCGTTCTCGTCGGGAAACGCCGGCGGCAACTTCGGTGTAACCACATCGACCGTCTCCAACCAGATCGGCCTGGGAACCAACCGGCAGCTTCAGCTGTCGTTGCGCTTGAGCTTTTGAGCAAGTTCAAATCTTGCTCCCGAAACTAAATCGGATGTATCTACGTTGGTTCCGGTCCGCCCGCCGGTTGATAATGCCCCGTTCCGGCGTATTGAGAACTCGCCCAAGGTAGCGTCCTTTTCAACGATGGGACAGCACCAGTTGCCATTGGAATTGTTGTTGCCTTAGCAGGCGGCCAGAATCTCACGCATTTCGATACGGGATCAACTCATGTTCTGGTAGGGCGGGCCATTCGGGGAATCTGCGCTCTATCGGGCGGCACCACCCGGCGAAGATCAACTCGCCGCGCGGTTGGTCGAGGGCTCGGAGCAGAATCTCAAGGACGAAAACTACAAATCCTCGGGCCTTGGGTGGGCGATTCATGGCTGGTCTAACCGATCTACAGCGGTCAGAAAAGTCCTAGCGACGACAAACTCTGCTGTAGCCCGCTCCTGGACCATCCTTGCCCGCGCAAGCGGCGCCTCTAACGCGCTTACTGAGACAATCGGTAGATGCCTCCTATTACGCGACTCAATCGGTTGCGGCCCCTTCAGCAGCGGTTGGCGCGAGTCAATCTTCGAGAGCACGAGGACAAGATTCTACTGCTGCTTGCGCTCGTGATCAGCGCGGTGGTGGGTCTTACTGTAGTCGGCTTTGTGGCCTTGACCGAACGCCTGGGTAGGGTTCTGCTGACGACAGGGAGCGTGCAGCGATTTCTGAGCCCGCTGGTTGGCTCGCTGGTCGGTGGTTGGTTGCTGTTCAAGTTCTTCCCGGACGCCAGGGGGAGCGGAATTCCCCAGACGCGTGTCGCCTTGATTCTCGGAAAGGGCGTTATTCGTCTTCGTACCATCGTCGGGAAGTTCATTTGCTCTGCCATCTCTCTGGGAAGCGGTGTTGCTCTTGGCCGCGAAGGCCCCTCGGTCCAAATAGGCGCCGGGATTGCGTCCGTGGTGGGCCGGCGGCTCGGCTTGAGTGAGGTGCAGGTTCAATCACTGATTCCGGTTGGCACCGCGGCAGCCGTGGCCGCAGCCTTCAACACGCCATTGGCGGCAGTTCTTTTCACCCTCGAAGAGATTCTTGCAGACCTGCATGCCCGCGTCGTAGGTGCGGTAGTGATCGGCGCGGCCACGTCCTGGATCATTTTGAGATTGATCTTGGGAGACGAGCCGCTTTTTCACGTTCCGGCTTATCAGTTGGTGCACCCGCTGGAGTTTCTCATTTATGCACTGCTCGGATTGCTCGGCGGTCTGGTATCAACAGTCTTCGTGAAGCTGCTGCTCTGGCAGCGATCGATCTTTCTGAAGGCTCCGCAGCGGTGGAAGCCTTTCACTCCGGCTGTTGGGGGCCTGGTTGTGGGCTTGCTGGCTCTGGCGGCGCCTGGGGTGCTTGGCGTTGGCTACAACTTGGTGAGCGACGCTCTGAACGGCCAGATGGCGTTGAAGGTGATGTTGCTGCTTCTTGTCCTGAAGCTGGTCGCGACGACCACCTGTTACGGTTCCGGGAACGCCGGGGGCATCTTCGGTCCCAGCTTGTTTATCGGCGCCATGCTCGGGGGCGTCGTTGGACAGGTCGCCCACTCGCTGTTCCCGGATCACACCGGTAACGCCGGCGCATACGCCCTGGTGGGAATGGGGGCGGCTTTCGCAGGGATCGTTCGGACGCCGATGACCAGCGTCATCATGATATTCGAGGTGACGCGCGACTACACAATCATCGTGCCTTTGATGATCGCGAACTTATGCAGCTACGTGCTGGCGCAGAAGTTGCAGAAGCTGCCGATCTACGAAGCTCTCTCCCGGCAGGAAGGGATTACGATGCCTTCGGCAGCGCACCGGCCGGATCCGTTGACAGTGGAGCGGGCGATGCGGCAACTCGGGCTCGCCGGAGTCGACGCCACCGATCCGGCAGATACCCTCTTTGTCCATCCGGACGATCCGTTGGATTCGGCGTTGCAGCGGATGGGTGAGGCCGGTGTCGGCGAGATCCTCGTGATCAGCCGAGCTGGAGGGAAGCCGGTTGGAGTTCTCAACACGCAGGATATTTTCAGCGCTTACAAAAGGCTCCCTGACACCAGCGAAGAGGAAAAGATCGCTGCAGCATCTATCCAGAACTGGTTGCCCGCTATGGTGGCGATTGCGGTGGCAGTGGTCATCATCTCTTCTGGGCTGATTTTCTGGCAACGCTCTCGTAGTTCTGATCAGGGAATTGAGGCATACCGCAATGGCGAAAAACTGATGGCGCAAGGGCAGGTTGAGGATGCGGTGCTAGCGTTCCGGAACTCTTTGGCGCACACGCGTGCGCACACCGATCAGGATGTTAAGTCGCGCGCCGCATTGGGCCTCGCTCTCGTTGAGGCGGGCTCCTTCAGCGAGGCCTCATCCTATTTATCCGAGGTTGCCAAGGTCGAGCCTGAGAACGGTCCTGTCTGGCTGGCACGGGCTGAGATCGCACTGGCAGAAGGCGACAAGGGACAGGCGCTCAAAATCTTTCAGCAGGCGCTCGGCAAGACTTGGCCGATACAAGAGGAGTCCCGCCGCAGGAGTGCTCAACTACAGTACGCCTCCTTGTTGTCCGACAGCGGGCGGCGGAGCGAGGCGATCTCCCTCCTGCTAACAATAATCGAGCAGCGCGGAGACGATCCCGCCATTGGCACGAAGGCTGCCGACATAGTGAAAACCATCGGTTCGCCGGAAAAAGTAGAGGAAGCCTATGCGGCGCTGTCGAGTCGTTTTCCCGCCGACGTTAGTGTCTGGCTGAGGCTTGGTGACGCGAGATTTGCCGCAGGCAAGGACATTCCGGCGCTGGAAGCATATCGGAGTGCCGCGAAGGCTGATCCGGAAAACGTAGACGCGCGGCGCGCATTGGCACGCATCGAAGACGTAGTTCGTCTTGACCCAACCGTGCGAAGCCTATCGGTCCGGGAACGTGCGAGCCGATGGGATGAGATCCTGCAACGGGTTCTGACGGCGGTTGCCGTCTGTGGAACGTCTCCTGAGATTGAGAAGGCAAAACCCCTTCTAAAGAAGCGGGCTGTCAGCATCGAGGTGTCGGATCAGAAGATGGAGGCTGCCAAAAGTATCTGGCGCGGGGCAGACGCATCTTGCAAGAAGGATGCCGCGCTGGTACATATCATGTCGAAGATTGAAGAGTAGACGGAACGGTGCGTCTATGAAAGATCTCTAGTGGCGTCCCAGGTGCTATCGGAAGCGATGGCGCCATCTCGACGGACCGCATATGATTGGGTGCATGCGGATCATAGTAGTCGGATTCCTACTCGCAACGATCGTGAATGGACAAGCGTTCAAAGACCTCCTGTTACCCGAGGCTCGAACCATCAAGGTCCTCGTCGTTGACCAGGATGGTGCTCCCGTTCAAGGCGCCGAAATCGGACATACTGGCAATGGAAACCGTTTTGATGCAGTAACACGAGTACCGACGCGCCAGGCCGATTTCAGGTAACTACAAAAGCTCCGCTGATCGTGATTCGGAAATTAGGATACTCCAGCGCTTTCCTTCGCACTCGAGATATAGGTTCAGGCGACGAACAGCGACTGGCGCTCAAACCCTCGAAGCGTACCGTGCCGATCTGTTCCCCGGCGGGAAATTACGAATCGCTTGAAGGGTGGGGAGCTTCGTTTAAGTTCTCTCCAGTGCCGCAGATTGAGGCGAGCGAGCAAGGCCAAGATATTGACTACGGAATCCGAAAATATTACCTCAAAGCATCGAACGGCAAGAAGGGAATCGTTCACGGTAGTGGTTCGATGTGGAGCTTCGGAACTCCGCTAGACAGCGACGTCTGGAAATCCTTGACGTTCGAAGAAGAGAGCCTCGAAGTTAGTGGCCTGAGGGTTTTGGATTCGAGGCGGAATGGGCCGATGGCTCGTTGGCGAACGATAGGACAGTTCGGAGAATCCGCTTCTTACGACAACATGGACAAGGAGTCGGCAAAAGTAGCCGACAAGTTCATGGATGGTGTCTGCGTTGCTTCCTTCAAAGGCCCTGGGCAGTAGTTAGTCACGCGTCCCTGAAAAGTCTCTGTCACCGGGTAATCCTCAAACTATACTTGCGCAACTCGCGATAAACCTCGCTTCCGCATTCTGGAAATCAAGGTTGTGCGGGGAACTCCGAGCCGGGCCGCGGCGCCTTCCGGTCCTCCGACAACTCCATTCGTCTCATTCAGCGTTTTCGCGATGTGGGCTTGCTCCGCTTCTTCCAAGGTGACCGGTTCGCGGCGTACCGCGCAATCCATAATGAGTGCCGGAACCCGAAGGACGTCGCCGGTGGTCAGAATCGTGGCCCGCTCGATCACGTTCTGAAGCTCGCGAATATTTCCCGGCCATTGATGCGCTTGCAGCGCCTTCATCCCCGCGACCGGGATCTTTGTGATCTGCTTGTTCATTCGTTCAGAGTAGATCCCAACGAAGTGGGCTATCAAGGGTAGAATGTCCACCTGCCGTTGCCTTAGCGGTGGAACGAATAGCGGGAATACATTCAGTCGGTAATAGAGATCCGTCCGAAATTGCTTCTCGGCCATCAGCTTTTCCAGGTGCTGGTTGGTTGCCGCAACGATGCGAACGTCCACTTTTTGCGTTCGGCTGCTGCCGAGCCTTTCAAATTCCTGCTCCTGCAAAACGCGGAGCAACTTCGCTTGCAGTTCCAGCGGCATGTCGCCCACTTCATCCAGAAAAAGCGTACCGTGGTCGGCCACTTCGAACCGGCCGGCCTTTCGCGATGTCGCGCCAGTGAAAGCCCCCGCTTCGTGCCCAAAGAGTTCGCTTTCCAGCAACCCGGCGGGGATTGCCGCGCAATTCAATTTCACGAATGCCCGGTCGCGACGCTGGCTGTTGTTATGAATAGCGCGAGCGATCAGTTCCTTGCCGGTTCCGGTCTCGCCTTCTATCAGCACGGTTGAGTCGGTAGGCGCAACCAGTCGCAGATCATCCATCAATTTACGCAAGCTCGCGCTCGACCCCACGATGCCTTCCATTTCCTTTGCCGGGCAATGCTGCGCTAGACTGGCGAGCGCTATGGATTCGTCGCCATCCATTTCTTTCCAGCCCCGTTGCACCAACGCGAAATTTGGCGTGGAGTAGGCAGTCAAACCTACTCTGCCGTTGTCTGAAACCGTGATAGGAAGCGCGCTCATGTGGTTACCTTTTTCCGGCTGCGACAATCATATGGTTCTCCATTCGCCGCCAGATGTAACGATTTTGACGCGGAAACGAGAAGACGCCAACCCTAATTACCGCAGTCCCCGAGTAACTTGATCTAGATGTGTAGCGGTAACCCTATCGGGGGGAGGACGAGCGCTGAAGATCTACAGGCACGATTCAGTAATCTTCGCCGGCGGGACTCGGCTTGGATCCACCCGCCCGGCAAATTGTTCGGCATCGATTAGCCGCAGCAATGCCTTGCGATGATTTTCAAAATACTTGAATCGCATATCATGATTGTTCCGCAGCAGAAACCATTCCAGTTCTTGCAGGTCCGCCGCAGGGGAAGCTCCTTCAGGCTTGATTACGACACCACAGCCAAAATCACAATCGACAGTGTAGGAGTGCAGGTGCCGTCGTGGAAGGGTGAAGTCGATAAAGGCTTGATAGGTGACGCCACACCAGGACCCTTGCGGGATCGGCTCGGGGACAGCGATGGCGGCTTCCGGGGGGCAACAATCGTGAACCACAAGCGCTCCGCCCGGCCGCAGCAGGCAATAGGCGCCCAGAAGATCAGTCATGCTCGCTTCGTAAGTATGAAATGGATCGACAAAAATAATGTCGTATCCGGGCACGCCGCCGCGGGCATGGAAGATGGCCTGCACCAGTTCGTGCGAGGAACCGCAGGCGGTGCGGAAGTCACAATCCAGGCCGTCGTCAAACCCTTCGAAGCAGCGGTACATCAATCTCTGCCGATTCACCAGTTGATCGCCGTCAATCGTGGAATAGCTGGCCCCCGTAGTGGGCGTGCAAATCTCTAGATACGACCGGAAAGTAAATTCCTTGGACAATGAATTGACGATGTCAGTTTTGAGCATCTGGGGGTTTATCAGATTTTAGCGAATCAGCCGTTCGAGTTTGGGCAGGAGACGACCAGGCAATCACAATGACACGAAGCGACAACTCCGAAAATACAGCTCACCGGGGAGGCAATTCGGCTTGTCGTTGGGTTGTCCAGCTAGCACAAAGTCATCCGTGAAAAGGATGAAGAACCGCACTGAATTGGGGTCTGAATTGGAGGTCTGGTCTGAATTGGGCGGTCTGAATTGGGGGTCTGAATTGGGGGTCATTGAATTGGGGGTCAGACACCTCTGCCACTTAATCGACCGGCGGCTTTTTTTACATTCAATAAGTAACGAGAGCTAGAGCCGACGGGGACTTATCAGAAGTTGTGAAGCTGGAGTTCCCTCGATCAAGGACTGGCCGAGGATTTCTCTCATTGCAAGATGGTTAACGATACCGCCACACAATCCTGGGTCAAATTGTTTGAAGAGTAGGAAATTTCGCCGTTTGCCCGCTCGCGGCGAGTCCAAAGGGTCGATAAATGGTCCATACAGCCCTTGATTCGAGGATCATAGAGCTTCCATGCGCGTGTTTTGTATAACTTACGGCTAGCGAATAGGGTCTTTGACCCCCATTCAAAAGGGCCGCTAGTGTCCAAAAGCCAATCGCGTCGCCAGAGACTCCGGCAACCCGGCTTGGCGAATCTTGCTCTGGGCTCTTTCAATATGGTACGGAATCCGATAGTAGCTAACAACCTTCTGCTCAGGAATATAAACCGCGTACCCGGCGCGAGGATCGCCGTCCCGAGGCTGCCCGACCGACCCCGGATTAATCAGGTAGCGCCAATCCGGTTCCAACGACATCGTCTCGCATTCGTCAATCGCTTGCGGCTTGGCAATCGCCCGCACGCGCCCGCGCAGCACCATAAAGCCGCCTTGCAGGTGCGTGTGCCCGAAGAAGGAAACCTCGGGTTCCACGTACTCGGCGATTTGGGCCACTTCCCAGGTCTCAATCAAATATTCATCTTCATCCACTGGCGAGCCGTGCAAAATATCGAAATCTTCCACCCGCATCGGCCCTTTCGGGAGCATCCGCAAATAGTCGCGATTCGGTTCAGTCAGGATTTCCCGCGTCCACATCGCCGAAGCCTTTGCCGCGGGATTGAACCACTCGATATCGTCGATTCCGGCGCAGGCTTTATCGTGGTTGCCGCGAACGGTAGAGGCGCTATTTGCCCGCGTCCACTCGATCACCGGATTGGGATCGGCCCCGTATCCCACCACATCCCCGCAGCAGAGGATCTTGTCGTAGCGGCCGGCGGCGTGAGCGAGAACGGCTTCGAGCGCTTCTAAATTGGCATGAATGTCGCTGAGGATTAAGTAGCGCACAAGCGTAAGAGACTTACCTCCGGCGGAACGCCCAGGCGAGCCGGCAACCCCACTGTTCCGATGCCGCGCGTCACATAAATGGAGGAATTTCCGATCTTGTAAGTTCCCTGCACGTATGGTGTATAGAAGCGAGCCAGACTCACATTATGATGTAAAATTTCAAATCCTACCTGACCGCCGTGCGTATGGCCGGCGATCGTCAGATGATATCCTTGACGCGCCGCGACAGGGAACACGTCGGGGTTATGCGAGAGCAAAATGTTCGTCACTCCCGATTCAATCAGCTTTTCGGTACCGACCAGATAAGGCTGATTGATCGGCTGATAATCCACTCCGGCGAAGTTCACGGATTTACCGTTGAATCGAAGTTGGCGCGAGCGGCCGCGCAGAAAATCGATGCCGACCCGGGCTCCTTCACTCGCCGCCCGCTCTTCTGTCCGCGTATAAACTTCGTGATTTCCCAGGCACCCGAGCGTCCCCGCATCCGACCGCAGGCGAGCCAGTTGTTTAATACAAACGTCAAGCGGATCGCCGCGGCTGGTGATCAAATCGCCCGTCACCAGCGCCAAATTGGCTCGGGTCTCATTGGCCAGATCCACCGCGTAAGCCAGTTCCCGTTCGCTCAGAAAAGCACTCAGGTGGATGTCGCTCAGTTGCACGATTTTCAGGCCGTGCAGTTCCTTGGGCAGACCTGGAATCGGGATATCGGCCTCGGTCAATGAGATATTATGCCGTTGCACGAAGACGGCGTATCCGCAAGCGGCGAGCGGAGCGGCGATAAGACCAGCTTGTGCCGTTCGCAGAAATACCCGCCGCTGTGGACTATGTTCCGGGCGAACCTCGATCCGCCGCAAGAAAGCCAGGAAGGGGACGCTAGCGAGCGAGAAAAAGCCCCAAATCAAAGCCCCACCGCGAATTAAGGTAAAGGCCACTGGAGAGAAGTATCGACTCACCCGCACGGCCTGTATAGAGAATGCCAGGGCAAACCACGCCGCCGAAATCAGCAGCAAGACAATAGCGGATCTTGATCGGGCAACCGATTTTCCGTGAATGGCGCGGCGCAACAGCGCGTATTGCAGAGTTAGAATGCAAACCAACACTACCAGTTCTTGAGCGTGAATCCGCAGATAAGCCATGAAACACTTCTAGTTTAGCGTGACCGGCCAACGATAGATTCTAAACAGTTTGTAATCCAAGTTCGATCAACTGTTCGGCATGCCGCAAAGCCTCTGGCGTCACTCGATGTCCAGAAAGCATGCGAGCGATTTCACGGGGCCTGGCTTCACGCGCCAGTTCCTCGATACTAGCCACCGTGCGCCCCTTCGACTCGTGTTTTTCTACCGTGTAATGATGGTCGGCGAATCCGGCGATTTGCGCCAGGTGCGTTACGCACAACACCTGGTTCGATGCGGCAAGCTTCTTCAAACGGCGTGCCACTGCCTCCGCGGCGCTTCCTCCTACGCCGGCATCCACTTCATCGAAGACCAGCGCCCGGGCATAGACTTGGGACTTCGCGCCGGGCTTAGCGCACGTGCGCAGAGCCAGAGCCACTCGCGACAATTCGCCGCCCGACGCCACTTTTTCGAGCGGCTTGGGTTCTTCACCGACGTTCGCCGATAGTAGGAATTGCACGGCGTCGGCTCCCGCCAAGGACCACGGAGCCGGCTCAATCTGTACCCGAAAAACCGATCGTTCCATAGCTAGCGCCGCCAGTTCGGCTTCCACTCGCTTGGTTAACTGCCGCGCCGCTTCCTTACGCTTCCCCGTAAGATTCGCCGCAGCAGCGCGATACTCCATGGCCAACGCCGCTTGTTCTTTTTCCAGGGCGGCTTTTCGTTCCCCGGCATTTTCAACCGACGACAACTGCAGCGATACTTCGTCCAGAAACTCTAGGATCTTAGCCACCGTCCCACCGTATTTGCGTTTCAACTTGTCAATCGTAGCCAAGCGGTTTTCGATATCTTCCAAGCGCGCGGGATTGGCCTCCAGATCGTCGACATAATCGCGCAGCGTCCGCGAAACCTCGTCGATGGCCACCTCTGCTGTCTTCAGCGATACGACCGAATCGCTGAACGTCTCGTCGATGCGGCATACTTCTTCCAAACGCCGCAAGGCGATGCGCAATCGGGATGAGACGCTCTCCGGAGAATCGAAGAGCGCCGTGAATGCTCCAGTTGCACTTTCTTGAAGCCGGGCGACATTGCGCAGCACCCGGCGCTCGTTTTCCAGCTCCGCATCTTCTTCCGGCTTCAGACCGGCGGCGTCGATTTCCTTGCGCTGGAAAGACCACAGATCCACCAGGCGCAGTTTTTCCTGATCGTTCCGCCCGAGCTCTTCCAACTCCGCCGAGCATCGACGCCAGCGTGTGAAGATCGCGGCAACTTCCGACAGTGCTGTGGCATCGGCAGCGAAGGCGTCCAGCATCTCGCGCTGAGCGTCCAGTGAAAACAGCTGCTGCTGATCGTGCTGCCCGTGAATATCGCCCAGATGCGGCGCCAGCTCCCGCAACAGCGCCGCGGTTACAAGCTTGCTTTGCATAAAGGCCCGGGACTTGCCGGAGGCCAGGATCTCCCGCTCAATGACCAACTCCCCCTGTTCCACCTCAACGCCAGCGGCATCCAGCATCTCGCGCCCGGCCTTGCTATCGGGTGCTTCAAAGATTCCCGAAATGCGCGCCTGCTTCGCGTCGGAACGCACCAATTCCGCCGCCGACCGGCCGCCGAACAGCAGTCCCAGTGCATCCACCACGATCGACTTTCCGCTACCCGTTTCGCCGGTCAATACATTCAAGCCGCGATGGAATCGGACTCGAACTCGTTCGATCACGGCATAGTTCTCGACCACGAGTTCCACCAGCATGTCTCCTGGTGTAGCATGCGCTCCATAGAACGTCAAAACATTCCTGCTATCTTTAACGGAAGACTGCGATTGCCCAAAACTATTTCGGTTGCGGCAGCGTCAACATGAAAACAGGCTATGGGCAGTCTGTTTTATGCAAGCGACATCATTCCAGCGCGTTATCTTCGGATAGGCGCAGCCTTTGTTTACAATGAGAGTGCGGGAAAGGAGCAGGGTTGACACTGCCTCATCTGGTAGGACCGTTACTAGACGTAAGTATTTGGGACTTGGTACAAAGCGCGGGATTGATTCCAAGAATCATCATGGCGCTGCTTCTGATTTTTTCAATTCTTTCCTGGACCGTCATCTTTTCCAAGTGGGGTACTTTCCGCAAGGCACAGTCTTCGAACCGGCAATTTTTGCGGGCCTTTCGCAAGGCAGCGGGGCCTGAGGCCGTCGCGTTAGCCAGTGAGCAATTTCGTGCGTCACCGCTCGTCACGGTCTTCGATTTTGGCTATGGCGAGGTTGACCGGCAGATGAAATCGCGCGGGTCGATTGCCAATAAAATCGCCGTGGAACGTAGCCTGCAGTTGGGTATCAGCGAAGAACTTGCCAAGCTGGAAAGCAATATGAACTGGCTGGCGACAACCGCTACGGTAACGCCTTTCATTGGGTTGCTAGGAACAGTGTGGGGCATCATTGATGCGTTTCAATCGCTGGGGATGGCCGGTAGCGCGAGCTTGCGCGCCGTGGCTCCGGGCATCGCCGACGCATTGGTGGCGACGGCCCTCGGTCTGGCGGCGGCAATTCCAGCGGCGGTGTTTTACAACTACTTCGGCCATACGATCAAGGAACTGGGAGCGCGCATGGAAGACTTTTCCCTGGAATTTTTGAATCTTGCCGAAAGGCACTTCGAGGATTAAGGCATAACCTGTTATGGCGTTTTCCAGCGGCAGTGGCGGAGTGGGGCGAGGTCGCGGACGCTTCCGCAATCAGGGAACGTTGGCGGAGATCAACATCGTTCCACTGGTGGACGTGGTGCTGGTGCTGCTGATTATTTTCATGCTCACCGCGCACGTGATGGAATACGGCTTGGAAGTGGATGTTCCGAAGACCAAGCAAGGGAAAGAATCGGCCGAGATTCTGCCGGTTCTGACCATCGATAAAGACGGCAACATGAATCTGAATGACAAGCCGATCAACATCAACGATATCGCCAGCCAGGTGCGCACGAAATTCAGCAAGTCAAAGGCAGTGTACGTCAGAGCCGATAAGGCGACTATTTGGGAACCGATCGCCCAGGTGATCAGCACTTTGGGCGCGGCCAAGATCGATGTGCGCGTCGTGACGCAACCGGAAGATACAGGAACTCAGAAACGGCCCTAGCGATGACAGGCCATAGCGATGTTCTGGACCAGCCCGAATCTCTGAAACGATCCGTCGTTGGATCGGTCGCATTCCATGTGCTACTGTTTGGTTCCTTTGCCGCTTACGCCATCTATACGAAAAGTTCAAACCAGCCGTTTGGGAATCCCGACGCCTCCAGCGGATCTGTGGGAGTGACGGCGGTAACGTCATTGCCGTTGGCCCGCAGCACCGCGCATAAGAATCCGGTTGCCAATGACACGAAGTCAGATATTCCGGAAGAGAAGCCGAAGCCGGTGGAGAAGAAGCGCGAAATCCTGCCCGATCCGGATGCCATCGTTATCAGCCGCGATAAAAAGAAGAAGCGCAAGCCGGAGTTGGAGGCGAGCAATCGTAAATTCTTTCCGAAGGAAGACGATTTGCGCCCCAGGCTGCATTCCAATGTTCCCCAAGCCGCCAGTTCCAAATTGTACGAAGACCCGGCGGGATCAAACGGCGTCGGCACCGGCCCTGCCAGTTCCCTTGGCGTGCGCTTTGGGGCGTACGAAAAACTGATCCGCGACCGGGTGGGAGAAAAGTGGCGCACACAGGATGTCGACGCCCGCCTGAACACCGCTCCCCCCGTGGATGTCACCTTCGATATTCAACGCGATGGAAACGTTCGCAATATCAAAGTCATCCAGTCCAGTGGAAACAGCGCGCTGGATTTTTCGGCTATCCGGGCGGTAACGGAAGCATCCCCTTTGCCTCCACTGCCGCCGGGATTCGATAGAAGTTCCGCTACAGTAGAGTTCTTGTTCCGATTAAAGCGATGAAAAAATTACTGCTCGTCTTATCTCTAAGTGGATCCGCGCTGTTGATGGCGCAGTCCCGTGACATGCTTATCGAGTTGATGGGTGGCAACAAAAAGCCAATCATCGCCGTCCCCGATTTCCGCGGTTCAGGGGACGCCCAGAAGTTCATGGGCACCTTCAACCAAACTCTATTCAGTGAACTGCAAGGCTCCGGCCGCTTCGATATGTCCCCGAAAAGCATTTATCCGCTCCAGGTGCCACAGCAGCCCTCGGAACTGAAGCCGCCATCCACGCCCACCGCGGGCCGCCGCACTCCCGCCAGCAACGGGCCATGGCTCACAGATTGGTCGGGCGCGCCAGTGAATGCGAATTACCTCGCCTTTGGCTATGCGGGCACTCAGAACAATCAGTTTGTGCTTTATGGATGGCTGTTCAACGTCACCCAGCCCGATATAACTTCCGCGCAACTGATCGGCAAGATTTACTTCGGACCCATGGATGAGAACGGGGCTAAGAAAGTGGCCCGCGATTTCGCCGCCGACATTCTCCAGCAGTTCGGCGCCAAGAGTCTGGCCGGCTCCAAGGTATTCTTTGTCTCAGACCGCACGGGCAACAAGGAAATCTGGTCGATGGATTATGACGGCGGCAATCAGAAGCCGGTAACCAGCTATCACTCTATTTCCACCATGCCCGCCGTCTCGCCAGATGGGCAGAAGGTCGCCTTTACCAGCTATCTGAAAGGCACACCCGGTATCGTCGTACACTCCACCGAGACGGGACGCCGCGTGCCGTTTTACAACCAGGTAGCCAGCCTGAATGCCACTCCCGAATTTACCCCGGACGGAAAAAATCTGTTGTTTTCGTCCACTGCGGCGGGGGGCTACGCGCAGCTATACGAGACCAATGTCGATGGCAGCAATCTGCGGCGCCTATCTTCAGTGCGGGCAATCGACATTGAACCCAAGGTGAATCCCAAGACCGGCCAGGATATCGTTTTCGTATCTGGTCGCGGAGGACTGCCACAACTATATAAAATGAATTCTGATGGCGCCGATATCGTGCGCCTGACGAACGGAGAAGGGGAAGCGGTGAACCCATCCTGGCATCCCGAAGGAAAATTTATTGCGTTTGCCTGGACCCGGGGGTTCGAACCGGGTAACTACAATATCTTTATTATGGATGTCTCAACCAGAGAAATTGTGCAGCTCACGCACGGCGCCGGGCGGCACGAAAATCCTTATTGGGCTCCAGACGGGCTTCATATCGTTTACTCTTCAAAGATCGGACGGACGACGCATATTTACACCATGCTCGCGGATGGATCGCAGATACAACAACTCACTACACAGGGCAACAATATGCAACCTGTGTGGGCAAAAGGTACGAATTAGATGTCTTCAGGAGGCATTTTCAGGATGAGCACCCAACGATTTCCTTCGTTTGGAATTTCGATTTCAAAGAATACTAGCGTCGTTCTCTTAGCGCTTTGTCTATTCACGTTTGCGACCGGCTGTAAGAAACCAGTGAAGCCGCCACCGCCGCCACCATCACCCCCCACTAGTGTGAAACCACCGACCCCCAGCGCTCCAGTGATCAGCAGCTTTACCGCCGAGCCTACCAGCATTGAGCGCGGCCAATCCGCCACTCTCCGCTGGTCGATTTCCGGGGCAACCGATATGACGGTGGATCAGGGGCTGGGTGCCGTGCAATCGAGCGGCAGCCGTTCCGTATATCCCAGCAGCACCACCACCTACACCTTGACCGCAAATGGCCCGGGTGGCAGCGATACCAAAACCGTGACGATCGAAGTACGCGTGGCCCAAGCACCCCCGCCACCACCGACGCCACCAACTTCCCGCCGCTCCGGTAGCGACATTTTAGGATCGGAAGCGCAGGACGCTTACTTCGATTACGACAAGAGCGACGTTCGCGGCGATGCGACCGGTGCTCTCCAGAAGGACGCGGATGTATTGAAGCGCATCTTCACCGACGACCCGAGCTTTAAGGTGGTTATAGAAGGACATTGCGACGAACGCGGCTCAGCCGAGTACAACCTCGGTTTGGGCGATCGCCGCGCGACGGCAGCCAAGGAATTCTTGGTTCAACAGGGTGTTGCCGCCGATAAACTGCAGATCATCAGCTACGGCAAGGATAAGCCGCAGTGCACGGATGCCGCCGAGGGTTGCTACCAGAAGAACCGCCGGGCCCATCTATCGCCCGCTCAGTAATACGCAGCCGCAGTATGACGGGGGCAGGTTTTCGGACTTGCCCTCTCAAAATTATGAAGAAGACTTTGTACAGCTTGCGCTCGATGAACGTACCCTTCCGGCGGGCCGTCCTGCCGTTGTTTTTACTCCTCACGATAGTGAGTTGCGGCGGAAAGCGCGTTCCCGTTGGCGGAGGGAACACCGGAGCTATCCGGCCGCCAATCCCCGACAATTCCGGCCAGAATACGAAGCCGGTGGTGGTCAGCTTCACGGCCGAGCCCAGCGCCATTGAGCCGGGACAGAGCGCTACCCTGCGTTGGTCCGCCACCGGCGCAACCGATATGAATATCGATCCCGACATTGGAGCCGTGCAATCGAGCGGCAGCCGCGCGGTGTCTCCGGTAAGCACTACTACGTATCAGCTTTCGGTCAGCGGCCCTGGGGGCGCGGAATCGAAAGTTGCCACCGTGCAAGTGCGCCGTATGGATCCGCCTCCCGGCGACGGTCGCGACGGCAATGGAAAAGGGAACGGCATGGGCAACGACAATCGCCCGGCGATTACCCGCCTGACACAGGATTCGCAGGATGCGTTCTTTAATTACGACAGTAACGAATTGCGACCCGATGCGCGTGAGGCACTGACAAAAGACGGGGCATTGCTGAAGAGTATTTTTGGATCTACACCCGATTTTCATGTGCTGGTGGAAGGACATTGCGATGAGCGCGGGTCAGCTGAATATAATCTCGGCTTAGGCGATCGGCGAGCCACCGCCGCCAAGGAATTTCTCATGCAATTGGGCATCTCCGCCGATAAAATGCAGATCGTCAGCTACGGTAAGGACAAGCCGCAATGTACCGATGCGAATGAAGGTTGTTACCAGAAGAATCGCCGCGCGCATCTCGCGCCGGTGCAGTAAAAGTGGAGACTAGAATGAAATCTATTACGTTGATGTTGATTTTTTCGAGCCTCGCTCCTGTTCTCTGCGTTGCCCAGAAGAAAGAAGCCGTAATCGAAATTCAGCGCGATGTGGCGCAACTGCAAGATCAGGTGAAGACCCTGCAAAAAAGCCAGGATGAGAAGCTGACGACGCTAACCACTTTGCTTCAGCAGTCACTGGAAAATACGAACCGGCTGAACGCTCAACTGGCCGTCCTGCAGGATCGCCTGGGCGAAAAATTGAGCGGCGATGTGCGAGCGTTGGTGAGCCCCATAGCGGGAGTGGGGACGAAGATAGACCAGATGGCCGACGACTTCCGCAACCTGCGCGAGAGTGTCGCCGATATTAATACTCGCGTGGGAAAACTGGATCAGAAGGTGACCGACATCCGGACCGCGATGACTACGATTCCCGCCGCGCCCACTTCTGGCGGATCGTCGCCGGCAATGCCGCCGCCCAGCTCCGGTGGCCCCCCCGCCGGCGCATCGGCCGAATCGTTATATCAAAATGGGTATCGCGATCTCAGCAGTGGCAACCTCGACTTGGCTTTATCGGAATTTACAGATTATCTGAAGTACTACACCAAGACCGATCTCGCGCCAAACGCCCAATATTATATCGGCGATATTTACTACCGGAAAGGTGACTTCGACTCTTCAGTAACGGCCTTTGACGGCGTGCTGGAGCGCTTCCCCGAGAATAATAAGACGGTCGACGCGCGCTATATGAAGGGGATGAGTTTGTTGAAAAGCGGTCAGCGTACCAAAGCCGCGCAGGAGTTTCGCGAGATTGTGAAACGCTACCCCAATAATGAGCTTGCCACCAAGGCCCGGGGACAATTGAAGTCGCTTGGCCTGAACGTCAGCAGCACGGCGCCTCCTCCGAAAGGGAGCAGGCGCAGGTAGCTTCCCGCCCGTTTAGTTCTTCCCTCCTCTGTTCTTTCCCCTCCCAATATTTTTCTCAGTCCCCTCGGTCATAATGGTTACTGCCTCGCCCGCTGAAAAGCCCGCGTCGATTAAAACAAATATGGAAACCGGCCGTCCCGCCCCCGCGACTAACGCGGATGTCGCGAAACTAATCGAGCATGCAGTCCTGCAAGCCGATTGCTCGGAGCAGGACGTCGCGATCGGATGCGAAACCGCTAAACAATACGGGGTCGCGGCGATAATGGTAAGGCCTTGCGACGCCGATCTCGCGGTCCGCTGGATGGAGGGAAGCGGCATTCCCGTGGCTAGCGTGGTTAGCTATCCCGACGGCTCGGATACTACCTCGGCGAAGATCTATGCCACGCGCGACCTTCTGCGGCGGGGTGTGAAAGAAATCGATACCGTCATCAACATCGGGAAGATGATTTCGCGTCAATTCCAATATGTCGAGATGGAGCTGGCGCAGTTGGCCGCCGCATGCCATGAAAGCGGGGCCATTGTTAAGGTTGCTTTTGAAAATGCATACCTGACACAGGATCTGAAAGTGATCGCCTGTCGCCTTTGCAAGCGAGCCGGGATCGATTTCGCGCGGACCTCCACCCCCTTTGGACCCAGCGGCTATTCGCTTGAAGATATCGCGCTGATGAAGCGGCTCTTGAAGGATAAAGTAGCTTTGAAAGCAAGCGGAGGAATTCGTTCCCTTGAGCAAGTGCTGCAGATTTACGAAGCCGGCTGTGCGCGCATCGGTACGGTTAACACGGTGCCCATCCTGGAATGCTGGAAGGCTAAGCTGGAGGCGGCAAAAGCCAACGAATCCGTCATAAAGGCCGAGGTCTGATTTGCAAACCGCGCCGTGTTACTCTTTAGAACCCGCGTAATGTCGCAGCGAGACGCGCTTCCTAGAATCTGTATCGCAATGGGGTTCTCCGATGTAGAGAAACTCATACAGCACGCGCGCCGCGAATACGAGGCGGGCGAGCGATTTTTCGAGTTCCGCCTGGATTATCTGCCCAATCCCCTTACCGGCGTGGAGCAGATCCGGCAGTTCCTCGCCGATCATCCCGATTGCAGCATTCTCGCCACCTGCCGCAGACATCAAAATCACGGCAAATTCACAGGCAGCATCGATCAGCAACTCGTTATTCTGAAGGCCTCCATCGACGCCGGCGCGCAGGCCATCGATATCGAAATTGAGAGCGCCGAAAACTGCGCCGCGAAACTGGAAGCGTTCCGCTCGCGGGCGCAGTTGATTCTTTCCTATCACAACTTCGACGGTACGCCTTCTCTCGAAAACGTTATTCGGCGGATGACGAAAATTCCCGCCGACGCCTATAAGCTGGTAACGACGGCGCGCAAACCATCTGACAATTACCGCGTGTTGTCATTAGCGAAGACTCACTCCAAAGTGCCGCTGGTAGTGCTGGCGATGGGTGAAACGGGTTTCCCCACTCGAGTGCTCTCCACGGCTTCAGGCGGAGTGTTCACCTATGCCGCGCCCAATGCCGCCGATGGCACCGCGTCAGGGCAGGTAAGCGCCAGGCTGCTGCGTACTCTATATCGCATCGAGAAGATTTCGAAATCCGTAAAGGTGTTCGGCGTGATGGCCGATCCCGTGCGCCACTCCATTTCTCCGGCCGTTCACAACCGGGCGTTTCAAGCGCGGCGGATCGATGCCGTCTATTTGCCTTTCCTGGTGCATCCGGCGCAGTTGAAAGATTTTTTTGCGTTCGCCGAGAAGATGCCCATCGCCGGCTTCAGCGTGACCATCCCCCACAAGCAAAAAATCCTGCGCTATCTCGATGTAGTGGATCCGCTGGCGCGGCGCATTGGGGCGGTGAATACAGTCTGGCGCAAGGCGGGCCGCTGGCGAGGTTCGAACACGGACGTCGAAGGCGTGACGGTCCCGCTGTCTAAGAAAATTCGCTTGGCCAAGTCATCCGTACTGCTGGTGGGCAACGGTGGCGCGGCACGTGGCGCGGCGTATGCACTGGTCGATGCGGGCGCGAAACTCACCTTAACCGGCCGCAATCCGGATCGTGTCCGGGCACTGGCCAAGTCCTGCGGCGGAGAAGCTCTATCGAAAGAGCAGGCCGAGAGTAAGTACTTCGATGCCGTGGTGCATGCCACTCCATTAGGAATGTTTCCGCACATCGACGAATGCTTTTTCGCGGGCACCATTCCGGCGGACTTGGTATTCGACATGGTCTACAATCCCCTCGAAACAGCTCTGATTACGCGCGCCAAAGATCAGGGAAAGAGCGTGATCACGGGATTGCAAATGTTCCTGGAACAGGCCGCTTTGCAATTCGAGACCTGGACCGGCGAATCGGCGCCACGGGCGGTAATGGAACGGGCTGCGCTGGAAGCGTTGTCTGGATGATAGTGTAGAAAAAGGTGGGACGCGCATGCCCGTCAAGACCTTGCTGACATTGGACGATTTAGAAACGATGCCCGATGACGCGATGCATCGGGAGTTGCTGCATGGGGCGCTGATCGAGATGCCGCCTGCGAGGTCCGATCACTCCGATCTTGCATATCGAATCCACGCGTCCCTGGCCCCCTTCGTTGCCGCTCACCGACTCGGCCGCGTTTACATCGAAGCTGGTTATAAGCTTTTTGAAGATAAACAGACATGGCTGCAACCCGACGTTTCCTGGGTATCCGCAGCTCGCTTGGCGGCCCCGCGCGTGAATGGCTACTTTTTCGGCGCGCCAGACCTTGCAATTGAAATCGTCTCACCGTCCGATCTAGCCACCGACCTTGATCGCAAAGTGAAGGCTTATTTTTCCGCCGGCGCCGAAGCAGTCTGGATCGTTTATCCCGACACGCGGAACATTCATCTATTCGAATTTGGGGGCAAGGGCAGCCAGATACGAACTACCGGTGCGATCCTTACCGCGCCCGATTTATTTCCCGGTTGGGAAGCGCCCGTAATCGAATTTTTCGAGGACTAAATGTCTAAACTAACCCGCCGGCAACTCGCCGCCGCCATCATTGCCGTACCCGCTCTGGCGCAAATCGCCACGCCGCCCACGCCGCGATACGAAGAAGATCCGGTGAAGGCGACCGAGGCAGGGAATCGGGCTACCCGGGAACAATTGGCTAAGTTTCAACTACCGATGTCTACCGAACCGTCGTTCGTCTTCAAGCCCTAAATCATGGCCCGATCCGTTTCCCTCTCCGACGATATCTATTTCGCGACGATCACCGAACTGAACGCGAAGCTGCGTGCTCGCGAAATCTCCGCTGTCGAGTTGGCGCGCGGCTTTGGTGAGCGGCTAGAACAGCTCGGCCCTCGTTACAATGCCCTGGCGCTCTCCTTGCGGGAGCCCGCTATCAAGAAGGCCAAGGACATCGATGGGGATATGAAACGCGAGCGATTTCGCGGCATGCTGCAAGGCATTCCGTTCGGCGCGAAGGACCTGTTGAGTGTCGCCAAACATCCCACCACTTGGGGCGCGAAACCCTATGCGGCGCAAGTATTCGATTTCGACGCGACGGCGATACAGAAGCTGAATAAATCCGCCGCGCTGCTGATCGGCAAACTCGCGATGGTGGAACTGGCCGGCGGTGGCGGTTATAGAATGGCAGCCGCATCGCACACCGGACCTGGCTTAAATCCATGGGACCCCACGCGATGGTCCGGCGGATCTTCCAGTGGATCGGCGATCGCCGTGGCCGCGGGACTCGTTCCATTTGCGCTCGGCTCGGAGACTTCGGGATCGATTCTTACACCTGCGGCATTCTGCGGCGTCACCGGCTTGCGTCCCACCTATGGCCTGGTTAGCCGCCACGGCGCGATGCCTTTATCCTGGACGATGGACAAGATTGGCGCGCTCTGCCATTCCGCCGAAGATTGCGGCTGGGTGTTGCAAAGCATCGCTGGAGCAGACCCGAACGATCCCGCTTCGGCCGGCAAGAGCTTCTACTACGCGCCGCAGTTTTCACGGTTGATGAAAGAAGTGGTTGTCGGCTACTCTCCCGTGGATTTCGATGAATGGGTGGATCCCGCGGGCAAAGCGGATTTCCTGAAAGCTCTGCAAACGATCAAGGACATCGGCGTTCAGATTCGCGAGGTCACGCTGCCCGATCTTCCCTATGGCGCGGTTACCGGCACCATCATCGCCAGCGAAGGCTCGGCGGTTTTTGAAGATTTCATTGCCAGTGGGAAGGTAAACGAACTCGCAGACCCCAAGCAGATTGCCGGTTTGAAGGCCGGGCTGGAGATCCCCGCGAAGGATTACATCAAGGCGATGCGCATTCGCCGCTTGATCCAGGATGAGTTTCACAAGATTTATGCCGACATAGATATTCTGCTGTCGCCCACTCGGCTGGCGCCGGCATCGCGTGTCGATCAGCCGCTGGACCGTCCGGCGGGAAACAGGCCGACACCGAAAACACGTGGGCTTGCCGCCGTCATCATCGGCGCGGGCAATCTCGCCGGACTTCCCGCTATCTCACTTCCCTGCGGTTTCGCCGATAAGCTCCCGATCGCCATTTCACTCGTCGGGCGCCCCTTCACTGAAAACACGATTATCAGTCTTGGCAAGGAGTTTCAGGCGCGAACCGACTGGCATCGCCGCCGTCCGGACGTGAAAACCGCATAGGCCCTTTGCCGGCGCCGTGAGAGAATAGCCATAGAGTGCTTGTTTCGATAGAACCCAAAGTCGTGCGTCCCTCATGGCTGCGCGCGCCCGCTCCCGTCGGTGATAATTACCGCGAACTGAAAGATCTTGTTCAACGGCTAAAGCTTCATACCGTTTGCGAGAGTGCGGCCTGTCCAAATGTCGGCGAATGCTGGAATCGGCGCACGGCGACGTTCATGATTCTGGGGAATGTGTGCACTCGCCGCTGCGGTTTTTGCGCGGTGCAAAAAGGCGGACCTCTCGCTGTCGATTACGACGAACCAAATCGGGTTGCCGAAGCCTGCCAGATCTTGGGGCTGAAGTTTGCGGTGATCACCAGCGTGAATCGTGACGACCGCAAGGACGGTGGCGCTGAGCTTTTCGCGCTTACCCTTCAAGCCATCCGCAAACGCATTCCCGGTTGTGGCGTGGAGGTTCTCGTGCCCGATTTTCAAGGCTCGCACGCAGCGATGGACATCGTCATGGATGCCGCTCCCGATGTGTTAAATCACAATACGGAAACCGTTCCCCGCCTCTATCGGCAAGTGCGTCTCGGTGCCCGCTATGAACGCAGCCTGGACATGCTGGCTTATGCCGCCAAGCGCAGTCCCGGAACGCCGACGAAGTCCGGTTTGATGCTCGGGTTGGGCGAGACCATCGAAGAAGTGCGGGCGGTCATGAGCGATTTACGTGCCCACGATGTCAAGATCCTTACGCTGGGCCAATACCTGCGGCCTTCGCCGAAGCACTTGCCAATCATTCGCTATGTGCCGCAAGACGAGTTCGATGTGTTAAAACGCCTGGGCTACGAAATGGGTTTCTCGCACGTCGAATCGGGCCCGCTCGTTCGCAGTTCGTATCATGCGTCCGATGCTCTCTAAGCCATGCAGGTAGCCGCTCCCGGCGTTACCCTGATTAACTTGCCGCTGCCCTTCGCGCTGACATCGGTCAACGTTCATCTGGTCCAGTTGGACGACGGCTACATGCTGGTGGACGCGGGGCTCGACACCGAAGAATGCTTCAACGCCTTGGAGACCGCACTGCGTGAAAGCCACGTGGAATGGAGCCAGATACGCATTCTGCTTCTAACTCATATGCATCCCGATCACATCGGCCTTGCCTATCGCATTCTTGAACTAAGCAAAGCGCGGCTGCTGATGCATGGTGACGAGGCTTTGCAACTGAATGCTTATGCCACGGGAATCGATCGCGCGCCGTGGTTCAGCGAAGGCATGCATTTGGCCGGTACGCCAGTCGAGTTGCAGCTTAAGGTAGACCAGACATTCCTGCAGTTGAAGCGCAATTTCCGCGTCCTGCCCGTCGATTGGAAACTGAGCGGTGGAGAGGCGATCCCTACTGCCCACGGTCCGCTTGAAGTTCTCTGGACGCCAGGCCATTCGCCGGGACACATCTGTTTATATTCGCGACAGCATCGCTTCCTGATCTCCGGCGATCATTTACTCGAAAAAATCACGCCCAATATTTCCTGGCAGCCCGATCGCGATAACCTGGCGGAGTATTTAGCATCGCTGCAGGCGCTCCTTCCCTTTGCTATCGATCGCGTATTGCCATCGCACGGGCAGCCTTTTAGCGGGCATGCGGCGTGGATTGAAACCACCACCGCTCATCATAAGGACAGGTGCAATCAGATTCTGGAACTCGCCACACCGGCACACTCCACAGGCCACGCTATTGTGGAGCGGATGTGGCCCCGGCGTCTATCGCCCTTCAATTATCACTTCGGAGTATTTGAAGTTTTAGCTCATCTGGCCTATATGGAACGGCAGGGGCGGATCTCCTCTAGCGTCAACGATAGCGGCGTAGCCCATTGGACGCCGACTCGCTGACTTCGGGCTAGATATAGTGGAAGAATGAAGCGACGCCAATTCCTCTACACTCTTCCGTGCGCCGCGAAGGTGTCGCTAACGCGGGCGCAAACTCAGCCAAAACCGGGTCCAAGCGTGGATAACTGGCAGGCTCGCCAAAAACTAATCGAAGCGGCAAAGCCCGCTATCACTTCCGAGAATTTGTTCGCGATGCAATTGCTTGGCGAAGCGGTTCGGGCCACGCCTAAGGAAAATATCTTCCTTTCTCCGCTCAGCGTCTTTCTGGCACTGGCGATGATCGAGAACGGGGCGAAGAACGCTACAAAATCCGCGATACGTAAGGCGCTGGCGCTGGCGCCGGAAGCAAGCGATCAAGCCGTTGGCGCGACGGTGTCCGCGCTACAGCACTCGCTCCACTTCGAAGGCATTGAATTGTCTATCGCTAACGCAATCTGGACGGACCGGCACATTCATCTTCTGCCTGCTTATGTCCACATGTGCGAAGAGATCTATGGGGCGAAGGTTGCGGCGCTGGATTTCTCGCAGCCCGATGCGGCCAACAAGATCAACGCCTGGGTGAGCGAAAATACGCGAGGGAAGATTCCTTCCATTGTCACGCCTCAGATCGTCGCGGCCTCGACCGTCGTTCTCACTAACGCCGTCTACTTCAAAGGCGAGTGGCAGGATAAATTTCTAAAGACGGCAACGCAAGATGCGCCGTTCCACAGAGCCGGCGGCTCGACGAAAACTGTGCCGATGATGCATCATGCCAAGCTGCCTTCGGCCTATCGCAGCGGTCAAGGATTTCAAGGAGTCGCGCTTAGCTACGCCAATTCCGCAATCGCTCTCTACGCGCTTCTGCCTGATCGAGGAAAGACGCCCGAACAGATTCTTCCGTCTATCCAACCGTCCCAATTGTTTGGCGCGAATGACATCGATGTGGACCTGAAACTTCCACGCTTCACGCTTGATTTCTCCGCCGGACTGGCGCCCCTGCTGAAGAAAATGGGGATGGTCGTCGCCTTCCGCTATCCCAACGCCGACTTCTCGGCCATGGGATCGAAGGAATTCTTCATCAGCGAGGTGATTCATAAAACGAAACTGGAAGTGGATGAAGTAGGCACCGTAGCCGCCGCGGCAACCGCCGTTGTGATGCGCGCCGGGTCCGCTATGCCGCAACCCAAGGAAAAGAAAATCCTGGTGTTCGACCGTCCGTTCGTTGTGTTGATAGCCGACGCAAGCAGCGGCGTATGCCTATTCAGCGGTGTTATTCAGCAGCCCTAGCCGCCCCGCGCGCATCCGTAGAAATCACCCCCGATTCATGTCAGAACGATTCTTTATTCTCGGAAGCCAGCGAAGCGGGACTACTCTGCTCCGGCTGATTCTGGAAACCCATCCGCGGATTTTCTGCTATGACGAAACGACGGCTTACGCCAAACTAACGTCTGGCGACCCCGACGATGCGGCGGACAACCAGTTGGTGGGCTTCAAAATCCCTCGTTGGACTGAGCAGATGCTGGAGCCGCGTCTGGCCGACGAAGGCATTAACGAAACCTGCGCGAATTTCTACCGTGGCGAAAAGATCTTGTTCCTCATCAGAAACGCCAAGGATAATGTCGCTTCCATGCGGAAGCTGCGTTTCGGGGAAATTGGCTGGATTGAACAATGGATCCCCCGGGTGCTGCTGCGCAAATTTGCCGATCAACGCTTCCGCGACGCCTACCAGGCCGACTTACGAATAGCGGCGGACTCGGGAAGCTTTCTGATTGCCTGCGCGGCATTGTCTTGGAAGTATAAGACGGCTTCCTTCTTCGAATATAAGGACAAGGGCTTGCCGCTGCTGCCAATTTTTTACGAAGACCTGGTCTCGAAACCGCAAGTGGTTTTAACGGCGATTTGCGAATACCTTGGAGTGGAGTGGGACGATGCCCTTCTACGCCATCACGAAGCGGAGCATACGGAAGTTTCGGGCGAGGGCCTGACCGTTGGCAATACAGATCCTAGGAAGCCGATCAATATAGACTCCGTAGATCGGTGGGAGCAGGTTTTTACCCCCGGCGACATCGCCGCTATTGATGAGATTACTTCCGGTCTAACGCGGCGCATTCAACTGCTGCGTTCTACCTTGCCGGAGTCGTGATCACAACCACCCGCGCTGGCCCTTCACTCAGCCCGCGATAAGAATGCGCTTCGGCGGAATCGAAGTATACGCTATCGCCGGCCTTTAATACGTGTGGAGCATCCTGATAGCAGATCTCCAGTTCGCCTTCCAGAACGTGCAGGAACTCCGCTCCGTCGTGATAATGTTCCGTTGCTTCTCCGGGGTTGCGCTGCGGGAACTCGGCCAGATACGCCTGAATACTCTTATCTTGGGAAGAGAATGCCAGGCACTCGAAAAAGAACGATGGGCACGGCGAATCGGGGCGGTCGGGAAATTTGATTCGCTCCGCTGCGCGAACAATTGAGAACGGCCGGCGTCGGCGGGAATCGCCGAAGAAATAATCCACGCAAACATCGAAAACCAGAGCGATGCGGGCGAGGGTGGGTAGAGTCGGAATCAGCTTCCCATTCTCCAGTTGCGAAAGCATGGAAGCGGACAATCCAGTATGTTTGCCCAGGTCCACCAACCCGATTTTCTTCTTCAATCGGAGTTGGCGAAGCTTATCTCCAAGGTTGTAAGCGGAGAGAACCCGGCGGACCGTCGCATCGCCTTTTTCAGTCATTTCTAAAGACAGTTTATCAGCGCTTAATTCAGACGCCTCAATTTTCTTGTCACTGAAACGGATTTCAGTGTCGGCTTCCAAAGGGCGATTTTCACTGTTACTGTTATTCATAGCAGGGCGACGATTGCTTCGCTCATTGGACGGCTAAGATGGAAACTAAGATTCAAAACCACGAACAGAGATCCTCACGGGCCAGCGCTCCCAGGCTTCCCGGGATTCTGGACGACCAATTGGTTCGGATGGCGCAAGCGGGTGATCATAGCGCTTTTGCCGAACTGATCGCCCGGCATCAAACATCTTGTCTTAAGCTCGCTTTATCCATTCTGCGTGACCGGCAGGATGCGGAAGATGAAGTGCAGAACGCGCTGTGGAAGGCGTTTGAGCACATCGGTCAGTTTCAACAGGACGCCCGGTTTTCTACCTGGCTTACTCGCATCGTAGTGAATCAGTGTCTGATGCGCCTGCGGCAAGGCAAGCGCGCCAGCTTTCTCTATATTGACCAGGCTACCATCGGCGATGAAGTGGGGACGCTGGAGTTGCCCGACGGTTGTCAGAACCCGGAAGAGCAGCTTGCGCAACGCGAAGCCGCAAAGGTGTTGGACCGCGAAATACACCGGATTCCGCCGCTGCTGCGGAACGTATTCCTTCTGCGCGATGTACAGCAGATGCCGATGCCGAATGTCGCCGAGCGCCTCGGGATTTCGGTAGCCGCCGCCAAAAGCCGCTTACTGCGGGCCCGCATTGAGTTGCGAACGCGGCTGGAAAAGCACTACTACGGAAAGTTCACCGAGTCGCCCGCTTAAAAGGCTTATTGTTGCGAGGGAACCTGCGTGGTTCCCGTTGTCTGGCCGGTGCCCAGACCGTTATTTTGTCCTGGAGTTAGACTCGGGTTTACCCCGATTCCGCCGGGATTCTGCTGCCCGAGAGCTGCCTTATTCGTCACCAGATCTTTACGCGGATCGAACACGAATTCCCATTCCTTGTACTTCGAGCGTTCGTTATAAACCTTGATTCCCTTCCCTGCCTGCTTGCTGGCGACGCCGGCAATGCCCCCCGCGCCAAGCGCATTCGGCTGCGATCCGTTCAGCCCGTTTGCCCCATTCTGATTGCCGATCGTGAACCCTTGCCCGATGCCGCTTGGCGTACCCGAGGGTCCTTGCTGAGCGCTCAATCCACTGGGATCAATCCCCCCTTGGCCGGCTGGAAAGATACCAGCGGGAGGTTGTCGTGGCTGCGTCAATAGGTTCTGAATTATATTCACGGCGGGATTCGCTCCACCAGGGACCGGCGGACCGGGCTGTTGTCCGGACTGTTGACCATACTGTTGTCCAGACAGTTGTCCCACCGGTTGTCCAAACTGTTGGCCAACTTGTTGCCCAAACTGTTGCCCAAACTGTTGCCCAGCCTGTTGTCCAGCCTGTTGTCCAAACTGCGGTTGCTGCCCTATCTGATTGCCATAAGGATTGACCGCACCCGGCTGCCCGCCTGGCGTCTGTCCAGGAAATTGACCCTGTGCAGGCGCATACCCCTGCGGATTCACGCCGGCCGGATACGGTTGCCCGGTCTGTGGATTGATCTGCCCCGGAAACTGCTGATAATTGGTAGCGGCCTGGGCATTGGGATCGTTCGGATCAACCGGCCGCGCCCCTTGTCCAATGGCATTGGCGCTGATGTCGGGACGCCGCCGCAATGCAGGATTCCCACCCATGCTCGAACCATCGGGATTAACCGGTTGCCCGTCGGGGCCCAACACCTGGGTAACCAGATCCTTGCCGTCTTTATCCTTGCCGTCGGCGTTCTTGGCATCCAGTGCCCCTGGCGCTTTGGTCACCAGGGAATCCGTCAAAACCCCCGTCGGCCCCACGTGGAGAATACGCCAGTCGTCTTTTCCGGTCATCGGATCCAGATAGTGCCGCCGCAGGAAGCGGACATTGTTCGTGCTGTCCAGATCTTCCATCTTGCTGGGATATTTCTTGAACTTTACGAAGTAGCGGCCCACAGCTTTCTTGTATTCATCACCGCGATCCATCAATAATTGTTCGCGATCGCGCTGTGCCTCAAAGGCATAGCGGGGAATCTGCATGAAGAGCATAATCGCCACGGCGGCGGCCATCGCGAATACCAGCAGCAAGGCGAATCCCGACTGTTCTCCGCGCCGTTCCGACCGGGTCCGCTGCGTCATCCTACCTGCTCCTCTTGCAAGGCCAGCGTCTGCTGACTCTTGTTAGACGTGTCCTCGACCAGTGCCGAATTCACTCCAATCCGAATAATTTTGTAGCGATTCTTCACCAACTCGCCTTCCGCTGCCACGAAAATATCGTCCCCTTCCAGAAAGAAGGCCCGTTTCGGCCCTTCCGTACGGGCGTTATTCACAAACCCGTAGAACTTCAGCGGGATAGGTGGTGGAGGCGGCGGTGCTGCCGGAACCTGCGTTTTTTGCGCATCCGCCGCCATAGCCGCCGCGATTTCCTGCCGCTTCCTGACGATGATCGGATCTACCTTCGGGGGTGGAGGCGCGGGAGGCTGCGAAAACTCAAACAAACTGCGGTTCCCGCCTTCGATATCGACGCCACGCAGCTTCGCCAGCAGATCCAACTTTATGGAAGGATCCACTTTGGTCAGGTCCGGCGTTTCTTCTTTGATCTTCTTCAGCGATACGCGGAAATCCTGTGTCCCGCCACCGCCGCGCTGCCCTTCCGCCGATCGTACGCGAACTACGGGACCGCGCACGGCTTCCCGCGAAATTGGCGGAGTTGCCCTCACGGCTGTTCCGGACGGTGTCGCGGACGCTCCTTCCGGCCCACCCGACCCGGAACTCATGTAGAAATACGATCCAGCGGCAACCACCAGCAGGGTCACCAGTGTGATCACCTTCTTCGGCTCAGCTCCCAGAGACTTGGCGTCGAGCCTCATTTCGTCCCGAACTCCCCGCTGGCTTCGCTCTTCACAAACGCGTCTAGTTTCATGCTGACATGCAGCCCGGCACCCGCTTGCGGCGCAGCTTGCAGCGTATCGATAATCAACAGGCGCGGCGATTTATCAATCAGATTGATGAACTTCACAAAGTTCTGATAGCTGCCTTCATAATTCGCCGTAATCGTCATCATGCTTAAATCGTCGCTGCCTTCAATCGGCTCCCGGGAATAGGCATGCTCACGGGGCTTTACACCCGACTTACCAGCCGCCTCCACCAGTTCGGAGATGATGGTCGAAGATGCCGTCCGCTGCCCCAAAAAGTATTCCCCCAGAAACTGATCGCCTTCGCCCCGCCCCTTCTCCACGTTGATCACGATGGCCTTCGTGCGCCGCAAGGTGGTTTGCCGTTGCACCAGTTCAGCCCGCAAACTGATCAGCCGTTGGGCCAGATCCTCGGGCGAGCCGCCGGGCGGAAAGAAGACCATCCACGCGGCCACCAGATTCGCCAGCAGCAACACACCCAGAACCAGCCGAACAAGCAGTTGCGGATCCTTTGACAAGCTGGGGAGCCTGGCCGCAAGCCGCGCCGTATCCACTCCGATTGGCAGCTTTACCTTTATCGCCATTGCACCGGCCTACAGTTTCTGGGCATAGGTCACCGTGATGCGGTAGCGATACAGCGGGTCTGTCTGCGAAGGCGGTTGCGAGCTCTGGACGAATGCCGGACCGAAGAGTGGCGACTTCTCCAGCTTGCGGAATAAGGCAATCACCGGCTCAGGACCCGATGCGCCCACCACCATATCCAGCAGCACCTGATTCTGTGCATTGATCTGCGGCAAGCGGACCGAGACTAACGCAACATCGAACGGCATCACCTTTTCCAGGTCTCCAAAAATGCGCGTCCAACTGATTGACTTGCGCTCAATCAGCGTGTTCAACAGCAGATTACGCTCCAGCACTTCGGCGTTCTGCGGCTTCCGCAAGGTGGCGTCCAGCTTCGCCTGCTCAGCCGTTACGGCCTTCACTCGTTTTTCAAAGTCGTCAATGGAATCGTGAATGTCCCGTAATCGCCCGCGCTCCGCTACAGCCATCAGAATCAGCATGATCAGAACGCCCGTCATCAGCACCCCGGTGGCGATCGAGCCGACGAATATCGCGCGATTGCGGCGAAATGGCTGGCTGGCTAAATTGATGTCGATCTTCATCCGCCAAACCGCCTGTTCACATTCCCTCCAGATAACCCATGACGCCGGCGTTGAACGGTCCGGGGACGCCGAACCGGGAACGCAGAATCTCTACTTCCAACTTTAGATCGGCGGCCCACTCATGCGACACCTGCTCCCCTAAAGTTCCCAATCCGCAGAGCAGTAACTTCGCCGGCAACGATTCCAGTTCATCCTCGACATAAGCCAAGGTGGGATACAGTACGGCCAGAATCTCTTCGCTCGATGGTGATTCCAACTCCACGCAGCGGACCAGCTTAAGCACCGCTCCGTCCAGCACCATCACGGTCAAAGTACGTGCGCTCAACTTGGCCAATACTGTGATACCGGTACCTTGGTAGAGATTCAGCACGGCCAACGCCGAAGTAGTTACAGCGCCGGGAAGAAAGCCCGCCGCGCGCAACGGGGCTTCATAACGACCGACGATTTCAAGCGCCATCACCGCCACCACGACATCCACTTTCTTCGCCCCGTTCGATTTCGGCTGTACATAATAACTGACAGCGGCCGATTCCACGTCGAACGGCACGCCCTTCCGCATCCGGAAGCGAATCAGGGAAAGCTGCTCGTCGGCGCCTGTGGGCAACGTGTCGAAGTCCAGCACTGCGACACGGCCTGCATAATCGGGCAATATCAACGCGGCGGGCCGGGTCTTACGATTACTGTTGGCCGGCAGCACCGACGAGATAGCCGCCGACAGTTCTTCCTGATTCCGAACATTGTCTTGCAGCGGCGATACAGTGATCGCGCCCGGGGCAAGCGGCCGAAAGCCCAACTCGGGCGTGAATCCGGTGCGTGCAAACGCCACCCCCGCTTCGGAAATCTCGAAGATGTGGCTGGGCGGCGGATCTTTCAACAGGCTGGTGATTTGCTCGAACATGCGCTGCCCTTAGCCTTCGATGAACGTCACTTTATTGATTTCTTTCAGTGTCGTAATACCTAGCCGGGCCTTCTCTAGCGCCGATTCGCGAAGGAACGTCATCCCCTCTTCTTTCGCCGCCCGGCGGATCTCCGAACTTGGGCGCTTGTTCAGAATCAGCTCGCGAATGTTTTCACTTAAATCCAGCAGTTCGTGAATCGCCGTTCGTCCGCGGAACCCCGTGCCGCCGCATTCAAAACAGCCCGGCCCGTCATAGAATTTCACGTCACGCCACTCGTCCGGATTCAAACCGCTCTCCACCAGATAATCGTCTTCGATGTGTATCTGCGTTTTGCAATGCGGACAGATGATTCGCACCAGACGTTGAGCCAGGATGCAGTTCAGCGCCGACACAAAGTTGTAAGCCTCCACGCCCATGTTCAAAAAGCGTCCCAGCACATCCAACACATTGTTGGCGTGCACGGTGGTGAACACCAAGTGCCCGGTTAACGCGGCATTGATCGCGATCTGCGCCGTTTCCTGATCACGAATCTCACCCACCATGATCTTGTCCGGATCGTGCCGCAGAATTGATCGCAGGCCGCGGGCAAACGTCAGACCCTTCTTTTCATTCACCGGAATCTGGGTGATGCCCTTGATCTGATACTCAACCGGATCCTCGATTGTGATGATTTTGTCTTCGTCGTTCTTGATCTCGCTCAGGCCGGCGTAGAGCGTCGTCGTTTTGCCCGATCCCGTCGGCCCGGTTACCAGCACCATGCCGTACGGTTCTTTGATGTAACGCCGGAACTTCACCATGTCGCTATCGGAGAAGCCGACTACATCCAGGGTCAGCTTGGAAAACTTCTCACTCATGGATTCTTTATCCAGAACGCGAAGCACGGCGTCTTCCCCGTGAATCGTCGGCATCACGGACACGCGGAAATCGATCAGGCGGCCTTTGTAGCGCACGCGAAAACGCCCATCCTGCGGAATTCGGCGCTCGGCGATATCAAGCTCGCTCATTACCTTGATGCGCGAAATAATCGTCGAATGCCAATCCTTGGCGATCGGCGGCATGGCGTAGTGCAACACTCCGTCGATGCGGTACTTGATGGCTACTTCCTGGTCGCGCGTCTCGATGTGGATATCGCTCGCTCGCCGTTCCAAGGCGTTAAAAATCGTAGTGTCCACCAGCTTGATCACCGGCGCGATGTCGTTATCGATCGCCGTCAGCTTGTCAATCGAGAGCGTTTCATCGGAGTTCTCTTCATCGGCCACGACGTCGAGCGTGAATCCTTCGGTGACTTCCTCAAGCACACGCTGCGACTGCTCGGTCTTCTTCAACAGATCGGAAATCTGCGATAGAGTCGCCACGCGAACGCGAAGCTTCTTCTGCAACAGCAGCGATAGCTCATCGATCAGATTCAAATTCCGCGGATCGGCCAGCGCGATTTCCAGCGTGCCATTCTCTTCCCGGATCGGCACGAAGTTATAGCGAAACATCAAATCCACCGGGACCGAGTGGAACAGATCGTGATCGATGCGGACTTCCTTCAGGTCGACAAAGTCATGCCGGTAGCGCGCCGCCAAAGTCCTCGACTGGGCAATTTCCTGCGATGGATCGCGAAGATGAGATTTTTCGATAGTAGCCATGGAACCCTTGGTTGTAGGACGTTCGGCGGCCTATAGCCTGCTTACTTATTAATCGTATCCGCCAGTGAAAAGATCGGCAGGTATAGCGAAATCAATACAAATGCCACAAAGATGCCCATGAAAATCATGATCGCCGGCTCAATCAAGGCAAGCGTCGCACCCATCTTCGTATTCACATCTTCTTCGTAGAATTCGGCGACGCTGGTTAGCATCGCCGACAATGCGCCCGTCGATTCTCCGACTTCAATCATGTCGATCGCCAAGCTTGGAAAAATCTTTGTCGCCTTAAGCGAAACGGATAGCGACTGGCCTTCCTTCACCGTTTTACGGGCCTTCGTGAATGCCTTCTTTAGCAACGCCGACCCCAGTGAATTCGATGCCGTCTCAAGCGCCGCGAGCAGCGGAATACCGCCCACCAGCAGAGTCCCCAACACCCGAGAGAATTGGGCCATTTGATACTTGATCCACATGTCGCCCAGAACCGGAGTTCTCAGCTTCATCTTGTCGACGCTTTCGCGGCCCGATTCCGTTCTGGACCAGTAGCGGAACCCCACTCCAGCGATCGCCGCCACGCCCAGCCCAACCAAAATGTAACTGCGCGCCGTTGTACCGACGGCGATCAGGATCAGAGTCATCGTCGGCAACTTGGCCTGCATACTGCTGTATAATTCGGCGAAACTCGGTACCACGTATGTGATCAGGAAAATCACCAGCGAGATCACCAGCACGATCAGCAGCGAGGGATACATCAGCGATACCAGCACTTTTTTTCGAACCGCCAGCGCCAGCTTCTGATAAGAGATAAAACGCTCCAACACCTCACCCAACGACCCGCTTTTCTCGCCCGCCAATACAGACGTGACATAGATCGCGGGGAATACGCCCTCATTGCTAAATGCGTCGGAGAGCAGCGACCCGTTCTTCACCGCATCGCGCACATTGCGAATATGCACGCCCAGATTCGGATCGGTCAAACGGTCGGCTAGCAGATCCAGCCCCTTAAGGATGGGAAGGCCGGCGCGAATCAGCGTTACAAACTGCTGATTGAAAATCAGGAACTTTTCCAGGTTCAGCTTCTTCGGTTTCGAGTGCAACCCGGCAATGCCTGTATCGCCTTTCGCCTTAATCGAATAGACCAGAAAGCCTTGTTGGGTGTACTTCTCGCGGAGTTCCTTCTCTGAACCCGCATGGGCCGTCTGCTGATGCATCGCGCCCCGTGGGTCGGCGTATTTGAGGACAAATTCAGCCATTGTCAGCGTTCTTTCAAGCCATTGAGCGTCCACGCTTTAATGGCGAGTGGAGACAGGGATACCCAGCGCGCGCGGTAGCTCACAATTAGTAGGACGGATTCGGATAGGAAAACGTGGACATTGATGGTAAACTTAGGTTCGTATGACGTCGTAACCCGCTTCGCATTCGTCTTGCAGTGTTGTTCCGTTTCGCGTTAACCTGCAGGGAAACTCCATTCGACAGAGCTTCGCTACATGAAAGTCCTCTAAGGTATGGTCGTTCGCATTCGTATTTCTTACAACAATTCGGTCAAATTAGGCAGCATGTTCTCGCCCGGTCTACTGGTCTTCGCCGGCTTGTTAGGGTCGGCCACGGCAACCACCGCGCCGTCACAGCCCGCGCCGTTTCCTGAGAAGCTGTTAAAAGTAAAAGAGAGTGACCCTCGGGTTACGCGCCTGAAGCAGTTTTTTACCAAGCGCGACTGTCCTGTACATAAATTCGCCGAGGATTTTGTCTCGGCAGCCGACGAGAATAATCTCGACTGGCGCCTGCTACCCAGCATCTCGTTCCTGGAATCGGGCGGTGGCAAGGATTTCGTGAAGAACAATGTCCTGGGTTGGGATTCCTGCAAGCAAGGCTTCGCTTCTATCCCCGTGGGCATTCACACCGTCGCCCGGAGTCTGGGCAAGTCAACCGTTTACCGCAATAAGGATTTGAATACCGTCCTGCGCATCTACAATCCCCGGGGGAATTACCCCGAGAAGGTGAAATCGGTAATGCGGACGATATCCATGAACTGATAGCTTACTATTCATGGATTCCATTCGCGCCGCTGTTGTCCAAGCTGGTTCCGTCGATTTCGATGCCGCGAAGTGTCTGGAAAAAGCCCTCGCGCTGATCGCGGAAGCGGCCTCTCAGGGCGCGCAGCTCATCGTGTTTCCTGAAGCTTTTATTTCGGGCTACCCCAAAGGAAACGATTTCGGCGCCCGGGTGGGCAGCCGCACACCGGAAGGGCATCGGGAATTCCGCCGTTACTACGAAAGCGCCATCGATCTGGACGGGCCAGAGGCGATCGCGCTGGGCGAAGCCACACGCCAACATAATGTTTATCTGGTGATTGGAGTCATTGAACGCGAGGGCGGTACCCTCTACTGCACGGCTATATTCTTCGGTCCGGAAGGCGCGCTAGGGAAGCATCGGAAGGTGATGCCGACTGCAATGGAGCGGCTAATCTGGGGCTATGGCGACGGCTCCACTCTCACCGTGCTCGACACCGAAATCGGCAAACTGGGGGCGGTCATTTGCTGGGAGAACTATATGCCGCTGATGCGCATGGCGATGTACGCCAAAGGGATCCAACTCTACTGCGCGCCTACTGTCGACGATCGGGAAACCTGGGCGTCGTCCATGCAGCACATCGCCCGCGAAGGCCGTTGCTTCGTGCTCTCCGCTTGTCAAAACACACGAACCGATCATCCGATTCGCGGTGGCAGCGTGATCGTGAATCCAATGGGCCGAATCCTCGCCGGGCCGGTTTATGGCGAGGACGCAATTCTCATCGCGGATCTCGACCTGAATGAAATCATCGAGGCGAAATTCGACTTCGACGTCACGGGACACTACTCGCGCCCTGATATCTTCCGCTTATTAGTTAATGAGGCCTCAGCCCCGGCTGTTGTATTTGAAGGGGATCAGGAAGACTAACGTTCTTATTTGCCCTCCATAAAATGCACGGCGAAAAACAAGCCAGTGAAAATCAGGATCGAAACCAGCGCTACTAAAGCCCACTTTGTCCATCGTTCCGCGGGCGTAACCTGCTTGGCGTCGTCCAACTTCATCTGTTCGTCAAGGCTTTCAAACATGGATAACCTCTCTTAATTAGGCCTGTATTAAATGGACGAATTAGGAGAAGTATAGACCTGTTTTCACCCGTTGGGAAGGGCCAACATTACACGCCCGACGCGCTTCCCATCCGGTCTAATTTTCGATACAACGTTTTTCGCTCAATCCCCAGGATCTTCGCCGCGCGGCTTTTGTTGCCGCCCGTAGCCGCCAGCACGCGTCGAATTTGCTCCGATTCGGTATCGGCCAGAGTCTCGCCGGAATGCTCACGCGGTTCGGTCAATTCAATAGCCTCCCGCACGGATTTATCGTCGATCCGCCCGGCCGGCGCCAGAATCGTCAGCCGCTCCATCATGTGCTGCAACTGCCGCACGTTTCCTGGCCAGCTGTATTCCTCCATTACTTTTAAGCCGGATTCCACCATCCGCGTTTGCTGCTTATAACGGTCGTTATATTTCTTTAAATAATATTGGGCCAGCAGCGGAATATCGCCCGTACGCTCGCACAGCGCGGGCACCAGAATCCGGATTACATTCAACCGGAACCATAGATCCTCGCGAAATTTTCCTTCGTCCACCAGCTTTTGCATGTCGCGATTCGTCGCCGCCACCACACGCACATCCACTGGTTTCGACCGTGGCGAACCTAGCGGCCGGATCTGCCGTTCCTGCAGAAATCGTAAGAGCCGCAGTTGAAAGCCGACGTCGATATCGCCAATCTCGTCCAGAAACACCGTTCCATGATTGGCCGCTTCAAACACGCCGACGCGATCCCGTTCGGCACCGGTATAAGCGCCCTTCATTGCCCCGAAAAGTTCACTTTCCAGTAGCGATGGCGCGATTGACCCGCAATCCACCGGCACGAATGGCTGCTGCCCGCGCAGACTATAGCGATGAATCATTCGCGCCACTAATTCCTTGCCGGTACCGGTCTCTCCCTCGATAAGGACAGTGGCATCGGTGGGTGCGACCTTGGACAGAATCTTGTAAATATCGGTCATCCGGGAGGAACTGCCGATCATCTCCGTTTCCGGCAGATCGTCGATATCCACTTCGTCGTCATCGTTAGCGGGAAGCAGCGACGCTTCCGCCCGCTTGATGGTATCCAGCATTTTGTCCAGATCGAACGGCTTGGCGATGTAATCAAAAGCTCCGCCCTGCGTCGCCGCGACAACCGTCTCCATGCTTCCCCGGGCGGTCATCAAAATCACCGCGCATCCCGGATTACTCTCGCGGGCGCTATGCAACACGTCGATTCCCGTTCGTTCATCCACGTAGATGTCCGAAATCACAATCGGATAAACATCCGAGCGCAGCCGCTCAATCGCTTCCCGCGTGGATGAGACCGCTTCCACCTCGTAGCCTTCGCACTCCAGAAAGGTCACGATGGTCATGCGCACCGAGTTGTCGTCTTCCACTACTAAAAGCTTTTGCAATTTAATTCTTTACCTCTTTTGGGAAATGAAGGGCGTCCGATTGGGAAATCGGCGGTGTTGGATTTTCAATTATCCAACGGACGGGTATCACCATGGTAAAACAACTTCCCTTTCCCGGTTGGCTGGTCACTTCCATCCGTCCTCCATGCGTCGTCACAATCTGCTCGACAATCGACAAGCCGATGCCTGTACCGGCTTCTCCGCTGGCTTCCGCGCGCTTCGTGCGATAAAACTTGCGGAAGATATTGCGTAACTCTTTAGCGTCCATTCCGATTCCCTGGTCGGTAACCGACAAGCGGATGGCATCCCCATCGCGCTTCCAGGCGACGAACGTTTCCGTATTTGCCGGCGAATATTTCACGGCGTTTGTCAGCAGGTTATAGAAGGCATATTCCATCAATTCCCGGTCCCCACGAAACTCCGCGCTTACCGCTTCGGCGTCATGCAGCACGATTTGTTTCCGCTCCGCCAGCGGCCGCACCCGCTCCACGCACGAATCTATAATTTCCTGGACGGCGAACGGTTCCTGTTTCAGATCCATCTGCCCGTCGGAAAGACGCTCTACATCTAAGAACGTTTGAATCATGCGCGCCAGACGTTTCGATTCGGAATTAATCATCTGGGCGATCTGTTTACGCTTGTCCTCATTCAGGTTGTAACGGCCCATGAGTTCGCTCGATCCCTGAATCGCCGTCAGCGGAGTCCTCATCTCATGCGTCACAAAATGAATCGCTTCCTGGTAACGAGCCTTCTCCGTTTCCGATCGCCCTAACTGCCGCCGAACCACGAAATATTGATAACTGGCCGCGCCCGCGATGCTCAACCAGGCAACCGCCGCCGGGGCGAAGTATGGCAACACGATATTGTTTCGAAAAAAGATTACGGGAAGCGCATGGGCCGCCAGCACCCAGACGGCGGCTAGGGCGTAGGCCGGCCAACCCGAGCGTAACCAGAAGGTCAAGCCGGCCGCCAGCCACCACGCCAGGCAAATCGCCATCACGCTAAGATCCCCCGCCGAGACCAGAAAATTTCCATCCGCCATGGTCTCGAAGGCGTTCGCGTGAATCATGACGCCTTCCAGAAAATCACCTAACGGACTCACCATCGTGTCGTGCGCTCCGATTGCCGTCACGCCTAGAAAGACGGCCTTATTTTCGAAACGCGCGGCGAGTTTGGGGTCCCGCAAAAGATCGTTTACTGAGATCATCGGCATCCCAGCGGGCGAATAGCGAATCCGCAACAAGCGCCCATCCGCGCGCTTCGCCGGGATTACGACATCGCCCACTTGCAAATCGTCGGGCGATTCGATAATCCGCGCGGCGTTTTGATAGAGACGAAATGTTTCCAGCGACAACGCCCAGCGCCGCACGGTTGGCGACGTCATTTCCAGCGGAATCTTCCGGCTGACGCCATCGCCGCTTCTGACGTCCGGATGGACATGTCCTACCGCCGCCTGAAGCCGCGCGAACTGCGGTAAAGGATCTTCCCATCCACCCGGAATCAACTCGCAATTGAGAACGGTTTTGACTTTCGTTAATCCGCTCAAAATCCCGGCATCGTCGGAACCCGCCTGCTCATCCGACAGAATCACATCGAGAGCTACCACCCGCGGATGCCCCGCCGCTACGGCGTTCAGCGCGTCTCCGACAATGCCCCGCAGACGCCGCACGCCGCCATGCTTGGCAAACGTGGCTTCGTCGACAGCCAGCACTATCGCGTGCGTGGGAGGATTTTTCGGAGGGTTAAGCCGGAACACCAGATCATACGCATAGTTGTCGATCCGTTCGGCGAAGGAAGTCCAGCCCGCCGCGGTCGCCACTACGAAGCATGCGCCCAAGACGCCAACGTAGCCCGCGAGTTGCCCTTTACGCAGAACCGCCATCGGCTTACTTTTTATTCACAAGCTTTTCGATTCGCGCCGCTTCGCTTGGCAGCGCCGCACTCATCACGCGATGTCCGCCGGCCGTCACCAGCACCATGTCTTCAATCCGAATACCGATATTTTCTTCGGCGATATAAATGCCGGGCTCTATCGTGATCACCATTCCCGCGGCGAGCGGGGCATTGATATCGGCTGGATCGTGAACATCCAAGCCGACGTGATGGCTTACTCCATGCAACAGATATTTGCCCAAAGGTTCGCCGTGAAGATCCTTGCCATGCGTGTTGATATAGTCGTAGGCCACTCGGTTGATGCTCTCCGCATCGGTCTTCTTGCCCACCACCGCACCCGGCTTGATCGCAGCAATCGCGGCTTGCTGTGCGCCAAGCACGATGCCGTAGATCTCCCGTTGCCGCGCGTTGAACTTCCCGCCAACCGGAACTGTCCGCGTGATGTCGGCCGCATAACCCGCGCATTCCGACCCGACGTCCATCACCGTAACCTCACCCCGGTCCATGCTCCGCGTGTTCTTCTCGTAATGCAGAATTACGGAGTTCGGTCCACTGCCGATGATCGGCGGATAGGCGTTTCCTTCGCAGCCTTCATTGAAATAGGTGTACTGCATCAGCGCCGCGATCTGGTATTCGTACAGGCCGGAGGAAATCTTTGACCACGCCGCGCGATGCGCCAGCAGCGTCTTATCGACAGAGTTCTGCAGCAGCGCCAGTTCAGCGGACGACTTGACCATGCGCAACGGGGTGATCAGCTTTGTAAGATCCAGCTTCTCCGAAAACGCCGCCAGCGCCTTCATCTTTTCCGGTAGCTTGCGCGACGCCAAGGTATACAACCGCGAATTACTTACCGCCAGTTTGGCGATCAAGGCATCTAATTCGGCCGTGGCTACGACATGCTCGAAACCGGTCACGGCCGTGGCGCTGGCATCCCCCGGTGCAATCTTCTTGCCGGTGTAAATTTCCGCCCGCTCATTATGTGGCGGAAGAATCAGATACTCATCCGTCTTCGTCAGCAGCAGGGAAGCGCCTGGCTCCGTCCATCCGGTAAGGTAAAGAAAATTGTGCTCCTGCGTGAAGCGGCTCAGACTATCTTCATCAACGGCGCCGGCCATCACGGCAACACCATCAAGCGATTCCCGCAGTTTCGCTCTACGCGCCCGATACTCGTCGAGGGTTATAGTTCCTTCGCCGAACAGAGATACCGCCGCAAGTAAAAGAGCGCAGAACCGACTCATTATTTCAATGTAGCGCGGTTGCCCGGCCGGGTCCGCGCCGCTGACGGTGCTATTGGGGCCATGATGCCGTCACCTTCGACGAAGCGTGATCGCCATGGTTCCCATTACCCTGGTAGTGCAAATGCCATTCTCCGATCTCGCCCTCTCCCAACGCCTGGAACGCGCCGAAGGCCGCGCTTGCCTCAGTTTCGCCGAAGCCCGGCGGCGCTCATTCCCCGATAGCGGCGCCACGTGGATGGAATGCGGCGGAGCCTTTGCCGTTTTTGATCGCGTCGAATCCCCGATAACACAAACCTTTGGACTTGGTTTATTCGAACCTCTTACGGCGCCGGTCCTGGACATGATCGAGCGCTTCTTCATAGACCGCCATGCGCCGGTTCTGCACGAAGTAAGTCCGCTAGTCGGTGTCGCAGCCCTGGATCTACTGTGTGCCCGCAACTATAGGCCGATTGAGATCAGCAGCGTTCTCTATCGCCCGGTTGAGACGCCGACGATGCAAGACACAAATATTGGCGTACGCGTCGTCGGCCCAAACGAAGCGCAACTCTGGGCCAGCGTGTGCGCTGCTGGCTGGGCCCACGATCACCCGGAGCTGATCGACTTTTTGAAAGACACCGGAGGCCTTCTTTCGGCGCGTGAACAAAGCCCGTGTTTCCTTGCCGAGATCGAAGGCCAACCTGCAGCCGCGGGCAATCTCTTCATTCATGAAGGCGTCGCGTTGTTTGCCGGGGCATCGACCATTCCCGAGTTTCGCCGCCGCGGACTGCAAGCCGCTCTACTTCACGAACGGATGCGCTACGCCTTCCATCACGGCTGTGATCTGGCAATGATGGTGGCCGAAGCGGGCAGCAATTCTCAGCGTAACGCCGAGCGTAAAGGATTTCAGATCGCTTACACGCGCACCAAATGGCGTTTGCAGCCGCCAACCGCCGACTAGGCTGCCCGTGAATACACCGGACGATTTGTGGTACAACCGAAAAACATCCGTTCGGAGGCTATTTATGATCAGTAAGATATTTGGGCTCGCCGCACTCTTGGCGAGCGCCATGTCTATTCATGCGGGGACCATCTCGCTCGGCAGTTTCACTTTCAACGATAGTCAGTTTGGTAATAGCTTGGTGGAAAGCGATGGCGGCACATTCAGAAGTAACAATTGGCTGAACGTAGCGAATGCGAATCCCGGCAACCCGGGTGCCTTGACAGGCCCCAACTTCAATACAGGTATCGCAAATATCGGGCTAGGTGGCGTAACGGTCGACTACACGATCGGCTACAACACGCCCATCGTCAACTCCGCCGGAACTGATTTCGCTTTGGTGGGCGGCTACAGCTTCCTAAACGATACTTTTCACATTGCAGTATCAACCGACGGAATCACCTTCACTCCCTTTCAAGACTTCCTAGGTAGCACTGGGGTTAACTCGGGAGTCAATGTTGCCTACTTCTATAGTGGGGGTGGACCCTATGCGACGAACTTGGAAGTGATCGCCATCGATCTATCGTCGTTTGGGATCGCGGCTGGTACATCCGTGTCGGCGATTAGAATCGAAGGCCGCGTCGGCGAAGAGCCAGACATAATCCGTGTTGCCGGTACGAATGCCGATCTCGCCGGGATTCCTGAGCCAGTATCTGTCATGTTGATGGGATCTGGATTGATGGTCATCGCCCTGCTGCGGCGTCGAAGGTAGTAAAGCCGCAAGGCAAGCAGGATTCATACCCCCTCTTGCCTTCTAGTTTTCTTCCAAGCTGCCGCATTTTCCGCCATCCTCCCCGATTTGACACAATAACCAACGGAGACGAACGGGGATGTTGCGATCGGTCGCGGATTCGCGAAGTAATCGGAAACGGTGCGGGAGTGTTTCGCCTGGAGCCGTGCTGGGTTCCCCGGTCCATCTTGGTCCTGGAGATCCCGATGCCTGACGTCTACAAATTTCCCAAATTGCACAATGCGTTATGGCCCGGTATCGTCGGCAAAGGTATCGGGTCTGAACCGCATGTCGATTTAGACACGATGCTGGATATGACACAAGCCGCCCAAGTGGACGGCGTCCGCTTCGATGGCGTCGACCTGTTTCTATCGCTCCCGCATACGAATATCGATTCCACTGACGACGATCTGGCGCGCCTGGCGGAGAATGTCGGCAAGCGCAATCTTGTAATCGGATCCCTGGTTGCGCCGGTGTGGCCCCCGGCAGGCGGCGGGTCTGCGATGGGCTCCGCGGACGAACGCCGGCTCTTCCTCACCCAAGTTCAGAAGGCTTGTGTTATCGCCAGCAAGCTACGTAAATCGGGGGTTCGAAAGTATGGCGTTATTCGCATCGATTCCGCTTGCAGCCCTGCCGATTGGGCACAGGATCCAGTCGCCAACTCCGCGCTGATTGCCTCAACATTTCGCGACGCTTGCGACATCGCGGAAAGCTATGGGGAGCGCCTTGCCGCCGAAGGGGAAATCTGTTGGGGTGGAATGCATAGCTGGAAGCGTATGGCCGAGTTGCTGGAAATGGTGGACCGTCCGAAGATCATCGGATTCCAAGCGGACATGGCGCATACGCTGCTTTACACGCTGGGAGCGAACGCGCCGGAAGACCGCCTGCTTCCTGAAAATTATGACTGGTCGGATCAGGACGCGCTGTATGACGCGCTTCGTACGCTGACCCAAGCGCTACGGTCATGGATGATCGATTTTCATGTCGCGCAAAACGACGCCACCTTGAAGGGATCCGGTTCCCACGATAAAACCGGAAAGCATTGCCTGCCCGGCGATCCCAATGGAAAATTGGATATTCCCCGCGCGGCCGGAATCTGGTTGCGCGATGACCATGGCAACGTCACCCACGCCGTGGAACATATCTGTTGGGATGGCTGTATGTTCCCTAATGAAATAATGCTCCGCCCGGCGACGTGGCGCGATATCCTGGCCACGATGATTGCGGTTCGTAACGCCCACGGTAGAAATTAGGAATGGAAAAGAAGACTCTGCGCGTCGGGATGGTCGGCTACGGCTTTATGGGCCGCACGCACTCGAATGCATTCCTGCAGGCCCCGCGATTCTTCAATCTGCCCTATCGGCCGGTTTTGAAAGTCCTCTGCGCGCGCAATGCCGAACGGGCCAGGGAGTTCGCCGCCAATTGGGGATTCGAATCGGTGGAGCTGGATTGGCGCAAGCTCGTCGCACGCGACGATGTTGATCTGATCGACATCGCCAGCCCGAATGACACACACGCCGAGGTGGCGATCGCCGCGGCGAAGGCCGGCAAGATGGTGTTGTGCGAAAAACCGCTGGGCCGCAACGTCCAGGAAGCTGAAGCGATGGTAGCCGCGGTCGAGTCCGCTGAAGTGCAAAACATGGTCTGGTATAACTATCGCCGGGTGCCCGCGATCGTGTTATTAAAGCATCTGATCGACGAAGGCAGGCTTGGCCGGATCTTTCATTATCGGGCGCAATTCCTTCAGGATTGGACCATCTCAGCAGATCTTCCGCAAGGTGGCGAAGGCTTGTGGCGATTGGACGCAGCCGTTGCCGGAAGTGGCGTTACGGGGGATCTGCTGGCCCACAACATTGACACCGCATTATGGTTGAATGGTCCACTCACCGAGCTTACCGCGATGACCGAAACGTTCGTCAAGGAGCGCAAGCACAGTCTCACCGGGAACATCCAACCGGTGGAGATTGACGACGCCAGCGCATTCCTCGGCCGATTCGCCAATGGCTCGCTGGCGGTGTTCGAAGCTACCCGCTATGCGCGTGGACATAAGGCGCGCTATACGCTGGAGATCAACGGCGAGCAAGCTTCGGCGATGTGGGACTTGCACGATTTACATCGCATTCAATGGTTTGATCATCACGACGAAGGGCGCTTGCGCGGCTGGCGCAACATACATGTTTCCGACAGCGACCAGCCCTACATGAAACGCTGGTGGGTGCCCGGCCTGCAGATCGGCTACGAGCACACGTTCATCCATCAGTTGGCCGATTTCCTGGATGGGCTCGCTTCCGGTGAACCGGCTGCACCAAGTTTTCGCGATGCCTTATCTACCGATCGAGTCACTGGCGCTATCTTAAAATCGGCGAAGACCGGACAGTGGGAAAAAATCTAAGCTAGGCGGCTTTCATGCAAAGTATAAAACTCGTAGTCGCTCTTGTAATCGGCATCGCACCAGCGCAGTCGGCCGATTGGCTGACCGATGGCGGCAACCCCCAGCGCACCAACTGGCAACAGAACGAAACGATTCTGAATAAGGGCAATGTCAAGAATCTGAAAATCCTCTGGAAGATCAAACTCGATAATGTTCCGCACGAAATGCACTCGCTGTTTCCGCCCTTGATAGTCGATGCGGTCGCCACCGCCCAAGGCAAAAAGCAGATCGCTATAGAAGCCGGTATCGCCGACAATCTATACGCCATCGACGTTGAAACAGGCCAGCTGATTTGGAAGAAACACTTCGAATATCCTAAGCCCGCAAGGGCCGGTACGCCGGGAGATCCGCTATGTCCCACGGGCCAGACCGCCACGCCGGTAATCGGCCCGGCCACGGCCACTGGCGCGCGCACGGTCTACGCGTTGGCTGGCGACGGCAAGATCCACTCGCTGAATGTATCCGACGGCGAGGACGTCGCGCCACCATTTCCGTTTGGCTATCCCAACGGAAAATCGTATGCGCTGAATCTTTGGAATGGCATCCTGTTCACCACCACATCCCAGGGTTGCGCCGGAAACCCGAATCAGATTTGGGCAGTGAATCTGAGCGACCCGGACAAGAAAGTGACGACCGCGAATCCCCGTAGCGGTGGACTCTGGGGACGGCAGGGTGCGGCGATCGATTCGTCGGGTACGGCGTGGGCACCCACCGGCGACGGCAGGTACGATGCGGCGAATCAGGTTTACGGAAATGGTCTGATCGGCGCGAAACTGGAGGGTAAGGAACTGAAGATCAAAGATTGGTTCGTGCCCACGAATTGGATCTGGCTGCAGAAGCGCGACCTGGACATGCAAGTGACTCCGGCGATCTTCAACTTCAAAGGGCGCGAGTTAATGGTCACCGGCAGCAAGGAATGCCGCATGTTCCTGCTCGATGTCAACGCCGCGGGCGGCGCAAATCATCAGACTCCGCTCGATCGCACACCGCTCATGTGCAACGACGAAGCCGACTTTCAATCCGCTGGTATCTGGGGCAGCATGGCCAGTTGGGAAGATGCCGCCGGCACGCGTTGGGTGCTCACGCCTTTTTGGGGGCCGGCGCATCCCGACTTTAAGGTTCCTCTGTCGCACGGTCCCGTGACGCATGGCGCGGTAGTCGCATTGAAGGTGGAGGAGAGCGGCGGCAAGATTCACTTGAATCCGGCCTGGATGTCGCGCGATATGAATCAGGCTGAGCCGCCGTTGGTCGCTAATGGTGTGATCTATTCCTACGGCAATGGCGAAAATACGCGCCAAGCTTACGCCGACAAAGGCCTTTACGATTTCAGTCCGGAACGTATCAAGAACTCGACCCACGCCGTACTCTATGCGCTGGATGCGCAGACTGGCTTGGAGCTATATTCCAGCGGCGATCAAATCACTTCCTTCAACCACTTCAGCGGGCTGACCGTGGCCAACGGGCGAGTCTACATCGGCACCTACGACAGCATCCTGTATTGCTTTGGACTCGAGGGACAAAAATGATCAGAAATGTTCTGGCGCTCGCCTCCAGCCTAATCATCCCGGCGATCGCCGCCGCCCAAGGCCGTCCGCTCGATTGGTCGTTCTATGGGGGCGATGGTGGGCGCAGCGGCTGGCAAAAGACCGACATCCGCATTATCGCCGACAATGTCAAAGATTTTGAATTAGTGCTGAAGCGCAAGCTCGGCGACAAGCAGGTGGGGTCGCGCTCGCTGACTCCTCCCGTTGTGATAGGCCTGCTGATTTCTTATCGCGGATTTAAGGAATTGGGATTTATTTCCGGCGGCTCCGATTCTCTCTGGTCCATCGATCTCGATATGGATCGCGTCTTCTGGACGAGGCATTTTGAGAAGCCCGCGAAACCGTCCAGCCGCAAGGAACCATCTATCTGTGCGGGCGCCGCGGTTGCTACTCCGTCCCTCACGCCTCCAGTGAATTTCGCTGCCCGGCCTAAGCCCGGCACCGCCGCCGCAAGCACTAAGCACGGAGTTCTGGGCAGTACTAACTTCGGTGCCCCACGGCCCGCTTTTGCTTTATCCAGCGACGGAAAATTGCATTTTGTGAATACCTCGAACGGCGAAGATCTGGCCGCGGCAATTCCCTTTCTTCCGGCCGGCGCAAAGGCTTCCAGCCTGGCGATTTCAGATGGCGCGATCTACACGACGACAATCGCTGGATGCGGCGGCGCGCCTTCTGGCGTATGGTCGATGGACCTCAGTGACTTCGATCCTCGCAGCTCCGACCCCGCGCCGAAGCCAACCTTCTTCGCCTCAAACGGCGGAGCGATCTCTAGCATCGGGGGTCTGGCTTTCGGAGCGGATTCCACCGTCTATGTGCAAACCGGAGACGGGCCGTCGGACCCTGGCGCAAACAAATGGTCGAATACGCTTCTCGCGCTCACGCCGAAAAATCTTCAAGTAAAACAATATTTCTCGGTGCCCGGCGCGGGGCCGGCCAGTCTCGTTACGCCGGTGGTGTTTTCGCATGGCGGACATGACCTGATCGTCACCGCTGGATCGAACGGCGTGCTTTATCTTCTCGATTCCGCATCCCCTGGCGGAGTGGATCATAAGACTCCGTTGTCACAGACGCTGCCCTTGACCATAGCCGGTCGCGGCATCTGGGGCGGCCTATCCAGTTGGCAGGATGCGGATGGAGTGCGCTGGGTCGTGGCGCCAGTTTGGGGCGCGCTGAACCCAGCGCTTAAACTTTCGGCGAATTCCAAAAGCGGCTCCATCGTCGCCTTTAAAGTAGAAGAGCAAAATGGATTTCCGGTTCTCACACCGGCCTGGGCTTCTGCTGAAATCGCCGCGCCACAACCGCCGGTGATTACCAGCGGAATTGTTTTCGCGCTCTCATCGGGTGATTACTCCGCGGATCGCAAAGCCTCTGGTCATGCGACGCTTTACGCACTCGACGGCACAACGGGGAAAGAGCTTTATAACAGCGGCAATCAGGTCACAGCCCCCGCTAATCTCACTGGAATGGCAATCGCAAACGGACGCGTGTTCTTCACCACAACCGACAACACGCTGTATGGATTTGGCGTCCATCTGGAACGCTGAATTAATCACATCTCGATTGGGAAACCGAAGCAATACAGAGTATTGTTCGCCGTTCCAAAACAGATGTGGCCGTTCGCCACCGCCAGCCCACTCGAATCGACGAACGAATCCACCGCGTCGCCACTCGCATAGAGTTCCTTGCCGCTGGCCGCGTCCAGCGCATAGAGCGTAGCGGGCAAATGTGCATCGCCGCCATTGAGAACCAGCAGCACGCCATTAAACACTACGGGCGGCAGCGCTGTCGGAATCGCGCGCGAAGTCCAGGCGGGCGCAAGAGTGGGAATACCGCCACGATCCACCACTTTGAAAGCAACAATCTTTCCGCGCGGACCCTGCAAGCCGGCGTAAATCCAACGCGTTTCCTTTGCGTCCACCCACGTCGCAAGGCCGCTGATATTTAGATCCGGCAGCGGCGCGCTGATGGCCAGCGGAGTCTTCTCGGCAGTGCGCATATAGAGAAACACTTGCGCTTGCGTGCCCGCCACCGCCAACAATGGCCGGCCGTTCCACTCGAATGGAAGCGGCGCGATCGCCCGCAAGTTCGGTACGGCGACGGCCCACTTCTGCTTCAAGCTGGAAGCATCCAGGGCGACGATTCCCAAATCCGTAGAAGCATAAATTGTTCCATCGCCGGCCACGGAAGTCCCCTGACTTCGCGACGCACGAAACGCTGGCTTGGCTTTGTCGCTGGCTGTGTCGATGCTCCAGATGCCGCTCGGCGCCCCATTGCAATCGCTGGATGTGGCCGCGTAAAGAATCCTGCTCGCGAAAATCAAGGCCGAGGGATTTGCATGGGCTGGAACAAACGGTAGGGCCGGAGCCATATCCACGCCATCGGAAGGACGAATCGTATGCACGACACCGTCGCTTGCCGCTATATACAGGGGCCGCAGCGGGGTGCCGAACTCATCGTCGTCGACGGTCCGCACTTTCTTTCGCGGCACTTTCACGTTATGCGGCGGCGGCGCCAAAACCGGGGTGCCGGTTAAACCACCATCGCAGGCGACATCTGATTTTTCTTGTACGTCGAAATGCCGCTTCCAGAAAAGCCGTCCGCGATCGGCGTCCACTGCGTACAGGTTATCGTCTGCCCCAGCGGCAAAAACCAGTTCCTTAATCCCTCGATGCGTTACGATCGGGCCCAACATTACCGGCGTCGTCAAGGAATGAGAACCCTTCGATTGATTGTCCAGTTTTAGTTTCCAAAGAAGCTGCAAGTCTCCCGCGTTTCGCGGATTGATACTGCTTCCCTGCTTCTGCCAACCGCTTGCTTGCGCATCCCCGCGGGCACAAAGCCAATCGGCAGCCGGGCCGCTCGATGCTAGAAACGCAAACAGAAAGACCCGCCACATTAGAACGTCTTGATCCTGATGTTCCGCGATTCCATCTTCATCGCCGCCGTTGTCTTATGCAACTGGATCCCAATTTCACCAGCCATTTTGCGGTTAGCTTTATCGTCGTCAATCAGCGCACTCATCACATGTCCATTGATCAGTTGAATAATCGTATTACCGCGGGCGATGATGTGAATCTCATTCCAGTCATCCGCCTTGATGAAACTTTTCAGTTGATCGCCATCGCCGGTTGATCCGATAGAGCCGGTCTTCTTCCCATCCGAAACGTACGCCAGTTGCCCGCGCAGCGCCAGAAAGCCTCGCGCCCGTTCTTCATAAATTTGTCCCGTATATTGCTGTTTGCCATCGATGTCGGCCTGATAACCCTTCAGCACCCACTTCGCAATTTCGGGAAGCTCCACGCTGCGATATTGGATTCCACTATTTCCGGTTTCACCGGTCAGCTTATATTCCACCTTCAACTCGAAATCGCCTGGCGATTCGACCTTCCAGATGCAGAAAATGTTTTGTTTCGGTTGGTGGCCTGCTGTTGTTTCTCCGATGATTGTTCCGCCCTCCACCCGCCAGAATTCCGGATCGCAATCCCATCCCGCGAATGTCTTGCCATCGAAAATCTGCCGAAAGCCAGTCTCCGGAAGTGCCGGGACCTGGGCCATTCCGCATGTATGGAACGCCCCCACAAGCATCAGTGCAAAGTGCAGTTTCACGTCATCTCCCAAGGCGGGCGCGCGCATGGAGTTAAAATCGTTTTGAGGCGCCGCCGCGTCAAAAACAAAATGAGGACACTACATCGTACAGCTTCCCCGGAAGCGTTGGTAAATAGTTTTTCCATCGTGCTGTTCCTCGCTATTGGCGCCGCGCCGGTCATGGCCCAGAATCTAAAGCTACCCGATGGAGCAGGCATGGTAGTAACGCAAAGAGTTTGCGGATCGTGTCACGGAGCGGAGCTTGTAATCGGCCGGCAGGAAACCCGCGAAACTTGGAGCGTGATCGTGAACGACATGATTCAACGCGGCGCAAAAGGCACCGACGATGAATTCTACGATGTCGTGGATTACCTTGCCGCGAACTTCTCGCCCACGTCGCCCGCCATCAAAATCAACGTGAATAAGGCCACGGCGAAGGATCTGGCGTTGACGTTGCGGCTTACCGAAAAGCAGGCTGCGGCTATCGTGCAACAACGTAATGAGAGGGGCGATTTCAAGTCGATTGCCGAACTGCAGCAAGTTCCCGGCCTGGATGCAAAGAAGATCGATGCTAACAAAAAAAGGCTGGCTTTCTAGCTCTCTCGCGTAGTTGGGGCGTCGATGAAAGCAGCACGGTCAACCCCTCCGCCATCGTCGGGTGTGTCAGGATCGAATCGCGCAAAGCCGTATATGGCAGCCCGGCAGTCATCGCAATCTGCACCACGGCCATCATCTCTCCGGCCGCAACACCAAACGCCATGAAGCCAAGAATCCGGTCACTGCTTGTATCGATCAGCGCCTTCACGAAACCTCGCGTCTCCGATAACGTCTGCGTGCGCAAGATCAATCCCAGTGGGATCTTGAACAGGCGATAATTAATTCTGCGGGCCGCTGCATCCACCTCATTGAGACCAATCCGAGCAAACTCCGGATCGGTAAATAAACAGTACGGAACTTGCCTGCCGGTGGTGACGCGATGCCCTCCCGCAAGGTTATCGCGAACGATACGGTAGTCGTCGAAAGCGATGTGGGTGAACTTCGGGCTACCGGCGCAGTCCCCAACGGCGAAGACATCCGCCGCGGTAGTTTCCAACCGCTCATTTACCTGCACGTAATTAAGGCTATCCGTTGCCACTCCCGCGATTTCCAGCCCGATGCCCTCCGTGTTCGGCGTCCGGCCGGTGGCCACCAATAAATGCGAACCATGAATTGCAATCGCAGCCCCCGCCTGGCTTCCGTGCAGCGTGATCGATTCTCCGCTCACGCCTTCCACCCGCGTCACGGAGACGCCGGTCTTTACGTCGATCCCTTCATCGATAAATAGTTGCTGCAAGGCTTCTGAGACATCGTCGTCCTCCCTCGGCGCGAGACGGCCATTGCGATCGACGATTGTTACGCGGCTTCCAAAACGCCTCATCGCCTGTGCGATTTCAAGCCCCACGAATCCCGCGCCCATGATCACAAGATGCTCGGGAACAACATCCAGCTCCAGTGCTTCAATGTGGGTCAGCGGCCGCGCTTCCGGCAGTCCTGGAATAGGGTCGATCGTGGCCCGCGAGCCGGTACTGATCACGACGTGCCCGCCACGCAGCACTCGAGTTCCGCCATCGGCAAGAGCTACCTCAATCGTCTTCGGCGCGATGAACCGCCCTGTCCCCATCACCAATTCCGCGCCGCTCTTCTTGTACTGTTGTAAGTGCGTCGCAATCAGGCCGCCCACCATCGCGCGCTTCCGGTCACGCACGCCGGCCATATCGATTCGAAAATTCTCTTTCGTGATTCCGAACTCTTCACTCCGCGCGAAATAGGAAGCCACCTTCGCGCCATGAATGATGTTCTTGCTTGGCAAACAGGCGATGTTCGGACACGATCCTCCGACATACTTGCGTTCGATCACGGCCACTCGCTTGCCGGATTTGGCAAACGTCCAAGCGAGATATTTCCCCGCCTCGCCGCTGCCCAGCAATAACGCATCGTACTCCTCTGCCTTTGACATAGATTCGCTTCTCTCGCCCTGGCGTTATGCCACATCCTGCAAGGTTTTTTGGAGCATGATGCGCGCCCGCCGATGCCGCGATTTGATCGCCGGCTTGGAAACGGCCAGGTGTTTCGCTGTGGCTTCGATAGAGAGCCCATGGAAGTCACGGAGTTCAACTACCGCCCGATACGTCGCCGGTAATCCCGATACCGCTTTGTGCAGCAGCATGTTGGTCTGTTTCCGTTGGCATTCGGCAAGTGGAGATTTGTGCGAGCCGGAAAACTCGATCTTATCGAGGATCTCCGGATCCACCACTACAGTCCGCGAGTATCGGGGAGAGCGCTGCCGGCCTAAAATCACATTGATCGCGATGCGCCGCAGCCACGTTCCAAGGCTAGCCTCAAATCGGAATTGCCCAATATGCCGCAATGCCAATAGCAGCGTGTCCTGGATAATGTCATCCGTATCCCAGCTGTTTTGTACGGTGCTGTTTACCCAGCGTCTCAAGGCTTTTAGGTGGGGTGCGACAAGAGTGTCGTACTCCTCCGGGATCAGTTGCGAAATTCTCGGTGGCGCGTAGTTCGGTAAAGTTTGAGTTGGCGTCATGGCTTTGCTCCAGTATTTGTAGATGTGCATCCCGCGTTGATCTGCCGTCGGCCGATTGGCTTCCCGATCACCGTTTGCCGTTAGACTTGGCGGGCATGAATGTAGAGTAAAGCGAATAGCATTTTGTCAAAACCCTATTCCGTGCAGGCAAGCCCTAACTAATTTGGGTAACGCTGGAGCCACCCGTTACGCGGAACTGTTAATGGAGCGTTACAACTCAGTGGAACGGGGATTATGAGGAATGATTATCTCGCGGCGCCCAAATATCCGGGCATCGATTGAGAACGCGCCAGGACCCAAACAAGCAATCGACAGAGTGATCGTCAGCGCAAAGATAACCGAAGATTTCGAATCGAAGAGGTGTGCGGTAGACGCGGGGAAGACGTTCAGCGCCATTGCGATTAAGCCGGCGCTCAGCACGCTGCTCACGATCGGCGTCAGGAATCCGATCAGTAATAGAACCCCGCAGGCAAGACCTATTACAGCGGCTACGCCGGCGGCTAACGTTAACACGCGGTCATCGGTTAGGTAAGCTGCGCTCTGCAGCAATGCCGCGATACTGACAGCCGCCCGTAGCAGGAGCATCCCTAACCCCGGCAATCCGCCAGGAAACACAGAAAATAAACGTTGCAGCCCGGCGTCTCCTTCATCGTGCCCGAAGAGCACCTGTTTATAGCGTATGGAAACCGTTTCCGAACTGAATCCCCTAGATCAGCGGGTTTTCTCTACCACTTTCGAGTGATCGCCAACTATCAAAGATGGATGATGCCCCGGCGCACTCCGATGGCAACCGCTTGCGTGCGATCGCTAGCGCCCAGCTTTTCCATGATGTGCTTGATATGCACTTTCACGGTCTCTTCAGAGATCTTCAACTGTTCCGCGATATCGCGATTGCGGTTGCCGCCAGCGACGTGACGCAGCACTTCGATCTCCCGTCCGGTGAGTGATTCGTCACTGATGTGCTCCGCCAGATGACTGGCAACTTCAGCGGAAACGCGTCGTTTGCCGTTGTGAACCTGACGGATTCCCTCCACCAGATCTTTCGGCGGCATGCTCTTCAACAGATAACCACGAGCTCCCGCGGCCAGCGCCCGCTGAATTTCTACATCGCCCTCAAAGGTGGTCAACATGATGATACGGGCTTCGGCGAACTCGGTCCGAATCGCGATTAAGGCATCGATCCCACTCATGTCGGGCAGCCGCAGGTCCATCAGTGTCACGTCCGGACGGTGCTGGCGGAATCCTTGAATTCCCTCGCCACCGGTAGCCGCCTCAGCCACTAGAAACATGTCTTGCTGATTATTTATGATGGCGGCGATGCCTTGACGCAACAGCGGGTGATCGTCGACGCTCAAAATGCGTATACGGGAGTCCTGACTCACAGCTTGTTCCGTTCCTTGATTTCCCAGCAATCGACGTTTGCTCCTTCTGGATATGATCGCGCAAACCACCCGGCCCGATGCCGTGACACACCAGGACGCTATCCTGGAAACTTATGCCGAGTCGAACTTCTCTGGTCCTTCTGTCAGCACTGACGGTTTTTCCCTGGACTTACAGCGTGGCCGCCGAGCCCGCCCCGCCGCCCGATGTATTGATTTTCTCGAATGGTGAAAAACTCATCGGCCACCTTGTGCGATCAACCGGAGCGTCCGTCACTTTCAAGAGCGACATGGCCGGTGAGATCACAGTGGATTGGAGCAAAGTGAAAGAGTTCCAATCGACGCGCGAGTTTGTCGTCGTACCCCGCAGCGTTACCATCACGCATGGCGATTATGCCAGTCTGCCAAAAGGCAAAGTCATGGTCGCCGATAAGAAGATCGAAGTCGTTTCCGGTACCACGGCCGAACCGCGCAAGACTGCCATCGACGACACCTCTTACGTCATAGATCAGGAAACTTTTCAGAATGCCGTGGTTCATGAACCAACATTCACAGAGAATTGGAACGGCTCGATAACCGGCGGCGGTACGCTGGTCCAGGCTACGCAGAGCAGCCGAGCGTTCAATAGCGAGATCCATCTAATCCGCGCCGTTCCGCTCGAAGGTTGGCTGGATACTCGCAATCGCACTACGGCTAATCTCAGCGCCACTTACGGAACCCTCCGCCAGCCCGGTACACCCAACGTTAAAACCGAGGTCTATCATCTGGACGGCGAACAGGACCGCTATTTTTCGCCGCGCCTTTATGTCTTCGGGCAGTTGGCGCTCGATCATAACTTTTCGCAGGGCTTGGATCTGCAACAGAACTACGGACTGGGAATCGGCTGGACGGTGATCAAGAATGCTTCGAACCTGTTCGATCTGAAAGCGAGCGCGACCTATATCCGGCAGCAATTTCAAACCGGCGCAACGAACGATCAGAACCTTATCGGGTCGACATTTTCGGAATCTTATTACCACAAGTTCAAGCGCGGAATGATCTTCCAGGAACAGACTTCGCTGACAGTCGGGTGGAACAATCTCGACACCTATTCCGGCACTGGCACAGTCTCGTTCACCGTGCCGATTTATAAGCGGTTCAGCTTGTCGTTTGGATCTTTAGACAGCTTTCTAAACGATCCTCCTCCAGGCTTCAAGAAGAATTCGTTTCAGGTGACCACCGGTTTCACTTACACTCTGCGATAGTTTTTAATTCCCCGGAAGCCAGTCTTTTGCGTGTTGCTCCAAAGCGATTCGCACCAACTGGCTCCGGGTCCGCACGCCGGTTTTGTCGAATAGCTGTTGCATCGCCGCTTTCACAGAGCTTTCCGAGGTCTGCAGATTCCCGGCGATTTCCTTGTTCGTTAACCCTTCGAAAACGCCTCGCAATACAGCTCGCTCTCGCGTATTCAACGGCTGCAACGATCGCTGTTCGTCGGGCTTACCATTGGCGCCCACCACCAATGACCGAACGGCCCGCGGGTCAAGCCACATTTCGCCGGCATGCACTTTATAGATCGCCTGCACCAGTTGCACCGGCGGACTGTGTTTCAGAAAGATCCCCTTGCAGCCACCCTCCAGCGCGCGCAGCGTTCCGGCATCGGACATACCCGCGGTCACCATCAGAATCTTCGCCGGATACTCGCTCCGCTTGGCTTCCTCCAGAAATGTTAGGCCCTGTTCCTCACCCAGATCGTAATCCAGCAGGACGACGTCGATCGCTTCCCGCTCCATTACCGTCAGCGCGGCGCTCACCGTGGCGCAATTTCCCACAATGCGCAGATCAGGTTCGGCTTGGAGCAGCCGGCTCAGACTCTCGCGAAACAGGCTGTGATCGTCCACTAGCAAAATCCGAATTTCCTGGCCCATAACTTCCTTTCCCGCTTTCGTTCACGGCAGACAAATCGACGATGAAGCTGGAACCCGTGGCTTCCGGTTCATAACGCAAATCTCCGCGAAAGGTGCGCATGAACTCCCGCGATAAATACAAGCCGAGTCCTGTCGCCTGTGCTTGCTCTTGAAACGGCCGGAATAGTCGATCGGGATGAGCCACCCCACAGCCCGTATCGCGCACCTGCACCAGCACGCGGTTCTTTTCGGTTCGGGCAATCACGGTCAGCTCCTTACTAACCTCGCCGCTCATCGCCCGTTCACTATTCTTCGTAAGATTTAAGAAGACTTGCATTAAGCTTTGGCGATCCGCCCAGACCGCTGGAAGGCCCGGCTCAATGAACCATTTCACAGTGATTCCTTCTTCGTGTAAGGATCGCTCGATGATGATGCGGAGTTCCTCCAACACCAATTGCAGATCCGTTTCCGCCGCCTGATTGGAATTCTGGGCCAGTTCCATCGACGCGATCTTCTCCAGTGCGCGGATCAACGTTCCTAATGCTTCGAAGTCGGCATTCTGGGCGAGCTCCGGATCGCGTGCCAGATTCTGATGCACCATCGCGATCGCGCCGCAGACGTTGCGAATTTCATGCGATACCGCGCCCACCAGAATTCGCGATCCTACCAGCAATTGATGCAGACTTAATTCTTCGCGGCTGCGTAATTCTTCCGACGTGTCCACTACCATCGCCGCCAGGCGCGAGCCGGCCGTCGTGCGGTATGTGGAGAACCAAATGTCGGCCAGAAATACTTCGCCATCCTCACGTAATCCGCGGCACTGCATTACCGTTCGAAACGATTGCCCATTCTGATCGGGCGCCGGCACATTCATTAGCGCGGGAAAATACTTGCGAATCGACTGGCCTCGGAGACCGTCAGGCGGAAGCCCCAGCAGGCGGTTCACCGCCCCATTGGCTAACAACACGCAGCCCTCGGAAGTAGCCGTGAAGATGGCCGCCGGACTGCTTTCCACCAGTATCTTTAACTGCTCTTCGGCCTCGCGCCGCGCGGTGATCTCGGCTTCCATCTCCTCCAGATGGCGCGCTGCCAGTTGCCGGCTGCGAGTGACTTCATACACGAATAGACCCATGCAAAAGAACGCCGCGAAAATCAGGATATCGCGGGGAACGCCCGATTGCGGAAACCATACGTAGCTATCGAAACTCTCCGTCAGATACGTGCATAATCCGGCCACCAGCGCGATCTGCCAGCGCCTGAGCGACGCCCCGGCGAGCAGCATCGGAAACAGATAGAGGAATCCCAGGGGGATGTTTACTTCCACGCGCCAATCGACGGCCGCGATCACGCCGATCATCAAGAGAGCTTTTAAGAGCCCGTACCTGCGGCTCCCGCGAAGCAGCAATAACAACATGGGACTGTCTTCAGTTTAGGGCAACCGTCGACGGCCTAGCGAATAACATGGAGTATGCTCTCGCTGCCTCCGTCCACGGCTCTAATGCTGATCGACCTGCAAAACGCCATCGACCATCCGAGTTGGGGCATTCGAAATAATCCGCAAGCGGAAAGCGTGATCGCTCGCCTGTTGGCCCGATGGCGTGAGCTGGCAATGCCGATTCAGCACGTGAAGCACGATTCTGTCGAGCCGAATTCCACGTATCGTCCGGGGCAGTCCGGAAACGACTTTAAACCTGTTGCCATGCCTCTGCCAGGTGAGCCCATCTGTGCCAAACATACCGGGAGTGCGTTTGTCCAAACCGATCTTGAATCCCAGCTGAGGGCCGCGGGCATCGTCACACTTGTGATAGTGGGGGTGATCACCAACAATTCCGTGGAGACGACGGTGCGCCATGCCGGGTGTCTCGGCTTCGCGGTTTATGTGGTGGAGGACGGTTGCTTTACATTCGGGAAAGCGAGCTGGCCAGCGGCCGAAGTGCATGCGATGTCGCTGGCGAACTTGGACGGAGAATACTGCCAAGTGGTGAAGGCGGAGGCGATCTTCAGAGCCTTCAACTAGGCCCGGGCTGGTGAACCGGTATGCTCGCCCATGGCGTTTGCCAGATGGCCGACAATGCGCGACATCTCATGCAGCGCCGGACGGGAATGATTGGTAAAGAATCGGCGGCTTATCGAATACCACAAGTCCATGATCCGGTAATTTAACTTCAGCATCTTCCGTTCGAACGTACGGCTGCCCACCTCGCGCTCGGTGGTGTGATGCAACAAATAGGTCACCAAAACGTAATCGTTGCGCAGCGAATCGCGCAACGTATCCAACCCCTCATCCGCCGGATTTTCTTCTAAAGCCGTTTGCACCCGTAGGTAATTCAAGCGGTTCACCTGCGCTACCTGATTCGAATAATCGCGAGATGTCCGGGCACTGAGGATTAGCGCGCAAGTATAGCGGAACCATACGATAAACAACAGAATAGTCAACCCGAATATTGAAAAAGGTACGAACATCTTGGTGCGACTAGTACTCTACTCCGGAAAGTACTGCCATCCTAGCTATTAGCGTACCAAGTTAAACCGTGGCCGAACATCGGCAAATATACTCAGTTGTCCCAAGTCATATCGCGTAGTTCCAGGTTCCGTTCGTGGCGATATCTAAGAAAAAGCGCCCCATAGCTCTCTGTAATGTAATCGCCGGGCGCAAAACCAATGCGGGGGGCCGTGTCGTCGATCCAATCGCTAGTACCCTCTAATTCCAGGAAAGTTCCGATGGGGGTTTCGTCCAGCGTGGCGATACCGGGCTCGCCCGGTTTATGAAATTCGGTGCGATATTTTTCGTAACGGAAGATCTGCGCAAAGCCCAGCCGGTTGAGAATTTTTTGGGTATTTTCAAAATCCAGAACGGTGGTTTCCAACTCTTCGCGCGATTTGTGCCGCCCGGTTGTAGCCAGTCCTTTATAGGTCAGCGTGTACAGGCTGCCCGCCTGCCGCAAGCGGAGGAGTTCGCCACGGGACCGCAATTCTTGTTCCGTTGTATCGAAAACGATGTTCGCTTCAAACACGCGCTCATGGAGGATTTGAAAGCCCGCCAGCAGCAGCAATTCTTTACCGGCGGCGGCACTCGCGACGCGCAGCTTGATTTCAGTTTCAGTTCCAGCGTGGGACACGCCCCCTATTGTATTCGCCGGCACAGATCGAGGAAAGCGCTTCCATCGAGTTTCGCGGGCCACGCCGCGGCGTTAGCAATCACCAGATCCTCATACGCCGGGGCGCCGGTCCGATTCGGCAAGCTCGACAGCGGCCGAACCGGCAAAATCGCCGTTAACGCGTCCACCCATTGCTCGCGATCGGCGGCGCGGGAAGCCTGCAACGAATCCTGAAAAGCTTTGTTGCGCCGTTGGAAGAATCCCCGTTCCAACCATTGCCGCGCCGTGGGGGATTCATCGAGGCTTTTAAGATTCACCGCAAGCGACGTCAAGGCCCGGGCGAGGTAGTGGATCTGCCGTGGCCGGGGATGATCTAGTTGCTCGACGCGCCGCTTGTACTCAGCCTGATCGTTGTGAAACCAGTCGAGCAGTTTGCCGTAGTCCTGCAGAGTAACTCCGCGAGCGGAACGGATGGGCAAGGTGATGCCCCGCGACCGGCGAGCCAGTACTTCCGCGGTTAAGGGATAAACGTCCGCCGAGCTGAAGGCGAAAAAACGGGTGCCATCGGCCGTTAGTCCGATACCGAAGTCCTTCCGAAGGCGCTCAGCCAGACCGGGGTTGGCGGCGGAAACTACGCGAGTGGCGACGTCTATCGAAATCGATTTCGGCGTAGCGCAAAGCGCTGGCAGAAGTTCGAACAAGACGCCTTCGAGCACGTCCGCCAGCATTCGCCGATAGAGATTGTCAATGCCGTCGTCGCGCAAAAGCTCGGAGGCGGCCCCCGCCTTTTGGATGCGAACCGAATCTTCGAGCAAAACGAAGCCACTGCCCTTAAGTCCCCAGCGCTCAACCAGTTCCTGAACTTGGGTGATCTGCGATTCAGCGTCGACTTGCAGATATTCGGCCGGCGGCGGATCGGTGAAAGCCAATGGTGCGTGCCCTTCGCCCAATCCCCATGCCGGACGCGATTTCCAGGCATGGTCAAAACGCGTAACGGCGGCACTATCGGGAAAAATTAAAACGAACCCACCGACCGCCAGCTTATGCGGATGATTACACTCATCGATAAAAATCTGAACCACTGGCGATTGGCTTCGTTCCATTCGGCGAACGGGAAGTGCGCGTTCCCGGCTGCGGGTAATCAAGTCCAGACAATGGGCCCGCCCGCGAGCCAGAAATAAAGCAGCGCCCATAGCGTCGCGAAATCGCCGCGCTGTATCCGCTATCGCCTGGCCGAAGAAACGTGGCTTATCGAAGTTGACGATGATGTTGGCATGGGGGCGAAGCGCTTCCACTATCTCGCGGCGTCCGGTTGAGGAGAACAAGATAATCGGCAACCAGGGATGGGCCGCTGCCAGAAGACGCGGCAGCAGCGTCAGCGCCAGATAATATCCCGGGCTTTCCATTTGCGATGTCATCACCGCCATTTCCATGGCCGCGAAATCCGGCAGGTGGCGGGCAAAGGGCAGCAGGCGGGTCAGGAAATCGAATTCCGCTTCCACACCTCGCGGCGTGAACAAACGCAGGTCTAGAAAGAGGACATCGCGCTCCTGGCAATCGGGCAGATAAACCGTAGGGCCGATTCCAATGGCCTTTTCCGCTTCGATTTCCACCTTCAGTTCATTGGGTTTCAGCTGCAAAGCGGCGGTCAGGAATTCAGACCAGCCAGCCTCGGCCAGATCATCCAACAGAAGGAAGCGATTCACATACGGCGTCCATTCCGCACGAGTGCACCAGGGTAGCGGCTCGATGGCGCCTGCCTCGGGAACTAAGTGAAGCAGGCGTAGCAGCTTGTCCAGCGGAGTGGCTGCGCCTGCGCCCAAGAGCACCCGAGGACCTGCCAGATTGGATATCGCATGACGATCCGCCGGACTCGCCGGGCTCATCAACTGGTCGGCCCACAATCGCCGTAGCGCCTCCGGACTTACGCGGCTTTCGGGAGGTTGATTCAATTCTTCCGATATCCTGACTTCATTCCGCGAGACCATCAGCACCCAGGGAAGCAGCGACAGCAACCACTCCGACTCGGAGGCGATTGGGGGCTCAATCAGGAAAACCCAACGGGGCGCTGCGCCTAATGCCAGAGCCACCACCCAATCGAAGGGACCCGGCCGCCGTATGGAACCCGCGCAATCCACCCACAGAGCCGTGCCTTCGAGTGAATCGAACTCCCAGAGCCGAAGAAAGTCTTCGCTGTAAGATAAAACTCCAGCGATGGCCCGCGGTTCCAGCAGTTCCCATACAGGATTTTCTAAGAACCGCCGTACACATTCGCCAAATTCCCGGTCGACTCCTTCGCGGCGCGGCGCAACCGGGGCGCGGCGAAAATAGAATGGGGAGTCGGCGGGCGGATTTTCAAACCCGTTGCCGGAAACGACAATCACACGCAACCCAAGTAGACTGGCTTCGTTCTGCAATTTTGGGGTGAAAGCAAGCGTTTCGCGGCCATGTACGATCAACACATCTCCAGCTTGGCGCGACGGCAATTCACTCCATTTTGCAGCTAGCCAGACGGCATGCGGATGAAATATGGCAGCCCAATCGCGACCATCGGAGCCGAGCAAGGGGTCGAGTATCAGCACCCGCGGTGTCACTGAATCTCACCGCTGGTAAAAACGATTTCCGCACTACCGGCCCATTGGCCGCCGTGCGCTTCCAGACGGGTAATCGCTACCGATTGCGCATGGCGCCGAAAGAACGTGAATGCCCGGCGAAGGGCGTGCGGCTTACCATCGGCAGGAGCATCGCCGTAAAGAAGCGCGGCCGTCCATTTGTCGGGTTCGCGAACGGAGAAATCGCAGCGAATCGTTATCGCCCCGCTTTGAAATCGCAGGGCCAGATCGCGCAACCCGGCGCTGCGCTGCAGATCATGAAAGCGGCGCAACATCTCCAATGACCATTGCGGCATATCGACATCTTCAGCGCACAGGAAGGATCGTATTCCGGCTGGAAAGGACTCCGGGTCGCGGCCCACGGCCCAGGCGAGCATCGCGGGATGCACATAGCGTTTTCGCAAACACCATAACAAGTGCAACGCTGTGGAAGATTCCGGGGGCGGAGCGCTACTGGGCAGCGGGAACGCGGCCGGCCCCCCGAACGGCTGCAAGATAGAGACCATGCCAGCCGATACCAACCGCCGGACTTCTTCGTACATCGCCGGCAGTTTGTACGGCCAGTCGGTTCGTTCGTAAACATCGTGCAAGCGCTGGCGTGGATCCATCATGGTATCGGCGGCGGACGCCACGGCATCCCAGGCGATTCGCGCCGCCCCTTCCGGGTTCAGCGATCGCAATTGCTCCCCGAGTGGCCTTTCCAACTGGGCCAAGCGCGCTTGCACCTGGCCGGCGATGGCTACATTTGCTGCGTCGAAAGAACCGAAGGCGTAGTCTCGATGAACGGAGCCATTCGGCAGAAGCGGTACTTCCGCGCCGGGGTGAAAACCGACGAAGACCGGAGGAGCTTCCGGACCGTCATCCCTCGTCCAGAGATGCATCGGCTGATCGGTAACCAATGTAAGAGCGGCCCGCAGACGATGCCATGGAGATAGGCCTTCTCCAGCGAAATATTGTCCGGAAGTGGCCGGCGCTTGCATGGCAAGGTAGGCGTTCCAAGTCAGAGGATTGACGATATTCCTGGAGACAGAGCGTTCAAAAGCCCGCAATTCAGCGGTTAGTTGGAAGAAGGGCTCGTCGGCGATGGTGTCGCAAAATCGATCGAGAATTTCTTCCAGACTCAGCGAGGGATTCCAGCTCACAGGAGTCGCCGCAATATCCGACCAGAGGTCGACAATCTGGAATGCACCCTCGGCCGCCGCTTCAATGCGCATGTCATTCCACAGGCTATATTGCTCCGTCTTCGGCCAGCTGATTACCAGCAACATGGAATCGCGAGCGTTCCACACAGTCTGGTGAACGGGCGGCTCAAAATGCATTACTTCCAACCGACCGCGCGCCGCCAAAGTCGCGAGACTAACCGAGTGATCGAAGATCATGGAATCGGAGACGGGACTACCAGGAGTGAAGGGCAAAAGATGGAGATTCTTGACGGGGAGTGGCTGGCCGTCTTTCAAAGCGGCGAGAGGAAAGTAGGGTCCCAGCGGATGACGCCGAAGAATGTAGGCGAGGCCCGCCCGGGGACAAAGGGGCTTGAGAAAAAAGTGCAGTAGAGAAGTAAATTTCTGATTCATCTACTGCACTGCAGTATGGCACAGCACCGTGAAGGCTCCCCTACAGAACCAACGCGGATTTTCAAATCTTATGCGCGCCTGACGATCGCGTGATAGATGACCAGGAAAATTACCGCTCCAACAACCGCTACCAAAAGGCTGTAGACGTTAAGGCCGGTGACGCCCGAGGCACCAAACGCACTGAATAGCCAGCCCCCGACGACGGCGCCGACGATACCCAGAATGATGTCCATGAGGAATCCTTCCCCTGTCTTGTTAACGAGTTTGCTGCCGATAAAACCGGCGATCAAACCTAAAATGATCCATGCTAGAAATCCCATATTTCCCCCTTGTAATTGGAACTAACTAAACTGTTGTGGAACGAGGCAGCGGTTTATCGGTTTTAGCGAAATCAGCCGAGGCTTCTCCCGCGGATGCGATATCTTCGGCACCCGTATTCTTGAGCATTTCCTTGGCCCGTTTTTCCCAGTCTGAACTATCGCAGTGCACTGAGAGCAGGATTCCACCGCTCCGAATCCGGCCCTCATACCGCTTGGCTTCATATTCGGGAATCCCCATTCCGACTAGGGCTCCGATAAGCGATCCGACCGCGCCACCCACGCCGACGCCGGCAAGCAACCCCATGATTGGGCCAGCTGCAATGAACGGTCCGATGCCCGGAATCGCCAATGCCCCGATACCGGCCAACCAGCCAAGCGCTCCACCGATCACGAGCCCAGATCCGCCACCGGCAACCGCGCCCTCAGGGGCTTTGGTGTTCTTCTCGTGAGCAAAATCCTTTGTGCCCTGATTTTCAGGAAACAAGACAGAAATATCGGTGTTGCGGAACCCGGCTTGGCGAAGAGCGTCTACTGCTTCTTCGACGTGAAACCGGTCGCGGTAAATGCCAAAAACGGCGACGTTGGACATGTGCCAGCCTCCCTACTTCCCGGCTCTCTATAGCAAGCGACGCGCCACTCCTAAACTGTTGCAATCAGTAAGCCATCCAGTCGAACGAAGGAAACCGCGATCCATGCATATTCTGCAATGAGGGTATTCCTTACTAAGGCCTTGGTGTCGATAGACGGGAGTTTCCATTTGCGTTTCGCTACAATACCTGCATGCCCACTTCGTGTCGAGTGCTCGTCGTGGATGACGATGCGGACCAGCGAGACACTGTAGCCGCGATGGTTTCCGATATCGGCTACACCGCCATTACCGCACAGGATGGAGAAGAGGCGCTCGACCGTATCGAGGAAGGCCCCATTCACGCCATCGTTACAGACCTGATGATGCCTCGCATGGATGGCTTTCAGCTCCTGGAAACGCTACGCTCGCGCGGCGATCAAACACCGGCGATCGTCTTGACTGGGTTCGGCAGTTCAGCCAAGGCGATCTCCATCGTGCATGACCTGCATGCATTCTGGTTTCAGGAAAAGCCTGTCGATTACGATATGCTGGCGGCCTTGCTGGAACGCGCCGTCAGCCATAAAGGTTTAGTGGATGAGACCGCGCGCTTACAGCGGCAGTTGAGCTATCAGGGGATTCTGGGCGATCTGGTTGGCACATCGGCGCCGATGCGCAAAATCTATGCCATGATCCAGCAGGCAGCCCCCAGCTCCGCCTCCGTCTTTATCACCGGCGAAAGCGGAACCGGGAAAGAACTTGTGGCGCGCGCCATTCATAGAGCAAGTCCGCGAATGGCCCGCCCGTTTGTGGCGATCAATTGCGCGGCGCTGCCTGAGACGCTGATTGAGAGCGAACTGTTCGGGCACGAAAAAGGTGCGTTCACGGGGGCAGTGGAGCGGCGGGCGGGTTGCTTTGAGCAGGCTCACGAAGGCACCATACTGCTGGATGAAATCGGCGACATGCCGATGGGTACGCAGGCAAAACTGTTGCGCGTATTGGAAGAGGGCAAGGTCAGGCGTTTGGGTGGGAAGGGCGAGATTTCCATCAACGTCAGAGTGCTGGCCGCTACCAACAAAACACTGAAAGACGCTCTTGCAAAGAAGTCATTGCGTGAGGATCTGTTTTATCGGTTGAATGTGTTTCATCTGGCATTGCCTCCGCTGCGGCAGCGCAAGGAAGACATTCCGTTGATCGCCGAGGCAATGATTCGGGATTTAAATAAGAAGAACGAATGCCGCGTGGCCGATCTGCAGCCTGCGGTGATTGAGTGCTTCATGAACTATGGCTGGCCAGGCAACGTGCGGGAGTTGAGAAACGTAATAGAGCGGGCGGTCATCGTCGCCGGCGAGGGAACTATTCGAATGCAACATCTTCCGCCGCTTTTCGAGACCAAGGCTTTGCCCCAAAGCGTGACCCCCGAAACCGATAATCCCACGGGTCTAAACATTCGCCCCGGCGCTACGTTGCGGGAGGTTGAGGAAGCTTATATCCGGCAGGTTCTGAAGCAGACGAATAGCGATAAAAAGAAGACGGCCGAGGTCCTGGGAATCAGCCTTCGCACGGTTCACACGCGCATCGCCGAATTTCAAGCCGACGATAAAGCGGAAGCTGATTCCGAATTCTCAGAGAACGTTGGGGCTACTTAATTATCCGCGTGGCCGAAGATTTCGCGGCATGCGCATCCCTGGCCGCGTCGCGAGTTCCTGCTCAGCGCGAATCCAGTCGTCGTAGTCTAAACCGTGCACGTTGCCGCGGTCTTCATAATAAGAATAGGCCAAGGCGGCGATATCGGACGGCGCATCTTGCAAATCCGGGTCGGTATCGAAATGCGTTCCATCGGGAACCTCGGAGTTTGTGTCCGGCAGACCCTCCGGTACCTCATAGGGATCTAGCTCGTCGACATCTTCTTCGGGTTCGACTTCGTTTTGTACTGCGGATTCCTTCTCCAGATATCCATCGGGAAGGGAGTCGGAACCCGATTTTTCCCGATGCGATTCGGGCTGTAAACGTGGTGTAGACATAGTGTATCTCCTGCTCGATTTACGACCTAACGCGTCCACGCATTGTCATCACGGCCGAAACGACCAACAGAACGACGAAGAGATAGAAAAGAATCTTCGCAATCCCGGCGGCTGCCAGCGACACACCCGTAAAGCCGAGAAACCCGGCAATCAACGCTAGAAGCAAAAATGTAATCGTCCAGTTCAGCATGGTAGTTCTCCTTATCCGCTCATCGAACAAGCACGCTCAGGCCCAAAGTCACTGGGGACAAATTGACAATGGTTTAGCTGCCTCGCTTAGTCACAAGACGAGATGTAAGTTTTGCCACCAATGCGAAGGCTGCACTTTTTGGGCTACGACCCGCAGCCCTCCAGCCGAACCATTTTGTGTTCAGTGGAGCTCCAATACTCAGCCTCCACGATGGTGATCTTTAGCAGGGTCAAATGCGGATCGTCCACGCCGCCTGGGACCCAAACCTGATATTCATCCTTCCAGAGTTTCTTGAGGTTCTGGCGATCTTGGACCAGTTCCGCGGTCCCGGCAATAGAGATCCAGCGATCCTTCTCGCTGTACGACACGTTCACATGAGGCTCAGCGCGGATTTCCTCCGCTTTGAGCGAGTCATCCATGGTGAGGAACCAGAGATCGCCGTCGAAATCCACTTGTTGCGTCGCCATAGGGCGGCTGCGGAGAATGCCGCCAGGATGCCGGGTGACGAGCATCGCAATCTTCGAATCCTTGATCAGCGCCGCCAACTCACGAATGCTCTGCGAACTCAACCTATTTACGATTGGGGTGTCTGCCATATCTTGCTAGACCGAATCGCTGGAAGTAAGTTTCTTCCCGCCGACGGTGCGGGAAATCTGATCGGTTTCCCCATTCAATTGCGTCACATAGAATTGAGGCTACTAGTAAACTGAAAGCCAAAGAATGAAGCGACAATTCGGAGTGGGTGCGGAGCTAAGCGAAGATGGCGTCGATTTTCGAGTCTGGGCGCCCGATAGAAAACTTGTACAAGTAGTGATCGGCGGAAGCGGCGGCGCGCACCCGATGCAGCGCGACGCGGATGGTTATCACTCGGCGATGGTCAAAGGCGCCGGGGCGGGTACGCGCTACTCCTATCGGCTGGAGAGCGAAGGGCATTATCCAGACCCTGCATCGCGCTTCCAACCGGAAGGGATTCACCTGCCTTCGGAAGTGATCGACGGCAACAATTTTCCTTGGAAAGATAGTGCCTGGAAAGGCTGCGATCCGCGGGGCCAGGTGGTTTATGAAATGCACGTCGGTACATTCACGGCCGCCGGCACGTGGGAAAGCGCAATCGCCGAGTTGCCGTATTTAGCAGACACCGGCATCACTGTGTTGGAGATCATGCCAGTGGCCGAATTCCCCGGCAAGTTCGGCTGGGGATACGACGGTGTGCACTTCTTCGCCCCTACTCGTCTCTATGGCCGGCCCGACGATTTCCGGCGCTTTGTAGATGCCGCGCACGCCTTGCGAATGGGTGTGATTCTGGATGTCGTCTACAACCACATCGGGCCTGACGGCAACTACCTGACGAAGTTCAACGAAAACTATCTATCGAAGATTCACAAGACCGATTGGGGCGCCGGTATGAATTTCGACGGCGTGCAGCGGGAAGGCGTGCGCCAATATTGCCTCGATAATGCCCGCTATTGGATAGAAGAATTCCATCTGGATGGTTTACGGCTTGACGCTACGCAAGATATCTACGACGACACGGAATGCCATATCCTGCGTGAGATTGCCCGCGTGGCCAGGGCGGCGGCGGGCGAGCGAAAAATAATCCTGATCGGGGAAAACGAGCAGCAGAACGCCAAGCTCGTGCGGCCGGAACAGCGCGGTGGATACGGGCTGGACGCGCTCTGGAACGATGATTTTCATCACAGCGCGATGGCTCGTCTGACGGGCCGCAACGAGGCCTATTACACCGATTATCTGGGCAATCCACAGGAATTCGTGTCGGCTGCGAAGTACGGATTTCTTTATCAGGGCCAACAGTATAAATGGCAGAAGAATCGCCGGGGCAGCGCCGCGCTGGATTTAATGCCGCACAATACGGTGAACTTCATCCAGAATCACGACCAAGTGGCGAACTCCGCTTACGGGCTTCGTGTTCATGCTTTGACTGACCCGGGCAATTATCGGGCGATGTCGGCGCTACTGCTGCTGGCGCCAAACACGCCGATGATCTTTCAAGGACAGGAATTCGCCGCTTCCACTCCGTTTTTCTATTTCGCCGATCATCAGGAACCTTTGGGCAAAATGGTCTGCGAGGGTCGCATCGAATTCCTGGCGCAGTTTCGCACATTTAAAACCAGAGAGTTCGTTGCGAAGTCTGCCGACCCCTGCGATAGCGAGAGTTTTCAGCGATCGAAGCTGGATCATGGTGAACGCAAGAATCCCCGTCACGCCGACCTGCTGCGGCTGTATCGTGAGTTGTTGAAGCTGCGGCGCGAAGATATCGTGCTGTCGGCTCCGCTGCGCACCGATGGCGCTGTGCTATCCGGCGACGCGTTTTTACTGCGTTATTTTGGAGCTGCCGGGGATCGTTTGCTGATTGTGAATTTCGGATTGGACCTCCATCTGAACCCATCGCCCGAGCCGCTGCTGGGTCCAATGCAAGACATGGCTTGGGAAATTCTTTGGTCGAGTGAAGATGTGCGCTATGGCGGGATCGGGACGGCGGAAGTCGAGACGCCGGATAACTGGAAAATCCCCGGTCATGCGGCGGTAGTAATGAAACCTTGCATAAGGAGAGAGCCCATTGATTCGTCGAGTGCTGCAGACAAAGACTGACACGCCTTCCCTGGAACGCTGGTCCGAGCGTGAGTGGCTGGTAACCAACGGCCTGGGAGGTTATGCGTCAGGCACGGTGTTCGGCGTGATGACACGGTCATACCACGGATATCTGATTGCCGCGCTGCCGTCGCCGTTCGGACGCACGGTAATGGTGAACGACATTGTGGAACAGCTTGACTTGGGGGCTGAGGGCGGGTTAATTCGCCTTGGCGGAGGGGAAGCGAGTGCTGGATCGCCACTGCCGACAGACGGGCTGAAGTATCTAGAGGAGTTTACGTTAGAGCTCGGCTTGCCGGTGTGGCGCTATCACGTCGGCGAAGTTTGCATCGAGAAACGCATCTCGCTGATCCATGCGCAAAACACGGTTCACGTAACCTATCGCATGCTGGAAGGCGACCGGCAGGTGCGCTTGATGCTGCGTCCTTTGGTGCATTTTCGTCCACACGAAACAGCCGTGGGGTCCACTCTGAATGCATCTTATACGTTGAAGGCGCTCGATGCCGGATATGAAGTGGAAAGCGACACCGCGATTCCGACCTTACGTTTTCAGTTTTTCGGCGAAGGTGCTTCTCTAACGATGGAGGCCACGCGGACGGGTCAGGTCTGGTATCGCGAAGAAGCGGCGCGCGGCTATCCAGCGAGTAGCGAATTGTGGACCCCGGGTTACTTCCATTTGGATCTTCATGCCGGCCAGGAAGCGACGGTGGTTGCGTCGACGGAAAGCTGGGAGAGTATTCGCGCCTTGCCTCCCGCGGTTGCCATTGAAGCCGAAGGGGAGCGGCGTTTAGGATTACTCTCCGAAGCGGAGAACGGACGGCGCGCCGATATACCGGTGGAAGCGGGCGACTTCGGCGATTTTGGCGACGAGCTTGTGCTGGCGGCTGACCAGTTCCTGATCATGCCCGCCGGCCGTGTGCAAGATGCAGCCCGTGCCCGCGCCGCCGGATCTGAGTTACGCACCGTAATCGCCGGCTATCACTGGTTTACCGATTGGGGCCGCGACACGATGATCTCGCTGGAGGGTCTGACGCTGACAACGGGCCGCCACGAACAGGCAGCGTGGATTCTGCGGGCTTTCGGGCATTACATCAAGGAAGGGCTGATTCCGAACCTGTTCCCGGAAGGCGAGACTGCCGGACTTTATCATACGGCCGACGCTACGCTGTGGTATTTCCACGCTATCGACCGTTACATTCAGGTTTCCGGGGATCGATCCATCTTGCGCATCCTGCTACCCAAGCTGCAGGACATCATTGAGCATCACCTGAAAGGCACAAGCTTCGGAATCGGCGTCGATCCGGCGGATGGTTTGCTGAAACAAGGCGCCGACCATTACGCCCTGACGTGGATGGATGCCAAGATGGGCGACTGGGTTGTTACACCACGCCGTGGCAAGGCGGTGGAGATCAACGGACTGTGGTACAACGCTTTGCGGATCCTGGAGAGCTTCCTGAAATCCGAAGGCGTCGCGGGGAGCGAGGCCATTGGCGCGCATGCCGCCCAAGCGCAAGATTCGTTTAACAAGCGCTTCTGGTATGAGGCGGGCAATCATCTGTACGACGTGGTCGACGGCCCGGATGGCGACGATCCCAGTTGCCGGCCGAATCAACTGTTGGCCCTTTCACTGCGATACCCGGTGCTTATTGAATCGCATTGGGCGGCAATCGTCGATGTCGCCGAAAAGAAGTTGGTCACTCCAGTAGGCCTACGATCTTTGGCGCCGGGAGATCCAGAATATAAATCCAAGTATGATGGCGATCTGCGCCAGCGCGATGGCGCTTATCATCAAGGAACGGTTTGGACTTGGTTGATCGGTCCGTTCATCGACGCTTACATGAAGGTGAATCCTAAAGACCAGAATGTGAGTCGCTTCCTGGATGGATTTCCCAAACATTTGGGCGAAGCTTGCGTCGGTTCAATCAGCGAAATCTTCGACGCCGAGACGCCCTACTCTCCCCGGGGATGCATTGCCCAAGCATGGAGCGTGGCCGAAGTATTACGCTGCTGGGTGAAAACAACTAGCTCCAAGAATCACCCGCGGCAATAGGGTTCATGCCGCTTGGGCGCGCTTCTGACGAGCTTCGCCTAAGCGGATGAGACGATTCCCAGCGGAGCGGCGAGCCCGCAATAGCCGGATTCTAGCCGCCGTTTCCGTGCAGCCTTGGTGCTTGGCGATGTCGGCAATGCGATGTCCTTCCAAATGATGACGCTCCAGCAACCATCGTTCTTCTGTTCGGCAGAGGCTTAAGATTCGCCGTACGTCGATAGCGGCCACGTCGATACTGCTTGAGATAGGATCATGATCCAGGGATTCAAACGCAGGCTTGCGGAACTGGCTGCGGTTGATGTTCAGGGCTATGGTATTAATCCAGGTCACTATCATTGCTGCATTCCGGAGTTGTTGAATGCGTTCCCATCCCCGCGCCCAGGCCGCTTGAGATACTTCGTCGGCAAGCTGACTAGGCACTCCTCGCGAGATTAGAAAACGAACCGTGATGTCATATCCGCGCTGATAGGCCTTGCCAAATTCCTCTTGGTTCATTGAAACTCCTTTGGGTAAATCTTCCTCCCGCCATCCTGCATCTGGCTTGCCAATTGGAAAAGGCACGTAAGGCTGGATCAGGCCATCAATTTCGACAGATCCGTTGTAAAATTTACGCTTCCTTGGAGGAAATTGTCTCCTCAAATCATCTCGAGCGAGGCGATAACTGACAGTACCGAAAGGACTTAGCAGAATAACCAGGAAGCTGGTACTTTGCCTCGCTTTCTAGTGGCACGACACCTGCTTAGTTTTCAGCATGATCGAACGTTGCCTCTTCACGCTGAGCGGATTGGTACTGCTGGCGGGCGCGGGCGCCTTCCTCCTGTACGTCCCATTATTCTCGATCTTTGCAGCTGCGATGTTGCTACTCGGCATGATTCTAATGTTTGGCGCCGGAGTGTACGTAGGGGCGGCCCGCGCCTCGAGTGAAGCGGGAGAACGTTCGTCAGAAATCTTTCGCGAACCCGTCCTGCTAATGACCGCCGGTTCGCACGGCGATTAGCTTGTAATCGCCCATCCTCCACCCCCGTGCAGCGGGCGCGCTACAGTGCTTGTAGCGGCTTTCGATTGCCGCCCACTACACAACTTAGAGGGAGATTGAATGGCGCGAGCTATGTTGCCCGGCCGGCCCTACCCACAGGGCGCTACCTGGGACGGTGTCGGAACCAACTTTGCCGTATTTTCGGAGACAGCGGAAAAGATAGAACTCTGTCTTTTTAGCGACCTGAATTCCCCAGAGACAGATCGGCTTGAGTTGCCGGAGAGCACGGCGTTCGTACGGCATGGATATCTTCCGGGCATACAACCTGGCCAGCTCTACGGATATCGGGTGCACGGCCCGTATGATCCCGAGAAAGGGCTACGCTTCAATCCGGCGAAGTTGGTGATCGACCCCTACGCCCGAGCCTTGGCGGGGCAAGTGAATTGGGAATATCCGGTGTTTCCCTATCAACTGGGACATCCCGATGCCGACCTTGCCAAGGACGATGGCGACAGTGCCCAGGGTATGCCAAAGTCAGTTGTGGTAAATCCGTATTTTGAGTGGGACCACGATCATCCGCCAAAAATACCGCTGAGCGATTCGATCATCTACGAAGTACACGTCGAGGGTTTCTCCAAGCGTAATCCCGACGTCCCGGAGCACTTGCGAGGAACCTATGCCGGACTCGCGGCGCCCGCCAGCCTGGAGTATTTGAAAAAGCTCGGCGTCACCGCGGTTGAGCTAATGCCGATCCACGATTTTCTGGACGATAAGCACTTGGTGGACAAGGGTCTTTCCAATTATTGGGGCTATAACACGACGAATTTCTTCAGTCCTGAGTCGCGCTATTCCAGCTCGGGCGATTGCGGCGGACAGGTATCGGAATTCAAGGCCATGGTGAAAGCCTTGCATCGCGAAGGCATTGAAGTGATCTTGGATGTGGTGTATAACCACACCTCGGAAGGAAACCACATGGGGCCGATGCTCAGCTTCCGGGGCATCGATAACTGCACTTACTATCGTTTGATGAAGGATAATCCTCGTTATTGCATCGATTACACGGGCACGGGAAACAGCCTGAATGTTCGGCATCCGCAAGTGCTGAAGCTAATCATGGACAGCCTGCGCTATTGGGTGCAAGAGATGCATGTGGACGGCTTCCGCTTCGATCTGGCGGCGGCGCTGGCCCGGGAGCTTCACGATGTAGACCGGCTGTCGGCATTTTTCGACATCGTTTATCAAGACCCGGTGATTTCGCAAGTAAAGTTGATCGCCGAACCTTGGGATGTAGGGGAGGGCGGATATCAAGTCGGTAAGTTTCCGGTAAATTGGGCGGAGTGGAATGGAAAGTATCGCGACACGGTCCGGCGCTATTGGAAGAGCGATAGCGGCCAGCTTTCCGACTTGGCATACCGCCTGACTGGCAGTAGCGACTTGTATGAACGCGATGGACGCAGGCCGTCGGCAAGCATTAATTTCGTCACGGCGCACGACGGCTTCACGCTGCATGATCTGGTGAGCTATAACGATAAGCACAACGAAGCGAACGGCGAGAATAATCAGGACGGGGCGAACGATAATCACTCCTGGAATCTGGGAGTAGAGGGTCCGACGGACGACGCGGAAATTAATGCGCTGCGCGAGCGGCAGAAGCGCAATCTGCTGGCGACGCTGCTGTTTTCGCAAGGCGTTCCGATGATCTGCGGCGGCGATGAGATCGATCGCGATCAAAAAGGCAATAACAACGCGTATTGTCAGAACAATGAGTTGACCTGGTATGACTGGGATTTGAACGATCAGCGGAAGGCACTGCTGGAATTCACGCGAAAGATAATCGCGATTCGCAAGCGGCATCCGAATTTACATCGGCGAAAGTTTTATCAGGATCGGAGTATTCGCCGTTCGGAGCAACGGGACATTGTCTGGTTGCGTCCCGACGGCCATGAGATGACAGATGATGAATGGTCGGCAGGCTGGGTGCGCTGTCTGGGCGTGATTTTGAGCGGGAAGACCCTGGGCGATATCGACGACAAAGGATGCCCGGTGGTGGACCAGACATTCCTCTTACTGCTGAATTGCCATCATGAGCCAATGGATTTTTTCATGCCGGCTACCAAAACGCAGTGGGCGATGGTGGTGGATACAAATGCTCCAGAAGCCGAGGCCGGCGGAGTGAAGTATGCAGAGGGCGAGAGCTTACAGTTAGTGCGGCAGTCCTTGGCATTGCTGCGTGAGGTAGAGGAAAAGGCAAGCTAGGCGGGCGCGCTGTGTTTCGACACCACGAGGTTGTTGACAATTTCCCCGAGCTTCATGAAACTGCGGAAATCGGTGGGCTTGCAAAAATAATCGCCAGCCCCGAGTTTCGTAGTTTCAGAGCGGTCCTGCGGAGAATCGGACGAGGTTACAATCACCACCGGGATGGCCGCAAGCGTGGCACTCTTCTTCAAACGGCGCAGTACTTCAATCCCGCTATAGCGCGGCAGATTCAAGTCGAGCAAAATGACCTCGGGGGAAACCGCAGATTTGCCGGCATCCAAATCGTCAAAAAAGCCGATCGCCTCTTCGCCATCCTTATACACAGTAAGCTGATAACCGTTCAGATGTTGGTCTAGAGCTTTTTTGACAAGCAGAACGTCCCCTGCATTGTCTTCAATCAGCACAACATTCACTGGCACATTGAACTCCTTGAAGCGCCCCGAAGCGACGGGGAACTAGCCAAATTACCAGTGATTTTAACAATTCACTTGGCCCTAGGCAAGTCACCCGCCGCTTCGGGATCAGCCCTTTAACCGGCGTATTCGCGAGCGGCCTTTCTGCCATCGGCGATAATATCTTTCGCCACCTTTTTATTACGGCCGATCTCGTCGGATGCCCGATCCATGAAGTCATTCGCGGAATTGCTGGCGCGATCCACCAAATCACTCGCTGAGCCTTTCAAATCCTCGGCGCGCTTCCGCGCATAATCGGAACCCTTCGCAGCAGCATCGGCCAGACGAGCGCGAGTTTCTTCACCAGACCGGGGAGCCAGAAGAATCCCGATCCCAATTCCAGCCGCGAGGCCTACTAAAAATCCAGTGAATGTGTTGTTTTCCATAATGTGTCTCCTGTCGACTCTGGGTGTATGTTCGCGGCACATTGATTACCGCGCAGCTGAAAACTCTTCAACGGAAGTGAAACATGCAATCACGGGGCCATTGCTATGATGTTCTTGCGGCTAGAGTAGCGTGACCGCCACTTTGGAAATCGTTACTTGCCGCTGCAACTATTTCCGATGCTTGTGGCGTCGCGCGTTGCAATGGCTAGAGAACGAATAATGGCGACCGAACTGCAGGGTTGCCCCCCGAGGGAATCAAATGAACACAGATCAGTTGGAAGGCAAGTGGAAACAATTGAAGGGCTCGGCGCGGCAGCAGTGGGCCAAGCTTACGGATGACGACGTGGAGTTCATCGCCGGCAGCCACGATAAGTTAGTAGGGAAACTACAAGAGCGCTATGGAATCGCCAAAGAAGAGGCGATGACAAAAGCGTCCGAGTGGATGAATTCCGCTCCCACTAATACGACGCCGCCGAAACTATAGCAAGTAAGTTAGTCGCTCAAAGCGTGAAGAAGTGGAGCCGTGTCCGATGGCCGACTCCACATAAAATGCTCTCCCGCCGACTGCATGTCCCAATCCTTCTCCCGTGAGTTCCGCTAGTACTTCTTAACGCCGCTGTTGATTGTCCTGAACCGCAAATTTCTAAGTGTCCCGCGCTGGGAGTTCCTCTTAGATATTCAATCGCAGTGTTCGATGGTTCCAGGCGAAACCGAATTATGGCCCTCGGCTCTAATGGGCGACAAGGGAGCCGTTTTTACGGTATCTCGTTTGCTAAGGAAAAAACATGTATCACCACATCAAAAAACTCATGTACACGGTCCGCATCGGGGAGCCCGACCCCCGGTTCGGCAATATGCTTCTGGAACAATTCGGGGGCGCGAACGGAGAACTCGCCGCGGCTATGCAGTATTCCATCCAGGGCCTGAATTGCGACGATCCGGAACGCAAAGATCTTCTTATGGATATCGGCACGGAAGAGCTCAGCCATCTGGAAGTGGTGGGCACCCTTGCCCGCATGCACCTGAAACCGCTGAAGACGAATCGGCGTGCCGCGCATGAGGACCCGCTGATCGCCATCGCGGGGGGCGGTGGCGTGGCTCTGTTCAACTCTATGGGAGACGCCTGGACCGCGGACTACTTGAAGATCACCGGCGAACTCGACGTTGATCTGCGCAGCAACATCGCGGCGGAAGCCCGCGCCAAAATCGTTTACGAACGCCTCATTAATTTCACCGATGACCAGGGAACAATTGATACGCTGCAGTTCCTTATGACGCGTGAGATTACGCATATGAAGGCCTTTACGGCGGCCCTGGAAAGTATGGGCAAGCCTGCCTTCTCCATCGGCCGCATTCCCCCGACACCGGGGCTGGTGGATCAGTATTTCAACGATTCCACCGGGACCGGCGACCGCGGCGAGCCCGATGCCCAAGGGCCCTGGAATCAAGGCGGCGACTGGCAAATGGTGACTGCGCCGGCGTTCCAGGAATTCGAATCGCCCGAGGCCGGCACCCGGCAGCCTGGTCCGAATGGTTCAGAGAAACGCCCTCAGTAATCAATCAATAAATTCAGAAAAGGAGAACATACATGCCACAACTAGTTAAAGAATTACTCGTCGAACAACTTCAGGATCTGCTGCACGCCGAAACACAGCTTACCGGTGCGCTTCCCAAGATGGCGCAGGCCGCCAATCACCCCAAACTGAAGGAAGCTTTTGAAAAGCACCTTGTGCAAACCCAAGGTCATGTGGAGCGGCTGCGAAACATCTTCGGCCTGCTCGGTGAAAAACCTGAGCCGAAACCATGCAAGGCGATGATGGGGCTCATCGAGGAAGGGAAAGAAACCATTCAGGAAGGGGCTGACAAGGAACCCCTCGCGGCGGACCTCGCCCTGATCGCAGCGGCGCAACGGGTGGAGCACTATGAAATATCCGCCTACGGCACGGCTAAATGCCTGGCTCGGCAGATCGGCGAGGTGGAAAGCGCGCGCCTTTTGTCCCATACGCTCGGAGAAGAAGAGGCAGCGGATTTTCTACTGTCGGCCATCTCGGAGCCGCTGCTCCAGCAAGCATCCCTTGATGATTTGGGCGCGAACGTTAACCTCGAAACCGTCGGGGATAGCGGGGACAAGAAATCCACGAACGGAAAGAAGTCCGCCTCGAAGGCAGGACGAGGCGCTGCGGAAGGCACTCGCCGGTAAACGGCAGTGGGCTAAGCTTGTCAGTCGGCCACTGGAAGAGTAAAGAAAAAGGTGGAGCCGTGTCCAATGGCCGACTCCACCCACAATCTTCCATGGTGTATGCCCACCACTCTCTCGCTAATGGCCAGCCCTAATCCTACGCCCGGGAATTCCTTGCCATGCAGCCGTTTGAACGGCTGAAAGATTTGCTGTTGGTACTTCGGATCGATCCCCATTCCATTGTCCTGAACCGCAAATTTCCAGGTGTCCTCGGTCGTTCGTTCCGCTGAGATATTCAACCCCGGCGCGTTCGATCCGCGATACACCAATCCGTTATCGATCAGATTTTGCAACAACACTTTCAAAGCCTGGCGATCGCCCTTGACAGTGGGGAGACCAGAGTACAGGATCGTCGCGTCCGCCGCCTGGATGCGTGCCTGCATTTCCAACGTGATCATCTTCAACAGCAGATTCATATTTACGCGGTCCTTCAGATCCGCCGGAGTTTGCACTACCGCGGAATACGAACTCATTCCTTTCAGAATTAGATCCAGGTGCGTCGCGCCTTCGCGAATCAAGGTAAGGAGTTGCTGCCCCTCTTCATCCAGACGATCTTCTTTCGTCTGTTGCAATACTTGAGCGAGCGTAGCGACCCCACGGACCGGAGCGCGCAGGTCATGAATCGCCGCATCTAAAAATTTACTCCACTCTTCATCCGTCTCCCGCTGGCGCTCCGCCGATGTTTCAAGTGGCTTATCCGGACTGTCCTGGTTGCCCATGGGAGATACTTCCGACTGTAGCGTAAAGTGGATTCAAGACCCATTGCGTACAATGGGAAGGCCGCATGAAATCGTACACTGACCGGATAGATAAACCGCTCAGACTTGCGTCCCTGCTGATTTTAATTCTTATCGCCTGCCTTGCGTACTTCGATTGGAAAGCTCTGCGCCGCACCGCGAATGAAGCACGGTCTACCGGCCGCCTGCTTCAAACCGTGCAACTTATATTGGCGGCGATGAAGGATGCCGAAATCGGACAGCGGGGGTACCTTCTTACTGGCTCGGAGGGATATTTGCAGCCTTACCAGGCGGGTGTTGCGGCGGCGCCAGGCTTACTAACTCAACTGGACGAACAGACTCGCCGGGATGAAACTGAAACCAAACTTGCGCGGCAGATCCGCGTTGCTGTCGCGGCGAAGATCGCTGAATTAGATGCCACCATCGCCACTCGCCGGACGCAGGGAGCGGAAGCCGCTCTGGCGATCATGAAGACCGACGATGGCTTGCGCACGATGGATGAAATCAGAACGTTGTGCAAGCAAATCTCCGAGCGGGAATATCGATTACTAATCGCCTTAACCGATAAAGGAGAGCGGCAAGGCATCGCAGCACTGGAAGCGATCGCTGGCGCCTGCGTGTTCCTGCTCTTTCTGTTATTCATCATCGGAAAAATCGTCGACCGGAATGTTTCGCACAGAGAGAAGCTTGCCAGCGAATTGGAACACGCTTGCGAACATCTGGAAACTACCGTCGCCAGCATCGGCGACGCGGTGATCGCCACGGATGAAAAAGGCAAGATTACGCTTATGAATCCGGTTGCCCAGCAGTTGACTGGCTGGACCTTGCCCGATGCCCGGGGGCGGCACCTGGACGAGATTTTCCGCGTCGTACAAGAAGATACACGAGCGCCCGTGGAAAGCCCGGTAGCCAAGGTGCTTCGTCAGAAGCGCGTTGCCGGCTTAACGAATCATACGATTCTGATCGCCAAGGATGGGACGGAAAAACCGATCGACGATAGCGGCGCGCCAATCTTCGATTCCGGCCACAACATCCTGGGTGTCGTGCTTATTTTTCGGGATATCACGGAACGCCGGGCCGCCGAGCTCTCCATCGAGAAGTGGAAGCGGATTTTCGATCGCGCCGGCTTCGGGATGGCGGTGATCGGATCCAGCACCGACGCCTTGCAGGAAGTGAATGAAGCGTTTGCGTTAATGCACGGTTATGGTTCGCGCGATGAGCTGGTTGGAAAGCACTTATCGGATTTGATGACTCCCGATTCAAAGATGACGCTGCCGCTGCATCTACACGCCGTGCAGCAGAAGACTCACTACACGTTTGAAAGCGACCATATCCGCAAGGACGGCGGCATTTTCAATTGCCTTGTAGATATGACGGAATGGCCTGAAGACCGGGAAACAGATTTTGCCCGGGCGGCATATTTTTTGGATATTACGGAACGCAAACGCATCCAAGAAGCTATCAGTCAAAGTGAAGAACGGTTCCGCAGTCTGGCTGATGCACTGCCGCAACTGGTGTGGTCATCGCAGCCAGATGGCGCAATCGATTATATGAATCCGCGATGGCTGGATTATGCCGGCGGGGGCATACCTGGCCAAATGCCGTCCGATCCGTGGACCGATCTCTTGCATGCGAGCGATCGGGATGAGTATGTCCGGCGCTGGCAGCAGTCATTGGAATCGGGCGAGATCTTCGAAGCGCAGTCCCGGCTGAAACGGGCTGCGGATGGAACGTACCGCTGGTTTCTATGCCGCGCCGTTCCGTTGCGGGATAGCCAGAACCGCGTGGTTCGCTGGATGGGAGGATGCACCGACGTTCACGATCAGATGGAAAATTCAGCCAAACTGGAAAAGGCCGTGGAAGCCTTAGGCCGGTCGAATGCCGACCTGGAACAGTTTGCATTCGCGGCCAGCCACGACTTGCAGGAGCCGCTGCGCATGGTAGCGATTTACACGCAACTTCTACGCGAAGAGTATCGAGACAAACTGGACGATAGTGCCAAGAACTATATCGATTTCGCCGTAAGCGGGGCACAGCGGATGGAAACGCTGTTGAAAGATCTGCTCTCGTATTCCCGTGTCAGCAACGCGCCCGCCACGGCTATGAAAGCCGTGGATTCCGATCAAGCTCTGCTTACCGCCGTAGTGAATCTGGAGGCCCTGATCCGAACCAACGATGCGCTGGTGAGTTCCGGCCCATTACCGTGCGTTCACCTGGCCGAGTTTCATATGGTACAACTGTTTCAAAATCTGATCAGCAATGCGATGAAGTACAGGCGGAAGGAACAACCGCAAGTGCACATCGCGGCGAAACGCGAGGGCGCCTTCTGGGAATTTTCGGTGCGTGACAACGGGCTGGGGATCGACCCCAGGTATTTAACGCAAATCTTTGGCGTGTTCAAACGGCTGCATGGCCAGGAATACGATGGAACGGGAATCGGACTGGCCATTTGTCAGCGAATCGTGGAGCGTTGGGGCGGACGAATCTGGGTCGAATCGGAAGTGGGCGTGGGATCGACCTTCTTCTTCACACTGCCGGCGGCGGATTAGAGGATGCAATGAACGAAAAAATTCCGATTCTTTTGGCCGAAGATAATGCCGGGGACGTTTATCTGGTCCGCCGGGCTTTGGATAAGCATGGAATCTGCTGCGAGCTTTTCGTAATCGGCGACGGGGCTGAGGCGCTTCAATTTCTGGAAGAAGGCGACCGGAACGATCGGCCGGGATTGCAATTGGTCTTATTGGATCTGAACTTGCCGCGGCATGCCGGAACCGAAATTTTGGCGCGGTTGCGAAGCAGTCCCAAGTCGGGCAACGCTCCTGTCGTGGTGCTGACCTCATCCGATTCGCCGCGCGATCAGGAAGCAGCGCGGCAATTTGGCGCCAATCATTACTTCCGCAAACCAGCGGATCTGGCGGAGTTTATGGAGCTGGGCGTGGTGGTCCGGGATCTTCTCTCGGCGCGGAATGCAGCCACCGCGTAGACTCTAGATGCGGTGAAAACTTTTCAGAATCTCTCTGGTGGAATACCGCAGGGCGATGGGCCGGCCGTGCGGGCAACTCATTGGATAATCCGTGGCGGCCAGAGCGCTTAACAGCCATTCCATCTTCGTCTGATCCAAGCGCATATTGATTTTAATCGCCGCCCGGCAAGCGATGGATGCGGCGATTCCGCGTCTTAAATCGGACAGCGAGAGCTGTCGCATTTCGCCATCGGCAATTTCCAGAATTTCAAAAATCAATTTTTCTACTTCTGCTGGTCCAACGCCGGCGGGCGCGGACTTCACGGCGATTGTCCGCTGTCCAAACGGTTCTGTCTCAAACCCGATGGCATTCAATTCATCGCCGATGCGCGCATATTCGATCTGTTGTGACGGTGTTAATTGAAGGACAATCGGCATCAGCAGATGCTGCGTTTCCACGCGGCCCGTATCCCGCTGCTTGAGGATTTTTTCAAACAAGATGCGTTCGTGGGCAACGTGCTGATCGATAATCCAGAGACCGTCGCGCCCAGCGGCGACAATGAAGCTCTCATGGATCTGCCCTAGCGGCCGCAGGTCGGAGAGCGCTCCCAAGCTCTGCGATTCGGGCACATAAGCGCCTTCCATCAGCGGACCGTGGGTCTCCGGAACGGGAAACTTCACCTGTGACGTCTCAGCCAATGGGATCGGATCGCCGCTGAAATCAAAGCGCGGCGATGGCCCGGGTGGACGATGGAGTAGATACTCCGGCATCTCCCCTACGTCGCCGAAAGTCTGCGCCGCGCCATGCGCTTGCGAAACGGTTTGACCAACTTCGGACGGTGGGCGATCGAGCGAGAAGTTCTCCAACTGTTGCGTGAATTCCGAATACGGTAACTCCGCCGCGCGCTGTGGACTACCCGTACCCGTCGGCAAGTTCGACACGGGACGGCGCTCGATCAGGACTTCGCGAATCTTATCGCGCACGAAGTCATGAACGATAGAGCTGTGGCGAAATCGAACTTCGGTCTTCGATGGATGCACGTTGACATCGACTTCTTCCGGATCGCAATCCAGGAAGAGCAGCGTGAACGGATAGCAGGCCGGCGGCATCAGGTTGTAATAAGCCGAGGAGATGGCATGCAGTAACAGGCGATCGCGAATCAAACGGCGGTTGACGAAGAGATAAATCGAATTGCGATTCAGTTTTTGAACCTGCGGACTGGAGATGAAGCCCCGCACTCGAAACGTTCGCGAATGCCCCTCGCGCGGCTCCGGTTCTTCAATCGTTTGCCCTGGTGGAATGAATGGCGGCGGGATATGAATCTCGCGCTGATGATCGCCCAGATCCACGAGGTCCTGCAAAGTATCGCTGCCGAAGATCTGGTAGAGACGATCCCGCAGATCGGCCACCGGGGTCACTGTCAGCAGGTCAACGGTTCCGTGCCGCAACGAGAAACTCTTATCGCAATGCGCCAGGCTGTAGTGCGTTACCAACGATGCGATGTGGGCCAGTTCGGTTTGATCGGACCGTAAGAATTTCTTGCGCGCCGGTACATTGAAGAACAAATCGCGAACATGAATGGTGGTTCCGGCGGGCGTCGCCATATCGTCGCAGCGGAACAATTTGCCACCGGCGATTTCCACTCGCGTTCCCACTTGTTCATCGGCCGAGCGCGTTTCCAGGGTCAGCCGCGAGACCGAGGCGATGGATGGCAGCGCCTCGCCTCGAAATCCCAGGGTGGAGATGGACAGCAGATCCTGAACGTCGTTGAGCTTGCTGGTGGCGTGGCGCTCAAACGCGAGCATGGCATCGTCGCGCAGCATGCCGCAGCCATTATCGGCGACACGAATCAGACGGCGGCCGCCGTTTTCCACGTCGATGCGAATATCGGTAGCGCCTGCGTCGAGGGAATTTTCCAGCAATTCCTTGACGACGGAAGCCGGCCGTTCCACTACCTCTCCGGCCGCGATTTTATTCGCGATGGTGTCGGAAAGGATACGAATACGGCCCATAGCAACCAGCTTAGCTGTATCTATTCCGCTCTACTGAATCGCGATGCCCCGCGTCTCCAAAAGTTCGCCAGTGGAGCGTAGCAGGTTCAATTCGTTGCGCCGGTAATTGATCGACTCGCGCACCAGATTCGATTCCGCCGTCGTTAAATCGTTCTGTGATGCGAGCACAAAGAAAATCGTAGTAGTGCCGAGTTCATAACGCTTTTGATCGGCCTCAACACGCTTCTGTGCCAGATCGCGGGCGACTTGAGCGATCTGTACGCTGGCCTGGCTATTCTCAATCATGCTGATCGCGTTTAAGACGGCAAGCCGGATATTCTGTTCGGTCGTTTTCGCACGCAACAGATCCAGACGCTTGTTGACCACGGCGTCAGCCAGGTCAGCCGATGCGCGGCGATCGCGAATGGGAAGCTGCAGCGTCAAGGATGCGCCATAGGTTGGATAGCTGAAGCCGAAAAGTTGACCCAGGGCATCGCCCAAGCCGCCGCCGATCGGAGTGCCGGCGATCAGCGACGTGGTGCCGTCGGGATTGATGATCGTGGTGGATGTGGTTTGCGGACCACCGCGGCCGAAGACTCCATATTGAGCGCTGAAGTAAAGCCCGGGGCGAAGGGCGTTGTTCGCCAGCCGAATGTTCAGATCGTCGCCTTGCACAAACTCCGTGGCGGACCGCAGATCCTGCCGTTTGCTCAACGCCTTTGCCACGATGGCTTCCCGATCCATCGCGCTGCCACTGGGCGGCGGCGCCACCGATTCCGTGAGGACCACGGGAATGGTTTGAAACTGCGGATCCAGATCGGCGCCCATCTGCCGCCGTAAAGCATCCTCCACTTGCGCTAATTGGTAACCGGCCTGCACGACGGTCAACTCGGCGTTCTTGTAATTGGCCTGCGGTTGGAAAATTTCCAGCGGTGATGTCGCGCCCAGTTCCAATTCCCGCTGCGTACGTTTTAAGGCGGTGTCGGCCAGGGCGAGAGACTTCTCCTGCACGCGCAGCCTCTCGCGCGCCTCAATCACATTCCAATAAGCGGACTCGGCATTGTTCACCAGCTGCGTCACCTGATCGGACAAAGCATATTCAGCGGAATTGTATCGGCTACGGGCAATGGAGATGGGCAAGCGAGTTATCTCCCTTCCGAAACCACGCAGCAATGGCTGAGTGGCCGACGCCGTGACACCGGTGCTGAGATAGGGATTGATGGTGGCAAAAGAACTGTTGGTGGAAAGCCGGCTGCCGGCAAAACCGACGTTGAACGACGTACCGGTTTCCAGTGTCTGGTTATAAGTGGCGGTCAACGGCACGGTCAGGGTATCAAGCGTGGACGCGCCTGTCAGCGCGTTGGCGGCGGGAGTTTTCTGCCGGGTGGCGCCGAAGCTGGCGATCACCTGTGGATCGAATATCGCGAACGCCCGGGTGATCGCGTCGCGATTCAAATCGATAGTTACCTTCTGCAGTGTGATGTCGTTATTGTTGGCCATCACCAGATCCAGATAGGCCTTCAGCGAGAGCTCTAGCTTTCCGCCCACGACATAATCGCCGATGCGCACCGGACCTTGCAATTCCACGTGTAACGGCGGGCGGCCGAAGTGTTTGCGGAAGTATGATTTTGTGGGGAAATACGGATCGTAGCTTTCCGGTTTATCGGGAGGCAGCACCTGCGCCGGCAGAAGCACAGCGGTTACGAAGACAAGAAGAGTACGCACCATCATCATGAAAAGTCTGTCATCCATCGGCGATTTTATTCGTACCGGATCGCTTCTATCGGATCCAGTTTCGCTGCTTGCATGGCGGGATAAATACCGAATACCAATCCGATGCCAACGGATACACCGAAGGCCACTCCGATGCTGGTTGCGGTTACTACGGTAGACCAGCCGGCTGCGGCGGCGATAACGCGCGACAAGGTAAAACCGAAGGCGATTCCAATCAATCCGCCGGCAATGGAAATCAATACCGCCTCAGTTAGAAACTGGCGGATGATATCGGCTTGGCGGGCACCGATCGCCCGTCTGATTCCAATCTCGCGAGTCCGTTCCAGAACGGTTGCTAGCATGATGTTCATGATGCCGATGCCGCCCACAAGCAGTGAAATCCCGGCGATGCAGATCATCACTACCTTGAACGTAAATTGCGTACGGCGTTTTTGTTCCAGCAAACCGGCGGGCACGATGATATTGAAATCGCCCGCATCCTTGTGGCTGGTGCCAAGAATCGCACTTACCACGGCGGCCTTTTCGACCGAATTGCTATCGGCGGTGACGCGAATATAAATACCGTCTATCTCGTCTTTCAAGTAGCTGTTGTTATCTTCGAAGCGGCGCATCACGGTATTCAGCGGGGCGATGATTAAGTTGTTGCGGTCGGCCACTTCCAGTCCTTCGACATCGGAATCGGCGGTGGCTTGCTGACCCATGATTCCGATCACCTGCATCCACGTGTCGTTGACCTTTACCCACTTGCCGACACCCGGCTCATATCCTAATAAATTTACTTTCGCCGATTCGCCCAGCACACAGACGGCCGCCGAACGCTCATTGTCGCTGGCATCGAAGAAGCGGCCATCCACCATCCGCAGGCTATTGATCTGGAAAAAATTCGGCTCGACACCAATCAGCAGCGGCGACTCCTGGGTCGGTTTCGGTAATATGCGAAGAGGCTTGAAACGCTTGCGCGGCGTCAGCGCTTCCAGGCCGGGAACATTCTCGGAAATCGCCCGGAAGTCGCGAAATGTCAGTCCCGGCGATTTCGTGCGCCGCTCCTGTAGCTCATTGCGATCCACGGCTTCCTTGGCTTCGATGATGATGTTGTTCACGCCTAGAAGATCGATGTAGCTCATCATCTCCTTCTGCGCGCCTGCCGTGATAGCCAGCATCGCCACCACCGCGCCCACGCCGAAGATCATCCCCAGCATGGTCAACATGCTGCGCAGCTTGTGCACCAGGAGGCTGGATAGCCCCATGTATATCTCCGGCAGCATCCCCGAAAGCGCCGACATCATTTCGTTCCGCCCGGCAGCGCGCGCATCGCCCCACCTTGCGGCTTCTCTCTTTTCTCTTTGGATTGCTTCGCTGTTGGATCGGCCAGGGCGACAACCTCGCCGGCCTTCACGCCACTAGAGACGATCATCGTCGATTCGCTGCGTTTCAGAGGCCGGATCGCGCGCGCTTCAAACTGGTTGCCTTTCCTGACATAAACGACGGGCTTGCCATCCTTCTCAAACACCGCCTGCATCGGCAGGTTCAGGGCATTAGGGACGCGATCCACAATGATCTCGACATCGGCCAGCATCCCCGGACGTAGCAGGGCATTCAATTGCGATTCTTCTTCCGGGGGTGGCGGCAACTTAGCGCTATCCATTTCCGCCGGGCTGAATTGTTGTTGCGAAGAGGGAGTGCTCAAAACTTGCGGCTCACCGCCGGCAGGGCCAGGCGCGGGAGCTCTAGTAGCGGGGGCGGAAGCAACTGCGTTTAGCGGCCTGCGGCGATTTTCATCGGCCGATGCCAGAATTCGCTGGATCTGATCGGGCTTCGCTCCCAGTGCGCCGAGTAGTTCGCGCATGTCGATGGCGAACACCACGTCGAATCGCTTGGCTGGATCAAACGACATCGGATTGGCGCTCGCCGTACCGCTCATGGTTTTGATTTTGCCGTGAAGCTGCCGATCGGCTACCGCATCCAGGCGAATCAGAACTTCCTGTCCATCGCGGAGATTGGCCCGATCTAATTCACCAACACGCCCGATCAATTCCATCTCCGATATATCGAGAACATCGGCTACGGGAATGCCCGGCTGAATCTGATCGCCTTCGCGAATGTCGGGAACTTGCATGCCGGCGAACATAAAGTTGCCGCGATTCTGACGGACCGCGACCAGTCCGCTGATCGGCGCCAGAAGCTTTACCTGATTCAGTCGCTGCTTCTCGCGCGATAGTTCCAGCAGACCCTTGTTCCGCTGCTCATGCAGTGTCGCGATCTGCGCTTCAGCCTGCACCTGACGGGACTTGATATCGTTCTCAAGCTGCTTTAGACGACGCCGCGCTTCTTCCAGCGTAAGCAGATTTTTCTTTGCGTCGATGGCGGCCAGGAGCTCATTGCGTTGAACCTCCAACTCGGCGCGGCGCACGGCGAACCGGGCGCTCAGCAGTTCCACTTGATCCTGGTTATTGCGCATCGCCAGGTCAGCCTGCGTCTTCTTAATCTGTTCATCCAGTTGATCGATTTCCAGCTGATTTTCTTCCAGCCGCGAGCGCACTTCCGAATCGTCGAACTCGACAATCAAATTCTTCTCCCGAGCCAAACTGCCCAGCGGCGCCAGACGCGTCACCTGCACGGAGCCGAAGAGATTAGGCGCGGTCAATGTGACGGACCGCACGGCCCGCAGCTCACCACGGGTGAAGGATCGGACAACCACGTCGCCTTGCCGGACAACGGTGGTGGCAATACTTTGCTCGCGTTGCGGCAGGCTCTGGTAGGCCTTATAGGCCGCGTAAGCGCCACCGCCAAGCAGAACAAGGATTAATAGCCGGATGACAACTTTCTTCATCGTCCCTTACAGCTTCTTCGCTTTCTTCGCCGCTTCGATGGGATTTTCCAGGGCCACCACTTCGCCGGCCTTCAGGCCGCTTAGAACTACGATGTAGGTATCGTTGCGCTTGCCAACCTGGATGGGACGAATCACAAAGTCGCCATCCTTCTGGACGTAGACGGCCGGCTTGCCGTCATGAACGAAACTGGCCCTGAGCGGGATCAGCAATTGATTTGGCTGGCTCTCCAGAACCACTTCGGCGCTGGCGCTCATGCCGGGACGCAGCCGGGGGTCGAGGTTATGCAAAGTGGCTTGCGCCGGAAAGACTTTCTCGGTCACCCAGGGGCCGCGCGAGACGACGGCGGCGATAGGGCTGATCCAGTCCAGGTCGGCTGCAAAATCCTTATCGGGCACGGCATCCACTTGGACGCGAGCCTTCTGGCCGAGCTTCAGTTTGCCGCGATCCACTTCATCCAGCTTTAGCTCAATGCGCATCGCCGACAAATCGGGAATCTCGGCGATCGACGCGCCCGTCCAAGCCTTGTCGCCTTCCTTAAACGGAGGTGGAGCGCTACCAAACGAACCCAGACTGCGGACGTTGGGAAGAATGTTCACGACGCCATCGAGCGGAGCGCGGATTACCATCTTTGAAAGGTATCCCTTGGCTCGCTGGGTGTCGCGAACGGTCTTGTCTTTCTTTTGTGCCAGGCGATCCACGTCGGCATTCTCAATAACTTTATGGGCGTCGATGGTGGCCTTCACCTGGCTTAAATCACCCTCTGACAGGCCTACCTCAATCTGATTTTTGCGGCCTTCAATATCGCTCAGAATTTCCGCTTTGCCGGCCTCGAGCTTGGCCCGCTCCAGATTGTATTCAGACGTCATGAGGTTCATCCCGTCCACCTCATTCGTGATCCGGTGGGAGGCTTTGGTCTGCACGATTTCGCTTTCCGCAGTGCGGACGCTCGTATTTTTTTCCAGGTAAGTCTGTTCCTGTTGAGCGGCATCGAACTCAATGACGACGTCGCCTTTGCGCACCGGCTTACCGGATTCGGCCAGACGCACGATGCGCGGATCGGGAACTTGCGGGGCCTGCAGAATTTCCGAGTGAACGCTCTTGATCTCGCCGCGCGTGCGTACCGTGAGAACGAATTCGCCCTTCCGGACGCGAGCCACCGGAACCTCCACCTTTTCGGTTGTGCCGGAATAGTGATAAGCGGCGTAGACCCCGGCGATGGAACCCACGGCGGCGAGGCTCCACATAAGAACCCTCTTCCGGGGCGACGCGGGTTGACCTAGTCTCGTCTTTGGCTTGTTATCGTTCGACATTCTTGCAGTTTCCTGGGCCTGTCAGTTCTTGGCCGTACCTCGGGTTTGAGGCGGTTCCAGTGCGATGACGTCATCCGCCTTCAGGCCAGCGCGAATCGCGGTCTGCCCGTTGTTTGCCAAGCCCAGCACAACCGTCCGGCGTTCCCATCCATCGCTCTTCTGTACAAAGACGTAGGGCTTCCCGTTTTTATTATCGTGGAAGATTCCGGCAAGAGGAGCAACGGGAACTTGTTTTTCGCTGGCGAGCATGACTTCCACGGAAACGGACAAATCGGGAATCAGACGGGGATCGGTATTTTCAATTTTCAAGCGCACGGGAATCTCTTTCAGATAATTCCCCCGCGATCCGCCGGAGCGGCCAAGACCGGCAACCGAGTATACGCGCGCTGGCAAAGTCAGATCGGAATAGGCGTCGAAGCGCACGGCAGCGCGATAGCCGATATGCAGGCGCTTCACGTCAGCCTGATTCACTACGGCGTTTACCACCATGGAGCGCGTGTCCACGATCGACATAAAAAACTGTCCGGGCCACAGCTGATCGCCTTGCTGAATGGGTGTGAATTCCGATCCGCGAAAGATATTTTGCATCACCACCAGGCCCCCGATAGGCGCCTTGACGATCATCTTGTTGGCGTTTGTCTCGGCCCGTTTCAGCTCGATTTTAGCCTGTTGCAAATCGATTTCCGACGAACGCAGCTGCGCTCGCTCCGAAGCCTCGACATATTTCGTTTCCGAGAGAAGTTCTTTGTAGCGGGCGTCGGCCTCATCCACGGCTAGCTTGTAGCGTTCGGCGTCGATTGCCGAGAGCACGGGCGCTTTTTTCAAATCGAGACGAGCCTTATCGAGGGTACCTTGCGCGGTGGCGATTTGCTGATCGTGCGCTTTGTGAGTCAGTGCCAGCTCCGCTCTTTGACGAATGAGAGCGGCTTCGGCCTGCGAGACTTGCGCCTTATAATCGTCCAGACGATTGAGCATTAGCAGGCGATCGAATTCCGCGACGACAGCCCCTTTCGCCACCCGCGATCCGGGCTTGGCGAGATGTTGCAGCAGCAGCGAATAGCTATCGGGGTTGCCGAACATGCTGGTGCTGACCAAGGTGCCCGAAGTAGACCCCAGACCGCTATTGCCGAGAGTTGCCGTGGGGGTTCCACCCACCGGCGGAGCGCTGGAGGCTGGCTTCGCCGTCGCAGTGGGCGAGGAGAATCGATTGGTGGACGCTTGCAGCGCTGTCGATAAATTGGAACCTTGTCCACTGCCAGCTTGGGCCGTAGTGGTTGCGGCGGATGTTCCGGACACGCTGGAGGAGCCCGATGCCGAGATCGCCCGCACCGCGGTAGTCGCACTAGTGGCCGTGCCCAGCCCTGGACCGTTGCGGCTACCTCGCAACTGTGGCGTATTCATCGAGACGTAATTTTCCGCCCCCGTGGATCCGTTCAGGCGCAAAATGGATTCGATGGAACCGGTGACGACGATGGCGGTACGAATTTGAGGACCGGCGGCTAATTCCGCTTTTCGCGCCTGAAAACGCCACGATGCGCCGATTCCAACGATTGCCAGAACGATGAAAATCCACACCAGCCACTGCACGCGGCGCGGCCGCTCGGGAACTTGGCGTAAAGGCACTGCCTGCGGCCGTTGGACAGGCGCGGGCGTAATGGGAACGCTACTCATCGAATGAAGGAGCTATTTTATAACGACGTCCCTAATTTCGAAATGGCTCGAGCTAAGACAAACCGATTTTCTTTAGAAGCAGCGGTCCTTAGCCACTCATCGCGGCCAGGAACTCGGCATTGCTCCGCGTGCGTCCCAGTTTGTCGAGCAACAATTCCATGCTCTCCACCGGCGATAGCGGATTTAGCACTCGGCGCAACACAAATATCCGGTTGAGTTCTTCGCGCGCCACCAGCAATTCTTCTTTACGGGTACCGCTCTTGGTGATATCGATCGCCGGGAAAACCCGCTTGTCCATCAGCTTCCGGTCAAGGTGGATTTCCATGTTGCCGGTCCCTTTGAACTCTTCAAAGATGACGTCGTCCATGCGGCTTCCGGTATCGATCAGGGCCGAGGCCACGATGGTGAGCGACCCCCCTTCTTCAATATTGCGGGCCGCGCCGAAGAATCGCTTCGGGCGTTGCAGGGCGTTAGAATCCACGCCGCCCGAAAGCACCTTGCCCGATGGCGGAACCACGGTGTTGTAGGCCCGCGCCAGACGCGTAATAGAGTCGAGCAGAATCACGACATCGCGTTTATGCTCCACCAGCCGTTTGGCTTTCTCAATCACCATTTCGGCCACTTGTACGTGACGCTGCGCCGGCTCGTCAAAGGTGGAACTGATTACTTCGCCCTTCACCGAGCGCTGCATGTCGGTGACTTCTTCGGGACGTTCGTCGATCAGTAATACAATCAGGGCGATCTCTGGATGATTGGCGGTGATCGAATTGGCGATGCTTTGCAGCAGCATCGTTTTACCGGTACGCGGAGCGGCGACGATCAGACCGCGCTGGCCTTTCCCGATGGGAGTCATCAGGTCCATCACACGGCCGGAGTAATTGTCTTTAACGGTTTCCAGTTTCAGCCGTTCGGAAGGATAGAGCGGCGTCAGATTATCGAAGAAGATCTTGTTGCGCGCTTCCTCGGGTGGCTCAAAATTGATGGCGTCGACTTTGATTAGAGCGAAATAGCGTTCGCCTTCCTTGGGGGGGCGAATCTGACCGGAGATCGTGTCACCGGTGCGCAGATCGAAGCGGCGAATTTGCGACGGCGAAACGTAGACATCGTCGGGACCGGGAAGGTAATTATATTCCGGAGCGCGGAGGAATCCGAAGCCATCGGGCAGGCATTCCAGGACGCCTTCGGAGAAGATAAGTCCGCTTTTTTCGGCCTGGGTTTGCAGGATCTTGAAGATCAATTCCTGCTTGCGCAATCCAGCCGCACCAGCGACGCCCAAATCCTTGGCGGTCTGGTTGAGGTTCTGGATGCTCATATCCTTCAGCTCGACCAGATCGAGAGTGCTCGATCCATTTTCACCGCGTTTACCGGTGGCGGCTTGCGCGGCGGCCTGGCGCTTGCGGGCGCCCGGATCCTGGGAGAGATTTTCTGCGGGCTTGGTGTCAGGTGGTTTGCTGTCGACAGGTTTCGAGTCAGTGGATTTGGCTTCCACCGGCTTGGTTTCGACAGGCTTGGCTTCCACCGGCTTGGCTTCAGCCGGCTTCGAGTCAAGCGGTTTGCTGTCCAGCGGTTTCGTATCGCTGGGGCGTGTATCGCTCGGGCGTGTATCGCTCGGGCGTGTATCGCTGGGGCGTGTATCAAGCGCTCTCTTTTCAGCGGGTCGCGGCTCGGCGATCTTGGCCTCAGCCGGCTTCAGCTCGGCCGTCTTGCCGTCCGTCGCCGGCTTCGGCTCAACCGCCTTAGCCTCGGCATTCTTCGCCTCGCTGGCCTTCGATTCGGCACTGCCTCGCGGTGCTCGCGGTTCGTGATGAATCTTGGTCTCGCTCCGGCCTTCCGGCTTAGCGTCGGCGGGCTTGGACTCCGCTTTCGCTTCCACGGGCTTGGGCTGGGCGGTCTTCTCTTCGCCGTCCGCTACTGGCTGTTCTTGATTCTCGATATCGCTTGCCAAATTTCCCTCACTCCCCGGCCACTTACGGCCGAGAACGGCAATAGTTCGCTTCCGTTCATTTCTTTCCGGATCGCTTCCATGCCGCGATGACGTTCGCTCTGTGTTTTCAGCTTATCTGTCTTGGTTGCAACCACGACATAGGGCCGCTGGTGAAACTCGAGCCACTGCTTCAATTCCAAATCCTTCTCCATCCATCCATGCCGCGAATCCAGCAGCAGGACCGACAACTGCAATGCCGTTCGATGGAGCAAATATTGCTCGATCAGCTCTTTCCATTCCCGGGTGATTTCTTTCGGAACCCGCGCGTAGCCGTAACCGGGAAGATCGACAAACTGATAAAACTCGCCAATTCGATAAAAATTGATCGCCTGTGTACAGCCTGGCTTCTGACTGACAAAAGCCAGTTTTCCCCGCCCAACCAGTGCATTCAACAGGCTGGATTTGCCGACATTACTCCTCCCGAGGAACGCGACTTCAGGCCGCGCGCTCGACTCTAGAGGAAACTGCTCGGGGTGCACTGCACTTAATATGAATTCGGCTTCCACGGGGCTGATCTTGCGGGAGCTGCGCGGCAGATTGGCAGTCCGGGGAATACCCTTTCCGCCGCCGCGCCGCCCCCTAAGACCATAACCTTCCTAATGCGTTATCTTCTCGTCCGCCGGCCGCGAAACCAACTCCGCCCCCGGGGTGCTGGGCGTGATGGGAATCGCAATCAACTCCCGCTCCAGCGCAATTTTCAGAACTTCGTCCATCGAAGAAACGAAGTTCAACTTCATATCCTTGCGGATGTTCTCCGGAATGTCCGGCAGATCCTTCTCGTTGTCTTTCGGCAGTACTATTTCGTGAATGCCCTGGCGATGGGCTGCCAGTAATTTTTCCTTGAGCCCGCCAATCGGCAGAACTTTGCCCCGAACCGTGATTTCCCCGGTCATAGCCAGATCGCAGCGCACCGGAATACTCGTCAGCGCGCTACAAATGCTAGTGGCGATTGTGATCCCGGCGGATGGTCCGTCTTTCGGGATCGCCCCTTCCGGAACGTGGACGTGAATGTCCAGGTGGCGGTAGAAATCGCGCGGCAGCCCCAGGGTGTGGGCCCGGGAGCGAATGTAGCTCATCGCCGCATGCGCCGATTCCTGCATCACATCGCCCAGCTTGCCCGTGGTCGTCAGCTTTCCGCGGCCTTCCATGATAGTGGCCTCGGTGGTCAGAATCTGGCCCCCGACTTCGGTCCAGGCGAGCCCCGTGGTGGCGCCGATATCGTTGATCTTGTCGGCTTGCGTATCGCGGAATTTCTGCGGCCCCATGTAATCGGGGAGATTAGCTTCCTTGATGATCGCCTGCGGCGGCAGCGGATCCTTCTGCTTGCCTTCCACCGATTGCGAACCAACCACCTTGCGCGCTACCTTCCGGCAGACGTTGCCGATTTCCCGTTCCAGATTGCGCACGCCCGATTCCCGGGTGTAGCTCTGAATCAGCGATTGCAACCCTTCGTCGGTGAACTGAAGGTTGATATCCTTCATACCCGTCCCCAGCATCTGCTTCGGGACCAGGAAGCGCTTGGCAATTTCCAGCTTTTCCAGTTCCGTATAACCGGACAGGCGGATCACTTCCATACGATCCTGTAGAGCCGCTGGAATCGTGTGCAGCACGTTTGCCGTGGCAACGAAAAATACCTGGCTCAAATCGTACTCGACGTCCAGATAATGATCCATGAACATGTAGTTCTGTTCCGGATCGAGTACTTCCAAAAGCGCCGCCGACGGGTCGCCCCGGAAATCGGTGGACATCTTATCGATTTCGTCGAGCATGAACACCGGATTGCGCGTTCCGGCCTTCTTCATCATTTGCAGAATCTGCCCTGGCAAGGCCCCGATATACGTCCGGCGATGCCCGCGGATTTCCGCTTCATCGCGCACCCCGCCAAGCGACAGGCGGATAAACTTGCGCCCCGTGGCCTTGGCAATCGACATCCCGAGCGACGTCTTGCCAACTCCCGGAGGTCCGACAAAGCAGAGAATGGAACCCTTGGGATTCTGCACCAGGCGGCGAACCGCCAGGAATTCCAGAATGCGTTCCTTGATTTTCGCTAAGCCGTAATGGTCCGACTCGAGCACTTCCTGAGCAAAATTCAGATCGCGGATTTCCTTGGACTTCTTCTTCCACGGCACCGCCAGCAGCCAATCGAGATAATTGCGCGATACGGTGGACTCAGCCGACATCGGCGGCATATTCTCCAACCGCTTCAACTCGGCCGTAGCCTTGTCGTGAGCGTCCTTCGTCATCCCGGCGCTATCGATTTTCTTCTTCAGCTCATCGAATTCGCTCTTCTCGCCGCGGCCCAATTCCTTCTGAATTGCCTTGATCTTCTCGTTGAGGTAGTATTCCTTCTGGGCCTTTTCCATCTGGCGCTTTACGCGGCCCTGGATCGTGCGGTCTACATTCAACTTTTCGATCTCAATATCCAGCATCTCGGCGATGCGCGTCAGGCGGTCGATCGGATCGAAGATCTCCAGCAGTTCCTGCTTCTCTTCAATCGTCAACTGCAAATTCGCCCCAACCGTATCGGCCAACTTGCCGGCATCGTCCACGCGGATTGCCGCCACCATCGTCTCGTAATTCAGATTCTGGCTCAGCTTGACGTACTGCTCAAATAACGTCGTCACCCGGCTGGTAAGCGCCTCAAGCGAAGGCCCGGCTTCCACCTTGAAATGGAAAGTCTTCACCATCGCCCGGAAGTAACCTTCTTCTTCACTCACCGTGACGATCTTGCCGCGCTCCACGCCTTCCACCAGAACCTTAATGTTCCCGTCGGGAAGCTTCAAACTTTGTACGATATTGGCGACCGTACCCACATTGTAGATTTCGTCCGGGCGCGGCTCATCCACCGACGCATCGTGTTGTGTCGCTAAGAAGATTTTCTTGTCGCCGGCCAGCGCTTCTTCCAGCGCCCGAACACTCGATTCTCGTCCCACCACGAACGGGGTCATCATATAAGGAAATATGACTACGTCCCGGATGGGCATCATCGGTAAACGCTTTGTATCCGACTTGTCTTTGGAGGTAAGCATGTTTTCTTGGGAGTGAAACTGTACGCGTAGCCCAATTCAGCTTGGGCCGGCTGCCAGAACGGCAAGGCGGGTATTTCTGGCCACCAGGAATCCACCCGGCGGCCATCGAGATTGGCTAGCCTGCCTTTTCGAGCAACGCCATATTGATTTTCTGAGACAAAACCATTTCTTTCGTCACCAGAAACTCACGCACTTTCTTATACGACGGAAGGAAATACATCAGATCCAGCATGAGCTCTTCGAGAATCATGCGGAGACCGCGTGCCCCTACTTTGCGCTCCATTGCGAGGCCCGCGATCGCATCCAGTGCGTCGTCGCTAAACTTCAGTCTAACATTTTCAAATTCAAATAGCTTCTGGTACTGCCGGATGATGGCGTTCTTCGGTTTCGTCAGGATCTGCACCAACGCATCCTGCTCCAGATCTTCCAGCACCGCGCATACCGGCATACGACCGATAAATTCCGGAATGAAGCCGAACTTGATCAGATCCACGGGCTGGATCCTCTCAAGCAGATTCACGTCGCGACGCCCCGAACTATTCTGCCGGCGATCGGAACGATCGTCATCCGGCGCGGCGAATCCCATCGACTTCGTGCCCACCCGGTGGCCGATCACGCTCTCCAACCCCACAAAGGCGCCGCCGCAGATAAACAAAATATTCGTTGTATCCACGGGAGTGAATTCCTGGTGGGGATGCTTCCGTCCACCTTGCGGCGGAACATTGGCGATGGTTCCTTCCAGAATCTTCAACAACGCTTGCTGGACACCCTCGCCCGATACGTCGCGGGTAATCGACGGGTTTTCGTCCTTGCGCCCGATCTTGTCGATTTCGTCGATGTAAATGATCCCCGTCTGGCAGCGCTGCACATCCCAGTCGGAATTCTGTAGCAGACGCAGAATGATGTTTTCCACATCCTCGCCGACATAACCCGCTTCGGTCAGAGTCGTGGCATCGACGATGGCGAAAGGCACATCCAGGATCCGGGCCAGCGTCTGCGCGAGCAGCGTTTTTCCCGTTCCCGTCGGCCCAATCAGAAGAATATTCGATTTGGAAAGCTCAACATCGGCTCCCCGCTGCTTATTCATCTGGATGCGTTTGTAGTGATTATAAACAGCGACGGCCAGCTTTTTCTTCGTTCCGTCCTGCCCGATCACGTATTGATCCAAATACTCTTTCAGCTCCAAGGGCTTAGGGAGTTTGTGAGGCGCCCCATACGGCTGATCGTGCCGGTCGTCTTCCAGGATCGAATTGCATACGGCGATGCATTCGTCGCAGATATAGGCTCGGGGATAGTCGCTGGGAGAGGAAATTAGCTTTCCAACTACGTCTTGGCTCTTATGGCAAAACGAACATCGTAACGAATCGTCGGAACCAGCACGCTTCACACGGTATCTCCGGGATTGGATAGTCGCTGCATGAGCAACTGTCTGGGTTATCTCGGCCTCTTCCTTAGTATATCAAGGAACAGCCGGGTTGCTACCCGTTAAAACCACTTTTCTCTAGGATGAATCCTAACCCATTGGCTAGGCAGTCACCCGTCCCAACTTCACTTCGCTTCTTTTCGCGCCTGTTCAAATAGATGATTCAACGTCTTTTCGGTCCGGATATGCGCCGCGATCCGCCCTAGCGTCCCATCTTTCTCGAACTTCATCCGGGCCGCCGCCATCGGTTCCCGCTGCCGCTTCGCGAACTGCTGCACTTCCCGATCCACCTCGTCGTTGGTGGCAAAAATCGATTCCCGCTCCGCGATCTTATCGAGCAAAAGCGAGGCCCGCACATCCTTCACGGCCTTGTCGCGCTGCGATTCCTTCAGCTTGACCCAATCCAGATTGAGCGACGCCGGGTCAATCCCCTGATCCACCAGCGCCCGCAGGCGCTGCTCCAGCGTGTTTCGAATCTGCCGCTCGACGAATGCTTCGGGCACGGGGAAATCGTGGGTCTCCACCAGCTTATCCACCAGCAAGCTCTTGGCTTCCTGCTGCGTGTCGTATTCGCGCTGTTGGAAAAGACCCTTCCGCACCATTTCGCGAAGTTCGTCTACGGTCTTGAAGTCACCCAGATCCTGGGCAAACTCATCGTTTACCTCGGGAACTTCCTTGCGCCGGATGCCCTTCACTTTCGCCATAAAGCGGATCGTCTTACCGGCCAGCTCGTCCTTGCCGTAGTCTTCCGGATAAACGACGTCGAATTCCTTTTCATCGCCGGGAGTAAGACCAGTCAGATTCTCGGTGAAGGCCGGAAGCGTTTCCCCATCGCCGACATGCAATACGATTTCGTCCTGTTCCACCGGCTTATCGACGCCGCTCACGCTCTTCAGCGAAACCACCGCGTAATCGCCGGCCTCGATCGGACGGGGATCGATATTGATGTACTCCGCTTTCTGCTCGCGGATTTCTTCGATGCGCTTGTCAATATCTTCAGCGGAAACTACCGGCTCTTCATAGGCCACCGTGAGCCCCTTATACTCGCCCAGTTCGAATTCCGGAGCTACTTCAAACTCGGCCTTGAAGCGCAGCGGCTCGCCCTTGTTAAAGTGCACTTCCGATACATTGGGCTGGCCGACAATCTGCAAATGGTCGGCTTCCACCTGCTTGTTGAACGCCTTCGGCACGATGCTTTCCAGCACATCCTGGCGGATTTCCGAAGCGAACTTCGTGCGCACCAGATTGGCCGGCGCCTTGCCCGGACGGAAGCCCGGCAGGCGAACTTTCTTTTGCAGATCGGCGACAATCCGCTCCGTCTCGTGGTCGATATCTTCCACCGGAACGGTTATCTCTAAAGCGTGCTTACACCCTGCGACGAGAGCCAAATCCTTACCTCACTATTCAGAAATCACGTTGGCGCCGGAATCCCCCAAAGGAGTATCGCCCAGCGCTTAGTTTCCATCAGACCACCCGGCCAGATACTGCTCCTGGTCGAGCGATAATTTATCGATCTTGACGCCCATCGAATCGAGCTTCATCCGGGCCACGTGCCGGTCCAGATCGTCGGGCACCGGATAGACTCGCGGCTCCAGACTCCCATGGTTCTTGAGAATATGGTCGGCCGACAGCGCTTCGTTGGCGAAACTCATATCCATCACGGCGGCGGGATGCCCTTCGCCCGCGGCTAAGTTGACCAGCCGTCCTTCACCCAGCAAGTAAATCTTCCGCCCGTCGCGCAGCGCGAATTCTTCCACATGTTCCCGCGTCTGGCGTCGTGAGGAAGCCGCCCTGGCGAGCGCTTCCAGATCGATCTCGACATTGAAATGCCCGGCATTGGCGAGAATCGCCCCATTCTTGAGCTTTTCAAAATGATCCCGCGCGATCACGTTCTTGTTGCCCGTCAAGGTCACAAAAACATCGCCGATGGACGCCGCTTCGCCCATCGACATAACGCGGAAGCCATCGAGCAAAGCTTCCACGGCTTTGATCGGATCCACTTCGGTGACAATCACGTTTGCGCCCATCCCCCGGGCCCGCAGGGATACGCCCCGGCCGCACCAGCCGTAGCCCGCGACCACCACGGTCAATCCTGCCAGCAGAATATTCGTCGCCCGCAAAATCCCGTCAATCGTGCTTTGTCCTGTGCCGTGGCGGTTGTCGAGCAATTGCTTCGTTGTCGAATCGGTAACGGCGATCACCGGATAGCGCAGCGCCGTTTCCCTGGCCATCGCCCGCAAACGGTGAACACCGGTGGCCGTGGTCTCCGTGCCTCCCACGACATCTTCCGCCAAATCCCGGCGCTTGAGATGGAGAACCGCCGCCAGTTCCGCGCCATCGTCCATAACAATGTTCGGCCGATGCTCCAGCGCCGCCACGATATGAGCCTGGTAGGTTTCGCTATTTTCCCCGTGAATCGCATACGTCGCTATGCCGTAGTCGCGGGCCAGACTGGCGGCGGCATCGTCCTGGGTGGATAAAGAATTCGCGGCGCTGAGGGCAATGGAGGCTCCCCCATCGCGAAGGACAATCAGCAGATTCGCCGTCTCCGGTGTCACATGCAGGCAGGCTGACACCCGCACACCCACAAACGGCTGGCTCTTGATGAACTGTTTCCGTATCGTCTGCAACACCGGCATCGATTGGAACGCCCACTCGATGCGCCGCTTTCCTTGATCCGCGAGTGCAATATCCTTTACATCGCAGGGAACAGGTGCTGCCGCGTTCGTTGACATGTATAGCCGAACTATATACTAACCGCGATGCGCGGCGGCCGCCGGACGGGCTTGTTCCGCCAGAGCCGGAGCCTTATCGGTATGTTCCCAGGAGAATGTTTCTTCCGTTCGGCCGAAATGTCCGAAGGCGGCGGTCTTGCGGTATATGGGGCGTCGCAGCTTCAGATGCTCAATCATGCCCTTGGGCGTTAGCGGGAAGTGCGACCGGACGAGATCCACCAACAACTCATCGGATACCGTTCCTGTCTCAAAAGTATTGACCATCACGGAAACTGGTTCCGCCACGCCGATCGCGTAGGCCAACTGCACCTCCACCTTCTCCGCCAACCCCGCGGCCACCAGGTTCTTGGCGATGTAGCGCGCCATGTAGCAAGCGGAACGGTCTACCTTCGTGGGGTCCTTACCGGAGAATGCGCCACCGCCATGACGGCCCATGCCGCCATAGGTGTCGACGATGATCTTGCGCCCCGTCAAGCCGGTATCGCCGTGCGGTCCGCCGATCACGAAGCGGCCGGTGGGATTGATGTGATACTTGGTCCCCGAATCCACCATGTTCGCCGGGATCACGGCGTCGATAACGTGCTTCTTCACTTCCTCGCGCAAGGTCTCGTTGCTGACATCGTCATCGTGCTGCGTCGAAAGAACCACGGCATCGATCCGCGCCGGCTTGCCGTTGATATACTCCACGCTCACCTGGCTCTTACCGTCCGGCCGCAGAAAACCTAACGTGCCGGCGCGGCGGATATCGCTCAATTGACGTACCAGCTTGTGGGCCATCATGATCGGCAGCGGCATCAGCTCCGGCGTCTCGTTGGAGGCATAACCGAACATCAAACCCTGATCGCCCGCGCCGCCTGTGTCGACGCCCATGGCGATATCGGGCGACTGGCTTTGAATCGTATTCAAAATGCCGCAGGTCTTGTTGTCGAAACCATACGAGGCATTGTTAAAACCGATGTCGTCGATCACCTGCCGCGCGAGCCGCGGAACATCGACATACGTCTTGGTGGTGATCTCACCGGAAACCACGCAAATGCCCGTCGTGATCAGGACTTCGCAAGCCACGCGGCCAGTCGGATCGTCAGCCAGAACGGCGTCCAGGACGGCGTCGGAGATCTGGTCCGCCATCTTATCGGGATGGCCTTCGGTGACCGACTCCGACGTAAAGATATGCCTCATATTTGCTGCCACTTCGTGATCCTCCCAAGGATCGAATTAAGAATTGGAATGATTGGTCCTGCCTTGGAACACCAGAAGGGAAACCAAACTGTAGTTTATCGCTTGCGATTCATAAGGTCAAATAAGCGGCGGACGATAGATTCCCGCCAAAGGCATTTTGGTTCTTTCGTCCCAACATCTGGAAACGAACAACTACTAAACGGGGATTGAGCCAAGCCCACCCCCAGATTCCCCAATAAAAAAGGGGACCGGAAACTTCCCGGCCCCCTTCTTCCAAACAAGCGTAAGCCTGTTTTCCGACTATTTCGGACAGCCCTTGGCGTCCATCTCGCGCGTTGGCAGATCCTTCACGGCCTTGGCAGCCTTCGGATTTGGAGCTCCATTCGGAACCAGCCAAATCTCTACCCGGCGGCTATCGGCGTTGGGATCGGTTTGCGAGACGGAACTGCCCGCTCGCTCATCCTGCTTCGGCGTTGTTGACGGAGCGCAGAAATGAGGCTTCTTGTCGGACGTCTGATCGGCGCCCACCCAGTCTACCTTCACCCGGCTACGATCCAGCTTCTGGCAAGTATCGCTGCCGCCGGTAAGGGCCGCCGCGACGTTTAACGCACGATCCTTATCCAGCGCTCTCTTGCCCTTCGATTCATTGGCATCCAGATGGCCGATCAACACCACGGTGTACTCGGGGTGCTGCGTCAGGTAGGGATACAAATTCTCGAGAAGCAATTTCTTCGCGCAATTGTTGACGCGAGTATTGTTTGCCGGGAAGACGATATCGTCAAACGGACGAACCGCTTGATCGATCGCTTTCAGTTTCACGGTGACAGCAACCGTTGCCGAACCGCTTCCGCCCTTTTCATCGCTCGCCGTGCAGCTGATGTTGACGGTTTTGGTTTGCAGCCGTTCGCGATTCGTCATATCGAAGGCGACACCGGTCGAATCGAAACTCGACGGGGGATTGCCCGATACGGTCCCTTCGGGAGCCGTGCAGGCGTAGGTGATATTGCCACCGCAAGCGCCACTACCGGTTACGCTCAGCGAAGCCTTATCGCCGACGAAAATCTCCGACGGGTTGGCGCTGGCCGAGACGGTGGGTTTTGCATATTCCTGTACGGTAACGGTTCCCAGATCGGCCGCAAACGGCTGGCCGATGGAACCCGTACCTACATCGGTAACGCGGATGGAAATCGTATGCCGTCCACTCTGTGGGATCGCATAAGAGAAGTTGGGGCTGTTGTCGCCCGCCGGAACGCCGTCGACCATCCACTGATACGCCGCGCGATGCGTTGCGTTGTTGTCCGTCGCCGTAACTGAGAAGGTAGCGGGCGTCGTCATGGTTCCCGCGCAACCGGCATCAATCGTCCGGGCAACGGGAGCCGTAACGTGGAAATCATCCCCGGCTGCTTGTGGAGTCATCGGAGCGGTGGGACGCGCGACAGGTGCCGCTACCGGAGCCGAGCGGCTTCCAAACTTGAAGAACACGCCACCGGTAATCTGCAGACCAAGTTGCGTGCCACCGGGTTTGATATACAGCGAGCCCGGTCCCGTGGGATAACCCGGAAGATTAAAGTGCGGATTTTTCAACAGCAATCCCCGCAGATCCATCCGCAGGCCAAACCAACGATTCAGGTCGGCTTTCAAACCGCCACCGTAGAACAGCGCCACTTGCGCACGGTCGTCCAGTTGCGCGATGTGGTATCCATTCAGTGGATTCGTCGCAAAGCGCCGGGCTTCGTCGGTGGGGCGGAACCAGTCATACCCGATACCGGCGGTCAAAAACGGACGCAGCCTGCTTTCCGGCGGCGCTAGGTAAAACACCGGGCCAAGGGTGAATTGCGTCAGGCGATCGCCTAATCCAACGGAGCGAATCGCCACTCCGGGGGTGGTATACAAACGCAAATTCGTTGTGCCGTAGCCTACTGTGCCCTCTGCCGCGATCCAACGGGCGAAGTTCCATGTAATGCCGGCGCCAAAAATTCCACCATTTACCAGCTTGTCTGGAAATGGATTGTTTGACTGCCTAAGTTTAAAAAACGATCCGCCACCAAAAAGATTAACTTCCAGTGGTGCCGCTACATTGTCCTGTGCAAACGCGCTGCCAGCCGACGCGATACCTAGTGCCGAGACAGCGACCATAAGTGAACTACTTGTCAACATTTTAATTTTTGACATAAATTTTCTATACGTTCTCCCCTCAAGTTCTGTGAATTCAGAACCCCTCCCTATATACTTTACCCTATATAGGTCTAGATTTTTACGCCAAATCAATGAGAGGGAACGGTTTCAGGTCCATCAGGGCGCCCGATCGTGCTTACGTCATACCAAAATATCCCTCGTGACGCGGTCAATACAAAGAGACGATCCGGCAGTGTGGCATCAATGGCTAAAGAGCGGATCGTCACTCCCTCCATTCCTTTTCTTTCCAATGGGTTCCAGACAATTCCGCCATCTATCGAGCGATACACCCGCCCGTACTGTACGGCATATGCCTCCGCCGCCCGCGATGGATGCCATATTACGCTGCTGACCGTCCCCGCTTCAATTCCCGCCGATTTCCATGTTTTCGCCTGATCTATCGACCGAAACAGGCCATGAGAGGTGGCGGCGAGTATCGCGCCATTCGGGCCGCCGCGTAATGCAAGGTCATAAATCTCACTATCTTCGCGAGGCCGCGAGAACGGCGACCAAGCCGTTCCCGCATCCGTCGAGATAAATAATGCGCCCGTCGTTGCCACCACCGCCGAGGTACCCGATGCATAAATCGACCGGACCGCCAGCGTCGAATCACCCTTCACCTTCGCCGCCTTCCACACCGCCCCCCCATCGCGCGTGACGAAAATTCCATTCGATGAAGCGAGCAGCGCCGTTTTCGAATCGCCCGTCCAATTCCGCAATCCCACCATCTTCGATCCACCCCATGGATGTCCTAAACGAAGCCACGTTCGGCCTCCATCGGACGACTTTAGAATGTTCTCGAATCCCACCGCGAGCAGCGGGCCCTTCCCCTGCCCCAGCGACGTCATCGCCAGAATGTTCTCGTTGTGCAATTGCGCCGGCGTAGCGATTCGATCCCAGGAGTTGCCGTGATTCGCACTCTTATAGATGCCGCCGTCCTTTAATTCGTAAATGCTGCTGGTGTACATAGCGCCATCGGCGAAGGAAATCTGCGGCAGGTGCCGATTCACAAAACCCTCGTTGATAGCCTTCGAAGTCACGCCGCGGTCATGTGTAACCAAAATACCGGCGTCGTCCGTCGCCAGATATAACTCGCCTTCCGTCTTCGGATGGAAGGCGATCGATTTCACGATATGGCTGGAAACCATCTTCCACGTGTCGCCCGAGTTGCTCGACTGCCAGAAACCGCTGCTGGTACCGGCGTAAATGATGCTCGGAGTGAAAGGATCCTGGGTAATAATATATGTCCGGCGGGAGGATCGCGGTACGCCCATCATCTTCGCCCAACGCCCGCCAGCATCACCGCTCCGATAGATTCCGCTACAGGCGCTGGCAAAAACATGATCGGGCTTCGTCATGTCGACGTGGACCGAGAACACGTCCGAATCGTCGATCATTCCGGAATGGATGGAATGCCAATTCTTGCCGCCATCGCTCGTCTTCCACGGCAGATGAGGCGTACCGGCGTAGATAACCTCACTATTGCCCGGATCGAACGTTAGCGCCGTAATCGGCTGCAGATCGCGATTGGTATTGGGGGAGATACGCTGCCAGTTCTCACCGGAATCCTTCGTCAGATAAACGCCGTCTTCGCCGCCCGCGGCAATGACGCTCGAATCCTTTTGCCAGAAAGAAAGCGAGTACACCGACGTACCCTTCATGCCCGGCAAGAGCTTCCAGGTTGCGCCCGAATCTTCGGTCTTGAAGATTCCGGCCAAAGAAGCGTCCTCCGTCGAAACCCCGATATACCAGGTGGCGGGATGAGCAGGATCGAGCAGCATCGCGTGTACCGTGGAAGTCAACTGCGCCGGGAAACGGATGTCCTTCCATGACCGTCCAGCGTCGCCTGAAATATAGACCAAGCCGTTGCGCGTGGCCGCCACCAGGTTCGCCGGGTCCGCTGGATTGATCGCGATGGCTTCCGCGGCCCCGCCAAATGGACCGATGGATTGCCATCCCGCAAATGCATTCCAGCTCAGAAAAAAGAAGAAGAGACTACGCATCACGATGAACACTCTCCAGGGAAAATGCCGGCACACAGACAGCGATGTAGTCCGCCCCGGCCGCATCGGGCGTGCTGTACCTAACCCATTCACCTTTAGCCGTGAATACTGCCTGGCCCGCCGCCACATCAAGCGATCCATCTTTGTGTTCGACGCGCATTGCGCCATTCAAAACGATGGTGTACTCATCGAAATCCGGCGTCTGGCCAGGCTCGCTCCAACCGGCGGGACTGTGCATGTGGGCGATGCTAACAGATGAAGTTTCCGAATTCACCCGGCCAATATATTCTTCAACCAGTTTATTCCCCGGAACGGGAATCGCGGTGGGAGCGGCAATCAGTTGGGGCACTCCCCATCCTATCGCGACCGACAAAAGAAAAGGGGCCGGCAGGATTTCTCCCGCCAGCCCCTTGCCGGTTATAGCTACACGTTTGCGTTTAGAAGCGGAATGCAGCGCCGAACTCACCAGAGAACGATCTTGGAACAATCACACCGCTCGGCGTGATGAACCCGGTGGGTAGACCAAATGCCGCGCTCCGGATGCTGCCTTGATAGCTGTTTCCAAAATTGGCCCGGTTGGTAAGATCGAACGCCTGAAAGAAGAGATCCAAACGCGCTTTCTCACGGAACTTGAATTCCTTGCTGAAGCGCGTATCCAATTGGAAGAACGCTTCGCCGCGCCGGCTGTCATAAGTGCTGAATACGCAGTTACCAGCCGTCAGGCAGTCCTGCAATTGGGGAGTGGTGTAGGCTTTCGTCGCCTGATAGTTGTTGATATCGCTCTTCAACAAAACCGCGTGCGAGGCGCCTTGTCCACCGCCGAACCCGAGAACATCGCTGATGCCCTGAACGGCGTTATAAGGACGCCCGGAAGCAAGCTGCATGATGGGGGCGATCTTGATGCCGAAGGGCAATTCGAAAAATCCGCTGATAACGACGCGATGACGCTCGTCGCTAGGCGTCGGACCGAAATCCGTCGGACTCAAAATGCTGGTCAGGATACTGGGACGGCTGCTATAGCTGGCGGCCGCGCCATTGTAGGCCTGCGCTTGCGATAAAACATAACTGGCGTTCAGTGTGAAGTGATTGCTGAGGCGCTTCCGGTAGGAAATATTCATACCGTCATAGCGTGAGCGGCCGATGGATTCCGCCGCGGTGATTCGGCCGACTACAGGCAAACCAGCGGCGCCCAGCGGAGCACTCGTGAAGCGAACGCCATTGATCTTCGGGTTGATGACCACATTCTTATTCTCATGCAGGCTGAGAACATGGACATATTCCGCCTCGATCACGGAATTGGTCGACAACGACCAGGCATAGCCGATATTCCACTGCTGTGTGTATGGATTGCGATACAGCGGGTCAAGGATGTTCACCGCGTCGCCCGTGTGATTCGTGGTGCTTGCTACCGGCAGCGGCGGAACCGGATCGACTCCGTAGCGGTATTGCGCCAGCGGTTGCCCGGAAGGCAAAACCGACGAATTGGGGTCGGTGGGTCCGTTGCTGTTATAAGCCTGCGTCGTGAACAAAGTCGGATTCGCCTGTTGAATCATGAACAGTGGAATATTCTGGAACGTCTGGCCGAAGTAGAGTCCATAGCCGCCGCGCAGAACATGCTTACCCGATCCTGTCAGGTCATAAGCAAACCCAACGCGGGGACTGAAATCCTTCGTGTCGTCGCCCGGCAGTTTACCGGCGAATGAGCTGTTGATCGCCTTCAGCTCCAGATAGGTCCGGTTCTTGGCTTGCGTCTCGCCGCCGTTCAAATTGAAATCGCGGTCATAGCGCAATCCAAGGCTGATGGTAAAACGCGGAGTGATTCTCCAGTCATCCTGAGCATAGATTCCGAACATCTTCGACTGCAGGAAGAAGTATGGGTTCCCGTTCGTCTCGGTGATGCTCTGGACTGCCCCCGGCGTCGCGAAACCTTGCGGATATAGTGCCTTGTTGGCCAGGATCACGCTAGGTACGTCGAAGAAAGTGAAGGTCGGCGCGGCGTTGTTCTCAAAGAATCCGCCCAGCGCGGGCTCATTCAGGAAATCGAATCCAACCTTGATCGAATGCTTGCCACGCGTGATGGAAAGGTCGTCCTTGAACTGCCACTTCTTCTGGAAAGATTGCTGCGGAACGTTGATGTTCGTGCCGAAAGTGGTTCCGTCGGAGAAGGTCAGATTGTTAACCTTCTTTTCCGAATCGATCAGGTTATTCCAGTACTGATAGCCGATGGTTGCGATGTTCACGATGTGCGGGGTGATCACGGAGCTCAACGCGGCACTCGCCAGAATCAATTGATTGGTAGTGAAGTTTCCGCCCGACAGATCGGTCTGCGAACCGGATTGATCGTTCAAGCCGCGATTGTTCTGGTTGCTATAGCTGATGGCGAGATTGTTCTTCTCGTTGAAGCGATGATCCAGGCGGCCGTTATAGCGCCAGTCGAAGTACGGAGTGGGGATGTTTGCGGCTGGTTGCGCTCCAAGGCTCGTAACCAGGTTTAGCTCAGCCAACGATACCGGGTCGACTACGATATTCGTTTGCTCACGCGAACGTTCCAGCGCGAAAAACAGGAAATCTTTGTCCTTGCGGACGGGCGCGCCGATCGATCCGCCAAATTGCTGGCGGCTATAAGGCGATTTATCCTGGCCGGCTTTCTCTGAGAAATAATCGTTGGCGTTGAACACATCGCTGCGATCCTGAAAATAGAGCGATCCATGCAACTGATTCGTGCCCGACTTTGTGATCACGTTCACTGCCGCGCCTTCACTGCGTCCATTGGCGGCGGAAAAGCGCTGCGTGCTGATCAGAAACTCTTGTACCGCTTCGAGCGGCAATTGCATAACCGGACCGCCGACTGTATTGTCTTTGTTATCGATACCGTTCACCGTCACGTTGACGTTGCGTCCACTTGATCCATTAACGGAAAATACGCCGACGCGGTTCTTGGTGGGGTCGTAGGAATCCACGGGACGGGCTCCGGGCGCAAGGTATGCAAGATTGACGAAGTCGCGGCCATTGAGGGGAAGCTCTTCCACCTGCTGCGTGCTGATCGGCAGGCTGACATCCGTTTTCTGAACGTCCACCAGCGGGGCCGCGGCCGATTCGACCACCACGATCTCGGATTGGGCTTTCGGCGTAATACTCGCGTTCACAGTGGAGGTCTGCCCGACGGCCAACTCTACATTTTCAAACTTTGTGCTGCCGAATCCGGGACTGGCGACGAGCACTTCATAGCGCCCGGCGGGCAACAATTCGAAACGGTACAAACCGGATGCGCCGGTTTTCGTCATACGGGAAAATCCCGTTGCCCGACTGGCGAGAGAGACATCGGCATTAGGTACAACGGCACCGGAATTATCGGTTACCGTTCCCTCAAGGGCGGCGCTGGCAGTTGCCTGCGCCCGCAGATCAACTGGTAGCGCGCTCAAGGCAAAAATCGCCAAAGCAACCAGAGAAAACTTTTGAAACATAGAGACTCCCCAAGCCAGAAATGAACTACGGAAACGGCTGTTCGTCAGGCGGGGACGAAAGGAAAGCCGAATCCTTGTAAGTTATTGGTAGAGAGTAAGACAAATGTATGAATGAAGTCAATCTTTTTTAGGGGGACGAGATCGTAATCGGCCGGTCTTTTCCACAGCGAGAAATCCCGAAATTCACAGGTCGCAGGAATTATGGGTGCGCTCGTTTAGGAACAAACCTCCGATTCCCCCTTGCAAATGTAGCGTATATGTAAATCGGAATTACTCAATCCCAGAATTGGTAGTCTCAGCCCGTAAGTGAGCCATAATAATGAGCTTTTCTTATTTTACAATTTGGTTTATACTCCCTGTCACGCGCTTACTGTAGGTGCCGTTACGCAGTCTGGAATACCAGTTATCTCCGTTGATAAGGTATCCAGCGCGGCGCACTCTTGAACGTAATTTTTTCGTAAAGACAGTTTTCGCAGGGGGAATGATGCAATTGAATGTGCGCCAGGCGATTTTAGGCCTTCTTCTCAGCCTGTTCGGCGTCGCGGTAGTCTCCGCGCAAAGCGTCACAGGCGCTATTACAGGCACTGTTACCGATTCCAGCGGTGCCGCGGTAGTAGGTGCGCAAGTCAGCGCTACCAACACCGGTACTAACGACGAGCAAAAGATCCCAACCGATCCAAACGGATTTTACAGGTTCACGAGCTTACCGCCGGGCACGTACGTGATATCGGTTGAAGCAACGGGCTTCCGCAAGACCAATGTCGCTCCGCAACGCGTCAGCGTGGCGGACAATCTCCGTCTCGATGTTCATTTGGAGGTTGGCGCGGTAACCGAAACAGTTACCGTCGATTCGACCGCCGTTCAAGTCAACACCGACGATGCCCAACTGGGTCGCGTGCTCACGGACATTCCTAATCTTCCAATTCTTTCCGGCAATGCGGGACGAAACGTTCTGAATCTGATCCTGCTCCAGCCGGGCGTCATCAATGCCGGTTCGGTAGGCCCATTCTCTGTTAACGGCCAGCGCGCGCAGGCGAACAACTATCTGCTCGATGGCGCCGATTCTAACGATCTCGCCATCAATGTGCCGGACTCGGTAACGCAGATCTCGCCCGATGCCGTGCAGGAATTCAGGGTTGTAACTGGCGCGTTCAAGGCTGAATACGGCCGCAATTCGGGCTCGGTTATCAATCTGATCACCAAGGGCGGAACGAACCAATTTCATGGTGTGGCATCGGAAGTCTTCCGTAACAAATCGCTGAACGCCACGCCGTTCTTTCAAAAGGTCACACCCGGGGGCTCGACGGAGGTTTTCGCGAATGGACTTCCGCGCAAGCCAAAATTCAATTTGAACGATTTCGATGCACAGTTCGGAGGACCGATCATCAAGGACAAAACCTTCTTCTCGGTTTCCTATCTTGGTTTCCGGCGCAGCCGGGGTGTCTCGACATCGGCGACAGTCTTTAACGATGCGGATCGCGCTGCCATCACCCAATTCGGTACGCCCGCCGCGAAGGCAATTCTCGCGTTGGTTCCCGCGGTTCCCGGCGGGGGCAATGTACTGTTCGCAGCGCCCGTGGATTCGCTAACGCGCGATCAAGGCGTCGCCCGCCTGGACCATCGCTTTAGCGAGAAGAACACCTTCTCTGGAACGTACTTCAATGAGAAGCAAAGCGGCATCGCTCCGTTGGCGTTCGGTGGCAGCCCTCTTCCAGGATTCGGCGAAATCGATAAGACCAACTTCTGGAATCTAGTGCTGCAGGATACCCACATCTTCCGCCCGAACTTGATTAATGAATTTCGTGCCTCTATTCACCGCCGCGAGCAGAACGGCGTATTGCCCATAAACAAGACCACGCCAGCATCGCTGGGCCTCACCGGAATCAATCCAGACGATCCGGCGGGCGTCGGTGTTCCGTATTTCGATATCACCGGCTATTCCGGTATCGGCAATACTTATCAGGGTCCGCAAGCCCGCTATGACACCACTTGGCAGTACTCGGATTACGTCACCTTTATCAAAGGTAAACACAATTTCAAGTTTGGCGCGGATTTCCGTGCCTACCAGCAGAATCAATTGTTCGACTTCCTGAACAGCGGGTATATTTACTTCGATGGCGGCGGTACGGACGGCGGAGAAGTGAAGCGAATCATACCGGGGATCTCTTCGGCGTTAAACGATTTCATTAACGGTTATGCTACGGAGTTCGATCAATCCAATTCGAATCGCCAGGGCTACCGCGATAAATTTATCAATTTCTTCGCCCAGGACGACTGGAAGGTCGGCCCCCGTGTAACCATCAATCTTGGTCTGCGCTACGAATACAATCAGCCGCTCACAGAAATCAACCGATCCATAGCCGCCTTCCGTCCGGGACAGCAATCGACAGCGTTTCCTACCGCTCCGGTTGGATTGGTTTACCCGGGTGATAAGGGCATCACCGACTCCACCTATAAGAGCGATTACAACAATTTCGCTCCTCGGGTTGGAGTGGCATGGGACGTCCGAGGCGACGGCAAAACCAGCGTTCGCGCCGGCTTCGGATTGTTCTACGACGCTCCCGTATCCGAGTTAACTCTCCAATTCCTCGGTCAGGCTCCTTTCGGACTGTCCACCTTGCAGTACGACATCCTGGACTACACGCGCCCTTATGCGACGTCAGCCAACGCAACCGCTAATCCTTTCCTTTCAGCCCCATCAAGCGTGGTCAACCATTTGACTACACCGCCATTGCGCCTATCGGCCTGACCGTGATGGATCCGAACTTCACCACGCCTTACGGCGAGCAGTTTAACCTCCAGGTCCAGCACCAATTTGCTGGTGGTTGGCTGGTAGATGCCGCCTATGTGGGGAGCCTTGGCCGCCATTTGCTGAATCGCCGCCAGATAAATCCTTCGATCATACGCGCCGGTGCCAGCACGGCGAATACAGAACCGCGACGCATTTACAACGTAAATAACCCGCAATCCGCAGACTACGGAGGAGCGGTATTCAGCGGAATTACAAACCAGCTTACGGACTCGAACTCGAGCTACAACAGCTTACAACTCGCGCTCACCCGCCGTTTTGCACATGGTCTTTCGACGACCCAGGCTTACACTTGGTCCCACGCGATCGACGACGCTTCCGGGTTGCGTACCACCTCCAATCCGTATGGACGAGGCTACGATCGTGGCAACAGTACTTCCGACTTGCGTCACCGCTTTGTCGGGAGCATCATCTACGAATTGCCTTTCTTTAAGGATCGGACCGGCTTTATGCGGCAAGTCTTTGGGGGAATCACTATGTCGACGGTCTACACATTCCAAAGTGGATTGCCGTTCGACATTACCGAACCGACCGATCGCGCATTGAGCGGTGCCGGCGACAATCGCCCGGATGTGATTTCGACCGCCACACTACAGACGTTCGATCCGCGAGCCAACACTCTCGGTAGGGCAAATTCTTTCTTCGACGGCACCGGTGGCGGCTCGGCCTCGGCGGCCACAAACCCATACTTTCGCCGCGTCGGAACGGGCACTTCGTTGGCGGCCGGCGCCGGACGCTACGGAAATCTCGGACGTAATGTGTTCCACGGACCTGGATTGAGCAATGTCGATGTATCCGTCTCGAAGGGTTTCCGCATCAGTGAGCGAGCACGTTTTGAGCTGCGCGGGGAAAGCTTCAACGTCGCCAATCACACCAACTTCAATAATCCTAGTGGCAACATTGGCTCCTCGACGTTCGGCCGCATTACGTCGGCGGCCGATCCGCGATTTATCCAATTGTCGCTTCGCCTGAGCTTCTAGAAGTTAACACTAGTCGTACGAAAAAGGCGGTCCTCCCCAGGGCCGCCTTTTTTTTGGGCCTACTGAATCACGTCCGCCGGAGTCAACTCGGGAATCAATTAAGCGCTCTATCGCCGGATCCACTGCACCTTTCTGGAAGCGCCGTTCGCGCAGGTGGTAGAGAGTCTATTTGCCGGAGATCTGCCCGCTAAAGGATTTTCACGGCTGATCATGCTGGCGCAGAACAACCATTTTCTCAGTCAGAATTTTCAGCGGTTGCCGCGCATGATGCGAAACATCTCAGTGAACGAGATATAGATATTGACCATTCCTACGCCGCTCAGCGCACCGCGAAAGTATAGGTTTTCCCAAATGTCGCGCAGTTGCGGGATGTCGGATAGATAGTTCCCGTTCCACGAATCGATCCACGGGAAGATCAACAGCACGACGCCGACTTCAAAGCAGAAGATGACGAAGATGATCCCCAGCAGCCGGGAATGCCAAGGGCGCGGTGGACGTGCTTCTTCGATAAATTCGGTCGTGTCCTGGTCTGGTTCTACGGACATCCGGCTACCGCCGTTTCTGCGAATAGCTCGGCCTGTTGCGGGTATCCCGCCCATACCGGATAAGGGCAGTTCGCTCGCACCGGCTCAAAGCTGAAGCGATGTAAGCTTGTCGGCCCGTGCGCTCGCAATGCTTCTCCATGCTCGGGAGTGGAATATCCTTTGTGATTCTTCAAACCATATTGGGGAAACACTTGGTCCCAGGCCACCATGCACGCGTCGCGTTCCACTTTGGCGATGATGGATGCGGCGGCAATGCATTGGCACTGCGCGTCACCGCGGATCAGTGCTTTCTGGGTAGCTGGGAAGTCTATTTTCAAGGCGTCGATCAGAAGGAAATCCGGAGCAGGGGTCAGGCGTTCGACAGCACGGCGCATCGCTAAACGGGAGGCCTGATAGATATTGATTCGGTCGATTTCAAAACAGTCGGCGGCTCCGATAGCCCAGGCGATGGCGCGTTCGCGAATTCTCGCCGATAGTTCTTCGCGGCGCTCCGGTTCCAATTGCTTGCTATCGCGAAGCCCGCGGATAGGGCGGTCCGGCGAAAGGATAACGGCGGCCGCGAACACCGAACCAAAAAGAGCGCCCCGCCCCACCTCGTCGACGCCGGCGACAAAGCGATATCCAGCAGACCGAGCTTCACGCTCGTGCTTGCTCCGGCATGGAGTCGGGACGGGCATTTCCCACTGCCAATAGAAGACGCTACACGCGCTCTTTCAGACGGGCGGCCTTGCCTTTCAATCCACGCAGATAATACAGTTTCGCCCGGCGAACCTTACCCGTGCGAATGATATCGATATGATCCACAACCGGGGCATGAACCGGGAAAATACGCTCGACGCCTTGGCCGAAGCTTACCTTCCGAACCGTAATGGTCTCACCCAATCCGGAGTTGTTGCGGCAGATCAGCGTGCCTTCAAAAGCCTGAAGACGTTCTTTGTCGCCTTCCTTGATTTTTACGTGAACGCGGATCGTATCGCCTGGACGAAATGCCGGCAGCCCCGCTCGCTTGTTTTTTTCGATTACCTTCGCCATCAACGGATTCATCATTGCAAAGCTTCCTTATTCCAAATCTAAATCGGCCACTACATCGGGCCGGACGCGGGCTGTTTTCACGAGCGCTGCCTTCCGCCGCCACTTCCGAATCTCTTCATGATTCCCGCCCAACAGGACTGCGGGAACCGGCCATCCGCGAAACTCCGCCGGCCGCGTATATTGCGGACAGTCCAGCAGACCATCCTCACTAAACGATTCCTTCAACGCCGAGTCGGCATTACCCAACACGCCCGGCAACAATCTGGCTACCGCATCCACGATCACAGCGGCCGGCAATTCACCGCCACTTAAAACATAGTCGCCGATGGATAATTCCTCATCGGCCAGATGCTCGGCCACGCGTTCATCCACACCCTCGTAGCGGCCGCAAATCAGCACCAATTCCTTGCTTGCGCTCAACCTTCGCGCCGCCGCCTGATCAAACCGCGGACCCTGCGCCGAGAGTAGGATCACCTTTCGGTCCGCCCCGCGTTCCGGAAGGATAGTTTCCACCGCCTGAAACAGCGGTTCGGCCTTTAACAACATCCCCTCTCCACCACCGAACGGCCGATCGTCCACAGTCCGATGCCGATCCTGCGTCCAGGTTCGCAAATCGTGGATCCGGATGTCCAGGATCCCGTCCTCGACCGCCCTTGCCACCACCCCAAACCGAAACGGACCAGCGAAAAACTCTGGAAAAATCGTGACGATATGGAAAATCATCGCCGCCTATAGCCCGTCCAAACCTTCCGGCAAATCGGCTCGGATTTCCCTCGCCGCTATATCGATCTCCTGGCAAATCGCCCTGGCAAATGGAACCAGGATTTCTTTCCCATCCGTGCCCTCGACAGCCAGCAAAGTGGACCCGCCAAACTCCTGCACATCCGCAACCACCCCGATCGATTCTTTCGTCCGCAGATCGATCAACTGGCAGCCGATCAAATCCGCATGAAAATATTCGCCCTCGGGAACCGCGATCCTGTCCTGCTTCGGAATCAAAACGTCGAAGCCTTCCAGTTTCTCGGCCTCGGATATCGAATCGACACCCTTAAACTTCAAAATCAGCCGCTCCTGATGCCACCAGGAGGATTCAATTTCACGCTGCTCCAACCCACCCGCCGACTTTAACGTCACCGCATGTAACGCTTCAAACCGTTCCGGATGACTGGTCAATGGCAGCGCCGTCAGTTCTCCGCGATTGCCGCGCACCCGGCCCAACTGCGCGATCACAACCCAATCGTCTTCGCGATATTCTGATTCGCCGGGCAACTGGTTACCGCTACTCCAAAATTTCTAACGTAAAGCGCCGGTTCAGCTTCATGCCGGCCGCGCCCAGCAACGTTCGGATCGATCTTACGGTGCGCCCTTGCTTGCCGATCACCTTGCCCAGATCGCTAGGCGCCACCCGCAATTCCAGAATGGTAACCTGTTCTCCTTGAACCTCCCGGACCACTACCTGATCCGGAATATCCACGAGGGCCTTCGCAATTTCTTCCACCAGATCCTTCATGCCTGCCCCCTCAGTTGCCTGATTCTAACACTTCAAATAGAAGTCTTAAGACGCGGCGGGCGCGGCAGCCAGCACTGCCGGATTGTTCTTCAATAAACGGGTCACAGTATTCGAAAGCTGGGCGCCATGCTTCGTCCAATACTCGATCCGGTCGTGTTTCAGGTTAACCGTGGAGGGCTTGGAAATAGGATTATAAAACCCGACTACCTCTACCGAACGGCTGTTTCTGGCGCGCTCTTTATCAATCACCACGACACGATACGAGGGCTTTTTCTTCGCCCCAAATCGCGCCAATCGAATCATCAACATCACTTGCTCCTATCTGATCTTACCAGCGACACTATTTAATCACCGACACTATTCGAAACCGCCCATGCCCGCCGGCAGCTTGAACTTGCCCGCCATGCGCTTACTCAAGCCGGCGAATTTACCGCTCGAAAAACTCTTCATCACTTTGCGCGCTTCCGTATATTGCTTCAGCAGCGTATTCACTTCCTGCACCGAAGTACCGCTGCCTTTGGCGATTCGCCGCCGCCGCGCCCCGTTAATGATCATATGATTGGCGCGTTCCCGGGGCGTCATCGAATCGATGATTGCCATCAGGCGGCCAATTTCTTTCTCATCCACTTTAGCGTTCTGTAATTCCTTGAGCATGCCGACCTTCGGCATCATACCCAGCAACGATTCCAGCGACCCCAATTTGCGCAACTGCCCGATCTGGTTGCGGAAATCCTCCAGCGTAAACTCATTCTCAATGAGCTTGCGCTGCATTTCCTCGGCTTGCTTATGATCGATGTTCTGTTCGACTTTTTCAATCAGCGAAAGGACGTCGCCCATCCCCAAAATGCGCGATGCCGCCCGCTCCGGATGAAACGCCTCGAATGCGTCGGACTTCTCACCCACACCCACAAACTTCAGCGGCTGATTGGTGACACTGCGAATCGACAATGCCGCTCCACCGCGCGCATCGCCATCCATTTTGGTAAGGATGACACCGGTGATCCCCAGACGCTTGTGAAATTCGTCGGCCGATTTCACCGCATCCTGCCCGGTCATCGCGTCGGCCACGAACAGAATCTCGGTCGGCTGTAGCAGGTCTTTCAATTGCTGCAACTCGGTCATCAAATCGTCGTCGATGTGCAGGCGCCCGGCGGTATCTACTAGAAGCACATCTTTACCGCTTTGCACCGCTTCCTTGCGAGCCGATCGCGCCAGGTCGATTGGCTTCGTTTCGCCATCAGCGCCAGGGTAAATTGGAAGATTGATGCTTTTTGCTACGATCGCCAACTGTTGCCGCGCGGCGGGGCGGTACACGTCCACCGATACCATCATCGGAGAGTGTTTTTCCTTGGCCAGATATCGCGCCAATTTACCGGTGCTGGTGGTTTTGCCCGAACCTTGCAAACCGACAATCATAATCACTGTCGGAGGCTCATTCGCGAAGCGGATTTTCGATTGGTGGGTGCCCAGAAGCTTCACCAATTCGTCCCGTACGATCTTCACCGCCTGCTGGCCAGGAGATAGAGCCGAAAGGACTTCTTCGCCTGTAGCCTTCTCTTTTACCGACTCGATGAACTGCTTCACTACCTTGAAATGGACGTCGGCCTCAAGCAGTGCGACGCGGATCTCGCGCAGCGCTGCCTCCATGTTTTCGGCCGTGAGTTTACCTTCGCCACGCAGGTTTTTGAAGACCCGCTGTAGCTTGTCGGATAAGTTATCAAACATGATTGCCGTCCGGACTACTCAAGTGAAGAAAGCAGGTGAGCGCCGACACACTTGCGGCTTTGTTTCAGCCACAGTATCTTCAAGTATACAATAAACGCGGCGGTTGGAACTTTCGAACCCGGCTGCACTGAGCCCGTCCGATAATTCGGCTAAATCCCGCCGGTATGCCATCATAGGATAGCTTGACTAACGAAGACGCGATTTTCCAATTAAACGGTCTTATTGAGACTGCCCGAAACGGCGAACTCGGCTACCTAACGGCTGCCCAGCACGTCGCCAATACCCAGCTTGAAACCGTATTTCTGGATTATGCGAAGCAGCGCGCTGGCTTTGTGAAACACTTGCAGGCTGAGGTAGAGCGCCTGGGGGGCACACCAGCCACTTCCGGCACCATCATCGCCGCGCTACATCGCGGTTGGATCGATCTCAAGTCGGCTGTTACCGGTGGAGACGGCGCCAGTATCATCGCCGCCTGTGAAACGGGTGAAGATTCCGGGTCCGCCGCCTTTGAGCGCGTCGTCAATATGGACCTGACCGGCGAAACCAAAACGCTGGTGGAAAAGCAGTACAAGAGCATCGTGGAAGCCCACAAGCATATGCTTCATTTGAAGGAACAGCCGGCAACGGATTATCCGAAAACCGATTAGCCGGCGGTGCGCCGCGGGCTTCGATCTGGATAATATAATCGGAACGCAAGCCATGAAGACGTTTCTTCCTTTGCTTTCGCTGCTTGTAACGGCTGGCGCGGCGTTCTCCCAAAACGCTAAGCTATACCGCAGCCATATCACGATCTACGACATCGCGGCGCGTTCCAACACCACGCTCTACACCGCCGACGCGCTGATTGAAGCACCCAATTGGTCACGCGACGGAAAATTCCTGCTTGTGAATACGGATGGCGGTCTCTATCGCCTGCCAGTTACGGCCAAGCCGGGGCTTGAGAAAATAGACGTCGGCGCTCTACGCTGCAACAACGATCATGATCTTTCGCCCGACGGCAGGCTGCTCGCCTTTTCTGCTTCCAGCGCGACGTCGAAACAATCGCAGGTATATCTCGCCAATTCCGACGGGTCGGATGTAAAGCTGATGACACCGGAGGCGCCCAGTTATTTCCACGGGTGGTCTCGCGATGGGAAATGGCTGGCTTTCGTCGGCCGGCGCGAGGGCAAGTTTGAGCTATATCGAGTGCCCGTTACCGGCGGACCCGAGCAGCGTCTAACGACGGCGCGCGCCTACGACGATGGTCCGGAATATTCGCCCGACGGCAAGTGGATTTACTTCAACTCCAATCGCTCCGGCGGCTGGGATATCTGGCGGATGCCAATCGACGGCGCGGGCCCCGCCGATAGCCGAGCCCAGCGGATAACCAGCGATGAACTGGAAGACTGGTTCCCGCATTTTTCACCAGACGGAAAATGGATGGTGTTTCTATCGTTTCCTAAAGGCACCGTCAACCACGGCGAAAAAGTGGACGGCGTCGCTCTGCGCCTGATGGCCCCGGACGGCAAGGATCCCCAGGTCTTAACAACATTCTTCGGCGGCCAAGGGACCATCAACGTCAACTCCTGGTCGCCCGATTCCAAGCGGTTCGCCTATGTCGTCTACGAAGCGCGTTAGCTTGCTTGAAGGAAAATGCTTAGACTCGGCGGGCGATCATTCGCAATCCATATTTCGGCCGCAGCGTCAACATCGGCTCCGGTTCCACGCGCTGGCCCGGAGCAAGTTCAAGTCGCCATCGCCGGGCAATCGTCGCTACCACCAGCATTTGTTCCATCCAGGCAAAACGCTCGCCGATGCAGAGCCGCGCACCCGCGCCGAAGGGAAGATAGCCGTACTTAGGGCGGTTTTGCCTGGCCTCTGGGGTCCAATGTTGCAAGTTGAATTGCGTTGGGTCGGGGAAGATCTCCGGACGGCGATGCAGTACCCACGAGCAGATCAGGAAGACGCTATGCTTGCGAGCTTTCATTGACTGGAAGCGATAAGCGGACAGCGCGCGGCGGCCTAATATCCAAACTGCCGGACATAACCGAAGCGATTCGGCGGCAACGCTCTCCGTTACTACCAACCGCTGCAAGTCAGCAACGGTCGGCAGGCAGCCTGCAAGCTGGCGCAATTCGCCATCGAGCAAATCGGCGGCAGCGGGATTTTGGGAAAGTAAATACCACGTCCAAGCCAGAGCATTGGCGGTGGTTTCATGACCGGCGACGAAGATCGTAATTACTTCGTCACGCAACTGCCGGTCGGACATTATTACGCCGTCTTCTTGCGACCCTATCAGCAACGACAGTAAATCTTCCGAGCCCTCTTCTTCGCCGCGCCGGCGCTGGATCATTTCCATCACGATTTCATCCAGCCTCCGCAAAGCAGCTCGATAGCGCCGATGCGCGGGCGTCGGAAAGGCAACGATGGTTTCTCCAAACGGCATGATCAGCCGGTTCAGCACCGGAAGAATTTCGTGGATCGCGCTGCCGATTTCTGCGGCATAACGCCGCGTATCGGTACTGAACAGAGCCTTGCTGACTATATCGAGAGCCAGCTTGTTCATCGCCCCGGCAACATCGATTTCCTCGCCATCGCTCCAGCTATCGGCCAGTGCCGCGGCCGACTCCACCATCACACGCGCATAAGTGTCGATTCTTTCGCGGCGAAAAGCCGGCTGCGTCATTCGCCTTTGTCGATGATGCAAGTCGCCTTCGCTAGTTAGCAACCCATTGCCGAAGAGGCCATGGGACGGCGGGATTCGTGGAAATTTCTCAAACTGCGGCGACTGCGTCACTAGAATGTCGCGGATGACATCGGGATCGTTAATCAAATAGAAATCGCTGATGCCCAATGGCAGCCGCACTAGCGGCCCGTACTCGTCCGCGTAGTTCGCGAAGAACTGGAGGGGGTCGTGCCGCATTCGCATCAGCAACGACGGAATCCATGGATATGCCGGACCACGGACGGCATTCATCGGGGCGCGGGGAGCATCGTAAGCTAGACGCCACTGTTTCGGACTTGTAGCAACGTAATTGCGTCGGCGGATTAATCTACCACTGGCTGGCGTTCCGGGTCCTCGGCCGGTCCGGGATCGTCCGGATAATCGGGCTCTACCACTGGCGTGGGTGCTGGTTCCGGATCGTTGATTGGAGGCTCAAAGCCGGGCTCCGGAGAAATGCCCGGTAGCGAATCCGCAATCGCATTGTAGTTCCATGTCATTTGCATTCTTTTATTGGAGCACTACCGCTTCCGTCAGCCGCCAAAAAAAGAGAGAATAAACTAGCTACCTACATGCAAATCAAACGCGCTCTCTTATTCGGCTTATTGACGGCATTCCTGGCAACCGCCCAGACCCCGTTAAGCAAAGAAGCCAAGATCGACCGGATGCTGACATTGACGAATGCCAGTTCAATGATCGATCAGATGTTCGCTCAGATTAGAAAGATGACCGAAGGCATGATGCCCCCCGGTGCGACTCCGGAGCAGGCAGCGGAAGCAAAGCAGGTGCAACAGAAAGTGCAGGATGTCGTCCACTCGCGTCTGAGTTGGGACAGGATGCGGCCGCAATTCATTAAGATCTACAGCGAAACGTTCACCGACGAAGAACTCGACGGTTTGTTGGCTTTCTATGATTCGCCCACCGGCCGCGCCATGATCAAGAAGACGCCCGAGCTGATGGCGAAATCGATGGCAATCGGCCAGGCGCAGATGGTGGATATTTTGCCTGAAATCCAGCGCATCGTGGCGGAAGGCGCGAAGAAATAATTATTCGGCCTTACGCTTCGTGAATCGCTCCACAAGCCGGTTCGGAGGTTGGGCAATGCAAGTCACCACGCCGAGAAGGACCACAGTGACGATCGCAATAAGGATGATCAGGGAAACAGGCATTTGCTAATCTACTTTGAGAATAGCATCGTGTGAGGAGCCCGTTATGACTCTCGGGAACGATCTTCGCTACGCGTTACGACAGTTACGCAATAGTCCTGGATTCACTCTCACGGTCCTTGCGACGTTGGGTCTGTGCATCGGAGCGAACACTGCTATTTTCACCGTCGTCGATGCGGTGCTGCTGAAGCCGCTCCCTTATCCACAGCCGGAACGCCTGTTAATGGTGACCGCGCAAGTTCGGCATAACGGCATCGAAAGCCAGGAGATCGGACAAACCGGCACAATGTGGGAAGCGGTTCGCGATCAGGCCACGGCGCTGGAATCCTCCCCCTTCGGCGATGGCGCCAGCGGTGTAAATCTGGTATCGGACGGCCACCCGCAATATGTACAACAGCAACGCGTCGGCGCGGGATTCTTTCACGTTCTCGGCATCGCCCCTTCCATCGGCCGCGAGTTTGATCGGTTGGAAGATAGTCCCGGGGGCGCTTCCGTTGCGATTCTGAGCTACCGGTTGTGGAAGCGGGTCTTTCACGCCGACAAGGGTGTAACCGGCAAAGGCATCACGTTGCGCGGTGAGCCGTATACTGTCGTGGGCGTCATGCCCGAAACATTTCGTACCGATGCCGACGCCGATTTATGGACCCCTCTCCGTCCGTCACGCAGCGGTGAGGGCGAAGGCGCCAACTACGGAATCGTTGCCCGCTTGCGGCCGGGCGTTTCACTGATGCAGGCGCGGGATCAACTGCAAGTGGTCGCGACTCCGGCCCTCGCCTCAATGGGATTTTCCAAGGACTATCTTATTTCGCCCACGCTCGTTCCATTGCAGACCGGAATGACGCAGGAAATACGCACGTCGCTGCTGCTCACCTGGGGCGCCGTCGGCATCGTGCTGCTGATCGGCTGCGTGAACATCGCCGGTTTGCTGTTGGCGCGATCGGCTATGCGTAACCGGGAGATCGCTACCAGGATGGCTTTGGGCGGCGGACGCGCGGTAATCGTTCGCCAATTTTTGACGGAAAGCGTTTTGCTTGCCCTCGGCGGCGGAGCTCTGGGGCTGCTTCTGGGGGCATTCGGGATGGAAGGATTGCGTTATTTGAAAGCCTCCGGATTCGACCTTTGGCATCCGGTGTCGCTCGATGTCCGGGTCTTCGCCGCCACGTTCTTTCTGACGATGATCACCAGCCTGCTATTCGGCCTTCTGCCGGCACTGGAAACCAGCCGCCTGGATATCCGCTCCGTGCTGCTTGAAGGTGGCCGGGGCATGACCGCGGGTCGCCGCCAATGGTTGCGGCACGGTCTGGTTTTGGGTGAGGTCGCGCTGGGAGTGGTGCTGCTGATCGGCGCCGGACTATTGATTCGAACCATGACATATCTGCAGGGGCTCAACCCCGGCTTCGATCCGAACCACGTCGTCGCGGCGCAATTGTCATTGCAGGATGCCCGTTATCAAACGCCGGAGAAAGTGAATCGTCTGTTCACGCAGAGCCTGGAACGAATCCGCGCCATTCCCGGTGTCGAGTCGGCGGCGGTTGCGCTCACGCTGCCCTACCAGCGTCCTTTGAATATCGGAACCAAGCTCGTCGAGGGTCCCCATGCCGGTGAAGTTTTCGCGACAGAGATGGTGTACGTCACACCCGGCTTCTTTGAGACTCTGCGGATCAAGGTCCGCGATGGCCGCGTTATCTCGAGCGCCGATGGACCGCGAACCGAGCCAGTGGCCGTAGTCAGCGAATCCTTTGTCCGAAAGTATCTGCGGGGTCGCGATCCTTTGGGCAGTCATCTGAAGTCCGGCACCGAGGTGCGAGTCATCGTCGGCGTTGTATCCGACGTGCAGCAGCATAGCGGGATGGGAAACTTCGGGCCATTATCACTGGAACCGACGGTGTACATACCAGCGGCACAAACCAACGGTGAGTTTCTAAAGGTAATTCACACCTGGTTTTCGCCCAGTTGGATTGTGCGAACACAGGCGCCCATGCAAAGCGTCGCGGCCAAAATGGAGCAGGCGGTCGAATCGGTAGATCCGCAAATGCCCTTCGCCAGTTTTCGCGCAATGTCGGAATTGCAGGCATCGGCGATCCAAACCCAGCGCTATCAGGCGACGCTATTTTCCATCCTTGCCGGATTAGCGCTGCTTCTCGCCTGCATCGGATTATACGGCCTCATTGCCAATTCAGTTACGCAGCGAACGCGTGAACTCGGCATCCGCATGGCTTTGGGAGCAAGCTTGCAAGACGCGATGATGAACGTCGTCAAGCCCGGCCTCACGTTGAGCGCGATCGGAGTTATTGTCGGCTGCGGCCTGGCACTTGTAGCCACAAACCTGATGAAAAATTTGGTATGGGGAGTCCGTCCCACAGATCCGCTCACTTTCGTCGGCGTCTCGGCAATGCTGCTGCTGGTTGCCGCCGCGGCGAGCGTGCTGCCGGCGCTCCGCTTACTGCACCTGGACCCGGCAGTGACATTGCGCAACGAATAACTGCAGGCGGAATGTTCGTGGCCAAGAAAATGCCATAATTGAGGGCATCTTAAAGGCGATCAATGGCTGGAGTTAATATCGCGCAAGCCGAAGCGGACGCTTTGATCGCAATGGAAAAACAGCGCATCGACGACACGATATGGCAATTTCCAAACCCCCGGCGATCACCTAAAGATTCCCGTTGCATCAGCTGACAAGCGGGAGACTTTTATTCTCGACGTAACTCGCGCTAGATTCAAAATGACGAAGGCCACTTACCAGAATCGGGCACGGAACGTAGTGGTTCTCTTTCGCTTGGATCTAAATGGTCCGCCGCATCGCAACCCCGACGGGTTCGAGATAGAGTGCCCTCACCTTCATATCTACAGGGAGAACTATGGGGACAAGTGGGCTTACCCGGTGCCAACGTCGATTCAGATTGACTCCGGCAACTTGTTGGTGACGTTCGAGTCGTTTATGCGTCACTGCAACATCACCGTACCACCCCGTATTATGCAAGCAGGATTGTTTTAATGAGCGTGGCCGAAATCGAAAAGCTATTGGGCGATTATCAAGTGTGGCTAGCGGACAAGACCACCTTGCGCGATATAGACGGTGATTGGGTTGAAATCACGACGCCTTACCTGGACCGCCACAACGACGCCCTGCAAATTTACGCCCGGAAGGAGAACGGTGGGTTTCTGCTTAGCGACGATAGTTACACGATTCATGACCTTGAGGCCTCGGGGTGTGAGCTCGACACAGGGAAGCGCCAAAACCTTTTGCAGATGACCCTTAACGGATTTGGCGTAGAACGAAACCTGGACGCCCTCGAGGTCCACGCAACGGCCCAAACATTTCCGCTACGTAAGCACAGCCTAATGCAGGCGATGCTTGCCGTGAACGATCTATTTTATCTGGCACAACCGTTGGTAGAGAGTCTCTTCTTCGAAGATGTGGTTGCCTGGTTAGATGCAAATGAAATTCGCTATACGCCAAAAGTGAAATTCACAGGGACTAGCGGATTCGACCATCTCTTTGATTTTGTGATACCAAAGTCGCGAAAACAATCCGAAAGGATTGTGCAGGCTATCAATAGACCAGGGCGCGAAAGTGCTGAAGCCTTCATTCACGCATGGAGCGATACGCGCGAAGTGCGGCCTGCGGACTCAAAGGCGTATGCGGTCCTTAACGATGCCGAGCAAGCCGCTTCGGGCGGCGTCCTTGATGCCTTTCGCCGTTACCAGATACAACCGATCCCGTGGGAACGGCGTGGCGACGTTATCGCCGAACTCGCCGCCTAAAGTCAGGGCTGCCTCTACCAACTCACCGCCAAATTCACGAAGGTCCGCACCGCCACCCCCGTCGCGCCATTCGCCAGAAACGGTCTCGTCTGTTCCAGCAGCGCCGTGCCCGCAATATCCAAGTGGACCCAAGGTGTTTCTCCGGCGAATTCCTTTAGGAACATAGCCGCTGAGATCGCCCCTCCCCAACGTCCGCCGATGTTGGCGATGTCGGCATATGGGCTCTTCAGCAATTCACGATATTCTTCGTCCAGCGGCAAGGGCCACATCTTCTCGCCCGCGGCCTTGGCGGCCTTCAACAATTTCGCCTGGAATTCTTCGTCATTGGAAAACACACCGACGTTCACGAAGCCCAAGGCCACCACAACCGCGCCCGTTAACGTCGCCGCATCCACCAGGTGCGTACACCCTTGTTGCTTTGCGTAGGTGATCGCGTCGTTCAGAATCAGCCGGCCCTCGGCGTCGGTATTTAATACTTCAATTGTTTTGCCGGACATCGAAGTTACGATATCGCCCGGACGTTGTGCCCGATCCGACGGCATGTTCTCTACCGCGGGAATGAAGGCCGTCACCGCAATCGAGGGTTTCAACCGGGCGATGGCCTGCATCGCGCCGATCGCCGCAGCACCGCCGGCCATGTCGGACTTCATCTTCTCCATGCCCTCGGCAGGCTTGATGGAGATGCCACCGGTGTCGAACGTCACTCCCTTTCCGACCAGTCCCAGGTGATCGCCGCTCGCTGGAGTTGCCGGCCGGTAACGCAGTACAATCAGCGCCGGAGGTTGCGCGCTACCCATCGAAACACCCAGCAGCGACCCCATCCCCAGCACGCGCATCCGCTCTTCATCCAGGATTTCGCATTCCAGTCCGTTCGCCTCCGCCATCTTTTTGGCGCGAGCGGCAAGCACCAGCGGAGTCAGTAAATTGGGTGGTTCGTTTACCAGTTCGCGCGTTAGATTTTGCGATTCCGCCAGCCACCGCCCGCGCTCAAAGGAAGCTTGCAGAGCTTTCGGATCCTTCACCGCGATCAGGAACTTCTCCAGGTGCTTTTCTTCCTTCTTCGATTTATGCCGGTCCGGCTCCCAATCGCCTAAAATCGCGCCTTCCACCGCGGCGGCGGCGAACCCCGGCTCCAGCGAATCCAGCACCAGGGCTACAGTCTTCACGCCCTTGGCCTTCAACGCCCGCGTGGCCGTGCCCGCCACTTTCCGCACTTCGTCCTGGGTGAACTTATCAGCTTTACCGCCACCCACCAGCACCACACGGCGGGCCTTGTGGCCAGCTGGGCTGAACTGGATCGCGATCTCGTTTAACTTGCCCGTGAATTCGCCCGTTCGCTCCAGTTCCTTACGCCATGGATCGCTGGTTTCCACACCCTCATGAGCGATCGTTACCAACGCATCGACGTCCAATTGAGCGATGCCCGCCGCGTCCACCAGTTCCGTCTTCAATTGCTCTTCACTCATACGATTACCCTTCCTTATTGCGCCGGCGCAATCCCGCGCGCGCCTCATCGGCTGCCTCGCGCTCCCGTTCACTTTCCCGCTTGTCGTGGACTTTCTTGCCCTTACCCACGGCGATCTCGCACTTCACCCGGCCTTCTTTCAGGTATAACTTGGTGGGAATCAGCGTCAGACCCTTTTCCCGCGTTGTCACCTGCATCCGGTCTATCTCTTTGCGATGCAACAACAGCTTGCGGCGCCGGACAGGATCGTGATTCTCGCGATTGCCGTGCGAATACGGGCTAATGTGCACATTACAAAGCCATGCCTCATTGCCCGCCACTTCCGCATAAGCGTCTTTCAGTTGAATCTTGCCGTCCCGCGCAGCCTTCACTTCGGTGCCCGTTAACACAAGTCCAGCTTCTAACCGATCCGAGAGAAAATAGTTGTGGCTGGCCTGCCGGTTATCGCTCAGAATCTTGATTCCTTCAGGTTGCTTCAATTTGGCCTACACGTAAAGAACCCGAACAACGTCAAGCGCTTATGAGGAGATTGGCGGTGCGGATGCCTTGTCCCTCAGTGTAGCACGACCCCAGAGAATTCATTAAGATGCATCGTTCTAATAACTTACAGCAGCTAATCACCCTCATAGTTTTGATAGTTTTCCTTGTTCCCGCAGCGGAAGCAAACACCCGGAAGGGCGACAAACTCCTGAAGCAGGGGCAAGGCGCCGAAGCCAAGGGAGATTTCGATAAAGCTTTACTTTTGTATGAGCAAGCCATAGAGACCGATCAGAACGATGCCGGATATTTGCTCGCCATTCGTAAAATTCGTTTTCAGGCCGGTCAGAAGCATGTGCAAGCCGGACAGAAGGCTCGCGAAAAGGGTGACCTTGAGGGAGCTCTGGCGGAATTTCAACGCGCGGTCAGTATCGATCCCGCCTCGGCCATCGCCATGCAGGAGATGCGCCGTACGAATGATGCCGTGATGAAGAAGAATGGAATCACGCCCACGGTGAACGAAGCCGCAATGACTCCAGGCCAGCATGCTAAATACGATACGGAACAAAAAGTAGCATCCATCCTCGGTCCGCCGGAATTGAAACCGATCACCCGCCAGATTAGCCAGTTAAAAATGAATAATCAGCCGGTGCGAGTGCTCTATGAGACCGTCGGTAAACTCGCCGGAATCAACGTAGTGATCGATTCGCAATATCAACCTTCGGGCCGGAATTTCAACGTCGACCTCAATAATTCGTCGCTCGAAAGCGCCCTCGATCACCTGGCGATTCTCACTCATACTTTCTGGAAGCCGATCAACACCAACACAATCTTCATCGCCGAGGATAACGTCACCAAACGCCGCGACTATGAAGACGAAGTGGTTCGCGTGTTCTACATATCCAATGCCACGTCCGTCCAGGAGTTCCAGGAAATCGCGACCGTTATTCGTTCTTTGACTGAGATTCGCCGGGTGTTCACCTACAACGCGCAAAGAGCCTTGCTGGTGCGCGGAACCGTCGATCAAATCGCTCTGGTAGAGAAGCTAGTCAGCGATTTGGATAAACCGAAGGGCGAGGTTGTAGTGGACGTGATCGTCATGCAATCGAATACTTCCCGCACGCGCGATCTGGCGGCAACGCTGCTTTCTAACGGCAAGGGCGGACTGGCGTTCCCCGTCGGCTTCACTCCCCGCAATCCGGTTCTGTCTGGAACCACCCCCGTTACCCCCGCTAATCCAGTGGATCCGGCAACGGGTCAGCCCACTACCCCGACGACTCCGGCAACGGGAACCACCAGCACCTTGGTCTCGCTCGCGCAACTGGGCCATATCTCGACAAACGATTTTTCCACCACCCTTCCTGGCGCTATCCTCCAAGCCGTGCTCAGCGATAGCCGGACGCGGGTTTTGCAATCGCCGCAGGTCCGCGCCTCCGATGGCATGAAGGTGTCTCTGCACATCGGCCAGAAGATTCCCTACGCTACGGGTAGTTTCCAGCCTGGCGTCGGCAGCGTTGGCGTCAGTCCTCTGGTGAGCACGCAGTTTAACTTTGCCGAAGTCGGCGTGAATGTGGATATGACTCCGCAGATTCACGGCGACGATGAGGTGACGCTGCACATCGAAATCGAGATTTCGAGCGTAACCGACCGCATCGATCTGGGCGGCGTTTCGCAGCCCATCATCGGGCAGAACAAAAACAGCGCCGACATTCGCCTGCATGAGGGCGAAGTGAATATACTCGCCGGTTTGACCCAGGATCAGGATTCAAAAACCGTCGGCGGCATTCCCGGGCTGACCAACATCCCGATTTTGGGCCATCTATTCGGAACGGAGGAAAAGGTGAAGGGCAAGAGCGAATTGCTGATCGCCATCATCCCTCACATTATTCGCACGCCTGGCTATTCAAAGGACAATCTACGGGGAATTTTCGCTGGAACCGATCAGCAGATTAAGGTGAACTACAGGGAAATCGCGCTGCCGACAACTCCGGTAACCGCGCCCGCAATGCCTGTGCCTCTGCCGTCGGCGCCTACCCCGGTGGTTCCAGTTCCCGGGGCTGTTTCCGTTGTGCCGCCAGGTCAGCAGCCACCCCCGCCGCCACCCGGATCGCCCGCTATCGCCCTCAGCTTTCTTCCGAACTCGGTACAGGCCCAGTTAAGTTCCCCCGTCACCGTGGCGCTGGGAATCCAGAATGCTTCCGACCTGTTTGCGGCAGCTCCCGTAAAGATTAAATTCGACCCCAAGATCCTTCGTCTGAATGACGTCGTTGTCGGTGAGGCTCTGGCCCAGGGCGGACAAAATCCCACCTTCTCGCGCGACATTCGCAACGATGTAGGGGAGGCCACATTCTCCATCACCCGGCTGCCGGGTTCGGGCGGTGTAAAGGCGACGGGAACGGTGGTTACGCTTACTTTTGTGGCGATCGGCAAGGGTCCCAGCCAGGTCACGATGACGGAAGCGGGGTTTAAAAACAGTAGCATGCAACCGGTAGTGCTGACATTACCGCAGTTAAACGTCACCGTACAGTAGGCGGCAGCGTCAAAGATGCAGAGTATGCGTAAGAAAGAAAAACGTAGCGGGCTGACACTGGTGGAGTTGATCGTCGCATTCACCATCATGGCCACCCTGACGGCAATGGCGGTTCCCCTGGCCCGGTACCGCGTCCGGCGCGATCGTGAGCGGGATTTACGCGAGGCCTTAAAAGAGATTCGCAATGGAATCGACAAGTACAAAACGTTAGCCGATAACGGCCAGTTAGGGCCGCAGAAGCTTGGGACCGAAGGGTACCCTGAAAAGCTGGAATTGCTGGTCGAAGGCGTGAAGCTGGCCGGTACAGTAGATAAGAAGCTGAAGCTGCTACGGCGTATCCCCAAGGATCCGATGACGAATTCCTTCGATTGGGGCATGCGCAGTATGCAGGACGATCCTAAAGCGCAGAGTTTTGGCGGGCAGAATGTTTTCGATGTTTATACCAAGAGCACGGACAAGGCAAGAGATGGAACGCCATATTCAGAGTGGTAAATTAGACCGTCGGCGGGGCTTCACGCTCATTGAAATGATGGTCGTGATGGCCATCATCGTGACTCTGGTCTCGATCGCCGTGCCGATGTATCAGAAATCGATTCAGCGATCGAAAGAGAGCGTTCTCAAGAACAATCTCTTTACAATGCGCACCGTGATCGATGAGTTCACCTACGACAAGCAGAAGGCCCCGCAAAGCCTGCAGGATCTGGTGAGCGAGGGCTACCTCCGAGCTGTCCCACAGGACCCGATGACTGGCAGTGATTCCAGTTGGAAGGTGATCATTGAGGACCAGCTAAATAGCGCTAGCCAAACCGAACCGGGAATCTTCGACGTCCGCAGCGGCTCGGACAAAAAGAGTCTTGAAGGTACTCTCTACGCCGACTGGTAAAACCCGCCACCCCTCTTCTAGTGCATCGCTAAATCGACTTTCGCAACCTTCGGTTTCTTCATAATAAACGGTACCGGTATCAGGCAGGCCACGACTATCGCCAGCGCGGAAATTACTTGTATGTACGCGAGTGTCGTAGCCTGCCTCTGAATGATCCGATAAATCTCTTCATACGCCTGTAGTTGCGTCATCCTCTGGGTAAGACCGCTCAGCAGATTATCGAACGCCGGATTGCCGGGCACCGCGTGCAGAGTCAGGTTTTGCAAATTCTTCTGCGCGCCACGCGTCACCATCGTGCTGATAACGGAAATGCCGATGCTCCCGCCTATGTTCCGAACGAAGCTATTCATCGAAGACACCTGGTTAGTCTTCTCCCTCGGAAGACCCACGAACGACAGGACGTTGGATGGAATGAAGATGAAGGCGAGCCCAATCGATTGGTATGTCCGGAGCATCGCGGCGGTACCGAAATCCATTCCGGTGCTGAGATGCGTGGTGATGTAGTAGAGCGACCAAGCCGTGGTGCTGAAGCCGATCATCATCATGTAGCGCGGGTCCATTCGCGATACCAGCAGCCCCGCCACGGGCATCATCACCATCATGGCCAGTCCGCCGCCAGCCAAAGCCTCGCCGGCCTTTGCCGCCGGATAACCAAGAATCAGCTGCAGGAATTGCGGTATCAAAACCGTTGTTCCAAAAAGTACCGTGCCAAGGATGAACGTGAAGAAGAGTGCCGTGGATAAATTGCGGCTGCGCAAGAGGCGAATATCGACGATGGGGTTGGGATGGTGCCACTCCCAAACAGCCCACAGGACAAGCGTATAAACCGCCACCGCGGAAAGAATGGCGATCCACGGCGTGGCGAACCAGTCGGCTTCCTGCCCCTTGTCGAGAACGATCTGCAGGCAACCGATGCCCGTCACGATCAGGCCCAGGCCGATATAATCGATCTTAATTCCGGCTGCATTTTTCCTCCGCTGCTCGTGCAGATACGGCGGGTCTTCCACCAGCTTGTTTGTCAAATAGAGCGAAAGAATTCCGATCGGAACATTGATATAGAAGATCCAGCGCCAACTATAGTTATCGGTAATGAAGCCGCCCAGCGTCGGTCCAATGGCGGGCGCGATGACAACGGCCATGCCATACACCGCGAATGCAATCCCCCGCATGGAAGGTGGAAACGTGTCGGCCAGAATGGCTTGTTCACTGGGCTGCAATCCCCCGCCGCCCGCACCTTGGAGGATACGAAAAAAGATCAGCATGCCCAGCGTCGGAGCCAGCCCACAGAGAAAACTGCTACAGGTGAACAGCGTGACACAGGTCATGTAAAAACGTTTGCGGCCGAACATCGTCGCGAGCCAGGCGCTGATCGGCAGGATGATCGCGTTCGATACCAGATAGCTGGTCAGCACCCAAGTGGATTCATCCTGGCTGGCGGATAAGGTCCCGGCTATATGCGGCAACGCCACGTTCGCGATGGAGGTGTCCAGCACCTCCATGAACGTCGCCATCGTAACCGTAAGCGCGATGGCCCAGGGATTGTATTTGGGCTTCCAATATGTCTGCGCGGGTTCCGGCAAAGTGAGCCCCTACTGCAGCCAGATCTTCGGGACGACGGACATCCCCGGCCGCAGACGTTCCACGCCTTGCTGATCTTTCTTGAAGCGAATCCGCACCGGCATGCGCTGCACCACTTTGACGTAGTTTCCCGTGGCATTTTCCGGCGGCAATAAACTGCTGATCGCGTCGGTGGATGCGGGCAGACTTTCCACGTACCCATCGAAGGTCTGATCGAAAGCGTCGATTTGCACGGATACGCGCTGACCGGGAACGATGTGTTTCAGCTGGGTCTCCTTGAAGTTCGCCGTTACCCACAAATCGTCGATCTGGGCCATCGTAAACAGCTGCTGTCCGGGTTGAATCCGCTGCCCCACTTCCACCGTTCGTTTACTGACGATGCCGTTCACGGGCGCGATGATTTTGACATAACTGAGATCCAGCAGAGCGCGGTCCACTTGCGCTTTCGCCGAGTCGGCGCCAGCTTGCTTGGAGCGAACCGTGGCCCGGCGGATGGCCAGTTGCTGCGGCGCGTTCTGATTGGCTTCGTTTAGCCGGGTTTGCACCTGCGACAATTGCGCCCGCCGTTGTTCAATGGTTTTCTGAGCGGCGGCGGCGGATTCGCGGCTCGAGTCCACTGTTGCGGCCTGCACTTTACTCTCGGCGATGACCTGATCGAACTGCTCCTTCGAGACTTCGTCCTTATCGACCAGCATTTTATAGCGCGCAATGTCAGCCTGCGCCTTTGCCGCTCTCGCTTCCGACTCACGAAGCTTCGCGATCGCCGCCGCATGATCGCGTTCCGCGGCCGCCACGCCCGCCTGGGCGTTCAGAATATCGGCTTGCACGCTGGAGATCGTGGTCTGGTTCGAGGTCTGTGTGATCGGCACCCCGGGATTTTCCACTTGCACCTCGGCCTGCGATTCGGTCAACTGGGCCCGCGCTTGTTCCACGGCGAGTTCATAGTCGCGCGGGTCAAGGTCGGCGATAACCTGGCCAGCCTTGACGAATTGGTTTTCTTCCACGTAAACATGAGCCACCGTTCCCGAAACACGCGTGCTGATATTGTTCAGATGACTGTTGATCTGGGCATCGTCGGTGGATTCATAGGTCTGCGCGTAGCGCCAGAACAGTACCCCGCCGACGATCGCGATGACTCCGATCACCGCCACGATGAGTAGCGCTCGAAGCCTTTTTCTAGGGGCTGTAGGGGCGGCAGGTTCTCGCGGCTTTACGTCTTTCGCTTCTTTTTCCTCGACCATCTCAATGTTTCCCGCCCAGAAATGCTTTGATGGTTTGATCGGCCTGCCCCATGGCTCGGGCTAAGCTCGCTTTCCCCAGGTTGTGGGCATAGAGGCTGGAAATGAAATCCTGTTCGGCCGAGGCAACCGACTCCTGTGCCTGTACCACCTCCACCGTAGTTGCCACTCCGGCGGCAAATCGATCGCGGGCCTGCACCAGCGTTTCCTGCGCAAGTTCCTGATTGCTGCGCGATAGCGCCACCTGGTCGGCGGCGGCATTTAGATCGAGAAAAGCGTTACGAACGTCGGCCTCTACGCGGCCTCGCAAATCCTGATACTCGGCCTTTCGCGCTTGCAAGGCGGCGTCGGCCTGCTGGATATCGCCTCGAATGCGGCCCCCCGTGAATATGGGGATGTGGACGCTGCCGGTTACCGTGAATGTCCCGTGCGAGTTGTTAGGATTTGGCCCGATCGCGCCATAATCGCCGTTCACGCTGGCTGTTGGATAGCGCTCGGCTGAAGCGGCCTTCCGTATCAGTTCAGCGGCATGAACCTGCACTTCCGCAGCTTTCAAATCAAGGCGGTCGCGTAAAGAACGCTCAATTGCCTGATCCAGAGTGACGGCTGTGAGCGGGGCAAAGGGCAAGGCATCGGTGAGGTTCAATTCCTGGCCGGGCGGCAAACCAATCAGCCGGGCAAAGGAAATTTTCTGTTTAGCGACATCCACTTGTTGCGAGGAAAGCCGCTGCTGCTGGGTCTGCAACTCCACCTTGCTGCGCGTCTCTTCAATCCTTGGCGCGAGCCCCGCGCGGTGACGGTCCGCCGCCTGGTCAAACGACGCTTGGGCTGTGGCCACCTGGGCGCGCGCCGAATCCAGCCGAGCCGCCGCGGTGATCACTTGAAGGTAAGAACCGGCCACCGCCAGAACAACCAAATCGCGCGCGTCTTGCGCTGAAAGCTGCGTCGCCCGTAAGGATTCGTTCGCCGCCCGATAGTTGCGCAGCGTGGTCAGGTCGGCCACGGTCTGCGTTAAACTCGCCCGCAGATCGAAGTAGTGATAGGGTCCGACAACACTGGGAATCTCGAAGCCGGGAGTCTTGAAGCTAAACCCGGTCGCGGCAAGATTCGTCTGCGCGGCAGTCTCACGCAAATCGGCGGAAATATTCGGCATCAATTGGCTCAAGGCAACATAACGCTGCCCCCGTGCTTGGCGGATACTCTGCTCAAATCCGACTGTGCCGAGATTGAACTGCAATCCCCGGCGGATCGATTCATCCAGCGAGATCGACAAAATCCCAGGCGTCGACGGGCCCGACGAGATGCTTCCGGAATAATTCCCACCCACCTGTATCGTCGTATTCAAGGTGTTGATGCTCGACGTCTGGCCGGGCACCGGAATCTGTGTTACTCCCACCGATCCTGCCTGGCCCGGTCGCCCCGATAAAGGAATCTGGGTAGCGCGGCTTCCTTGGTTTTGTCCACCGCCCGCGGGCGCGCCCACCTGCGCGCTGGCTACTCCCGCGGCTACGATAGCCAGGGTGAATTTGATTACGTGTCTGTTTGGCATTCAATCTCCTGATGATTTGCAGTCGATTCCCGACCAAAGAATGTCAATGGTGAAACCAGCTTCCTCTTCTGGAAGAAGCTCGTTCCACCCCAATAACCGGCGCTCCATCAGACCTCGGGAAAGGTCGAGGATTACCGACGCCAGCGGACCAGCCGCAACGGAGCGGATTTCCCCTCGGGCAATAGCGGCTTCGACCAGCGTAGTCATGTGCCGCAGATTTTCGCGGAAGAGCTCATGTAATTCCCTGGGCAGCGGCCGGGGCTTTGTGAACATGCTTCCGTACTCGGCAAGGTAAATTCGAAGAAAGTCTTCGTGCGTCTTCCAATAGCCCAGGCGGACCTGTAAAAAGGCCCGGATCTTGTCCCGCAGCGATTCGAATCGATCCATTTCCTGGCGCGATTCGTCACTCAGGGCGTGCATGTCCTGCGTTAGCGCCGCAAGGTAAATTTCTTCCTTCGAGCGGTAATAAAGGTACAGCGTGCCCTTCGCGATTCCGGCCTCCACAGCCACATCGTCCACCGTCGCAACGGCGTAGCCATGGCTCGAAAATACCGTCCGGGCCGCATCCAGAATCGACATCCGCCGGCGTTCGGAAAGCAGCTCTTTCTGAGTTTTCTCGACTGACATTGATTTGTGACTGACCAGTCAGTCAGGTCTAATTTTAAGAGAGGGTTTATTACCTGTCAAGTGGAGAACGGATCGAGTTCTGCTAAACTGAATTGCTCCCAATGGCAATCAGCAAAGAACTGCTCGATATTCTGGTTTGTCCGCTCTGTAAGGCTCCGGTAGAGCTGAAACAAGATGACAACGGCCTGAAGTGCGTGCAATGCAAGCGAGTTTATCCGGTTCGGGACGATATTCCCGTCATGCTTATCGACGAAGCCCGAATCGAAGAGTAAGCCCGGCGCTGGCGATCGATGCAACAGGTCCTGCAGCGTCTCCCCTCCGGCGCGCGAGTCTGCGTGATTCGCCTGCGTTCCCTGGGTGACTGCGTTCTGACGACTCCAGCGCTATCTCTGCTGAAATCTTATCGCCCCGATCTGGAAATCGCCATCGTCGCCGAAGAACGATTCTTTTCCGTCTTTGAGGATAATCCGGCGATATCGGCCATTCTTCCGCCGTCCAAATTAGCGGTGGCGCGGTGGCGATCCGATCTGTGTATCAATCTGCATGGCGGCACCCGCAGCATGCTGCTTACCGTGGCCTCGGGTGCGAAATTGCGCGCTGGCTTCGCCCACTTTAATTTGGGTTCGTTTTGCAATATTCGCATCCCTACCGCGCAAGAGATCTTAGGGATCGACCGAAAAGTCCATACGGCTGAACATTTGGCCTCGGCGATGTTCTATTTGGGGGTACCCATGCGGGAAATTCCTCGAGCCAGCCTGTATGCTCCGCGCATCGACCGCCCACGGCCTTACGCGATCATCCACCCGTTCGCCTCAGCGCCCGGCAAAGCTTGGCCCGCCGGACATTTTGTGGCTATAGCCCAACAATTGGAACCAGCACTAGAACCGATTTTCATCGCCGGACCCGGCGATGATGCAACCCCCTTTCGCAACTACACCACGCTCGCGAACTTGCCACTTCGCCAGGTGAAATCCCATCTGCAAAGCGCCTCTATGTTCATCGGAAACGATAGTGGACCGGCGCACATGGCCGCCGCGTTCGGTATCCCCTGCCTCGTCCTCTTTGGAACTTCCGACCCCGTAATTTGGGCGCCCTGGAAAACCGAATCCGCGGTAATCACCGGCGGCGAAGGCATCGGCTCCATCGAAATCGCCCAAGTCGCGCAAGCGGCCGGACGCCTGGCGGTGCCTCGATGAAAGACCTGCTGCGGCTTCTGCGTCTGGTCAAACCTTACCTGGTTCCGCTGCTCGGGTCCGTGGTCCTGATGGCTTTCGTCGGCGCGGCGCAAGCATTGATGGCCCTGCTGATTGGCCCAGTTTTCGATCGGGTCCTGAATCCCAGTGCGGCCGATTCGCCTGTTCTGCTCTTCACCATCCCCGGCTTCGGACACCACGTCTACCTGCAGGATCTCGTCCCTGGCGCCATCCACAATATCTGGACCATGGTGGCCATTGGCATCATCGCTGTCTTCGTTATAAAAGGGAGCTGCGATTATCTCGGCAATTATCTGGTTAATTACGTCGGATTTGCGACCGTCACCGATCTGCGGCAGACCGTCTTCGATCGGGTGCTGCGCCAGGACGCGCAATTTTTCGAAACCAACTCCACCGGACGCCTGATGTCGTCCATCATGAACGATCTGGAAAAAATCCAGGTGGCAACGTCACACATCCTGGCCGATTGGCTTCGGCAAAGCTTCACCATCGTCGGCCTGCTGTACGTAGTTCTGCAAAAGGATTGGCGTCTTGCATTGGCCAGCATTACGGTTCTCCCGTTTGTGCTCGTCCCCACCCTGCGCATCGGACGCAGAATTCGCCGCACCACGCGCACCACCCAGGATTCCGCCGCCGAACTGAATCAGATCCTGCAGGAAACCCTGAGCGGACATACAGTAGTGAAATCGTTCGGAGCGGAAGATATCGAATCCAATAGATTTCGCGCCGCCGCCGATCGTCTTCGCCGGGGCAATCTCCGCTATGTCGCCCAACAAGCGATCGCCTCGCCGCTGATCGAATTCTTCGGCGCGCTAACCATCGTCGGCCTGCTCACCTACGCGCGCCTGCAAATCAAGAGCGGCAACATGACCACCGGCGAGTTCACCAGTTTCGTCATCGCTCTGCTGATGTTGTATGAGCCAGTGAAGCGCCTCACCGGGATTCATAATATTTTCCAGCAAGCTCTCGGCGCATCGCAAAAAGTCTTTGAGTATCTGGACGGCGAACTGAAAATCAAGGATCGCGTCAATGCCGTCAAGCTGCAAAAACTGGATCGCGATATTGTCTTTGAAAACGTATCGTTCTGTTATCCCAACAGCCCCGATGGTTTTACTCTCAATACAGTCCAACTGACCGTGAAACGCGGCGAAGTTGCCGCTCTCGTCGGTCCCAGTGGCGCCGGCAAGACGACTCTGGCAAATCTAGTGCCGCGATTTTACGATGTCACTTCCGGCGCGGTGAAACTCGACGGCCGCGACATTCGCGATCTCGCACTCGCTTCGCTTCGCGGCAAAATCGGCATCGTTGCCCAGGACACTTTTCTGTTCAACGACACGGTCGGGAACAACATCGGATATGGACGGCCGAATGCGACGGATGCCGACATTCGCGAGGCTGCCCGCAATTCTTTAGCCGACGAATTTATTGAGCGCCTGCCCGAAGGCTACAATACGCTAATCGGAGAACGCGGATTAAAGTTGAGCGGGGGGCAGCGCCAGCGGATTGCAATCGCCCGTGCGCTTTTGAAAAATGCTCCCATTCTGATTCTGGACGAAGCCACGTCGCATCTCGACTCAGAATCGGAAAGCCTGGTACAAAAAGCGTTGGCGAATCTGATGGAGGATCGGACCGTGATCGTCATCGCTCATCGCCTTTCCACAATCCGCCGGGCGGATAAAATTGTGGTCCTAGACGGCGGCCGTATCAGCGAAATTGGAACTCATGACGAGCTTGTGAATCAAGGCGGCATCTATCAGCGCCTGCATGAATTGCAGTATCTGGAGATTGGAACGGGTGAAGATTAATTGAGTGAATCCAACAGCACGTCGAAGCCGCCAGTCCGCAGTATGACCGGGTATGCCCGGGTGCGCCGCCCCGTTGCCGAGGGCGAACTGATTGTCAGCGTCAAAAGCCTGAATCACCGCGGGCTCGATATTCATTTTCATACTGCATCGGCGATCGATCCGTTTGAGAATGTCATGCGAACGCTTGTGAAGCGCGATCTGAATCGTGGTCATATTGAGATCCGCGTATCACTCCCGAAGACCCAAACCAACGGGACCCTGGCGATCAATCAACCGTTGCTGGCAGCTTATTTGGCGGCCTTCACATCCGCGTCGAAGCAATACGGAATCCAGGCTGAGCCCGACTTAAACGCCGTCTTTCGACTTCCGGGGATCTTCGGCGAGGTGCCGGCGGATTCTGAAGATTGTGCCGATAAACCGGGTCTGGAGAGTGTCATCCTAGGCGCACTGGAAGAGGCCCTGGCGGGTCTCAACGAGTTTCGCGAGCGGGAAGGCGCGGCGATGTTGAAAGTGATTCGCCTCCACAACGGAAACATCGGCCAGGCGGCGCGGCAAATGGAAGAAATCCGCACTCACGCCGTGCCAGCCTTTCAAAACCGGCTCAACGAGCGTCTGCGGGAACTGCTTCGAGGGACCTCGCTCGACCCCCAGCGGCTCGCTCAGGAAGCCGCCATTCTGGCCGACCGGGGCGATATCGGCGAGGAGTTGACCCGTCTTAAAATCCATTCGGATCAACTCGAGGTTCTGTGTAGCGCCGGTGGCGAAGTGGGCAAGAAACTCGATTTTCTGCTGCAGGAGATGAATCGCGAGAGCAATACGGTTCTGTCGAAAACTACTGGCATCGGCGATATCGGCTTGAAGATTACAGAGTTGGCGCTTGCCGCGAAGTCCGATATCGAGAAGATTCGCGAACAGGCTCTAAACATCGAATGAGCGCCGTGTTCATCATCTCCGCGCCCTCTGGATCGGGGAAATCCACGCTTGTCGGTGGTCTTTTCCGCAGCGTCTCCGGACTACGCTTTTCGGTATCCTACACTACCCGCCTGCCGCGGGGCGCGGAGGCATCCGGAAAGGATTATTTCTACGTCACCCGCGCCGATTTCGAACGCCGGATTTTGGCCGGAGAATTTCTGGAACACGCCGAGGTATTCGGAAACTACTACGGGACTCATAGCTGTGAACTGGACCTGGCTCTAGCCGACGGTAAGGATCTGGTGCTCGACATCGACGTCCAAGGTGCGCGACAATTAAAGGTAAAGCTTCCGGAGGCGGTCACGATTTTTATTCTGGCCCCTTCCCGCCAAATTCTAGAGCAACGCTTGCGGGCTCGTTCGGAAGATTCGGAAGAAGTAATTCAACGGCGGTTGCGCGATGCAGCCGAGGAAATCAGAAATTACTCCCAGTACGATTACGTGCTGGTGAATCATGAGGTGGACACCTCAGTGGAAATGTTGGCTTCCATCGTGCGCGCTGAGCGAATCCGGCGCATTCGCATGGAAAAGCAGGTAGGGCCCATCCTTGCCAGCTTTGAATAGAAAAATCGAGGTTGTAAAAATGATTGACAGACACTTGCGATCGAACGCGAATCACTCTTTGCCGGACGATCCGGAAGGCAGCACGTACCGTTTCATTATTGTCGCCGCCAAGCGCGCGCGGCAGTTACAGAATGGTGCTCGCTCCTTTCTTCCCACCACCTCGAAGAAGCCGACTGTCGCCGCTATGGAAGAAGTGCGCCGTGGCCTCGTGAAGTACGAGGATTCTATCCGCGACGCTCCGGTCCCCGAAAAAGCCTAAGAGATCTTTCAGGATGCGCACAGTACTCGGCGTCGGCGGCGGCATTGCCGCTTATAAGGCGGCGGAGTTGGCACGCGCGCTGATGGAGCGCGGTCATACCGTCGACGTTGTGATGACTGCCGGCGCTCAGGAATTCATCCGTCCGCTTACGTTTGCCGCGCTGACGGGCCGGAAAGTTATCACCGGCTTATTCGCCGAGGGTAGCGCCGATGAGACACTGTCCAGCGCCGTCGAGCATATCCGCGTCGCCCAAGACAACCAGTTACTGATCGTCGCCCCAGCCACAGCCGCTCTTCTCGCGCGCTTCGCCCATGGTCTGGCGGATGATTTTCTCACCACCATGTATCTGGCGTTCACGGGCACGGTGGTGCTAGCTCCGGCGATGAACACGAACATGTGGAATCATCCGGCGACGCAGGCTAATTTACGCACGCTGCGCGACCGCGGACACATCATCGTTGAGCCGGCGGAAGGCTTGCTTGCCTGTGGGACCACGGGACCCGGGCGCCTGGCCGAGCCGGAACAAATCGCCGACGCGGTCAGCGCCCTGTTGCGGGGGCATCGCGATTTGGAAGGCGAGACCATCGTGATCACCGCCGGCCCCACGCAGGAGCCTCTCGATCCAGTCCGTTATATATCCAATCGATCCAGCGGCAAAATGGGCTACGCACTGGCCACGGTCGCGGCTAAGCGCGGAGCCAAAGTAACGCTGATCGCCGGCCCTGTTAGCCTGCCTGATCCGCATGGCGTTGCGGTGATCCACGTTAAGACCGCGCGCGACATGCACCAGGCCGTGATGGAGCATCTGGAAGAGGCTTCCATCATCGTCAAGTCGGCCGCCGTCGCCGATTACCACCTTTCCAATGTTCCCGATCAAAAGTTGAAGAAGACCGCAACCCGCATGTCGCTGGAACTGGATCCGACGCCCGATATTCTGGCCGACGCGGGCCGCCGCAAAGGCGATCGTCTGCTGATTGGATTCGCCGCCGAAACGCAAAATCTATTGGAAGAAGCGCGGCGCAAGCTGGCGTCGAAGAACTGCGATATGGTGGTTGCCAATCTGGTGTCACAGGAAGGAATCGGCTTTGAGTCCGAAGAAAACGAAGTGACCCTGGTGTTGCGCGGCGGCGAGACGATCGCGCTTGAGCGCGCTCCAAAGATGGAGATCGCCAGCCAGATTTTTGACCACGTCATGAAGCTTCGTCTCTCTCAGTACGCGAACACATGAACTCCGATCGGCTACGGCAGTATTTAGGTTTTTATCAGGATCTGGGTGTGAAATCCATCTATCGCCGAACGCCCGCGGCACCTCTGGTTGCCGCTCCTTTATCCGCCGCGCCCGTCGTTCTTCCGTCGATCTTTCCTAGCGGCGACACGCTAACTAAAATCCGCGAAGATATCGGCGATTGCAAGCGCTGCCGGCTTTGTGAGCAGCGCAAGAAAATCGTCTTTGGTGACGGCGCCGAGAACGCCCGCCTGGTGTTTGTCGGGGAAGGCCCGGGGGCCGACGAAGATGAATCGGGTATTCCGTTCGTGGGCCGCGCCGGCCAGTTGCTGACGCAGATGATTGAGGGCACGGCGGCGAAGGAAGGCATCGCCGTGAAGCGTGCCGACGTTTATATCTGCAACGTTGTGAAGTGCCGTCCACCGGAGAATCGCGCGCCGCAACCCGACGAGATGCAAATCTGCGGCCAGTTCCTGTTTCGGCAGTTGATGACGATTCAACCGAAGGCGATCTGCGCGCTTGGCGGCACGGCTGCGAAGGCCGTTCTGGGAACCAAGGAAGGCGTAACTAAGCTGCGTGGAAAGTGGCATAAATGGCGCGATATCCCGGTGATGGTGACCTACCATCCTTCGTTCCTGCTGCGCGGTTATAACGCGGCAGGCAAGCGCGAGGCCTGGGAAGATCTGAAGAAAGTCCTGCATCATGTCTACGACTAAGCGGGGCTTGTTTATCACCGTCGAAGGTAATGAGGGCAGCGGGAAATCGACACAGATTAAGATCCTGGCGGACCGCCTGCGGAGTGCCGGATATGACCTGCTTTTGAGCGCCGAGCCCGGTGGCACGCGCATCGGTCGGGAGATCCGCCGCATCCTGCTGCACAAAGAAAATCCCGAACTGTCGCCCACCGCCGAATTGCTGCTGATGTTCGCCTGCCGGGCGCAGAATGTGGATGAGTGGATCCTTCCGGCACTGGCTGCGGGAAAGCTGGTTCTATCCGATCGCTTTACAGACTCGACACTGGCTTATCAGGGAGCGGGCCGCGGCTTGGGCAGTGAAGTTGTCCTTGATATCGACCGCATCGCCTGCCGCGGACTCGTCCCCGATCTGACTCTATGCTTCATGGTGGATATCGAGACCGGGCTCGCCCGCGCCCATGCCCGCAATCGGCGCTCACAAGAAGTTGAAACACGGCTGGACGAGGAAGAGACGGCCTTTTACCGCAAGGTCCGTGACGCCTATTATCAACTCGCGAATGACGAACCGGAACGCGTGAAGATCATCGAATGTAACCGGCCCATGAGTGAAATCGCCGACGACGCGTGGCGCGAAGTAGAGAATTTTTTAGCTTCGCGTATTGCCCGGTTTGCTTAACGCGCCGCTTAACGCGCGCGGCTTAACGCCGTTTCCAGACGTCGTTTGATTTCGGCCTTGGGCTGCACGCCGACGATACGGTCCACTTCCTTGCCGCCGTCCATCAGGATGAGAGCGGGAATACCACGAACCTGAAAACGGTCGGCGGTGGCGGGATTTTGATCGACATTCAGCTTGGTGAAGCGAACTTTGCCAGCCATCTCCGCGGCGAGTTGATCGAGTACCGGGGCGATCATCTTGCACGGGCCGCACCACGGCGCCCACATGTCCACCAATACCGGTATCGTCGACTTCTCTACTTGCGCGGCGAACGTCGCATCCGTAATATCCAGTGGTTTGGCGGTGGATTGCAAGGGCTTCTTACAACTGCCGCAGATGGGCTGCAGACCTGCTTCAACCTTCTCCCGCGGCACGCGGTTATCGGCGCCGCACAGATCACAGTGAACGATTAACGATTCCGGCATCCGGTTCCTTTAGATAGCCAACTTGCGACGGAGCCAGGCCTGGGCCAGGCGAATATCATGCCTGACGATATGAACCGATTGCCCCAGCACATCCGCCACTTCCTCGGCTGTCATGCCTCCGAAATAATGCATCTCCACTATTTTCGCCAGAGCGCTGTCTTCCATCGTCAGAGCATCCAGAGCGCGGTCGAGTTCCAGCAATTGCACTGGTTCAAGCCCGACATTCTCCGCTAGTTCGAGGTTGGCTCCATCGCGTTTCTTTCGACCGCGAGCTCTGGCGTAATCCACCAATACCTGGCGCATCGCCCGGGAAGCGACGGCCAGGAAATGAGTCCGGTCCGCATAACCGCGATCCTCCCCCGCGCATAGCTTGAGGTAAACCTCATGCACCAGAGCGGTGGCTTGCAAGGTATGTTCAGACCGTTCCGCGCGCAGATGCCTACCGGCAATACGGCGCAGTTCGTCATATAGGGAAGGCGTCAATTCGTTTAAGGCAGACTGCATCAACTGGTCCAGGCTTGTATTATAGTGCGGCGAAGAGTTCCAGCGTTTCTTTTGCGAATTTCTCCGCGTACGTCGCTTTCCCTGATAAGAGGCACCCGATGAGAGCCAGAATTGTCATTCTTCTGGCGCTAACGAGAGAGGGGCCGCCCTTCTCAAGAGAACTGGCACAATCTTTTTAGGATGAAGATTCCTTGAACCATCAAGTCCGCGCCCTTTTCATTGAGCTGGTGGATCGTAGTAACGCCGAGCGCGAGCAAGTTTTTGCCGAACGCCGGATAGCGCCGGAGGTGCGCTTGGAAGTAGAGTCGTTACTCAGCTTCGACCACAAAGATGCCGATTCACTGGCGGACTGCGTGGCCGAGACCGCCGCCGACGTGCTGGATGTGGACGACAACGGCGAACCAGCTTCCTGCGGCCCGTATCGGCTGATGCGCTTGCTGGGAACTGGTGGCATGGGCTCAGTCTATCTGGGTGAGCGGACCGATGGAGAAATTCAGCAGCGAGTAGCCGTGAAGCTGCTTCATGCGGGGAACCGCAGGCCGGGCTGGGAAGATCGTTTCCTCAAAGAACGCCAGCTACTGGCCTCCCTCAACCATCCCGCAATCGCTCGCGTTATCGATGCGGGCCATACCGACCATGGGATGCCGTATCTGGTGATGGAGTATGTCGATGGTGTGCCGATCGACGTCTTCGCCGAGACAATCGAATTGCGTGAGCGGCTGGCGCTCTTCTTGCTGGTATGCGATGCGGTATCGAACGCCCACCGCAATTTGATTATTCATCGCGATTTGAAACCTTCTAATATTCTGGTGGACGCAGCCGGGCAACCAAAGCTGCTCGATTTCGGTATCGCAAAACTAGTGGACGATACCGCCGAGCCGACGCAAACGCTGGAACGGCTGTTGACTCCAAACTATGCCAGCCCGGAGCAATTGCGCGGCGACCACCAAACCACGTCCACCGATGTTTATTCGTTGGGCGCGGTTCTCTACAAGATGCTTACGGGACGGTCTCCCCATGAGTCCGATACCGGCCAATCCCGATCGATGCAAGTAATTGCCGGTATTCAGCAGATTACGTCGCCCAGCAGTTTGAACCCCCACCTTCCCAGCGATATCGATTATGTTCTGCGCAAGGCGCTGCGCAACGAACCGGAGGCGCGGTATGCTTCCGTCGATGCATTCGCGGGGGACATTGCGGCATTCCTGGATTCGCGTCCAGTGGAAGCGCGGTCCGGCGATACCTGGTACCGCACGCGCAAATTTCTGCGGCGTTATCGGGTGACGGTGGCGGCGGCGGCGATCGCGATCGTTGGTTTGTCGATTGGAGTGTATACAGCGAACCATCAGCGCACCATTGCCCAGCGCCGGTTCCAGCAGGTCAGACAACTGGCGAACAAGATCCTGGCGCTGGATAAAATGATCGGCGTTCTACCGGGCGGGACGGCAGCCCGGAATGAAATTGTGGCGATCTCAAAGGAATATCTGGAAGCGCTGGGAACAGAGGCTCGCCTGGATCAAGACCTTGCGTTGGATGTCGGCGAGGCGTATTCCTTGCTGGCTCGGTCGCAGGGCGTCCCGACCGGGGCGAATCTTGGCCAGTATGCGCAGGCCGAACAAAGTTTACGCAAGGCCGAATCGCTGGTGGATCCCATTCTTGCCGCGAATCCCTTAAACAGGAAAGCGCTGATGACTTCGGCGCGCGTGAGCCATGACCGGATGATCCTGGCCGAGACCGATCACCGCGACGAACAGGCCCGGACGCTAGCGCGCAAAACGGTTGCCAGAATCGATACCCTGCTCGGATTGCCGAATCCGTCGCTCGAGGAACTGGAAGCGAGCACGCTCTTTGTTTACAATATCGCTCTCGCTCATAAAAACATGCATCTTCTGGACGATGCCTTGCGTTACGCACGCCGCTCGCTGGAAATCACAAGACGGTTGCCTGCGGATAGACAACGGCTTGATGTGACATTGAGCATGGTCGCCGATACTTTACGGCTTTCGGGGGATTTGGATGGAGCGCTCGCGGCCACCAGGGAGGCAATGGCCAATCTGAACAGTGTGGCTCCCCGCACCGAACTGGCGCGGCGGAGTTCCCTGTTCTCCGTTCTGACACATGAAGGGGAGATCTTCGGCGCTTTGGATGGAATCAATCTGGATCGCGCGGCGGAAGCGGTTTCGCCTCTACAGCGAGCGTTCGATTCGAATGAAGAATGGGCGCGCAAGGATCCTATGGACGCGTCGAGCCGCATATTGGTTGCCTCCGCGGGCAGAATACTGGGCGGCGTCTTGACGCAGACCGATCCACGGCGGGCACTAGCTGTATACGATCAAGGTCTGCTTCGTCTGCGCGAAATCGAGAACAACGTGAAAGCCCGCCGCGAAGAGGTGACCCTGCTGGCGGGTTCCTCCTACGCATTGCGCGGCTTGCATCGCAGTACCGATTCTAAAAAGCGAATCGATCATGCATTCCGGCTGTTGAGCGAGACCAAGAACTATCCAACCGATCGCATCGTGCCGGGCAGTGAGGCGGATCAGGCGTTGACTGCCTTAGCCGACTATTATGCCGAGACCGGTGAGCCGCGCAAGGCATTAGATGTCTACCAGGATCTGGCAAGTAAGATTCTGGCGTCGAAGCCCGATGTCCGAACCGATTTACGGCATGCAATGCGCCTGTCCCGGCTTTACGAAGCGCAGGCGGCTTTGCTGCGGCGTGAAGGCGATCCGGATGGCGCTAAAACACTCGCGGCAAATCGTCTGGACATCTGGCGGCAATGGGATACGCGCTTACCCGCCAACGGTTTTATCCATCGCCAGCTTACGATGGCAATCGCCGGGAGGTGATCAGATCAGCTTCATGACAATTGCCCGGCGTTGATAATCCAGAAAGGGCGAGGTGTTCACGGCGGTATCCAGATTGGCTTTGAGAATCTGGCCCTGGGCGGAGATCATTACACCGGCGAGGTAAAACGTCAGCCAGACGATTCCAGCACCAACGATACAGATAAAAAGCAGCACCACGACATCGAAGGAGTGCGACCTATAGCCGTAACCGCCGCCAAGCAGACCACCGCGCATCGCTCGTTCCCCTTGCGCCACCAGAAATCCGCCGCCGACAATCACGGCGAAGATTATACCGAGGACTTTACAGAATCCTCCCAGGCCGGTGATGATGCTGGCGACGCGATAACCGTCCTTGTAGCGGCCCATTACTTTATCGGGGTCGATCGGCGGAAGTTGCTGCTGGGGCATTTGTGGATTCATATACAGGCAGGTAGTATTCACTATTTTGCGATCCACGCGCAAGAGAAAAAACTGGCTTTTTAGCGAATGATTATTAAAGATGTCGCGCTCTCGCGGGCACCAGTGGGAGTTGCCCATTCGCGCGCCAACACTTCAGCGCGATCTCTCCATCGCGGCGGGACTTCGCGCGGTTTGCGCGGCGATAAACGATTCAATGCGCCGCACGACTTCGCCCTTTTGATCGTCGGCTGCCACCGAAATCAGCGCGCAGTCGGATGAAATCCTCATCAGAACCTTGCGGTTGTCGACATCGAACATGTGCTCGATTTTGTTGCTGGAAAATCGCTTCAACTCGGAACGCACGGTATCGAGGGATGTGTCGCGGGACAATAGCGCAACAAACGAAGGACCGCGCCAGCGAAAGAGCCGGTCGCCTGGCTTCATATACTTCGCAAGATGCTGGCTGAAGCGGATTAGCATCTGATCGCCAACTTTGAAGCCGTAGCGGCTATTGATCAGGTCTAACCGTTCCAAAAAGAAGACAGCCGGGTAAATGCCGGCGCTCCCGCCGAGCGAATCTATCGCCGTTTCCGCCTCCCGCGCCGAAGGAAGTCCCGTTGCCTGATCCAGTTGCCCGGTGCCGTCGGCCATAGATATCTGCCTTAACCGGGCATGGCCAGCTTCCTCCCGATAAACCTCATTCTCCCGCTCATGACGCGTTGATTCTTCCTGAATCATGGAAACCGTAAGCTTCAGTTCCGCGCGAATCTCGCGGATATCGTCGAGCAGTGTCACCGCCATCAGTCGCTGTTCGATGGCTCGAAGACCTTGCGCGGTTTGGCCGGAACTTTTACTAACTTGCACCAACGTTGTCGCCAGACAGTCCACCATCCGCTGCAGCTCGCGCCGTTGTTCAGACGCATATTCTTCGGTCTTCTTTGCGAACAACTGGAGAGTCTGGATAACCTGGCTTGTCGTTAGCAGCCATTGTTCGGGATCGGCGGCCAATTCCAAATTTGAACCGAGCCCCCGCAGCGCGGATTGAAATTCTCGCCGGGAAGCGGCGTCGATGTCGATCGCATTGAGTGCCAGCCCTTCAATCAGCAAGAGTAGCGCCCGGAGCGGAGTCCCGCTTCGATCGCTTTTCGTTTTGTTACTGATGATAGATAAGATCGACAACTTCCGCACTCCTCGCGACCGTGGCTCGAACGGAAAACCGATTGCCGTTTCGAGATCGTCCCGTCAATTTGACTTATCGGCACGAAAGCGAGGGTTTTGAAGGAAATTGTATTTCGGAAACTGGAGATCGAGCGGGCCGGCGGACGGGACCAGAAGGCGTGCGGTCGAATTTGCCTTGCCTTCTGGAAGGGATCTGGGCGACAAGGCCAGAGTTAATAATGAAGAGGGATTTCAATTACTTGAGCGGATCCGTTTATCTGGACTTTCGCGTCGTCAAAGGAAGTTCCGCTGTTCGATCCGGATGTGCCGAACCCTTCTTTTGCCGCGTCGAGCTTGCCGTTGCGGTTTTCATCGTGGATCGCCGCAATGGCATAGGTTCCTGAGGCTAGGTTGCCGAATACGGCAGTGGCGCTTCCACCGCTGATCGGCGCGCTGACAGATCGCAAGCCATGTTTAGCATCGCGCAGGAAGCCGCCTTTGTCCTGATAAACAGAGATCAGCACAGTACCTTTTTCGCTGCGAAGATTCGTTACTTTGATAACCAGTTCGCCCTTGCCATCAGCGAAAGCACCAATCGCGGCAAGCAGCAGTACACTCAACATCTTTGTCATAGGATACAGTCTCTTTTCGGTTGTGCTGACGGTTTACCGCGCACATTGACTAAACACCACATCTTTGCTTAACGCTGTTAAGTTTACTCTGAAGGGCGATCTCTGTCAAGTAAATCTCGCGCTGCCATCGCCAGTTACACCCATCGTTTGCTATTCTAGTCACGGCATTTCGGGGCGGGAGTTCCGTTCGACAGTGGGAACTCCGGTCCGCGCTTCTTTACAAAGATTCCACCGGGATCGGCTGCCGGTAACGGGGACTTTCCAAAATCGTGGTAACTTCCAGGTGCGCCGGTAAACGAAGTTCCGCCCGAGACTAAGAAGGTAGAAACACGCAGGAGTCGACAGGTTTGAATTTCGAAAAGATCCAGTACATGACCAGCACTCTGGTGACGAGGGATTTCAAAATCCGTTATCGCAATATGTCTCTCGGTGTGCTTTGGTCGGTTGCGAATCCGCTGATCATGACGGCTGTTTTAACATTCGTCTTTACCAGAATTTTTCCTAATCCCTCAGTGAAAGGTTTTCCCGCGTTCGTGCTCTGCGCGCTGGTACCGTTTAACTTCTTTTCGGCCGCCTGGCAATCCGGCACGGCATCGATCGTGGCGAATGCCGCTTTAATTAAGCGCATGCCGATACCCAATGAGATCATTCCGCTTGCGGCCGTCCTTGCGAACTGCGTCCACTTGGGTATCCAGGCAACCCTGCTGCTTACCATCGCCGTCGCCATGGGACTGGGCGTCTCGCTGTATTGGCTGTGGGTGCCGGTAATTCTTGTGATCTTGACGTTCAGTGTTTGCGGGCTGGCGATGTTCTTCACCAGCTTCGATGTTTATTTCCGCGACACTCGTTACATCGTGGAATCGGCTCTCTTGATTATGTTCTGGCTAACTCCGATTTTTTATCCCATCGATATGGTTCCGCCAGCTCTGCGCTGGATCTACCTTACAAATCCGGTAGCCTCGGCGACAGTTAGTTTACGCAACATCATCATGCTTCATCAATCGCCGTCTTCGCAGGCCATGATGATGTCCTTGGTTTCCGCCACCGCTTTCTCGATTATCGGTTTTTTAACCTTCCATAAGATGAAGTCCCGCTTCGCCGATTACCTGTAGCGTATGGCATCCATTATCTTCGAAAACGTATCGAAAACCTTTCTGCGAAATGGCCGCCAGATGCTGTTCCGATCTTTCCTCAAAGACCTAACGAATGGAAATCGTGTCGAGCGCCTGGTTGCCTTAAAAGATGTATCGTTTGAAATTAAACACGGCGAAAGCGTCGCATTTATCGGCCGGAATGGCGCCGGAAAGAGTACAATTCTCAACCTCATCGCGGGGCTGTTAAAACCCGATGGCGGCCGCGTAATCGTGGACGGAAATGTCAGCGCCTTGCTGGATCTGGGCGCGGGTTTCCACCCGGATATGACCGGTGGCGAGAACCTTCGAATCAATGCCGCGCTGCTTGGCTTTTCCAAGATCACGATTAACGAAAAATTCGACGAGATCGTGGAATTCTCCGGTTTGGGTTCATTCATCGACCAGCCCTTGCGCACCTACTCTTCCGGTATGGTTGTTCGCCTTGGTTTTTCCGTCGCCGTGCATCTCGATCCCTCGATTTTGTTAATCGATGAGGTGCTGGCTGTCGGTGACGCCGCCTTCCAACAGAAGTCGTTCGAGCGAATTCTTGAACTCCGCAAGAATGGCAGCATCTTCGTTTGTGTCGCCCATAATCCCGAGGTGCTCAAAATGTTATGTTCACGGGGTGTTTGGATTGAGCAGGGCGTGGTGATGAAGTCCGGCACAATCGAAGAGGCTTCCGAGGCTTACACGGCGGCCGAATCCAATGTCGTGATAATACGCCCGGACGAAGCATCACAGGAAATCTTATGAAACTTCTTGTCACCGGAGGCGCCGGGTTCATCGGCTCAGCTTTTATACGGCAAACGCTTCGCGAGAATTCGGGCATTCAATTGGTCAATCTAGATAAGCTGACTTACGCCGGCAACCTCGACAATCTGACCAGCGTCAGCAACGATCCGCGTTATCGATTCGTCCGCGGCGACATTTGCGACGGCAAACTGGTGAATGAACTATTAGCCGAAGAGAAGCCGGATGCGATTGTGCACTTCGCCGCCGAATCTCATGTAGACCGCAGCATTCTCTCGCCGTTCCCGGTTTTCGAAACCAATCTTCGGGGGACGCTGACGCTGCTGGATGCGGCTCGAACCCACAAGATCAAACGCTTCCTGCATGTATCAACCGATGAAGTATACGGCAGTATCGATGAGCCGCACGATGCCGATGAAGATTATCCTTTGCGAGCGAGCAGTCCCTACTCGGCATCCAAAGCGGGATCCGATTTGCTGGCGCTTTCTTACTTCACCACCTACAAACTGCCTGTGGTTGTTACTCGAGCGTCCAATAATTACGGCCCCTTCCAATTTCCCGAGAAGCTGATTCCGCTGATGATATCGAATGCGCTGGAGGGCAAATCATTGCCCATCTACGGCGACGGCATGCAGGTTCGCGATTGGCTCTATGTAGACGACCATTGCCGGGCCATTCAAGCGGTGCTCGATAAAGGCCGCGAGGGCCAGGTATATAACATCGGCGGCAATTGTAGTCTGCCGAATCTCGATGTGGTGAGAAAAATTCTCGCCGCCACCGGACAGCCCGAAAGCCTCATGAAAACCGTGACGGACCGTCCGGGTCATGATCGCCGTTATGCGCTGTCGTCGGAAAAGCTGCTGCGTGAAACCGGCTGCGATCCGCTGATGGATTTCGACGAAGGCCTCGCTCTAACCGTCCGGTGGTATCGCGACAATCGTTCGTGGGTGGACCGTGTACGATCCGGAGAGTATCAGGCGTACTACGAACTGCAGTATGGAGCGCGGGCTTAAAACTTTAGCAAGGGTTCGATAGTCCGCAGCACGGTTGCCGCTACTTTTCTATTGCCCGCCGCCGTGGGATGGATTCCATCGGCCTGGATCATCTTCATATCGGGCGTGAACACGTCTTTCAATAAGAACGGAATTAGAGCCAGTTTATACTTGGCGGCAAGCTGCACGTAGATCTGTTCGAAATCGTGGATGTAGACCGGACCATAATTGGGCGGAAGCGTCATGCCGGCAAGCACCAGCCGTGGTCCGGCGGCCTTCAATTCGGTCACGATCTTTTCCAGATTGGCCCGCGTAGTGGAAATTGGAAGTCCGCGCAGACCATCGTTGCCTCCGAACTCCACGATCACGATCTTCGGCTTAAGCGCGATAATCGTGTCCACTCGGGAGAGCGCGCCGGTTGTCGTTTCGCCGCTGATGCCGGCATTGACGACCCTCATCTTGTCTCCCAGGGACTTCTGCAGGTAATCGGGATAACTGAGACCCGCTTCGACACCAAAGCCGGCGGTGAGGCTATCGCCGAACGCGACTAGAATGGGGCGGCGATCGTTAGCATCGACGGGCGCGAGCGTCGGTCCGGCGCCAGGATTGAACGATCCCGCGGGCTTGGGCGGGACAGCATCCGTAACAGCGGTAACAGCGGCGTCGGGAGCCTTCGGTTCCCTGCTACAACCGGCTAAAAACAGGCACGCGGCGAGCAAATAAAAAAAGAGCATCTACAGTCATGATAATAATCGGTAGAGGGGCATGTCGACATTGCAGCCAAACACGTCACGTCAGGACTCGTCGCAAAAGATCATTGAAGTTTCCGGTCTGACCAAGACCATTGCCACCGGGACACACAAGGTGGAGATTCTACGGGGCGTCACTTTCGATGTGCCCAAGGGGCAATTCGTGGCCATCATGGGCCAATCGGGAAGCGGCAAGAGCACTCTATTAGGGCTGCTCGCTGGACTCGATTCGGTGACATCGGGCGGGATCGTGCTTGACGGCGAAGATATCACGGGACTGGAAGAGGACAAGCTCGCGGTCCTCCGGGGGCGCAAAATCGGATTCGTTTTTCAGTCCTATCAATTGATCCCAACCTTGACCGCCGAGGAAAACGTTCTGCTTCCATACGAGTTGGCGGGAGGCGGCGGCAATGAAGGCGAGAAGCGCGCCAAAGAACTGCTGGACAATGTTGGATTGGCTGACCGGCGGGATCATTATCCGGTGCAGCTATCGGGCGGCGAACAGCAGCGGGTAGCCTTGGCGCGGGCATTTATGGTGCGTCCGCCGATTCTGATGGCTGACGAGCCGACTGGAAATCTTGACACGCAAAACGGACGTCATGTTCTGGAGTTGCTGATCGCCCTGAACCAGCGGGAAGGGACGACGCTGGTGCTGGTGACGCACGATGCGCAACTGGCGGGGTATGCCGACCGCATCATTACTTTGCAGGATGGGTTGATTCTGAGCGATCTGCCGCAGGAAGCGCGGATGGCGAAACAATGAAGGGTTTTTCGTGGAAGACGGCGGCAAAAATCGCCTGGCGTGAAACACGGGCCTCTTCGGTTAAGTTTGGTTTTGTCATTCTGGCGGTTGCGGCCGGCGTCGGTGCGGTGGATGGCGTACGAGGATTCAGCCAGTCCTTTCGCACGATGCTGCTGCGCGAGGCGCGGACGCTAATGGCAGGCGACTTGTCCACGCGCATCTTCACGATGCCCACGCCGGACCAGATTCTTCTGCTGGAAAAATTGCGTTCGCAGGGCGTCGATCGAACATGGCTTACCGAGACATTCTCCATGGCGGCTTCGAGCCATGTCGCCGATCCGCTGCTGGTGTCGATCAAAGCGGTGGATCCTGAAAAATATCCCTACTACGGAAAGGTTCAACTGCAACCCGATGAGCCTCTGCGCGCTGCCTTGACGGCGGACACGGTAGCGGTCTCAGACGATTTGATGTTGCGTCTCAAATTGTCGCCAGGCGATTCCATCAAGGTGGGTGGCCAGGACTTCCGCATCGCCGCCGTGGTGCTGAAGGAGCCCGACCGCATGTCCGGCAGTCTGAATCTGGGGCTACGGCTGATGATGTCCCGGGAAGCGCTGGAGAAAACAGGTTTGATGCGTCCTGGCAGCCGCGCCGCGCAACGCTTTCTATTCAAGCTGGCGCCAAATGCGCCGCCGGTGGAACAGGTCCGCCAGACTCTGAAGAAAGCTTTTCCAGAAGGGCTGGTGATCGACTTTCGCGAGACGCATCCCATCATCACCAAAGGATTGGAACGCTCGACGATGTTCTTGAGTTTAGTCAGCTTGATCGCCTTGATTGTGGGGGCGCTGGGCGTCGGAATGGCGATGCATTCCCACTTGCAACAGAAGATGGACAACATCGCCGTAATGAAATCGCTCGGTGGGCGATCCAATCAGATTTTGCGGATTTACCTGCTGCAGACGCTATTGTTGGGGATCGCCGGCGGTGCGCTTGGCGTGGTGGTGGGAAGTGGCGTACAACAATTGTTCCCCGTGTTGATTGCCAAGTATTTCTCCATGAAGCCTGGTCCGTTATGGAGTTGGAGCGCCGCATCGCAAGGCATTGGGGTGGGCGTCTTGACGACGCTTTTGTTCACATTGCCGCCGCTGCTTTCCATTCGTCGAATCCGGCCCAGCCTGATCTTGCGGCGGAACATGCTGGAATCCCGGCCGCCTTGGCGCGAACGTCTGCGCGAGTCGCGCTTGGGGCTGGCGGCGGGTGGGTTGATCCTGCTGGGTATCGGCGGAATCGCGGCTTGGCTCAGCGAATCGGCGAAGTTGGGGTCGTACTTCGTGGGGGGCCTGGTGGCGAGCCTGGTTGCGTTGGGAATCGTCGCCTGGCTGCTGCTGCGGGGGATTCGCACGTTCTTGCGAAATTCTCCCTGGCGTCTACCCATGTCTCTGCGTCACGGTATGGCGAATTTATACAGACAGGGCAATCAGGCCCAAGCGGTTTTAATCGCGCTTGGCGTTGGGGTGATGTTCACGCTGACCGTTTATCTGGTTCAGGAAAATCTTCTGAAACAGATTGTCCGCAGCGCGCCACCAGGGATGCCGAATGTCTTTCTGCTGGACATTACCGAAGCACAGCGGCAGGGTGTCTTCGATCTGCTGACGAAACAACCGGGAGTGGAGGGGCAACCGGAGATCATTCCATCGGTGGCGGCTAAGCTTGTCGCGGTGGAGGGCGTCCCGGTGGAGAAACTCAACCTGCAAGGCTGGGGACGGCGTTTCCTGCAGACACGATCCGTGATGTGGGATGCGGTGGTTCCTCCGCAGACGACAATTCTGCAGGGTGCCTGGTGGCCGAAGGAAACCAGCGAGCCAGTGGTCTCGATAGCGGAAGAGGCGGCGAAGATCCTGAACGTGAAGCCTGGTTCGCATATCGAGATGATCGCCTCAGGGCGGCAGATCAAGGCTACCGTCCGCGCGGTTCATCGTACGGAAGCGATCCGCGTAAGCGCCAGCAATGAATTTATCTTCAACCCCGAACCGCTGGCGCATCTGCCCACGATGTATTATGGCGGGCTGCGCGTGAAGCCGGCGCTGGTGCCGGGCCTGCAGAAGATCGCCTACGAACGTTATCCGACGGTGACCGTGGTGAACATCGCCGATGCCCTGGAGATCGTGCAGGAAGTAGTAGATCAAATCTCGCTGGTGATTCGCTTCCTATCGGCCTTCGCTATTCTCGCTGGAGCCATCATTCTGGCGTCAAGCGTCGCGGGAACGCGCTTGCGGCGGCTACGCGAGGTGGTGATTCTGAAAACACTCGGCGCCACGCGTTCGCGAGTGGCTCGCATCTTCTCCGTTGAATTTCTCACTCTGGGACTGGTTGCCGGATTGATGGGAAGTATTTTGGCGACGGTGTTCTCCAGTTTGATTCTGAAGCGGCTGCTGGATGCCGAATTTCACTTCGACTGGCTCCCCAACCTGATCTGTATTGCGCTGACGGCCCTGCTGGCGAACGGGTCGGGTTGGGCGGCCAGCTTCCGGATCCTCAGCCAAAAACCGCTGGAGATTTTGCGCGAAGAGTAAGCGCTTACAGGTGCGGTGCGTAGTAGCCGCGCCGGGCTCGCACCACCAGATCCTTCCGGCCCTTCACGGAAATATCCACCGGATGATAAAGTCCGTCGGTCTTTAGCGGCTCTGGCCGGTAGAGCACGTTGTACTGATGACGCAATTCATTGGCGATGTTCTCGAAAGACTGTGAAAGATCCTCGGCCTTGAATGGAAAGAACGAAAGTCCACCGGTTTCCTTGGCGAAATATTTCATGATCCTGTCGCCCTCGGTGGGCTGTCGAGAGATATTGGTGGAAATGCTGTAAATGACGACGTCGGCTTTCTGCGCCATCTCCAGGGCCTGTTCTCGCGTGTACCGGCTCTGATTGTCATCGCCGTCGCTTAGCACCACCATCGCCCGGCGAAACTTGTATCGCGGCTGATCGAGCATCAGCTTGTCGCGGCAGGCAAAAAAGATCGCGTCATACATGGCGGTGCCCCCGCCGGGACGCAATCCCATGACAGCCTTCGCCAAGTCGTCGACGTTATCGGTAAGGTCGATAACCAACTCCGCAGCCGTATCAAAGCTAACCACGGTGGCCTTGTCCTGCTTCGGCCGAACGACGGATTGAATGAAGCGCGTGGCGGCTTCCTGCTGAAAACGGAATCGCTCACGGATGCTGTTGCTGGTATCGATCAGAATAGCCAGGCGCAGCGGAAGATTCGTTTCCGCGGTGAACTCCAGAATCTGCTGCGGCTTCTTATTTTCGACAATCTGAAAATCGTCTTTATTCAGATCCGTAACGAAGCGTCCCTTTTTATCGGACACCGTATATAGCAGATTGACGCGTGTGACATCCAGGCGGATGGAGACTTCTCCGTCGTCGGTAGCCTTCTGGGCTGCGAACATTGGCAGCAGGCTGAGTATGGAGACAAGCAGATATTTCATTTCGGGTAACTCGATTATATGAGTCCCGCGATCCAGGACTCAAGTTCAGGCGGGATGGGCGCTTCCACGTCGATTCGCTTTCCGGTGGACGGGCTGTTGAACCCGATGCGATGCGCATGCAGCAAATAATGATCGGGCATCAGGACGCTTTCAATTCGCGCGGGTGCTCCGTAGAGGCGATCGCCCACAACGGGATATCCGATGCTGGATAGGTGAACCCGGATCTGGTGCGTGCGGCCGGTTCCAATCTTGACGCGAAGATAAGTGAAATGCGGGAAGCGCTGGATCACTTCATATTGCGTGACCGCGCTGCGCCCCTGGCTCTGCGTTGTCGTCATGCGCGTGCGGTGGATCGGGTGGCGAGAAATCGGCGTCCGGATGATCCCCGTGGCGAGAGCAGTGCGGCCGTGAACAATCGTGAGGTAGATTTTTTCCACTTCGCGGCTGGCGAACTGCTCCGCCAGAGCCCGATGCGCGGCGTCTGTTCTGGCAACCAGCAGGACTCCGCTGGTGTAGCGGTCCAACCGGTGAACGATGCCGGGCCGCAAATCCCCGCCAAGTTCCGACAGTTTTCCGAAGCGGTGAACCAACCGATTAACAAGCGTCCCCTCATGATTACCGGCGCCGGCGTGAACCACGACACCGGATTGTTTGTTCACCACGATGACGTCGTCGTCTTCATAGAGCACGTCGACAGGCAGATCTTCGGCCACCGCTTTGAGCGGCGCCAACTCGGCGGGATCGACGGCGATCCGCTCAGTTCCACGCAACGTGTAAGACGACTTCATCGAATCGCCATTAACGTGAACCCTGCCAGCTTTGATCCAAGCTTGCAAGCGCGACCGGCTAAACCGCGGAAGGTTCTCCTGCAAGTAATGGTCGAGACGCTTGCCCAAATCGCTAGGCCCGGCAATGAATTCCACGTTCAAACCGTAACATGCGGCAAGACGACTCTGTATTCTGATAGGACCGGTGAATAAGAAGGTGCCCGCGCTGGCGAGTCTGTTCCTGATGCTGTTGCTTACGCGACTTTGCCATCTGCGAATTGTATGGGTGGAAGAGGGCTATCCTACCGCCGCCGCCATCCAATTGCTGGCTGGAAAGACACTGTATCGCGATGTGTGGTTCGATAAGCCGCCGCTATTCCCGTCGCTATATCTACTGTGGGGCGCGCAGATTGGAGTACCGCTGCGAATCGCCGGCGCTCTCTTCATCTTTGGCTGCTGCCTGCTACTATTCCGCTTCGCACACGACTTGTGGGGAGAGCGGGAAGCGCTGCTGTCGGCCTGGCTACTCGGATTCTTTCTGACATTTGGAATTCCTTCGGCAGTGATGGCGCTGGCGCCGGACCTGTTAATGGTGGCGCCGCACATCCTGGCCGTTTATTTGGCGTGGCGAGGCAAACCGCTGTGGTCGGGAGTTGCCGCGGGCGTGGCGCTACTGGTAAACGGGAAGGCCATGTTTATCGTGGCGGCCTGCTTACTCTGGCAGTGGCGATCCGCAGGTTGGCTGCTTGCGGGGTTCGCAATTCCAAATGCGCTGGCTTGTGCGTGGATGGGAATCAACGAATCATTGATGGCCTATTATCGCGAAGTTTGGGAATGGGGTTTTTTATATTCGGCGAACACATTCCTTGAAAACCGATTCGTTGGTGGCTTATCGCGGACTCTGAACTGGATGGGGTTTCAAGCCGCCTTGGTGGCCGGAGCCGCCTGGTACTGGACGAGGGATCGTAGTTCGGAGTCCAGGCGAATGGCGCTCTGGACCTTAATTTCCCTGGCCGGCGTCGCGGCTGGTTGGCGATTCTTCCCGCGCTATTATTTCCAGCTGATTCCAGTAATGTGCCTGGTGGCTTCGCGAGGATTAACGCTTTTGGGCAAGAGGCGATTTGCCGTGTTCGCGCTGCTATTAATTCCGCTGATCCGATTTGGGCCGCGATATGCGGTGTTGGCGGCGGATATAGCGTTCAATCGTGAACATCAGTGGGCGGATCTAGCTCTGAGCGAGGACAGCAAACAGGCCGCTAGTCTTGTGCAAACCCGCTCCAAACAAGAAGATACGTTATTGGTTTGGGGCTATCGTCCCGACATTTTTGCCTTGACGCGAATGCACGCGGGAACTCGCTTTCTAGATTCCCAGCCTCTGACTGGCGTACTCGCCGACCGGCATCTGAATAGCGCGGAACCGGTTGCGCCGCTGCTCGCCGCGAACAATCGCGCCGAACTGATTCACACCCACCCGGCGTTTATAGTGGATGGCTTGGGACCCTTGAATCCCCGGCTGGCGATTAGCGCGTTTCCCGATCTCAGTACTTGGTTGTCGCAATATAAAATTGTTGGAAAGTCGAATTCTTCCGTCATTTATCATGTCGAAACGGCAGACAAAAATCTCTCACAGAAGAACTAACGATGGGTGCGTAAGAGCGTCTGTTGTTATAAGCAGTAAACAGTGAGTCCGCGCGGTCCCTTTCCCCCAAGCTAGATCCGCGCGGGCTGTTTTCCATTTAAAAAAGTGACATCATTGTAACCCACCCGAGAGCCGGCGCTGAGCGTGATACTTATTCCGGCGCGGCGGATCTATTGGGCGAAAGGATGAATGATGTCTAAATACAGCATCGGTTGTGGAATTCTCATTAGTTTACTGGCGCTCCCTGGGGCGCGGGCCGACAAAGCGCAGGACCATATGATGAAGGAAGTTCGGCATGAGTTGGTAATGCTTCCTTACTACGGCGTGTTTGACAACCTTGCGTACCGCATCGATGGCGGCAAGGTGACGTTGTTTGGCCAAGTGGCGAAACCCGTTCTGAAAACCGACGCCGGGCGCGTCGTCGCGAAAATAGAAGGCGTGGAAAGTGTCGACAATCAAATCGAAGTGCTTCCCTTATCGCCGAACGACGATCGGATTCGCATCGCGGTCTATCGGGCGATTTACTCCAGGCCAAATCTGGAGCAGTACAGTCTGCGGTCAGTGCCACCAATTCATATCATCGTCAAGAATGGAAATGTGACGCTTGAAGGAGCGGTCGGCAATGAGATGGACAAGAACGTCGCGGGCATCACCGCGAATGGAGTCTCCGGCGTCTTTGGGGTCAAGAACAATTTGGTGGTGGATAAGTAATCTTGGCAAGGGCGGGCCTGTGTGTGCGACGGTATTGCGGAGAACCTTGTAAGGGGGCAGGCTTCAAAAGCTATAGGCTACGCTGTTACGCGGGTTTTATTTGTCCAACAGGGAACGTCGAAAGGCAAAACTTCGCCGCGTGCAAACAGCACGTTGTTGCGGAGGTATGGGCGTCCCGCCGCCGTGATCGTACGGAACTGAACGTACCTGACATCATCATCTGGCCAAGAAGGCTGGCGACCTCCGAATCCCGCACGCTGGTGCACGAGTAAATCATGATCGGCGTAGGCAGGAACCGCGCCGAGTACGCGGAGCCAGAGTTCGACACGCATACCGCTAGACCCTTTCCGATCTTTGGCATTCCAAATTCCACGGTTATCGGAAAGACTAGTGCACCAGCATCCGTCAAGCTATCGAGCCATGTGTCAGTGGGGTGAGTGACGCCAGCGTTGACCAGAATCGCATCCCGCGCCCCGGCGTCGATCATGCCACCGTCCCCTTCAATTACCTCGACGTTGGGGTAACGAGACAAACTCTCGCGGGCTTGACTTGCAAGTACAGGATAGACCTCGACAGCCGTAAACTCTTCCATGTGGCCCCACAAGATCCGCCATGACACCAAGGTGAAAGACGGACTTGCCTGGGGCGAGATTTAGCGTATCCAGCCAGGGAGCCAGAGTGCTTGGATTTCCATTGGTCAACATCTTCTTCGCGTCAAGAAAAACCGCCTACATCTCGATAGAGCTCGTGACGTGCCCTCGATAATCTGGACCAGATAAAATTGAGGATTTCAGGATCGGCGCAGAAGGAAGAAGCGACGAAAAGGAGATCCGAAGATGAAAAGAGGGCGGTTCACAGAAGAACAGATTATCGGCGTACTGAAGCAGCACGAGGCGGGGCGGAGGGTGCCCGATTTGGCTCGAGAGATCGGCGTCAGCGAGGCGACGATCTACACCTGGAAGTCGAAGTACGGTGGAATGGAAGTCAACGTGGCGCAGCGGTTGAAGAGCATTGAGGACGAAAACCGGAGGCTGAAGC
>JBBSEX010000005.1:0-320758 GCA_038239345.1 Bryobacterales bacterium
CACATTCCCACCGCTTCGACGACTGCTCCTTATATAAAGGACAAAACCCGGTGAGGCAAAAACCGCCTCACCAAAGAATCAACAACTTAGGGTGGGCCAAAATAAACCGCCGAAGTGGGCCAGTTTCACTTGCCAAACGCAACTCATTGCCGGAACGTACGATCTCGAGATTTCAAGTGATGGATTTCGAGATCATTCAGCCCGTGGGATTCAGGTTCGTTCGGGGGAAATCGTTGCGCTTTCACCGATCACGCTACAACTCGGATTGATGCCGTGTTCAGGCGGTGAGGCTCTGCCAAGCATAGTCCAGCGTGACAGGTCTGGCAGGCCGCGGGTTGTAGGTTCAGTCGTTACCAGTGAAATCGGTCTGGCGGGAACCGCAATCGTGCTGACGAATTTACACAACGAGCACAAGAAGGTCAGGACGAAAACTGATTCCGAGGGACGATTCGAATTGCGAGCAGTACCGCCTGGGTCTTATAGGCTTGACGCTTCGAAGCCTGGGTTCGCGGGATTTGTGATTGACTTGGAGCCCGTAAAAGTCAACCGGGGACAGGAGACCATAATCGAACAGTCCCTGCCAATGTGGAAATGCACCGTTGGCCAACCCTGCAAGCCGGAAAGATCTGTCGGTGCAATCTCGCTATGCGAGTAGCATGGGGAGATATGGACGGCCGGATCATCATCCTTAATGGCACTTCAAGCGCAGGGAAGACGACACTGGCCCATGTGCTGCGCTCCAAGCTTGAACCCGGCTTTTGCTACTACTGTTCGGATCAACTTGCTGACGCTACATTTAGGCCCATTGACCCTATCGCCGCTTTTGCCGGCCGGGAGCAATTCTTTGACGGCTTTCATCGCTCGATCCCCGCGCTCGCGAGCGCCGGGCTTGAACTTCTGGTTGAACACGTTGTCGAAAAACAACAGTGGGCTGAAGACCTGGCGACCTTGCTAAAGGGTTTCGATGTGTTCTGGGTTGGCGTTCACGCCAGCGTCGAGCTGATCACAGAAAGAGAAAAGATGCGCGGCGATCGCATGGTGGGCGAGGCGCTTTATCATCTGGGCACCCATGATTTCTGTCGCTACGACGTGGAAGTAGATACCTCACAACCTTCTGCAGACGTAATAGCGGAGATCGTGAAAGCATGGCAGGATCGAAAATCCCGATAATCCCGACTAAAACGTAATCCTCTTCCGTCCGGCGCTTGACCGCAGGCAGTAGGAAGGGGGCAAGGCGGTGTCAGAGACCTCTGGCGCTTTCTTGGGGGAGTAGTATTCACCGGCTGAACTTGTGCCAGAAAGTGGACGGAAGCCGAACGGAATTCCGGGATGAACCCGAACACCATCGGAGCATAGCGACGCTGACATCTCGATTATGCCGGAATCCGGTGAATTGTAGAATTAAATCTGCTACTCCGACGAAATGTCTGTCAACGAGAAACTACTTGCGGCTTGGAAGCTTTGCCTTTCACTTACAAAACGTGACTGGGAACTGGCCGACTATCCAGTGGTTATTCGCGACCAGAAATTAGAGCGCGCCTCCGAGCGATCCCCTTCACGAGGCGTTCAGAAACGCTATTTGGCACGGATTGTGAATTGGTGGGTAATGACCGGAGGTGGCGATACTCCGGATCAGGCGATGGCGGAACTCGTGGGCAGTTTTAGGCGAATGAAGGACGCTCGGCAGCATGAGAGCAAAACGATGCCTCGCCCTGGCACCAACGTGCCAATCGAATTTGCTCCATCGGATCGCGTCCGCGCTCATCCGAAGCTAACCGACGACTTTATCCAACGTGTACTCGGTCTCGATTGGGCTTTTGTATCCGATGAGTCCAGTCTATGGGATTTTCACACCGATGACACCAATGATGTCTTGAACGAGAAGATAAGAGAAGTCTACGGAGTAGATGTCTCTGATGTGGAATCCGGTAATCTGGCGCAGATTCTTCAGCGGATCGCTGCACGTCAGGCTCGGTAAAGCGATGTCCCTGGACAATCCGGAGTTACGCATCCGAAGCGGTTCTCAGCTAGGGATGAGATTGCGTGGCAAGGCGCTTCTGGATTCTTTCCTCAATGAGCGTAAAGAATCTCTGCACGTCGGCAAACGTCGTCTTGGGATCGTTGTTGTAATCCTTTAAGCGGTGTTCATAGTGGTTGCCTTTGGCCAGGACTTCGTCAATCGCAAAACGTGCCTCCTGCATCGCCGCGCCTCTGTGCTCGAAGTTTTTGGAGACTTCTTGGGTTGCCTTCTCGAGCGCGCAGTAGAGGCTATAGGTGCTCTGGGTTGCCGGACACTCCCGGTTGTCTGCACGATTCCACTTGGCTGGTGAATTGAGAATCTCCCGGGCCCGTCGCACGATGCGGATGTCCCCCTCGCTCACCGGGGGCTTGGCGTCGGATGGTCCGCTAAGCTTGGAATCTTGCGCGCTGAGAGCAAGAGCACTGAGGATAAGCAAACTAACAAGCCGCATGTATATATGTTAGGACGGCGAACGCCCCCGTAGTTAGCAAGGTTCGAAAAGGCTTAGCGTACTAGAGGCCCGCAATGGTCCCGTCGGGCGCTATTGGTCTCGAACAGATCAGCTCACATCTGGAAGATTCAATCGCTTACCTTATAAATTAATTGCCCAGGTCTTCGAACCTTTCTTGGGAGTCTCCGCTCTTTATGAGTAGATGGCACATGACTGATCAGGACGATGAGCTCCTACTGGTCCTGCGGGCGCAGGCTGGCGATGTCAGTGCCTTTGAGCAATTGCTGGTCCGCTTGCACCGTCCGTTGCAAGCTTACCTTCGCGGAATGGTTGGTCCGGCGATGGTTGACGATGTCATGCAGGAAGTTGCTCTGCGGATCTTCAGGCAGATCGGATTCCTGCTGGAACCGAGGGCATTCCGGGCGTGGGTACAGCGGATTACGACTCGCGTTGCTCTGGCGAATTTACAGCGTGAAGGACGCTGGCGTGAGTTTGAGATCGATCCTGAAATCATCGACGCCTTGCCTGCGCGGGAGCCGAGCGATCTGGCGGAATTCGAATCCGATTTCTTGGAACTTGTAGAACGAGTCTCGCCCGCCAGCAGGGCGGTCATCCTGCTTCACTATCAACAGCATTTCTCGCTGGAAGAAACGGCGGCGATTCTGGACATCCCGCTTGGCACTGCGAAATCCAGGCTGGCATACGGAATCGCGACACTTCGCAAATCTATTTTGGAGAAAGCAAAACGATGAATATGGAAGATGCAAGCACGCAAGCAACCGACGAACAGCGATTTATCCGCGATGCCTTGGCAGGCGCGGAGAAGGCGGAGAGGTTTTACAGAATCAAGCTGATCGCTGTAACCGTGGTAGCGTTCGGCGGCTGCTACTATGCCTTCGATCAACCAGTCACCACCCAACACACGGCAATAACGGTAGTGCTTGTTGTAGGACTGATGCTGATGGTTTGTACGGGGAAGATTCTGGCTTCGAATACCAAGAATACGAGACTTATTCTGCAAGCGCTCTCCGAACGGCCGCGAAGGTAGTGGCGATCCCGTATCTTCGCTGACTGCTATTGTTTTTACGGGCTATATTGACGCGGTTTATGCAACGTCACTTGCGAATGTAGCCATCCTGATCGGTGCTCGTTAGTTTAAACAGTTTGTACCGTGTTCACGGCACGCTTGATAATGACCTTTATCTCATCATCAGAGATTCGCGAGACGCCGGGCTTGCCGGTACAAGCAGAGAACGGTGTGTCGGCCTGTATATTATCGATGGGACCGTTCACTATGGCCTTCGCTTCCACGCAAGCACTTGCTGGTCCGAATAATCTGTCATGTCGCCTGCCCCCCTACCGAAAGTGGCTTACCTACGTAGAATGTCACCTTGGCTGAGATTCTGCAACATAAGGACAACAGCATCAAGATATTCAGAAAATGAAGCATCTAAGTCGTGGAAGTAATATTGCACTGGTGGCCTTGCCCTCACAACATGGCGCGTGCCCGTCACCTTCCCTTTCGCATCCTTGATCTCTTCTCCTGCCCGCGACACCAGATCAGAATAGAACATCGCATAATCGACAGAAGGCCTAATGTGGTGCATGAGCGTGTTTCTGTACGTCTTGGCGATCTGACTTTTCGGCGTGCTCCGAGGAATCGATAGGGCACGGCAGATCGCATCAAAGTCGGATTGCGAAATCGCAACGCCAGCGAGCTTTGCTTTCAGCCCCTTCTCTACTTTCTCTCGGGTTAACTCGGTTCTTTCCCAATCTGTCTTGGCCGTGTCGACTAGATCGCCACCGAGGCTTTCGTGCAGGAGACGGTTCACAAGGTCCTGGACTTTAATCAGCCCGTGAACCGACTGGTTGAGCAAGGTCTTTTTCCGGTCATGAACATAGTAGAGGTCATTGATTGCGACACTGTCATCAAAGGAAGGTTCATCAGCGGGTTCGAGGGCTTTGAGCGCCGCAGCCAAAATGAGGTCGCCTTCCGCGCCCATAACCAGATTTGCCAGCTCGAACCACAGCGCTTGGGAGGTCTGAATGTCGAAGTATTGTTCAAAGCCTGCGGGTCGATTCGGGAAATCGAGCCATCGGCGTGCAACGGCGTTATGTTTTGGTGCCGCTTGATGACCAACGGTTACTTTAAGCTCGGTGAAAAGAATGTGAGCAACCCTGTGCTCACCCGCGAGGTCTCCAGGGTAGGATGTATCGACATGCAAGATTTCCGGTCGTGTTGCTCGGTTTTCATCGGCGAAGGTTAGCGTCAACTCTATGCGCTGCATGCTTGTACACTACGGCATCTGCACGAGTATTGACAATCCAGCTCTTCGCAGTTCTGTCCCGAGGTCATCGAACCGATCACGAAGATAGCCCCAACGCCCGACGTTCGTCCCTGTCGAGCATCGCCATGACGGCGTCGAAATCGACATGGACGGGGTACGGCCCGTCTCCCCTGCCCTTCGCATAGGCGAAGAACTTGTCGTGCCATTGAATGGCGTTTCCCAGCTCGATCCCGCCCGTACCGGTTTCCGGCTGTCCGACGAAGGGGCTCGATCGAACCCGGTCGAGCGGCGCCTTGACGAAAACGCATTCGGGCCAACGCCGTTTGATGTCCCGAGCTTCGTTCTTCAGAGCCCAGATTTGATCGAGAACGGTTCCAGCTTTGGCATGGGCTGCAAGACTTTCTTCAAGCGACGCGACGCGGGCAACGTGCTCTGCCTTCATCGCGCCAATCTCGGTAGCTTGTGCCTTGAGTAGATTCGAGACGCGGCGGTTCGCCACTATGGTGACCGCCATCACAAGGCCGGCGAGGACGTAGGAAAAAAGAAAGCTGGCCGAGAAGGGCTGGTAGTTCTTGATTTGTTGCCATGCTGCGAGTGCGGCAAGCACAGGAGCGACGGCACCAAGGGCTGTCTGAGCGATCTGGCCCTTGCTCGTGAACCATGGCATCGACATGTTGCCAGGCTAAACGAGCGCAAGGCAAAGCCGGCATTACGGTGCCGATGGTTCCAACAATCCTCCTAACTTGTCAAACAGTTCCTGCGGATCGGAGAACGACAGTATTTCTGTCAGCTTGCCCACGCTCATAAGCGAGTTCAAGGGTAAGCAGCAAGTGTAAACCGACGCGTTGATGTCCGCGTGAGTATCGGTTCAGTTCACCAATTCTCGCAGCCGTGCCGCCATCGGCGAGTGATCATCCTTCCCCTTCCAATTCTCATGCGGCGTTATTTCCAATGGGCCAATTCAGGGCCAATCGGTGCCAGAGACCTCTGGCACCTTTTCGGGGGGAATTGTATTCCCGGCCGATCTTGTTCAAACGGATGGCGTTAGGGTCGGCTACAGATTAATTCGGAGCAGGTGACAAGGTTGCTTTCAGCGTTGCAAAAATCCACTAGTTCTTATAAACTGCTGATTCTTATGAATTACAATTTGATTTTAAAATGTTTGGATGCGAGAAAGTTATAGATCATCGCTTTGAAAATGATGCGGAAATGACGCGAGGATTCGCCGCGAATCAGCTTTCCGATTCAGCCCTCGGTTATGCTTGGAGCAAGCCGGTGTCATGCTCACCTCAATGAACCAAGCTCCTGGTTTCCACGGCAGCTATGAGGCAGGCGGCTAGTTAGCCAGGATATACCGATGAAAGAAATAGCAGCCTTTCAAAGCGAGACCGCAACAGTCAATGGCATTGGCCTTCACTACTGGATCGGTGGCGATCCGGCCGGCACTCCCGTGCTCCTCTGGCACGGTTTCCTCGGAACAGCCTATTCCTGGCATAAGGTAATGGCCCTGCTATCTAATTCCGGTTACACCGTGCTTGTTCCGGACATGCGCGGCTACGGGGATTCCGATAAGCCCGCGGGCACCTCCGGATACGACGGTCGGGCCTTTGCGGGAGAGTTCCGCTCCCTGGTGAAGCAACTCGATTTTAGAGCCGGGCCGCCCGCTTACGATCGTGGCTCACGACATGGGCGCTCCGCCCGCTTTGCTGTGGGCTTCCGATCACCCGGAGGAAATTGCCGGGCTAGTTTACGTGGAAGGGCCGGTTATGCTCCAACCGGTGCTGGAGAAAATCATCACCTATACGCCTGAGGCGATGGCTCAAGGAAGTATGTGGTAGTGGGTGCTTCCGCTCGCGCCCGGTGTGCCGGAAGCCCTGATTGTAGGCAGAGAACGGGAGTTTCTCAACTGGTTTTGTCGAGGGCCGGCAGTCGTTAAACACAGGGCTATCCCGCCCGAGTCCGTCAATGAATACCTGCGAACCTTATCCGGAACAGAGGGAGTATTGGGGGCGATGGGCGTGTATCGCGCCGCTTCACGACTATCGAGCAAACAGCTCCGTTGACCCGCGGCAAAGTTCAAATTCCCGTTGTTGCAATGGGAGGCGAGAAGGGCCTTGGCGGCAAAGTCGGTCAGGCGGTGTCTCTGGTGGCAGGCGACGTCAAAAGTGTCTTGATCCCCGACTGCGGCCACTTCCTCCCTGAACAGGCGCCCGACGCCGTCGTAGATCAATTACACCGACTACTGAAATCGCCGAAAGAACAATGAAGTGATGACCGTCAGTCGCCGTGACGCAATAACCACGACAGCCTTCGTGCCGTCGAAAGTATGGGCCAACGACCGGCCGAACAAAGGAGAACAAATATGTTTGATAAGAATCCGGCAGCGCTGCCTCCCGACAATCTGAAACGCAGTCTTACGATTGCAAAACCCGATCAAGACCAGAGCCTGCCCCACATTGGTTTGGTGGGCGACACGTACACGATTACCGTCAGTGGAGAGGATACGGCGGGCAAATTCTGCGTAATCGATATGCACATCGCGCCGGGGGGAGGACCTGCCCCCCCATCGTGATTTCGAGGAGACCTTCATTCTGCTGGAAGGCGAGATGGAAGCGACGTTCCGGGGCAAGAAATTCATTGTGAGGGCGGGCGACACGATTAACATTCCGGCCAACGCGCCACACCAGTTCCACAACGGCTCGTCCAAACCGGTCAGATTGCTTTGCATCTGTTCCCCGTCGGGACAGGAGCTTTTCTTCAAGGAAATCGGGATACCGGTCGCTACCCGAACGACCGCCCCGCCGAAGCTGGACGAGAAACAGCAAGCCGAATTCATGAAGAAGGCCCAGGAACTTGCTCCCAAGTATCGAACCGAGTTGCTAAAAGAGGCTTAGGCTCATAGCTGGGCAACTGCTCGCGATGCTCACCTTTCGCAGCAGTTGCGCTTGCTCTGCCAAGCCCGGCCCGCGCTTCGCAGAATAGTATCGAGGGCAGTTAAAAGTTTGTGATCCGTATGTCGATCAGCGTCTGGCCCGCTTTCAAATTGTGTGGAACCTGAGTGAAGACCGCTGAATCGGTACGTTCTCATCCTTGGACTTTGATTGGTGTTCGACCACCAAATACATCCAAGCAACAAGAATCAAGGAGACAGTGAGCTGATGTAAATGTTCAGCCGCCTGAGATTCAGACAACGGCGCGGCATGGCGACGTGGTCCGTGCTGATGAGTACCTGCCCAAGGCGCTGACTGGACCCTTTCCCGTTCTGCTTGGGCTTCTCCAGCGTCAACAAGATATTTGACATTATAATGTCATCATGACACCCTAGTTCCATACGGTCCTTAGAGACCTTTTAGCAATTAAAGGAGTCCTTCCAATGCAAGTTCAGCCCTTAGATACCGACGTGCCGATTTTCAAACAACTTGAGACAGACGAGTCGCCCGTGATTCTCGTCAACCTGTTTCGCGTCGCAGAGGCAGAGTTGCCCGCGCTACTAAAAGCGTGGGCTCAAGACGGAGAGTGGATGAAACGGCAACCGGGTTACATTTCCACGCAGCTCCATCAAGCGATTGGTGGCAGCACTGTGGTCCTGAACTACGCCGTATGGGAGTCTGTGGCTCACTTCCGCGCGGCGTTCAACAACCCCGAATTCAAGGCAGCGTTGGGTAACTATCCTTCTTCCACTATCGTCTCACCGCATCTGTTCAAGCGGCTTTCGGTCCCGAATCTGTGCACGGGACCCTAACTGGATATGGCACACACACGCGGCGGAAAAGTCTTTACCGGTCTGGTATTGGAAGTCTTCCGGCTTAACTGTCGATTTTTAGCCGCCGGCGACCGTCTTACGAAGCCGCTTGCGTTGACAAGCGCTCGGTGGCAAGTTCTTGGCGCGATCAAACAAGCGCGGTCGGTCGCCCAAATCGCGCGAAGAATGGGTTTGGCCCGGCAAAACGTCCAACGCTTGGCGGATGCCCTCGAAAAAGAAGGCATGGTCGCATACGCTCCGAATCCTGATCATCAGCGAGCCAAGCTCGTCTGTCTTACCGAGCGAGGCAAGAAAGCCTTCGGGCGGCTGGGACGACTGCAAGAGGCATGGGCCAATCAGATCGCATCCTCTATTCCTCAGCCTGAGTTGACGGTGACGCTTGAGGTTCTAAGGAAACTACGATCCACTTTGGAAACCCGGCAGAACGATTGATCCGCACAACAGGCAGTATGCACTTGCTTACCCTGTTTGCTCCCATCACGGCCCGCAGGGGCTCTGTGCGGATAAGAATCGGTTTGCAGTTCACGATCCGGCGAACTGATTCAGATCAGAATGTGGTGTAGTGATCCCTATCAAAGCGCTCTTTCGGTGGGCGATTTTAGATTGCCGAGGTGCCGCCGTCGACCGATAATTCCACTCCATTCACAAAGCTGGAGTCGTCGGAAGCAAGAAATAGCGCCACTGTCGCGATCTCCTCAGGGCGCCCCATCTTTCCGCGCGGGATCAGGGATTCGAACTTCCGCATGGTCTCGGCGTCGAACATCTGCTCCTGAATCGGCGTGGCGATCTGCCCCGGGCTCAGCACGTTCACCCTGATCTTCCTGTCCTTCAATTCATTGAGCCAGGCGCGGGCGAAGGCGCGCAAGGCAGCCTTGCTCCCGGCATATGCACTATAGTCAGGCCAACCTTTGACCGAGGCGATCGACCCGGTCATGACGATCGATCCGCCATCGTTGAAAAGCGGCAGGGCCTTCTGGACCGTGAAGAGCGTTCCGCGCGTATTCAGACCGAAGAGCGCATCGAAGTTCTTCTCGGTAATCTGTCCGAGCTTCTGCGCCTCACCCCCCATCCCGGCGCTAGCGAACAGCACGTCGATGCTACCTTTTTCCCGCTTTACCGTATCGAACAGGCGGTCCAAATCGTCGAGATTGGACGCATCGCCCTGTACGCCGGTCACGTTTCGGCCGATTAACTTGACCGCCTTGTCCAGAGCGTCTTGTCTCCGACCGGTGATAAAAACATAGGCGCCTTCTTCGACAAACAGCTTGGCACTCTCCAGCGCCATACCGCTTGTTCCACCCGTTATCACCGCGACCTTGGCATCAAGCTTTCCCATATCCGCCCCTTTCGCAAGGGTCAGCAACATCCCTGATCGTTGAACTGATCCTCACATGACCGAGTCTAAGCCTTTATGCACACCAGTTCAGAAATGATCAATAGTATGTGTTACTCGGCGGAACCTCGGCACTGATGGGGGACGGTGGACGGGTTCGGTTGCCGGGAGAAATCTACAGAAGGATCGGGTGCTCGCACGGCATGGACCGGCTCTTCCCCAATGGTGCAGCCTTCGGCGGTAGGTGACGAGACTGGCCGGCGGTCTGCCCAACCGGACGCGTGGTGGTTATATAGTCGTCTAGATAAGTGACAGGTTGACGCACGAACTGAAGCCGCCAGAGAAGCCATTTCTAAGGGCTGCGAACTGTTACGCTGAATGCCAAGGGAACTCTTGTTGTGCGTGGAACATTGGCTGATGCAACAAGAGAAATCTCTATAGAGAGGCCCGCAATTGCGAATTTAAAAGAGGAATCCTATGTGTCCTCTGCACCGCAAATATGGCGCTGATCGCTGCTGGTGCAATTTCGTCAGGCGGGCCGGCGTCGTCTTTTAGGAGAACAAGATACAACTCAAGACAGACGAGAAGGAGAGCAATCATCCCAAAGTCGTCTCGCAAGATGAATGGCTGGCGGCGCGCAGAGAATTCCTCATCAAGGAAAAGGAATTCGACCGTCAGCGCAGGGAGCTGAGCGAGGCTCGGCGCACGCTTCCCATGGTTAAGGTCGAGAAGGAGTATGTATTTGATGGGCCGCAAGGCACTGTGACCCTCGGTGATCTTTTCGAAGGGCGAACTCAGCTGATCGTTTATCACTTCATGTTCGACCCGGATCGGAACGCAGGCTGCAAGCACTGCTCTTGCGTGATGGACAACATCGCGGGAAGTCTGGTCCATCTTACGGCCAGAGACACTTCGTTTGCGGCCGTCTCGCGCGCCCCGGTTGCCAAACTCGATACTTTTAAGAATCGAATGCAGTGGACGTTCCCCTGGGTTTCGTCTTTTAACAATGACTTCAACTACGATTACGATGTCACTTTGGACCCCGACAAAGGCTACACCTTCTACAACTACAAAACGGTCGATCTTCGTGGGGAGATGCCGGGGTTGAGCGCGTTCTTCCGCGACAACGATCTGATTCTTCACAGCTACTCGACCTACTTCGTAGGGCTGGACATGTTCCTTCCGATGTACCACCTCCTCGACGTGACGCCGCTGGGCCGTCATGAGGAAGGGCGAAGTATGACGGACGGCGACAACTCTTGGATCCGGTTACACGACGAGTATGGCGCTGAACGCAATCGCACATCGACCTGTTGCCAGGATTTAGACCCTGCGTCTGGCGAAGTTCACGCGTAAGCCGCTTCCGATCTACCAATGAAACCTTCTTCTCGAATGGTAACGAGCGTCACGACCTCCCAAAACGCTGCCGTGGTGGGGCTTTCGCGGTGTTCCTCAACGGGACCTCCGCACGGATGGGGGACAGCGAACGGGCTCGATTGCCGGGTAATAAGCAGGACCAGTTGCTCGCCGGACAGAGTGATCGGCTCATTTATGTCAGAAGGTTTTCGATGTGCGACGGCCGCCTCCCGTAGATTTGGGCACCAGGGCGGCCAAATCGAATTTGCTCCTTGCCTGATCGCGCTCGGCGACATGCGCCTTCGCCCAGTGACACAGGTCCTGAAGTGGTTTGATGAGACTGCGGCCCATGCTGGTAAGAGCATACTCAACGCGTGGCGGCACGACGGTGAAGATCCTGCGGTCGATCAGGCCGTCACGTTCCATGCCCCGCAACGTCTGGGTCAGCACTTTGGGCGACACTTCACTAATAGCATCCTGAATCTCGCTTGTACGCAACGGTCCATCTCTGAGGATGTGCATGACCGTGATCCGCCACTTGTTGGACAGCAGGTCGATCGCATCGCGCGATTGCAGCGCCCGGTCTCTGAAGGTGATGAGTTTCGCCATACGTCCCTCATGGTAGCTACTGGCGCAATGGGCGTGTAGCCTCCACTCTAGCCGCTCCTGTAGTTAGAAAACATGAAAACAGAGCTTCTGAAAACCCTTGTCGGGGCAGAGAATTGTTCTCCTCTAATGTTTACCAGGGGGTACCTTACTTCGAGGTAAGTACTGCACCGGAAAGTGCGTAGAGCTGCCACGACGTTCTGTGTAGACTACCTACGACCCGGCTTTTAAGAGGAGAAGATCAATGAGCTTGAGAGATCCGAACATTGTGCAGCCAGCGCGGCGCAAGCGCGTTGCGATCGTCATTTCGAATTCGGCCGTCGCTACAACGACGGGATGGCCCGTGGGCTTTTGGTGGAGCGAATTGACGCATCCTTATTTCCAGTTTACTGAGGAAGGGTACGAGGTGGAGATATTCAGTGTGACCGGGGGCAAATGCGAAGGCGATGGCATGAGCGATCCCCGGGATTCCAGCGGATACAGTTCCAGCGACCTTATTAGCATGGGCTTCATCGCAACGCCAGGTCTGGCGGCTTTGGTAGAGAACACGAGGGCGGCCTCAGACATCGACGTCCGGAAATTCGACGCGATCGTCGTTGCGGGCGGTCAAGCGCCGATGTTTACCTATGACAAGGCTATCGGTCTGCAAAACAAGTTCGTTGAATTTTACGAGGCGGGGAAGATTGCAGCGGCGCTGTGCCATGGCGTCGCAATCCTCAGATACGCAAAGCTCGGCAACGGCGAATATCTGGTGAAAGGCAAGACGGTGACGGGTTTCGCCAATGTCGAAGAGGACTTCGCGGATAATGCCGTCTGGGGGATGAATCTTCTTCCACGCGACAAGCACGTCATGCCGTGGCGGATCGAGGACGAGATGAACAAGATAGGCGCGAACTACATCCAGGCCGGACTTTGGCGGAGTTTCGCCGTTCGCGACGGGAATCTCGTCACCGGGCAGCAAAATTTCTCGGGAGGGGAAACGGCCGAGGTGGTTATCCAGGCTCTTGGAAGATAGTGATCTTAGTGGCCTCGATGAGAATGCCGACGGGGGAACTCCGAATGCCCCTTGGGCGGTCACCGTGACGGCCTGGTATAGTGCGCTGCCCTGCACCGTTCGCTCGACAAGTCCGATTCACGCGCCAAGCATGATCTCCGCATTCAGCGGCGGCTTCGCCCGCCAAATTAGCTGCCCATACAGTTGAAACTGCTTCCGTATCAAGTAAACAATGAAGGACGAACCAAACTCCAGATCAACTCCACGCCGATCTGATGGCGGACACGATAGCCCTTCCGGTTCTCTCAGCGGCCGAGTTGGAGGAATGTGAGGAGTTCGGCACACGCTGCTCGTTCGCAGCAGGCGAAGACCCGTTGGGAATTTTTGATTCTAAGAAATTACAATTTTCTCTCAAAGAAAACTGGTGTTTTCATCGGCGAAGAAAATGCACATCGCCTCACCATGAATTACCTGATCGCTTTCGAAGCGGCGATCGACGAATATTTTTCGGCGCTCGATCAGTCAATCCAGTAGTCAGCGCACTTCGACGACAGGATCAGCGGTCACGCTCCATGCCTCAATTTGTGGCCACAACCGTTCAAACGCGTCGATCAAAGTAGCGCTGGAGCAGTTCCCCACTCGAACCCAGATAAACCGAGGCCCGCTCGGATCGCGAGAGGCGAGATAAAAAAAGTCCACATCTTTGCTGACAAGGTAAAGACCGTTTAATTGTGCGTATTGCCAGATGACGCGGTCGGTCTGCGTCTCAAGACCGATCTCGGAGTCGTGAATCGCTTCGTACCCCTTTCGATGAAAAAACAGCTTCAGCCGCGGAGGCATCTGATGATCGAGTAGGAACTTCACGCCGAACAAAGCACTGCGTGGTCCGTCTGATGGGCGGCGTATTCAATGGCGGCGAGAATGTCTTCTCGTTCGAGGCTGGGAAAATCTGTGAGGATTTGCTCGATAGAGTTTCCTGAGCTGAGGAGGTCAAGGATGTCGCTCACGCGAATTCGCATTGCTCGAATGCACGGGCGACCTCCGCACTTTCCTTCCTCGACTGTGATTCTTTGAAGTCGGTCTTTTGTCATAGCGCCCAAGGTTGATGCCTACTCGATATCCAAAGTTTAAACCATTTTCGGGGCGGCGCTCCAGCGCTATTCGCGATCAGATAGTGTTGGCTGGACGGATGACTTTTCTGCCGTGACGTGACAAGAATAATCTCCCGCAGCGTCGTGTCCGGCCAATCAACGGCTAGTCGGAAACCCATCAAGGTGAATCGGCGGATCTGAGCGATCCCCCATCTTCTTCGCAATCCGCGTTGCTGGTTGGTTCGCGTGGGCGAGAAGGGGCTTAACAGGACAAGGAAACTTCGTTTCGGTGATTCGCGCATGCGGTGCTTGTTTCCGGTCAGGTTGACAGAGGCTAAGACTAACCCCCTGGCCTCCCCAAGTATGTTCGATTTCGGGAAGGGTGTGGTCTAACCGGACAGTTGGCGTCAGCGCAAATCCAAGCAGATGGGAGTCATCTCGTTCAATTAACAACGGTTTTTCAGTGGGCTGGCAGTGGCCAGTTATTTGCGCATGGAAACCGAAGCCGGCATGAGGAGACAAGGTGGGAATATCCTTGAACAATTCATCAGAATTAAAACCAGCAAGCATCAACTATCCACTCAACTACGTAGGCGCGTTGTTGGGCGATCTGAGGGTCGCGGTCCGTTCTCTGTCGCGGGTCCCATTACTGTGGGCCGCTATCGCCCTCACGCTGGCGCTCGGTATCGGCATGAACACCGCTATCTTCAGCGTTGTACGCAGCGTCCTGTTGCGTCCGCTGATGAATCGCGATGAAGATCGACTGATTTACATCCAACAGAGCGCGCCCGGTCTGCAAGTGAGCAACGCCACGTTCTCCATTCCTGAGATCACTGACATCGGCGGCCACTTGAAGACCATCACCAAACTGGGCACGTTTTCCACCGTCGACTTTTCTGCGGAAGGATTTGGCGCGGCACGTGAAATTCACGCCGGAGTGGTGGATGGTGCCTATTTCGACGTCATGGGGCTGAAACCCGTATTAGGCCGCTTACTTGACGAACGTGATGACGTTCCAAACGCTCCTGGCGCTGTAGTGCTGACGTACAAGTTCTGGGCCACCGTGCTGGGTTCCGATCCGAAGGTAATTGGAAAAGCTCTACGGCTGGGTAGCATGATGGAAATCCGCTCGGCAACCATCGTCGGAGTTCTAGAGCCATCTATACCCTATCCGGCGGAGACGCAGGTGATCGCCAACATCGTCACCAGCCCGCACCATCTTTCAGCAACCATGGTGCAGGGCCGCGAGCATCGCATGACTGATGTATTCGGCCGCTTGGCACCTGGAGCGAGCATTAAATCGGCGCGCGCGGAGCTTCAAAGCGTGTATGCGGCAATGACCTCGGCCCATCCTGAAGCCTACAGGCCCCAAGACCACTTCCAGATCAATGCGCGACTTCTGCGGGACCAGATCAACGCGGACGCCAGTACCACCCTTTGGCTGTTGCTTGGTGCCTCCGGGCTGTTGTTTGTAATCGCCTGCTCGAATGTCGCAAACCTGATCCTTGCGCGAACTGTGCGGCGCGAATCGGAACTAGCGATTCGCGCCGCACTGGGAGCGAGCGCTGCCGCCATCCGAAGATCGTTGTTGGCTGAGAGCCTGATTCTATGTGGCAGCGGAGGCCTGGCCGGCGTTCTTGTGGCTATCCCGATGGTGACAATACTTGGGCGTTACGCGTTGCGATTCTCAGTACTGGCGGCGGACATCACTGTCGATTTCGGGCTGCTTTGGGTGGGTTTGGCACTGGCACTGGGAGCGGCGGTATTTCTTGCCTTTGTTCCCCGCCTGCCTTCCGAAGATAGTTCCCGCGGCCCGGCGCTCACCACGGGCAGCAGCCGAATCATAGGCGGCAGCCGTCGCCGCATTCGAGTTTTTACCATTGTCCAGGTTGCCGCCTCATTCCTATTGCTGGCCAGTGCGGGTGTCTTATTGACCACTTTGCGTTCTATGCAACAAGCACAACCGGGCTTTGAAACCGGGCACGTTTTGATTGCAAATCTGCCGTTGATTTCCGATGGCCGAACTTCTCAACAAGTGGCCCAGTTCTACCAAGAAGCCCTGCGTCAGGTGAGGGCGTTACCAGGAGTCGAGAGCGCCTCCAACGCCATGTGGGCTCCATGGCTCGACATGCGTTATCTACGCTTCAATTTGCAATTCGCCGTTGAGGGTCGGGGAGGTGCAAGCGGCACGGACGATCTGCGCGCCCGGTTCCGGTTTGTTTCGCCGGGCTACTTCGCCACTCTAGGGATTCCACTTCTAGAGGGTCATGACTTCACAGAGGCTGATAAGAATGAATCGGAATTGGTAGTTATCGTCAGTAAGAGCATCGCCCAGCAGTTGTTCCCCGGGCAGGAAGCCCTAAACCGGCACATAATGTGGACCGATCCTCTAATTAAGGTGGCGGGCATTAGCCCCAAAGGCCGCCGGATTATCGGCGTGTCGGCCGACGTGGACGACGCTAACATTCTCCCCCAGCACAATTTGACAATCTATCAGCCATTTGCGCAGGGGCCGCTGTTTGGAACCTGTCTGCTGGTGCGCTCCAGCAAAAATCCTGTGGACCTGGTCCCAGCCATCACGAAAACCATCCGCGCAGCGGCCGCGACGCAACCCGTGGAGCACGCCAGTACTCTCGAAGACGTCCGCACTGAGGTTCTGGCGAACAACCGCGTCAACGCCATCGTCTTCGGAGGCTTCGCCATTCTGGCGTTAGCGATTTCGGTCGTCGGAATTGCGGCCGTGCTGGCCTTTTCGGTGAGCTGGCGCAAACGCGAATTCGCAATACGGCTCGCAGTGGGTGCCCAGCCGCTGTGGATTCTTGCGACGGTGCTGACTGACGGCGCGATAACCGCTGTCATTGGCATCACAGCCGGCGGCGTCGTGGGCTGGGGGTTGTCACGATTGGCGGGCAATTACGTTTCCGAACTTCAACTTCCCGGCCCCATTCCGCTGATGGCATCGGCAGCGATCGTGCTTGCGTCAGCAATGTTAGCATCGTGGGTACCAGCCGCGCGTGCTGCGCGAGTCGATGCTGTCCAAGCGCTTCGCGCTGAATAAGCGGCTGGAAGGCCAGTCGAAAGAAACACAGTAGGGCGGCAGAGTTAGGAGACTGAATATCTTAAAGTCTCTTTTCAGCTTCTAACTGCGTGGGGGAAATTCGGTGTCAGAGACCTCTGCAACTCTGATAGCCTGTGTGATGTGCCCGACGATCTAGTCATTGATTCAGGAACATGGAAGGTGTTCATTTCCTATTCCTGGGACAGCGACGAACACAAGGCATGGGTGCTTGCGTTTGCTAGGCGCCTCCGCGATGACGGAATCAACGCCATCCTCGATCAGACCCATCTGCCTCTGGGAGGGCGAACCCCGGAATTCATGGAGCACTCGGTGCGCGACAGCCGTAACGTGCTTGTCATCTGTACCGAGGGCTACAAGCAGCGATTCGATGGCCGCAACGGCGGAGCGGGATACGAAGGCCATATAATCACGGCCGAAATCTTAAGCTCGGCAGGGGCCAATAGATTTATTCCAGTTCTCCGACAGGGAGACTGGATGATTGCAATGCCCACGGCTCTGTACGGCCTCTATTGCGTTGATTTGCGCTTAGATTCAGTGGAGGCGTATAGAAGGCTCGTACGGCATCTTCATGGCGTCGACCCGGTCCGTACGGTGGGGCGCGCCCCGGGTTGGCTTCGTGAGGAGAAAGGAATTCCGGTTCCGGTTCCCCTTTCTGTGGTGGCCAAGGCCCCTTCAGCTGTGATGACACCCCAAGAGTATTGGGACGAGCGGAAGAGACTGCCTGACTCAGCGCTGGTCAAAAAGATATGGCAGATGCCGCGCTGGTGCATCTGGAGCCGCCCGGTGGAATTCCGGAAAGCACGGTTTCGAAATCTTTCTGCCTGCACTCATTTCGTTGGCTCTGCAAGCGTGCGGTCGAATGCCCGATGGTCGCAATACCCCTGGTTTTCCACTGCTCGTGAGCAGGGCGAAGAATCAATCGCAAGCGGAATCGAAATCAATGAGGGAAGTGTCAATCATCTCGAGGGGTGGGTGCTGTTTCGGAGCGGCCAATTCATCCATCACAGGCCCTTGACGAGATTCCGCAGCTCGGCGACCGCATCCATGTGTTGGAGATTCTGGATACGACAACAGCTATATTCGAGTTCATAGGCCGAATGGCGGATCGCAAGATTTTCACTGATCGGGTTGCGATCGCCTTCGAGCTCAAACAGATCGCGGGGCGTCAACTGACCTGGTTGCAGGACATCCTTCACGGGTCCAAAGGCGTGGACGAGAACGCATGGTGCCAGGAAGAGTCCATCGGGATCGATGCTTCTTATGATGCGGACGCCCTTATTTACAACCGGCGCAAACTCGCTCTGGATGTTGCGCTTCAAATCTACTCGCGGTTTGGCTGGACCAACCCGCCGAAGAAGGACTTGGAGGATGAGCAGCAGCAAAGATTCGGCCAGCCAATTCACCTTTGACGCTCGTTCGAAAGGAAACTTAGTCGCGTTCGTTCCACACCAAAGCCAACAGTTCACGGTAGCGGGGCAAAGCAAGTGACTTATGATCCCACCAGTCAAGGGCAGCCGCACGTGCGCTGGAATGCCGCCAGCCACTATATGCCGCTCGATCCAGATTCTTCCTCAACCGTCGACCTGCCTGGCCTTACACGACACCTGGTGTAGGCTTATCGATCTCTTCGTACACCTCGATTGAGCCCGTTTTCGCGGTGCCCCCCGTAACAAAATGGGTTGCGGCTGTGGGGGGCGCCAAAGGACTTGGCCCGAGGTAAGTGGCCGGTGCGCCGCCACCATCCTTCTGGCACCCGTACTCATACGCGTCTACGTTGAAGATGATCCCATCCGGCACCGTACATTCCGACCCCGCCGTGATGCTCATTCCGCAAGATGGAATTAACTGCACTTGAATCTTGGGGTCGCCCGCGACGGCTGCGGTTGCGAAATAATTCACCAATTTCTGGTTTAACTGATCCAAGCAGACTTCCAGCCCGAAAGTGATCCCGTCCATCGTAAAGATCGACCCGCCACCAAGACCGCTGCGATTCGTTTCGGTGATTCGCGCCCCGCTGGGGGTGTTCAAGCCAGGTTTGTTTGCCGATCCACTGAAGGAATTGTCCGCGCCTACCGTCGCCTTGGCACGCCGCGCGGGATCGCCGTACAGCGAGATTGCTCCTCGATCGGTATTGCCGAACGCCCCTCTGTTGTAGTCCATGCCCGCAAAATCGACGGAAGAGATTGATTCCTTGTAAACCAACAATTCTTTTTGCGCGCCGCCATCTGCTTTGACGGGCGTCCCGGATCCCCCCTTGCGAACCAAGGCTACGTTCACCATTTCCGCGCTCCCCGGCGTGCTAAAGGCCACGACATCGGCTACGAATAAGTCGCGCGGCTTCTCGAGTGCGAGCAAGACCGAGATGCGGTGCTGGTTTCCAGTCAGGTCGACAGAGGATTCGACTAACCCCCTGGCCTCCCCAAGTACCTCGAGGAATTGTCCTTTCGCGATCGCCACAGGGCCGGTGAATTGCACGTCAATTGTTACCAGCTTTTCAGACTCCGTGAAAACCACCGGGTATAAATCGCCCACGATCAAGTTGTTAGAGAGGACTGCTGGCTAGAGCGAATCGTGAGCATGTCGCTCTCGATGGTACACCACCCCCCGCGAGGGGTCGGTGCGGAGTGACGTCAACCGGTTGAAGCATTACAATTGGGTCTAATAGAAAACACTTCGACAGGTGATGGATGAAAACCGTAACGGCCCTTTTGACTTTGACCCTTGGAATGATTTCCGCTCGGGCGGACTTGCTGGTTGCCAGTCGCGATACGCGCAACGTGCTGGCATATGACGAAACAACCGGCGCGTTTCTCCGCGTCTTCACATCCGGGGGCGATCTGGAGGAACCGGAGGCGATCGTCTTCGGCCCCGATGGCAACCTCTATGCCTGCGATCGTCTCACCGGTTCGGTAATCCGCTTCAACGGCAAGACCGGCGCATTCATCGACACCTTTGTCCCGGCAGGTGTGGGCGGCCTTTCCGGTCCCCGTAACCTGGCCTTCAGCCCGGACGGTGTTCTGTTTGTTTCGAGCAATGCATCCGACACGGTGCTTACTTTCAACGGGACCACGGGGGCATTCATAAAGGCATTCGCACAGGCGCAGGGCTTTCTTCCGCGGGGCATCGCCTTCCAGCGCGGCGAGGTGTTCATTGCCAGCGAGGGACGTAACCAGGTACTGCATTATTCCGCCACGGGAAATGCATTGGGCGTCTTTGCGTCCGATGTGCAAATTCAAGGACCGCGAGAAATTCTCTTTGGCCCGGATGGCAATCTATACGTTTCGAGTTCCGGTAATAATGAGGTGCTTCGTTTCAACGGGACCACCGGCGCCTTCCTGAATGTCTTCGCGTCCACGGGCCTGAACTTCCCTCGAGGGCTACTGTTTGCGCCCGATGGCGGCCTGTTTGTGGTGAGCGCGAACACGCAAGACGTGCAGCGATTCACCAGCACCGGCGCACCTTTGGGAACATTTACCCACGGGGGAAGATTGACCTTCCCGACGGGAATCGCCTACACGCCCGCGGCCACGGGCGGGCCGACGTTCACTGCGGCCGCCGTCGCCAATGCCGCGAGTTACGCCGCCGGTCTCTCACCAGGGTCGCTAGCCGTGGTCTTCGGAAAAGGCTTGAGCGCGGCTAACGGTATCGTTACGGCCCCGGCCGCGCCATGGCCCACGCAGTGGGCGAAAGCATCTATCAAGATCGGAACCAGGGACGCGCCGATCTTCGCGGTGGCCAATGTCAACGGCCAGGAACAGATCAATTTTCAAGTGCCGTTGGAGCTGGCAGGACAAGCCTCAGCCACGATGGTGGTCACCAATAACGGCTTGAGCAGTTCACCCGTGACGGTCGCGATTCTTGCGTTGCAACCCGGCGTTTTTTCTTTCGACGGAGTAAACGCTTCGGCACTACACGGCCTGTCGAATACGTTGATCACGCCATCGTCGCCGGCCGCCAGAGGGGAGACGGTGGTTCTGTATCTGACCGGCATGGGTGCCGTAACCCCTCCGGCCGCGACGAATGTTCCCGCCTCCGCTACAACGCTTGCTTTCACCAATGCCGTGCCTACCGTCACCTTCGGTGGAATCACCGCCACGGTGCCCTTCAGCGGACTCGCGCCGACCTTCATTGGCTTGTACCAAATCAATACAGTGGTCCCGGCGAACGCACCAGCGGGAAGCCTCGACTTGATCGTCAGCGCAAACGGAGTGACTGGAAAGACGGTTAAGCTTTCGGTTAACTGACACGCGAGTTGGCGGGCTATGGTGTTGGGGACCACAGCAGGACGGAGAGCGCGCGCAGTGTATTCCAGCGGCTGGCGCTGCCGACGGCGACTTCCATCTCGATTGGAATAGGTTCGGGATGAAGGAGGTTAAGCGGCCAGCGCCCGTTCTGGTGGCGGCGCTGAATCACGATTTCGATGGCGTCAGTGACGCGGCTATCGGGTTTGATTCCTGCGTTGCGCAGATAATCGAGCCCGCGCAAGACATCGTAGTGCCAAAACGTGGGGAATGAGAAGCGGAGCCAGCGTTTGTCGATGACTTCGCCAGTTCGGAGCGAGCGGAACAAACGGCGCTCGAGCAGATAGTTTTCGGCCCTCTGGCGAGCCTTCGTGACGGCCACCGATTTGCGCGCTGCTCGTTCGTATTCGAGGAGTCCTTCGAGCACGCAGATGGTGGTGTGGAACGAAGAGCGCTGGCTTGCCGGGCGCTTCGGCGACACGAACGGCTGTGCTTCGCAGTTCCAGCCGCCATCTTCGAGCTGCTCGTCCAGAAGTTGATTGGCCAGTGCATCGTTCGGTTCCTTAAAATACGAGCCGATGGCGAGAATTCTGCCGTTGATACAGGGCTCCGTTTCGCCGTGCAGGAAAGGCCGGTTGTCGAGTGGCTTAAATACGAGCTTGTGGACGCGGTCGATCATTTTGCGAGCCTGCTTGCTTAAGGGGTCGAGACCAAGGTCCTTCAAGACGACGAGAGTGTAGAGAGTGATAAGGAAACCCCGGTCCTCCTTCGGCCCGCCCCAGTTACCGGCAGATGATTGGAGGGCGAGAAGTTGGGCTCCCCAGCCTTCGGTTGCGACGCGAGACCGCTCGGCTGCAATCGCGCCGGGGGCTTGAGCGGTAAGGTTCTGCATGACCTGCCAGCGGATGGCCGGGTCAGAATCGAGGAGCCATTTGAGGTGCGCGGGCCGGGGCGCATAATCGGGTCGCATTGGTCCATTATCGCCAGCTGCGGGCTACCCGGCGCACAGCGAGATCACGACTGTAAGGATGGCTGTGATTGCTTCTCTGCTTACAACGATGCTTCATGAGGGAGTTGGCCACGGTCTGATCGCCTGGTTGAGGGGTTTGCGGAGCAGCGGAGCATTCCTTCCGGACTACACGAACTGGAAGGGAATCACCAGCACGGACCGGATCGACACCAAAACACTGAGGCTTATTCTTGGGAACGACATCGCGGTCAAGGCCATTGAAGACAACAAGATTAACTCTTGGCCCGATGGCGATGGCAACACGAGCCTTTCTTATAGCCGCCAAACGAACAGACATCGCCGCACAATCGTGGAACTTTAGCATTTTTCTGACAGCGGCTACAGGCCCACATCTTCTAATGTTGAAAGCAGGGATAAGAAGAAATGACTGCTACATCAGGGAGCCTCATGGAACGGAATCTCTTCGAGGTGTTCGGGGAGCGAAACTCTGAACGCCGCACTAGGGCCATTCAGGAGCTCTACGCAGAAGACTGCACTTTCTTTGAGGCGGACCAAAAACTCACCGGACGCGATGCCTTAAATGCAAAGGTAGCAGGTATCCTCGCTGGAGCCCCGGGGTTTGTCTTCCGACAAGCCGGTCCTGCTCAAGTGAACCACGATGTCGTTCGCTTGCCGTGGCATTTTGGACCTCCCGACGCTCGACCGGTGGTTACGGGTATGGACGTCGCTCTGTTCGAGAATGGCCGTATCCGGTCCTCGTACACTTTTCTGGACGAGCCTCAGCCCAAATAGATTTGCGAAATAAGTTAATCGACGAAGGAGATACTCTATGAACACCAGTACAAATGAAGAGATTGTCCGTAAAGCCTACGCGACCGCAGAGGCTCAGGACCTAGAGGGATTCACGGCGTTGTTTACCGCGGACGGAGTTGTCCGTGATGAATCCACAGGCGTCGAATATTTGGGCGACAAAGTCGCGGGCATCGTGGAGACCTACGCCAAAGCGTTCCCCAACATGCACCGAGAACTATACAAGGTCTATGTTGCCGAAGATGCGGTGGTGGTTGAACTCTCTCTGAATGGCAAGCACAGCGGGCCTCTGTCAATGCCATTCGGGATACTCCGCCCGACCGGGAAGGAGATGCATGCCCCGTGCTGTGACGTCTGGCGAATGAGGGACGGCAAGATCCAGGTGTTCAATTGCTACACCGCCGCTACGGTGATATTGGCCCAGCTCGGAGTCCTAAACAACGTGGAAGCGGCTCTTGGCGAGTGAGGATTGGCCTCCCCGATATGATTGCGCTGACGCAGTATGAATGCGGATGCACCATTTCGCCTCTCCTCTTGAACCGTTGGGCCAAGGCACAAATGGGTGTCCACAAATGGGTGTCAGAGACCTCTGCCACCGCTAAGGCTGCCATCCGCAGTTTTGCCCGAACCTTCACGGCTGGGCGCAAGGGTGTCGGTCCTCGGGTAAACGTGATCAGCTCTGGACTGATACTACCGGTAACGCAGCAACACTCGGCAGCATCAAGGAGGTCCGCGAGTTCCGATTAAAAAGTCCTTTCCGTAGGCTTCATCGCCTTGATCCTGGTTACTAAAACGGAACGATTCGCCTGGGGTGCGGCGGCGACCAACACGTCCACCAACGCGCGGCATTCACCGGCTCCCGTCGCCAGTAATTCGCGGAACGAGCGGATGCGCGACAGGAACCACAACATCACTGCGATCACCCATGCAGGGCTCGCGTTCAGTAAGACTTTTCCGGACGGATATACCCGAAACCCGAGTCCTTTAATGAGTGCGAAGCTTTCCTGAACACCGCGCGCGATCGACATCGATTCGCCCCACGACGCTCCGCCTCCGCGTCGCACACCTGCTACGGACACACTCTCGAACGCGATGCACAGGGGCGCGTGGCAACGAAGCCAGAGGAGCATGTTCGGTTCGAGCACGGCAGGCAGACCAGCGGCGATGAACATCTCCACCCAGGCCTGTTGACTTAGCTTGCTCTTCTGTCCTCCCGCTCCGATCCTTGTGGTCAACTTCCCATCCCCGGAAAGAAAGGCCTGGATAAACGGCATGCCGAACGCGCACCGCCCGGAACTCATCGCATCTCGAAGCCGCTCCGGATCGAAGTTATTGAACATGAATAGGACACACTTCGCGGCGCTCCGCTGGAGTGCCGGCAACACAGCGTCGACTTGGTGAGCGAGGAGCGTCACGATCACGAGATCGTAAGGCGTCTGCTCGTCCAGTGCATCGGTCACGCGCACATCCGCCTGGCCACCGTTGCTATCGACGATGCCGTTGTTGCGTTTCAACTGTTCAAGCCGAAGAGAGCCCGGGCGCGCTATCGCGGTGACATCGTGATGGCCGGTGCGAGCAAGCTGAAAAGCCAAGGCACTGCCGATACCGCCCATACCGACTACCGCAATACGTAAGGAGGGCGCAGAGGAAACGTTGGATGACTCTCTCATGCGTTATAGTATCCACTGAGCTTGCTTGACTCACAATGTCTTAAACTGCTTGATTTATGCTCCAGAGTCGAAAAAATGGATGAAACACAAGTTTCGACGACTGATGATCCGCTTTCGTCGGCGCTGACGAAAATGAAACTCAGAGCGTTGCTCCACGTTGCGCTCGATGCTGGCGGAAGCTGGGCGGTCGATTTCCCTGCGTATGACGGCTTCACGCTCAATGTCGTTCGCAAAGGGGAGTGCTGGCTCTCCGTCAAAGGCCACGATCAAGATGTTCGGTTACGAGCTGGCGATTGTTTTCTCCTGGCGGGCGAAAAGCCGTTCACCCTCGCGAGAAGCCTTACGTTGAAGAAGCGATTTCGCGCAGAACAGCTCTTTACTCACGCGCAAAACGGAGTCGCTACATGTCAGGGCGGCGGAGACTTTTTCGTCAACGGGACAATCTTTCGCTTTGAAGGCCACCTTCCTGCGCTCTTGTTTCGACGCCTGCCGCCTGTGATCCTGATCGACGGGAACTCCGAGCAAGCTGCGGCGTTGCGCTGGAACCTCGAACGATTCGGCTCGGAACTGCGCGACGGGGGTGTTGGACGCTCCTTTATGCTCGGTCACCTTGCGCCGGTCATGCTGTTGCAAGCCTTGCGAATGTATCTCTCTTCAGCGCAAAACGACGAGAACTGGCTCGTCGCTTTGTCGCACCCCAAGCTGTCGAAGGCGCTTGAGGCGATACAGACCCACTACCGGCAGAACTGGTCGCTAGAGCAGTTGGCAGACCTCGCCAATATGTCGCGCTCGGGATTCGCGCTTGTGTTCAAGAAGAAGGTGGGAGTTACACCCATGGACTACTTGAAGCATTGGCGGATGCAGATCGCGTGCGACCTCCTAAAGGCGGGTGACGAGCCGCTTTCCGCCATCGCAAGCGCTACTGGCTACGGCTCGGAAAGTGCATTTAGCGTAGCGTTCCAAAAGATATTCAAATGCAGGCCTGGAGCATACCGAAGATCTCTTTCTTCTGTTCTGCGATAGAGAGGCAGCTCTGACGTCCGGACACAAGTGGGTATCCGAGACCTCTGCCACCGTACGTTTCAGCCCAACAAAAATTGACGAAATGTTTCAAATCGAGAATTTCTGGACGATTCCTATGCGATTCTTGTTGCGAATATGCCACAAATCTGGCCGGCCGACGGTCTAGATCGCTCTAACTATAAGCAATTTACTCCCATATCGTGCCTACTTACATCGTTAAGTACTGAGGTCTTTGACCCCATGCCGGAAATTCCAGTGGCCGCTTCTTCCGAGTTCGAACTGCGGAACGCCCATTGCTGGCTCGCCGGCTCCCCTCTGCCGACTTGTTCAATGCGGCGTATTCGTTGGTGGTCCAGCCTGACTCAGTATCAGGTTGGCCGACCCGGATTCGTCCGACCTTACCTCCAGTTTCATTCCGACCACTGTTGGTGACCCCGAAATGACACGCTTCAAAGGGCCGAGTGTCTGCACGATCGCTACTCCCCCGATGCCGGCGGTGAACAGCGCAAGATTCTGAGGCTCGGCCCCCCCCACAAGCAGCAGTCGATACACTTTGCCGGGCTCCAGTCCGGTTGCAGCGATCTGCAGGTTGTCGATGAGGCCAAGAGAATTGATCGACACACTGGCGTGTGCCGTGGAACCACTTCCCTGCGGAGGGACCAATTCGATATGCAGTGCGCTCGTCGCGGGACCTAGCGGCTTCAGGTTCACTGTGCCATCGCCAGAGGTGATTGCGTTCGGCACATAGACCAGCGCCTGCGGCAACTGGCCAACTGGGATGGTCGCAACGATTTGGTTAGTAATCGTGTCGATGGCTTGCACTGCGTCACCATTTTCCAACCCGACGTAGACATGGCCGCCATCGCCCGATCCCCACAACCCATGCGGTAGATCTCCCGTCTTGATGGTGGTAACGAGTCTCGGAAGAGAGCCCTGGTCGCGGCGATATACGAGGACGCTGTCCGTGCCGCCGACCGACACGTAGGCAAAGCGACCCTTCGTATTGGTCACGAAGGTAACGTGATTCGTGATCGGACCGGTTTGGAGCACCGTAAGAGTGCGGAAGGGCGGCTTTGCACTTACCACTTGTGTCTTGCCGGTATCTTTCAACGTAAACCACACCTCATCTTGATCGACCGCAAGATTGGGAGAGAATGGGCTTGTCTGGGCCACACGCGCAATGACCCGGTAGGTCGTTGTGTCAATCACATCCATCTCCGGTGTAAAGCTGGACGGTACAAAGGCGTACTTTCCATCGGGCCGGAATAGGACCATACCCGGACCGTTCGCGGTCTCGATCCGCCGGATCTCTCGCTGGCGGATAGGGTCGATCACACTAACGTAGTTTTCTCCGCGTACCGTCACCCAGAGCTCTCGACCATCCGGCCGAAAGAAGGCTTCGTGAGGAGAGCGGCCGACATAAATCTTGCCTTTGATAAGGTTCGTCTCGGTATCGATCAGTGTCACGGAATTCGAACCGATGGAAACGACGTCGAGCGTCTTATGGTCGGGCGAGAACCCAAGGCCATGTACGAGCAGCTCGCCGCGATACAACGGAAGTAAAGCTGCGGGAACGTCTTCACCAAGATGAATAGACCCGAGCAATTTGTTTGTCAGCGGATCGATCACAGAAACCGTGTTGGATGTTTGATCGGCGGTGTACACACGATCTCCGGTCTGAGCGGCGGCCGTAGCCGTAGTCAGCAGAAGGGCCAGAATCAGGCGTTTATTCACTTTGTCTCCTTAGTGCCCTTGCTCAGCCACAGACGCATGGCGTCAATCTCTGACATCTGATCGACTAGGATTTCTTGGGCCAACCGGCGCATCACAGGATCTTTGCCATGGCTCAGTTCCGCCTTCGCCATATCGATCGCCCCCTGGTGATGAGGAATCATCATCACGGCGAAATCATGGTCGACATTTCCGTTCATTGGAGCCGCTGCCATGTCGCTATCCATCGTAGCCATACTGGCGTGCATTCGTTTCATGAATTGTGCGGCGTGGGGTTGGATCTGCTGGCCCACCGCTGTCGTCAGCAAGCAGCTCGTCACTGCAATTATTATCTTCATGGAAGTATCGACCTAGCTTCAGGCTATGCTGACCAGTTCCGCGGTGGCTTTCACAATCGTGAGGGACTTGCGAAATCGTGCCAGGATTTTCGCGGAGTGTTCGGAGGGGCTGTTTGTTACGAACTTGCGAGGGGGACTAAGGGCGGTGTTCCGGCCCTGACAGCAGGATCATGAATGGGTGTCAGAGGCCTCTGCCACCATACGTTAAAGGTACTCTAGCGCGATCAGTCACTTAGCTTCCGCCCAACGCGGATTTTGCTGAGCGTACGCTTTGGTAGGGTCCCGGCGGAAAGCTCTGCCTCTCATCTAAGAGACTCTGCCATAAGCTCGTCTTGATCGACGGGGGACAAAAAATAGAGCAAATGTTTTCAAATCGGAAATTTCGGAACAATTCCGCTGCGATTCTCGTTGCAAATTTGCCCCAAATTCGGCTCGCCGACGGTCTGGATATCGGTAAGGTACAGAGGTCTTTGACCCTGGTAGGAATACCGAAGCCACCTCGTCCCGTTTTCGTATGAGCGACAAATGAAAGCGATCGGGTCCTGAGTTTGTTGCGCGCGAAGAAGCCGCAAATCGAAAGCAGATGCGGGGAATTTCGTAGGGCGCCCGGGCTCCTAAGCAGCGTAAGATAGACCGTGGACAGTCGCGACGAGCAATCCATTACAGCGTTGCTGCTCCGCTGGCACCAAGGCGATGGAGAGGCATCAATGCAACTCCTGCCCCTAGTGTATGAAGAGTTGAAACGGCTTGCGGAGAGCTATCTCCGAAGGGAGCGGGGGCTTCCGATGTGTCGCACAGAACTGGTTCACGAACTGTATCTGAAGTTGCCTTCGAAGGTGCCGGAGTTCGAAAATCGCGCACATTTTTACGGCATCGCGGCGCGCCTGATGCGGCAGATACTAGTGGACCTGGCGCGGGAAAGAAAGCGCCAGAAACGGCAGCACGATCCAGCGACCATCGCGTTCATGACTCATAGAGCCACGCCAGCGATGGTGGACGTACTATTGCTGGACCAGTGTGTGACGCGCCTTCGCGAAGTGGATCCGCGAAAGGCGCAGATTGTGGAGATGCGATCCTTCGGCGGCTTGAGCATTGAAGAAATCGCCGACGGGCTAGGCGTATCTCCGGCCACCGTTAAGCGTGATTGGAGTGTGGCTCGGCTATGGATGCGGCGCGAGTTGGACCGATCACCTGGCGAGCCGGGAGACGAATGAGCGCCTCTGCATCCGCCGCCACACCAATGCCGCCGCAGTTGTAAGGCCCACCAAGCCGAAGGTTGAAGGCTCGGGAACGGATCCCGTTCCATCTCCCCCAACGCCGTTGACCGTGACAGCATCCAACGCCCAATTCGCGTCGCTGCCGGCACCCGGGAGGAGCGCGCCTGTGAGATCCGTAAAGCGAAGGGTCGCCGCTCCGCTAGTGGCGGTGAAATTGAGAGTGGGGGCGGAGGCCCAGGCCAACCTGTCGCTAAAGGTGAACTGCGTGGAGGCGAGGACGGTGGAGCCGTCTAGCACCTCAACCTTCATTGCCTCAGACTCATTCCCCTGTTGCACGATGTATTGAAAGTCGACGGCATAATTACCCCCGAGGAGGGTGTCAAAGGTCTGTGAAAGAGACCCCGTTTGAGCACCGTTTCCGCCGAAGCCGTACATCTGCGAGCCATTGGCGGCGACAAAGGGAATGCCGAAGGTGGTGTTGAGCTCCAGGAAAAGGCCGTTTCCCGTGGGATCCACTTTTACCCAACCGGTGGGAACGGTGGAGAAGTCCGGACCGGGCGAGATCACTGGGTTTTCGAAGCTGCCGTTTTGGAATGCCGACGCGAAGAGCGTGGTTCCGGATAAGACTCCAATCGCAATCATCAAGCGAGAGATATTCAAGAGGTTCCTCCGATAAGGCTGAATTCCGTACTCACCAGACACCTGCGACATTGGAGTGAAAAGGGGCTCAAACTTCGAGAAATTTTTTTGTCGGCTGATGTCTTGACAGAAATTCTGAAATCGGCGACAGTGCTTCTTCATGACGGGCGAGGAGTGGAAGGACATCGACGGGGCTGTGGCCGATGCGCTGGATCTGCCAACGACGGAGCGTGAGTGCTTCTTAAACGCACGCTTCGCAGATCGTGCGGAACTCCTGAGTGAAGTTAAATCTCTGCTCGCTTATGAGGGTTCCGAAGGCCCGGAACCGGTGGCTATCACATGCCAAGCGGATTTCATCGGGCGATACATCGGTCCATACCGCATTACTGCGAGAGCAGGCGAGGGCGGCATGGGTGTGGTGTGGTGTGCCGAGCGTGACGACGGCCAGTTCCAGCGCAAGGTGGCGATCAAGTTTCTATCGGGGCTGTTTGCATCCGCGTTGACACTGGATCGTTTCCTGACGGAGCGCGGAATTCTTGCCCGTCTGGATCACCCGAATATCGCGCGCCTGTTGGATGCCGGTATCGCGAGCGACTTCGAGCCGTACCTGATTATGGAATGGGTTGAGGGAGAGCGCATTGACGACTATGTGCGCAAGTCGGCGCTATCCGTGCAGGAAATTCTTCGCCTCTTCCGGCAGGTATGTGCCGCGGTGGAATATGCGCACCGGCAACTGGTTGTACATCGCGATCTGAAGCCATCCAATATTTTCGTCGCAGGCGGAAACGTCAAGCTCCTGGATTTCGGTGTGGCAAAGTTGCTTGATCCCGCGCCCAACGGGTCCGACGCAACGGCGCCGATGTCACGCGCATTGACGCCGGCATATTCGAGTCCGGAGCAGCTTCGGGGTGAGCCTGTAAGCACCTCGACTGACATTTATTCGCTGGGAATCGATCTCTACGAGTTGTTAACCGGCAAGAAGCCTTTCGATTGGGTGGGCAAGACTCTGGGAGAGATTGTAAGCAACGCCGGCCGCAATCCGCCGCTGCGCCCCAGTGCTGTCAAGGCTGGTCTGCCAAACGAGCTGGACGCAATGATCTTGAAGACGCTGGCGCCAGAACCAGAAAACCGATACGGATCCGTCTCCGCATTCGCTGCCGATATCGACAACTTCCTGCAAGGCCGCCCGATTCAAGCACGCCCAGCAAGCTCCATCTATATCGCGCGAAAGTTCGTGCGGCGCAATTGGCTGGCAGTTACCGCTGCCGCTATCGCACTTTGTTTAATTTCCGGAAGCGCGATTATCGCGGCGCGGCAACGCAATAAAGCAGACCAGCGTTTCGATCAATTACGGCAACTATCCTCGGCGGTGATCTTTGAGTATGAACGCGAGATCAGGCGTCTGCCCGGAACCCTGGAAGTGCGGCGGAAGATGGTGCGCCGCTCGCTGCAATATCTGGATTCACTGGCCGAGGACGCGCAGAACGAGCCTCCGCTGCTTTCTGAGATCGCTAGAGGTTACGAACAGCTGGCCCGTGTGCAGGGCCTTCCGTCACAGGCAAATCTGGGCGATTTTCGGGGGGCCTTGCAAAGTGCAATCAAGGCTCGCCGCACGCTGGAACGGTTGCGAACACTGCGTCCAGACGACTTCGCAGCCGTTTGCGATCTGGGAGATGTGCTGCTGCTGACGGGAAATATTCAGAGCCGCGTGCCCAATGAGGATTCGAAGCATTCCTTCCTGGATGGGATACAACTCTGGGAATGGATCGCCGCCAAATATCCCGATGATGAGCGAGCCCTTACCGGTTCCGCTGCGGCCCTTTTCTACAAGCCGGATTATGAGGGGGCGCTGAAGATCTACGATGATTTGGCGCGAAGGTTTCCAAAGAACCCCGATCACCGGCGCAACATCGCGATGATGGCTCGCTACATAGCAGCGGGCGATGCGCCGCTGGAACGAAAGAAAGCACTACTGCAGCGCGCCGTCGAAATCGACCGCACACGAGTACGCGAGTCCCCGCTAGATCGGGTTGCTCGTCTTGACCTGTCCTTCGACCTCAGTGAATTAAGCGACTGGCATGAAGACTCGGGGGATGTGCCGGGAGCGATCCGGACGTTCGATGAAGTGCTGCAAATCCGCGAGGAACTCGTGCGCCTAGACCCGCGTGATGAGCAGGCGAAAGATCGATTATTCTTCGCTCTATGGCGTGAAGGGAAACTGCACAGCGCGGGTAAGCAGGCATCCGCGGCACGTGGTTATTATCGGAAGGCTGTTGAGTTAGGGGAGGAGATTCGTTTGTCGACGGCTCGGCCTAGCGCGAAGTTGCTGGAGCGGTTGAAGGCGATGAAAGAGGGTTTCAGAGAAATGCACTGACTCCACTCAGATGTGCCTGGCGATTTTCAGCAACCGGCATTGTTTTTTGGGGCACAGATGGGTGTCAGGGGGCACAAATGGGGGGGCACAAATGGGTGTCAGACACCTCTGCCACCATACGCTTAAGGCACTCTAGCGCTCAACGGCGCCGTAATTATAGGTAATTTACTCTGAAATTGTATGCCTGCTTACATCGACAAGGTATTGAGGTCTTTGAGGCGGCGCGGGCTTCCGCCGTGAGCAGCTCTTCGTGCTCAATCTAAGGCTGGCGGAGCCGGAACCGATCCATCGCCAGCCTTGGCGCCTCTTCCGACAGACGCCAGTTCGTCCATACTCAAAGAGTACGCCAAATACTGTTGACGACCCTATGCCAGATTGAGGCGGGTCAGAATCACTGTAGCGGCTTTTTTTTGGGTAAGAGGTCTATTATTTCGGCGGCGGTCGTGCGGCCACCGTGGAGTTTGACAATCTTTTCAAAGTAGACGATGCCGTGCCCGTCGATCAGGAACGTCGCGGGGTAGGCCGTCTCTTTGGGCCCGTCCCATCTTAAGCCATAAAGATTCGTGAACTCATATCCGGGATCTAGCAGCATTTGAAAGGATGCGGGAAAATTATGGCCCTGCAGAAACTCATCGGCTCTGCTGTTGAGCTGTGCAGGCGGCCCCGGATAAACAAAAACGACCTGGACCCCGGCGTCGCTGAAAGCCTGGGCCTTTTCAACAAACTCCTGAACTTGACGCTGGCAAAACGGGCATTGATATCCGGGATATCCCCGCAAGACAATGAGAGCGACGGGCGACTTTGCGGTAAGGTCCGAGAGCCGGACGGAATTATCGTGAACCGACCTGAGAGAAAAATCTGGTGCTTTGCTGCCCACGGGCGGGGGCGTGGCGGCGGTCAATGAGTAGGCTGCGATCACTAAGGTGAGCGGCAGAAAGGGAGCGCGAAATGATAGCAATTTTGATGCTCCTTGGAGAGACAGAACTAAGTCTCTAACATAGATTCATATCCTGGTGAGTTTTATTCCCGCATCCTCAGAATCCCGCCATCTTCGGCCCCCTGTGCGTTTTCGGCGATCCGAAGGTGAATCAGTTCCACGCATGAAGGAGATTTCTTCAGCCACAACATTCGCAACAAGATCACCAGCCGCATTCCTGGAGCCGTCCGGCAGTATTCCGCTTTTTGGGCGGGGATGGCATCGAGGATCTCGCCCAGGCATAAATGAGTGTCAGAGACCTCTGCCACTATACGTTTAAGGCGCTCTAGCGCAATCAGTCACTTAGGTTCCACCCAACACGGATTTTTGCTGAGTGTCCGTGTTGGTAGGTCCCCGGAGGAAAGCTCTGGCTCATCGGCAATCTCGGAACCATTCCGATACGATTTCGTCGCAAATATGCCACAAATTTGGCTTGCCGATAGTCTAGATCGAGTCGTTTACTCTGAGATCGTGTGTCTGCTTACATCGTGAAGGTACTGAGGTCTTGACCCCGTGTAGGAGTTCCCTTCACTTCGGTTTGGCGCGACTATGCCGCAGTGGTCAGCGTTCTGATCGTTTTTCATTTCGTCGAAGCCGCTCAAGGCCGGTGGAGTATGCTCTGACAGCTTAAGAGCCCACAATCTAGGCGACTGTTCCAAACCACGCGCCGACGCCCGCTGTAACCGCCATGGCAATCGCTCCCCAGAACGTCACACGAATTGCCCCAGCCAATACTCCCGCACCGCCTGCGTGGGCGGCCAACCCACCCAAGAGTGCCAAGAACGCGAGTGATGTTCCAGAGACGAGAGGGATAACGAATGCGCTTGGCGCCAGCACCGTGACTAACAGCGGCATTGCAGCCCCCACGGCAAAACTTCCAGCCGAGGCCAGCGCGGCCTGGAGCGGACGCGCGGTGAGCGCATCTGAAATGCCGAGTTCGTCACGCGCATGTGCGCCGATCGCGTCATGCGCCATCAGTTGTCCGGCGACCTGTTTCGCGAGTACGGGATCCAGTCCGCGGCCCTCGTAGATTGCCGCCAATTCCTTGTGTTCCCCAATATCATCGGCTTTCAATTCGACGCCTTCCCGTTTGAGGTCGGCCCTTTCCGTGTCCGCTTGCGAGTGGACGGAAACGTACTCACCGGCGGCCATCGACATAGACCCGGCGACCAAGCCCGCGACTCCCGCCACGACTATGTTGGCGTGGCCGGTATGTGCTGCTGCGACGCCGAGCATCAGACTCGAAGTGGAGAGAATTCCATCATTGGCTCCCAAAACGGCGGCGCGAAGCCACCCGATACGACCAATCCGGTGCTGTTCTTGATTGCCCACATTGAAATCGTCAGCACGTAGCTCTCCCTTCGATCACTAAGGGGCTAGTTGAGTAATGGACTTGCCCCCAGTTTTGACACAAACAGTTAAGGCTCAAAATCCATCCAAAGGAAAATTGAGCCATGGGGTTGTCGAGAAGGATCTTCACGAAAGAGTTCAAGCTGGCTGCTGTGCGGCGGCTGGAGCAGGGGGTTTCGATTGGCGAAGCGGCGCGGGCGCTCGAAGTGAACCCGAACGTTTTGCATCGTTGGCGGAAGGAGTTCCGCAGCGGGCCTGGCAACGTGTTTCCGGGCCACGGAAAGCAACGGTGGGCCGAAGGGCGGATCGCTGAACTGGAGCGCAAGATCGGTCAGCAAGCGCTGGAGATCGATTTTTTGAAGGGGTGTTTGCAGCAACCCGTGGGACAACGCGGCTTGCGAGTCGTTCATGAAAACTTTGAAGTACGAAGAGGTGCTGCGCAACGACTACCGCGACCTGGCCGAGGCTCGCGCGTCCATCGCCGGGTTCCTCGACAAGCTCTACAACACCAAGCGGCTGCACTCCGCGCCGGGCTACATGCCGCCCGCCAAGTTCGAAGCCGCGCACAAAAAGGAAGCCGCTGCGCGGCGGCTTGCTGTATGAGTTTTCCAAGGCATCGGGAAATCTATCCATCCAATGGAGGCGCCAGCCTTCGAGCCAACGCCCCCGCTCATCGTGCGGATGAGTTTCCAACCGGCTATTCCTCGGCGGGTTGCTCTCCAGCAGAGCCCACCTCCGCTTCCCCAGCCGGGCACCAGTCTGCTGTAATGTCGTCTTGCCGGTCGAGACTCCGGTCCGCTATGATCAAGGTTCTGTGCCCGCCGCTCAATGCTCTTCGAGGAGGATCCTGAGTGCGATTCCAAAGACCCGTTATTCTGACTGCCATGATTGGAGCTGCGTTTGCACAAACCAACATGCCAGTCATCGGAAGCGCCGGATACTCTGCCGGGATTCCGCTTACGGTGGCACCTGGGCAGATCGTAACTCTTTTTGTACCGGGCTTTGGTGATATGTTGAGTGGCCCTGCCAAGGCGCCGCCAGGTCCCCTTCCCGTCACCCTGGCTGGAGTTTCGGTGGCATTTCGGCAGGGAGCGGATCAGGCGGCACCCATTTTGGAAGTCCAGCCAATTAAGACCTGTACAGTTTTTGCTCCGCCCGGGAACACCTGTGGTTCAACCCTTGCAGTCACCGTCCAGATCCCGTTCAACGTGGAAGTTATCTGCCCGCGCTGTGCACGCCCTATAGCGCTGGTCCCGAGCCAGGTTGCCGTCTCCCTCAACGGCGTGCAGGGCCAGTTCGTCGATTTGATAGTTGTCCCTGATCAAGTTCACTTTTTGACCGCCTGCGACCTCTCGGTGTCAGGGCCGCAATCAGGGTTATCAGGTCTTCCTTGCGCACCGATGGTGACTCACGCGAACGGCAGCCTAGTAACGGCGTCAAACCCCGGGAGAAGCGGCGAAGCGCTCAGCGCTTATGCCACTGGTCTCGGGCAGACCAACCCCGCTCAGACTACTGGGCAGCCCGCTAAAACTGATTCTGGCACCGTGACTGTTTTCGGCATCGATTTCAACTATCACCCAAACTCCTTGGCTACCAAACCCCTCGGGCCCACCTTGGACGGTTTGCCTACGTACCCAACTCCGCTTTTCACCGGTGTGAGCCCGGGCTTCGCAGGGCTTTATCAGATCAACTTTATGGTACCTGCGCCACCCACGGGAGTTCAGCCCTGCGCTGCTCCGGGAACTTCTGGCCCCTATGCCAATGTTGTTCAATCAAATCTTACGGTGAGTGTAGGGTCAGTCTTCTCGTTCGATGGTGCAGGAATTTGTATACAGGCGGGGAACTGACGTGAATTGAGTGCCTGATCAAGCCAAGCCTCTCGCCTTCTGCCCAGCCCGTCGAGTGACTTTAGTATTCTTATCTCGATCAATCGCTCAGGCCACTTGGCCAGAAGAGCGCGGCGCCCAGACAGTGAGATAATTAAAACCTCCGCGTCCCTCCAGGAGAGTCTTTCATGCGAAACTTGTCTCGCGCGATCCTTGTGGCCGCGTTCATCCTGCTCGCTTCCCGGTTTTCCGCTTCGGCGGCGGATCTCGCTTATTCCACTTATCTTCGGGATGGTTTTACGCCCACGGCGATGACGTCGGATGCGCAGGGTAATTTGTATATCGCCGGGAGCGCTGTCACCGATCCGATATCGCGCACTACCAGCGCTGTAGTGGCAAAGCTCGATCCGAAAGCCAGCCGCTATTTGTATTTGGAATACCTCGACAGCGCGGCAAGCGACACGATTTCCGGGCTCGCCATAGATTCCGCGGGCAACCTTCTGGTTACGGGGACCACTTCGAATCCTTACTTTCCGGTTACGGGTAATGCACTGGGCTCGGCACCCAGCGGTGCGAATGACACGCGAGCTTTTGTCACGAGACTCAGCCCCAATGGCGTGGTGCTGCTTTCCGTCCTGATTGGCGGATCGGCGACGAGCAACGGATATGGAATCGCGGTGACTTCTCAAGGGCAGATCCTGGTGAGTGGAGTCAGCGGTGCGAATTTTGCGGCGACCGACGGCGCATTCCATGTTTCGGATACGACGGGCAAATGGTTCCTGGTGGAACTGGACGCCGCGGCATCGAAGGTCGTGTTTTCGGCCACAGGCATTGGAGGCAGCTCCATTGCGCTGGATGCGGCGGGCAATATCTTTCTGGCGGGGAGCAGCCTTAGAACGGACTACCCGACCACGCCTGGAGCCTACCAGACCTCGTTCGTCCCGGGATTCTACTGCTTCGGATTTTGCCGGTTTGAGTTTCCGGGCAAGTTGCTTCATCTGACGAAGCTAGACCCCAGCGGGTCCAAGCTGATTTTTTCCACGGGCATCAACGATCCCAGTGGTGGCGCGGGGTCCACTATAAGTACGGGGCTGGCCGTGGATGCCGCCGGAAACTCCTATGTGACGGGAACTTTGCTGGAAGGTAAGTTTCCGTTCACGGTGGGCAATCCTATTGGCGCGGCTAGTGGTTTCCTGGTAAAGGTGAATCCCGCGGGAAGCTCGCTTTTATTTTCGGTGCCGGTTGGGGGAGGCGGTGTTGTGCGCGATTCTGCGGGCTTCCTTTATACGGCGGGAACCATTTCAACCTACAACCCCATTGGGTTCCCCGGCATCATTCCGACTCCGGTGATTACGCTATCGGGTGCACTTTCCACCATTCCGCCACAGTGCGTGCCTAACACGCTCACCGGTACCGAATCTTCCTATCTCATGCAGTTAGATTCGGCGACGGGCGCGGTTCTTGACGCGCAATGGATCGACGGGAGCAGCGTCACGGTATCCGCGGTTGTTACGGCTGGAACGAAGTTATGGGCCGCGGGATTGAGCTTGGCCGCCGATGTTCCGTTCACCCCCGGGGCGCTGGCTCCCACCAACCTGATTCCCGGGCCGCTGCCAGGAGCGTTTCTATCCGCGGCGGATTTTTCGCGGCCGCCGGCGAACGGCGCGCCAATGATCGCTTGTGCCTTGGACGCAGGCAACCTGACACATGCCGGCCCGGTTGCGCCGTACCAGATCCTTTCCATCTTCGGCTCAAACCTGGGTCCTGCAACCGGCGTTCCGGCACCCGATTTGAACACCACCTCTCTGGCGGGCGTCAGTGTGAACTTCGACGGCATTCCAGCGACGCTGACCTACGTATCGTCGTCGCAGATTAACGTGATGGTGCCGGGACCACCCGCCACGTCTGCGAATAAGTTCCCCGACTCTATCGTCATGCAGGTGACCACGAATAGCGGATCGCTTCAGCGTGAATTCGGCTGGACGAACTACAACCTGAATCTGTTTGCCGAGATCGGCGCGATTGGTGCGACCTGCCCTGGTTACTCCGTTGCTCTCGACTTTCAGCCAGTGGCGCTCAACCCCGATGGGACGCGGAATTCCTGTTCGAATCCGGCAAAGTTTGGATCCCTCGTTTCGCTGTTCGTCCACGGCGTAGGCGCCCAGCAGCTTGGTTTGGCGATGCCAGGTTTCGTGAACGGTGTTCAGGCGCAAGCAGGCAGTTGCCCCGCGAACATTGAGAACGTGGTGCGCTCCGGTATCGTTTACCGAGTGGACGTACGATTACCCGCGACGTTAGTGCCCTGCGCGCCCTTCAATGGCAACGCGATCAATCCTGTAATACTGACGCTGCGCTACAACGGCGCGCCGGTGGGACCGCTGATAATTAATAAAAATCCCACTCCAGCGACACCTGTACAGTCCCACGTCATGCGGGTCTGGGCGACGCAATAACACCAAAACAGTAGAATGAACCGTGGAGCACGGAGCACACGATGATGCCCTTCCGGTTTTTATCAAGGTGCGCCCCCGCTTGTTCGGTATCGCCTACCGCATGCTGGGAAGCGCGACTGAGGCCGAGGACATTGTGCAGGACGTGTGGTTGCGGTGGCGGGCCACTGATCGCACCGCGGTTCTGGATCCGCCGGCATACCTTGCGACCGCGACAACCCGGTTGGCGATTAACCTGGTTCAGTCCGCCCGTTCGCGCCGCGAAACGTACGTGGGGCCGTGGCTTCCGGAACCGGTGGATACCAGCGCCGATCTTCAATTGGGAGCAGACCGGGGCGAGGCGTTGCAGTTCGCTGTCCTGTTGCTGCTGGAGAAGCTATCGCCTACTGAGCGAGCGGCGCTTTCGCTATCGCCCCCCGGAACGCGGGAGCCGCAGTTGCCCTCCCCCGCTGCCGGCTGATCGCCAGTCGCGACAATCTGTCACAAATTGCCGGGCCGTTCTGTCATAGCTGGTGCCTCTGTGCAGATGACTAAACACGATAGGAGTCAAACGATGAAGAAAACGTGGATGCTGCTCAGCCTCGTAACTTGGACGCTAGGGGCACAACAAGCCAGGGTGGCGCCCCTCATGTCGAAGGATCTGCCCGACATTGCTGGCAAAGAAAGTGTGATGTTCACCGTGGATCACCCTCCCGGCAGTTCGGACCCAATCCATCGGCACAACGCTTATGCTTTCCTCTATGTGCTGGAAGGATCGATCGTAATGCAGGTACAGGGCGGCACGGAAACGACCCTGACACCGGGGCAGACCTTCTATGAACGGCCTAGCGATATCATCCCGTTGGCCGTAACGCAAGCAGCACTAAAGCCGGCAAAGTTTCTAGTGGTGCTTCTGAAAGACAAGGGCGCTCCACTACTTGTTCCAGTCAAGTAAAAAGGAAAATTATGAAAATCTTAGTGATTGGCGGCAGCGGTCTTATTGGAACAAAGCTTATAACGAAACTTCAGGGACATGGGCACCAGGTGTCATCGGCGTCACCTTCCTCGGGCGTTGACGCGGTCAGCGGTGCGGGCTTGGCCGAAGCGATGACAGGAATACAGGTCGTCGTGGATGTGACGAATTCGCCCTCCTTTGAGGACGCAGCGGTACTGAAATTCTTCGAAACTTCAACTGGCAATCTACTTTCCGCGGAGACCGCCGCGGGCGTTGGGCATCACGTTGCTCTTTCGATTGTAGGTGCCGAGCGGCTTCCTAACAGTGGGTACATGCGAGCGAAACTTGCCCAAGAGAAGTCGATTAAAGCGGGGACGGTGCCCTATACAATTTTGCGGGCAACCCAGTTTTTTGAATTCATCGGAAGAATCGCCGATGAGGCCACCGAGGGAAGCGAAGTTCGCTTGTCATCGGCGTTGATGCAACCGGTGGCAGCGGATGATGTCGTCGCCGCACTGGCCGACGTCACACTACGGCCGCCAGTAAATGGCATGCTCGAATTGGCCGGTCCTGAGCCTCTGCCTCTTGACGAACTCGCCCGCAGATTGCTCAGCGCGAAACACGACAAAAGACACGTGACAGCGGATATTCACGTCAAGTACTTCGGCCAGGAGTTGAACGACCAGTCACTCGTCCCTGGTCACAATTCCCGGATCGGCGCAATCGATTTCGAGAGTTGGCTGCGAGGCCGGGACGTACAAGCTCCGGCCGCTGTAGTGGTCACGACTTCATGATTCGAGGAGATCGGCATTGATCTGCCGACCCCGATGCTTTCCAATATCCAGCCTCATTGGATCCGGATCATCGTCGGCTTGTTAAACAAACATCCGCCGCTCCCGATAATCAGAATCGCCATCGCCCCACAATAGGGTCCGCCATGGCCTGTAACGAGGCCAACCTGGTGGATGTCTGCCGGTACTTTGAATCTACGCGAGGCGTCGATGGATTGGCCGGGCTGGATCAATACGTTCAGTGGGATGTCTGAGGAATCGGGTTCAGGAGCATAGCGATTGCCCTGATCATCGATTAGGTAAATCCATGCGCCGTTCGCTCGTTGGGCCCTACCGCGCGCTTGACTCGATAAGAGGAGGTCAACGTGGTAGGCATTCATTCGCGCCGCTGTCGTGTGTTTCACGCCTGCGACCGTAAGGCACCACTCGTCAAAACACCAAGGGGTTCCGATGGCGATTAGGCGTTGCGGCCTCAGGAAGGCAACTGCGGCATCGCAAACGAAATAGCCAACGGCGCAGATGCCGTAGATCCGGAGGATGTTGAGAGCCGTGGCGCGGCGTCCTCGAACAAAGGCGATGGCGGCCACTGCCAGAGTCACCACGGACGTTAGGAACGCCACGATGAAGATCAGATCGAAGATGCTCATGGAATTTCAGCCCGAAATTCTGGAGCATGTTCGGCGACAGAACTGCCCGATATAGGCACCACTCAGGGGAAAGCTCAGAATCACCAGACAGCCTGCGACGGACCCGAGCGTCGGTGCGTGTCTGATTTGGTGAAGTGCGATCCAGATACCGATTGCAAGTGCCCAGGCCCAAGGGCGCTGCGGTCCAGCAAAGCCAAACACGCCGGCGCTGAGCAACATGGAGAGCGCCGTCACCCCGGTGTCGTCCCAAGTTGGCCGGGAGTCTACATAGGCGATGACGATTCCAAGTGAGCCCGCCAAGGTAAGGAGCACCCGGTGCAAAACCCGATATCTTTCCTTGAAGATCGTGGTGGCGACGACTTGTGGTGAGCCGAAGCGGTCAAGAGCTTCCTGCGTTGCCGCTTCCCTACCCAAGCCTCTGCGCTCTCCGCTTTCTATCGCATCGACCAGGTGCTCCCGTGCTTCATCGACAATTCTGGATTGTACGGGCCCTCGCTTTCGCAGCTCCGTAGCGAAAGTCCCGAGATATGTCTCTAGAGCGTTTTGGTTCATGTTCCCGCCAGCACGCCGTGGACAGCACGAGCAAAGCTGTGCCCTTCATGCATCGCAATTCTATCCCTAGTAATGCGATGTGTCAAGGGATGTGACCTTAATGTGGAAACGTGCTAGCGGGGTGTCCCTCGCGCCTAGTGCAGGAATTTTAGGCTGGCGATGCTTTTCTGGAATGGCTCACGATATCGGACGGCCTGCTTTTCGGGAATGCTGAACTGGAAAAAGATCAGGTTGCCGCCGTTCAGAACGTAATACGCTTGATGGCGCATTTCGCCATCGTTTGTCGTGCGAACGTATTCCAGATGAAGGCTGGGTTTGCCTTGAAAAGTGGTCACCTCATGGGCGATCCAACGCAGCGGGCGGTGATCGAGAGCGAGATCCGCCTCGTCCTTTTGCATGATCGAGGGCAGCAACGCGGGCGTCGCGTGGGTGCTGGCGAGATCGCAGATGATCGTCCCATCGATGGCGCTATAGCGAAACATTTCCTGAGTTGAACCGTGAGGATACACCTTAGCCAGGATGTCAGCGGAGGGGCGGGAGAAGCCTGCTGGCAATTCAATCGAGATCTGGTTTTGGGCAGCGTTAGTTCGAGTCTGAGCAAGCATCGAGCCACAAAGCATCATCGAGCCACAAAGCATCGAGGGTAGAGCGAAGGATAGTAGCGTCATAGGCGAGCACTCCCAAGTGTACGGCACTGGCGTGGCGATATATGGTCGGATGACACTCCCTGGTCATAATCCCAGTAGTAAGAGAGGCCCATGGAGCCTCCGGCTTCGCTCGCATTTTGAGTTCGCCGGGTGCGCTGGTGAACCACCCGCTGCTTTCCGTGACACAAGTCCGCCGACGGTCCTCGAAGTGCCCCTACATTGACCGAAGAGTTGGTCCGATGCACGAATAGCGCATGGGCCGGAGAGACTTATGACATGGCTTCGTTTTTCCGGACGCACCATCGCCCTGCTGGCGGTCGTCGCGCTTTGTTTGACAGGTGCAACAAAGAAGCATCAATTTTCTCCACGTGAGAAAGCCTTCTACGCCGACGCCGCTAGCGTCGAATTCGTGCGTCCCGGTCTTCTAATAAAAATCACCGGTGCCCAGATCGATTCTGGCGGCACGGTCACTGCAACGATCTCGATTACGGATCCCGAAGGCTTGCCCTTGGATAAGGCCGGAGTGACAACGCCCGGCACTGTCTCGCTGAGCCTGATCGTGGCGACGATTCCTAACAATCAAGCGCAGTATGTGGCCTACACCACGCGTGTACAAAAAAGTCCGATCACAGGCGTATCGGCGACCCAAGCTGGATCGGACGCCGGCGGTACATTCACACCGGTGAGCGATGGCGTGTATCTATACACTTTCAAGACGCGAGCGCCCTCCGGTTTCGACTCGGCCGCGACACACACGATCGGCGTGTACGGCTCGCGGGATCTCACTATCTTCAATCTGGGCGTCAATTACGCGTCCAGCACGTTCAACTTCGTCCCTAATGGATCCACGCCGGTGGTAACCCGCGATGTCGTTCGCACCTCCGGCTGCAACTCCTGCCACGATCAACTGTCCGCCCACGGTGGCTCGCGGCGCGGCGTCGAGATGTGTGTTCTGTGCCATACTCCGCAAACCACCGATCCAGACACGGGCAACACCCTGGATTTTCCGGTCATGGTCCACAAGATTCATAGGGGATCCACTCTACCCAGCGTGCAAGCCGGCACTCCTTATCAGATCATCGGTTTCAACCAGGGTGTCAGCGACTGGTCGACCGTGGTTTATCCGGCGGATGTGCGACGCTGCGAGACCTGCCATCAACAGAATGTCAACGCGGCCCAGGCTGCGGCCTACTTAACGAAGCCGTCTCGGGCAGCCTGCGGGGCGTGTCACGACGACTTAAATTTCGCCACTGGCGCGAACCACGTGGCGGGTCCTCAATTCGACGATAATCAGTGCGCCAATTGCCACGTCCCTCAAGGCGAGATCGATTTCGACGCTTCGATTAAGGGGGCGCATGTGATCCCCACGGAGTCAACGATGCTGGCGGGCCTGGTAGTTGGCATCACGAAGATTCAGAACGGTACTGCCGGAAGCCAACCGGTGGTGAACTTCACGATCAACGATTCCAGCGGCAAGCCAGTTCTTCCTTCCGTGCTGGGATCGTTATCCTTTACCATGGCCGGGCCGGCGTCCGACTACGGGTACACCAGCTTCGGTAGTGATGTAACCACGCCAGGTTACGTTACCGAATCGGCCATTGGCGCCAGCTGCGGCGCTGATGGAAGCTGCCTCTATACGTTCACACACCCGGTCCCAGCCCAGGCAACGGGCACCTATTCCATCGGTATTGAAGCTCGCCGAACCGAAACTCTATTGCCCGGCACCACGAAGGAACAGGTTGTGACATACGGCGCGAAAAATCGCGTGGTGAGTTTCCCGGTGGATGGCTCGGCATTGAGTCCCCGGCGCGCGGTGGTGGCCACGGATAATTGCAACGGGTGTCATGCGTCGCTCTCCGTTCACGGCACCTTGCGAAACCAGGTGGAATACTGCGTTCTCTGCCACAATCCGTCGAACACCGATGGCTCGGCTCGAAGTGGGGCGCAAGTGGCCGCCGATAAGGCAGTTCCGCCGCAAGGGATCAATTTCAACCTTCTGGTGCACCGGATCCACACCGGTGATAATTTGCCCGCGACACGTCCCTACGTTGTAGTCGGGTTCCGCGGTAGCCATAACGATTTCAGCGATGTCCGATATCCGGCGATGAGCCCCACCGGTAGTCCCGGCGATACGCGCAATTGCTCCATGTGCCATGTCGGCGGCAGCGAGCAGAATTTGCCGCTAGGCCTCAACGCCGTGATTGATCCGCAAGGTCCGATCAATCCGATCCAGGCTATCGCTTCGGCGTGCACTGGCTGTCACGTCGACATTGCAACCGCGTCCCACGCATTATCGAATACGACAAGCCTTGGGGAAAGCTGTACCGTCTGCCATAGCGCCGGCGCGCAGTTCTCGGTTGGCCAGGTGCATGCCCAATATTAGGCGAGATACCATACATCGGCTCGCGATCTCTTTGTTCTTACTTGGGCCTTTGGCCCAAACCGCGGTGGCCCAGGACGTGACGCCCCCTTACGCTGGATCGGAAGCCTGCGCGACGTGTCATGAGGACATCGCCAAAGCATTCGGGAAGAGTAAACACAACCTGGTGGACAAGCGCCACTGGGAAGGCCGGGCCTGTGAATCCTGTCATGGACCGGGGCAGAAACATGTGGAATCGACTTCGGCCGACGACATTCGCAATCCCGCCAAATTGACCGCCGTAGCCGCCGATAAATTATGCCTCACCTGTCATCTGAATCAGCCTACGCAAATCGGGCGATTGCAGAGCAGCCACGCGAAGGATCAAGTAGCTTGCACCACTTGCCATAAAGTTCACGCCAACGGGCCTTTCGGACTGGTGGCGCGAAAGCGGGCGGACATTAACGAGCAATGCTCGGGCTGCCACCTGAACGCCTCGGCCCAGTTCCAAAAGCCGTTCCACCATAAATTGCCCGAAGGGGCCATGAGCTGCGTCGATTGTCACAATCCGCATGGAAGCGTGAAGCCCGCCATGATGCAGATCTTTGGCGCCAACGAAACCGGTTGTCTGCATTGCCACGGCGACAAGCGCGGCCCATTCACCTTTGAGCATGCACCGATGCGGTTCGAAGGTTGCGCATCCTGCCATGAGCCCCATGGTTCAGCCAACCCGCGAATGCTGGTGCGGCAGGAAGTGCGGCAGGTCTGCCTGGAGTGCCATGCGAATCTACCGACAGTAAGAACTGGCGGAGTGTTGGGTGTGGTGCCGCCGGCGTTTCACGACTTGCGCTCAGCGCGATTTCAGAATTGTACAGTGTGCCATCAAAAGATTCACGGAAGCCACGTGGACCGGAATTTACTTCGATGAGGGCACTGCTGCTGTTCCTGAGCCTTTCGGCAGTGGTAGCGCAGCAGCCGCCACCGGTTACCCCCGCGCCTGTTCCGGCAACTCCGCCGGCCGTCAAGCCCGCGCCTGTTCCCGCAACCCCACCGGCCGCCGCCGCTGTGCCCGAGCCAACCGTAACGCCCGATGAATCCTGGCTCACTGGCTCAATCGATGTCGGCTATCGCTGGCGAACCGATCCTGGCGGCAGCTTCGACACCTATCGAAGCATCGTCAACCTCGGCTCGGGCTTGAAATTATTGGGCGCGGACTTCACTCTCACCGATCCGCAACATCGGGCCTTCGATCGAGTGCATGTCCAGGCATACAGTTGGGGGGACGATCCTTACTCCACCTTCCACCTTGACGCCACCAAATCGAAGCTCTATGACTTCAGCTTCGATTATCGCAACATCGCCTACTTCAATTTTCTGCCCTCGTATGCCGATCCGCTACTGGCCAGGGGCATCGTCCTGAACGAACAATCTTTCGATACTCGCCGCCGCTTCGCTGGCTTCACGCTTGACTTGCGGCCTGGCAGCCGCTTCATCCCCTATGTCGCCTATAACCGCGATTCGGGATCGGGGACCGGCGCATCGGCCTTTGTTTCCGATGGAAACGAGTATCCCGTGCCCAACAAATTACACGACCTGACGAATCTCTATCGGGGCGGCGTTCGGCTTGAGCTGCGACATTTCCACGCCACCATCGAACAGGGCGGCACCACGTTCAAAGACGATCAAAGCCTCTATCAACAACCAGGCTCGACCAACTTTGGCAACGTGCTCCGGCCGGTGCTGGGCCAGACCCTTGACCTTACCAGCCTGCTTGCTTCCTACGGCATTCGCGGCACCAGCATCTACAATAAGGCCCTGGTGACGGCGAACCCCGTTTCGTGGCTCGACCTGTATGGACAATTTCTATACAGCCAGCCCGATAGCGACGTTCACTATCAGCAGGCCGATACGGGAAATCTTTATCTTCAGAACCAGCTCTTGTTCTACAGCAGTCAGCAATATCTGCTCTCGGCCGCCGCCAAGTTGCCCCACACCACGGCGAGCTTGGGCGCGGAGATCCGGCCTCTATCGCGCATACGCATCATCGAAGCGTGGCTGACCGATCGGCAACATAACTCCGCGTCGGCGGAAGCGAATCAATTGCTGACCGGCCCTACTGTTTCGCAACGGACGGCGGCGCTGCTGAGTTCGTCGCTCGCCGCCAACTATAGCCAGCAGGAAATCGACATCATATTCGACGCCACTTCCAAACTGACGATACGCGGCGGTTACCGCTACGTGTGGGGCGACGCTAGCAATATCACGCTGCCGCCCGCCGGCTTGGCGAGCGCCGATCGCGGATCGCTGCGGCGCAACGTTGGCCTGGCAGCCGCGACGTTTCGGCCGAGCCAAAAAATCTCCCTAACGGCCGACGGGGAGTTTGCCTCCAGTGGCGGAGTATATTTCCGCACCAGCCTCTACAATTACCAAAAGGCGCGCCTGCAAGCGCGCTATCAGGCCACGCCCTCGCTACGCTTTTCAGCGGACTTCACACTGCTGAACAATAGCAATCCCCTGCCCGGTATTAATTACGAATACCGCTCACACCAGGAATCGCTTTCCGTTCTCTGGTCGCCCACCGGCGATAAGGTTTGGGATTTAGAAGGCTCCTATTCGCGATCTGGCTTACGAAGCGACATCGGTTACTTTTCGCCGCAGGATCTCGCCTCGCAAACATCCCTCTATCGCGATAATTCACACATCGGTTCGGCGTTGTTCAATCTTAAGCTGCCGCATGGCGCTCACGCCGCGCCGAAACTAACGGCCGGGGGCTCATTCTTTATATCTAGCGGTAGCCGCCCAACCAGCTATTTCCAGCCGGTTGCCAAGCTCTGGGTGCCACTCGCCAAACAGGTGAGCTGGTTCACAGAATGGCGCTATTACGGTTATGGCGAAGCATTTTATCTGTACGAGGGCTTCCGAACTCATTTGGTGACAACGGGCGTACGGTGGACGCGTTGATGCCAACGTGGGGCCAAAAGTAACCATGAGCGCCAATCCAAAACGGCCGCTACTGCTGCTGCTCACCAGTAACTGGATCACCATGCTTGGCGTTGCCTTGGTGACTCTGGCTGGATTCTCCTGGCTGTTCGTTCTACCGATCAATATTCGCGGGCATGTCGACAACCCTTACATCGGCCTGCTGATCTTTATTGCCATCCCGGTTATCTTCTGCGTCGGATTGGCCTTGATCCCGGTGGGAATTCTGCTCACGAAACGCAAAATTGAGGCCGGCCTTGAGACCGTACCGGATAACCGGACTTCCTGGCGCCGGGCGGGTGTTTTCTTCGGCCTCATGACGGCGGTAAATCTGATAATCGCCAGCCAAGGCACATACCGCGCCGTTGAGCATATGGATACCGTTCAGTTCTGCGGGCAAAGCTGTCACGTGATGAAACCGGAGTTCACCGCGCACTTGCTGGCGCCGCACCAAAAGGTCAGCTGCGTCGAATGCCACGTGGCGCCCGGTGCCAGCGGTTGGTTAAATGCGAAGATGGCCGGAACCCGGCAGTTGATGGCGGTTACGTTCAACACCTTTCCGCGTCCCATCGAATCGGCGATGGAGAACAATCGCCTGGTTTCCTCCGCCGATACCTGTGAGCAGTGCCATGCGCGTGAGAAATCGATCGCGCCGCGCGTTCGAGTGATTTCGAAATTCAAGGACGACGAAGCCAATACCCGCACCGAGACCGTCCTGACGATGCTTGTTGGCGGCGGACGATTCGGCGGTATTCATGGGGCTCATATGGGGCCTGGAGTGCACATTCGCTATGCCGCATCCGACAAAAAGCGGCAGACAATTCCCTGGGTGGAATATCGAAACACCACTACCGGTGTCACGCGCGCTTATACGGCGGCCGATAGCAAACCGGGGTCTATCAGTTCCCTGCCGATCTTTGAGATGCAATGCGTGGATTGTCATAACCGCGCGGCTCACTCCTTCCAGTTGGCGGACCGGGCGGTCGATGAAGCAATGGCCCGCGGCGAGCTTTCGGCTAAACTACCGTTCCTGAAGAAGACCGCCGTCGAACTGCTGAACGCTACTTATCGCAGCGACGAAGAAGCCTCGGCGAAAATTCGCGCCGGCGTGGACGCTTACTATCGGGCCAAATATCCGCAGGTTGCCGGAGCGCGCGCGGCGGACATTCGAGCGGCCGGCCAAACCGTGCTGGCGATTTATCAGCGGAATGTCTTTCCAGACCTCAAAGTCACCTGGGGAACTTATCCCAACAATCTCGGCCATGTCGACCAACCGGGGTGCTTCCGTTGCCACGATGACGGTCATGCGACAGCTGATAAGAAAACGATCACGCAGGATTGCACCAGCTGCCACCAGTCCCTGGCAATGGAAGAGACGGCGCCGGAGATCTTGAAAACTTTGGGAGTAGCCGACCAATTGTCGAAGTTAGAAAAGCAATAAATGCTTGAATAGGAGAGATAACATGCGCATTTTATTTACGACCGTGGCTTTAGCGGCACTGACGGCGTCAATGGTTCTGGCCGGAGATGCCAAGGCCGGGCATGCCGTTTACGACAAATCGTGTAAGTCCTGCCACGGGCCGGACGGCACGGCGAATCCGGCGGTTGCCAAGATGATGAAGGTGGAGATGAAAGATCTGAAAGCAGCCGACGTGCAGGCTCTTAGCGACGATGATATGAAGAAGATCATCACCGCCGGCAAGGGTAAAATGAAACCCGTTCATGCCGTTACAGGGCCGGCATTAGACAACGTAGTGGCATATATTCGCAGCCTTAAATAGGAAACAGATTTGCGGTGGACTACACGGGGAGTTATCCCAGCCACTCCTCCCCGCGTGGGGCGATTCGTCTCGCCCGATATTTATTTACTGGTAATTGTGCTAGCCTACTCGTCGGACGCTGTCTACCCGCGAAAGGAAAAGCACAAGTGCCCTCTCAATTTGCCGCGGCCGGCTGGCTAGCAGAAAATGGCCCAAAAGAACTGGAACTTCTCTTTAGGGCAATCGTTTTTCAATCGTCAACGGAAGTCCTGAGATTCGATTTCGCTACGCCGGATAGCGCCAGCGGTATTGGCCGGCCGTTATCCGCGGAGGGTTCTCCAGAGCGCTACCCTCTAATTTTGAAGGGCTGGCGAACCCTGGGTGACGGCGAGAAAGAAAGAACCATTCACCTCACGGATTCTGTCGGCTGCCAGCGGGTTGCGCCCGACGTTCCGAAAGAGAACCTATCGCTGGTATCACCTCGCCTGGCCGTTTGTGAAAAGCAAGCAAAAGAGAAAAACGAAGCCATTTCGAAAAGCGATGATCCAGCCTTATCACCGCCGCGCGTCGCACTTGCCCTATTAAATGCCGACGGAGAAATTGTTGCCTGGTATGCCGGACCTCAGGGCATTTACGGCTATCGGAGCGCCGAACTAATTGGGCAGCCGACGTCGTTGTTTTATCCGGATGAAGGCACATCCAAAGTAGATCTGAACGACGAATTAAAACGCGCCACGGCCGAAGGACATTCGGGGGTCGAAGGCTGGCAGGTGAGGAAGGACGACACTCGCTTTTGGGCCAATGTGATTACCATGGCGTTGCGAGACGGCAGCGGCAAGTTACAAGGATTCGCCAGGGTTGTTCGCGATTTCAACGACCGTCACAACAAAGACGAGTTGTTGCGTCGTGAGCGTCCGCGGACCCGGCCTGTCTTACCTAAGTCAACCATCGCCTGCATGTTTTCAGGGGAGTTCGATCGCATCGACGACGCAAACGATTCCTTTCTCGACCTGATTGGATACAGCCGCCAGGAGTTACTTTCCGGCGGCTTGCGATGTGCCGATCTGACACCGCCGGAGTACCTGGGTTTGGACGGTCTGGCCCACGAAGAAGCATTGCGCTTCGGGGCGTGCTCACCCTTTGAGAAGGAAATGGTTTGTCGTAACGGGACTCGCGCCCCCGTCCTGGTGACCACGGCCGTTTTGAAGCTGTCGCCATTTCGCTGGATCACATTCGTACAGGATCTGCGCGAACGAAACCGGCTGGAAAACATCCCCGGCGACATCGTTGACGGCAAGAATAAGTTCGAGGAAATCATAGGAAACAGCACCGCCATCAAGCGCGTGATGGCGCAGGTGGAAATGGTAGCGCCGACCGATGCCACGGTGCTGATCCTGGGTGAAACGGGCACCGGAAAAGAATTAATCGCGCGCGCTATTCACCGCACCAGCCCCCGCGCAAATCTTCCCTTTGTCAGCTTAAATTGCGCGGCGATTCCTACGGGCCTTTTAGAAAGTGAACTCTTCGGTTATGAGAAGGGCGCTTTTACAGGAGCTCTATCGCAAAAGATCGGCCGGTTTGAAATGGCCCATCGGGGTACTTTGTTCCTGGATGAGGTTGGCGACATTCCTTTGGATCTGCAACCGAAGCTGCTGCGAGCACTGCAGGAGAAGGCTTTCGAGAGATTGGGCGGAACCAGAACGATTCCCATCGACGTCAGGCTGCTGGCGGCCACGAACCGCAATTTAACCAAAATGATGGGCGATAATCTATTTCGCAGCGATTTATATTACCGCTTAAAAGTATTTCCCATTACTACCCCGCCATTGCGCGATCACCCTGAAGATATCCAGCTATTAGCGTGGAAATTTACCAAGAAATACGCCGCGCGAATGAACCGGACGATAGAAAAGATCCCGTCCCATACGATGCAAGCTCTGGTGAATTGGACCTGGCCGGGGAACGTCCGGGAGCTCGAAAACCTGATTGAGAGATCGGTGATCCTTTCCACGAGTTGCACGCTGCAAGTGCCCTTAGAAGAATTGCGCCTTCCAGCGGAAAATGCAAGACATTCGACACTCCAGGAAGTGGAGCGCGACTACATTCTTCAAGTTTTGCGGGAGACGGAAGGCATCATCAGCAACGCCGCGGCCCGCCTTGGAATGCCGCGCACCACTTTGAATGCAATGATGAAAAAACTGGGGATTTCCCGCCGGGATCTGTAGCGTTATAAGATCCCGGCGAAGCCGATTAGGATTAACGAAGGCCGCCAGTTGCCAGAAGCTGATCGCCAGTTATCCAGCCAGAGTCATCCGAGGCCAGGAATATCGCTATCGATGCGATGTCCGCTGGTTTGGCGGAGCGGCCGAGCGGAGTTTGACCGACCAGGCCTTTCTCAAAATCGGTCCCGATGAATCCCGCCGTGTGCGTGCCTTCGGTTTCAACAATGCCCGGGTTAATCGAGTTCACGCGGATCTTTCTTGCGCCGAGTTCTTTCGAAAGCACACCGGTGATGGCGTCAACCGCGCCTTTGGTAGCGGTGTATACAGCGCTATTGGGAGGCGTGATGCGGCTAACGCTGGATCCGATATTAATGATGCTGCCGCCTTCGCCCAGGTGCTTCACGGCCGCCTGCGTGGTTAGTAGAACGCCAAGCACATTGATGTTGAACATCCGGTGAAATGATTCTTCGGTGACCGCCTCAATGGGGGCGAATTCGTAAACGCCGGAGTTGTTCACCAGGATATCGAGGCGGCCATAATTCTTGATCGCCGCTTCAATAATGCCCTGCGCGTCAGCGGCCTTGGAGACGTCCCCGCCCACGGCGACCGCCTTTCCACCAGCCTTGGTGATCGCGGCGACAACGGTGTCCGCGCCATCCTTACTGGAGGCGTAATTCACGACTACCGACGCCCCTTCCGCGCCCAGTGACTTCGCTATGGCCGCTCCGATGCCCTTTGACGCACCCGTCACAACCGCTACTTTCCCTGTCAGTTTGCCCATTCGTTTCCTCTTCTTTATATTTCGACAACCGCCTAATTGACGCGGGGGGAATCAGAACGATTCAACTACCTTGGAAGGGATTGGCATTACTTTAATAGTCATACACATGTTCCATCCGAATCCCCCGTGCCTTGAGATCGTTGATCAACTGGTGCAGAGTGCCGACAGGGCTGGAGATGGCGACTCTCTTCGATTCCGGCGCGGTCGCCATCGTGGTGGAAAACGCAAGCTCGCCCGCCGTTAAATTATAGGTCCAATCGCGCGGCGCAATCGCGCTAACCAAAATTTCGTCATTGCCGGCGATTTCGACGAAGCGTACCCCGCGTTCGGCCAGCCACGCGGCCACCGTCGTGAACTCCTGATATCTGGGGATGATCACGATGTATTGTCCAGCCCCTGCGTCCTTCACCTTGCGTATCCTCGGATTCTGAGTGAAGATTTCTTCCGAGGCATTTTCAATCCAGGCGTATGTATCGGCCGATTCGATCCCGTAGCTGGCATGCGTAGCTTTTTCAATCAGCCAGCAATAGATCGATTCAAAGGAATAATCCAAAGAGAGGAACAGCCGCCGTTCCAACTTGCGAACCGGGTGCCGGCCCCACAGCTTGTTCTCAGACCATAACCCTTTGAAGCGCGTCCAGAATGAAAATTCGTAAAACGGCCGGATATGCACGAAATCGGCGTACTCGCGGGCGACGCGATTGGAGTAGACATCCTCTTCCACGAGTTCATTCGAGCTGGTCCATTCCGTGAATCGACCAAGAGTATTTTCGTAAAGAGCGCGAATCAGGTATTCGACGGAGAAGCTGCCGCCGATCACGACCAGCATCTGATGCTCGCCAAAATCAAACGGGTACTTGCCGCGCGTCGCACCGTACACGCAGCAGTAGCCCGACCAATATTGTTCGATCGATTTTATAAATGGAAAACCGCTGGGCAAGTGGCGCTGCTGAAAATCCGCCTTTTCCGTATAGCTCCACACGATGAACCATTCCGGGTAGCCGAGGTAGGTGCTGTCTTCGGCGCGGGCATAATCCTTGATATCGGAGGTCAGCTTGAGACGTTGTTTGGACGCTTCCGATTGGATTTTCGGATCGCGCCGGACAGTTGCGCAGCGCCTGACGAAAATCATCGCCGCCACCGTGAACACGATGCCAAACGCGAATATGGCGAGCCCGGCTCGCCTGAAGAACTTACGCCCGGACCGGAATCGCATGGGGCCGTTCTACGTTGATCGCAATCCAGAAAGCCGCGATGGACGTCAGCAAATGGGGCATGTTCACGGCCAGGTTCACCAGCACGCTCATGGTATTGAAATGCGAGATGAAGAACATGATGACATCGATCCCGTACCAGACACCCAGCGCATAAAAGTAGATCCGCGAGACCTTCCCGGAAACCAGGGCGGAAATCGCCGCCAATGTACCCAATGCCAGATGGCCGAAATCGACGATCGGAGTCATGCTGAAGAGTCCAAACATTTTGCCGTTAGCGTCCGTGATGCCCGGAACAAAATCCAGCAGATAGACGAACAGGAACAAGCCGGAGAATATCCAGGCAAGCTTTTGCAGTTTTGAAATATTTCTTAGCATGATGTTTTGCGGAATAGTTTCCGGTTAGTATAGCTCACATGATCAGACTTCTTGCGATCCTGTGCGCGCTCACCTTCGCGGTGCAAGCTCAGGACACGCCACAAGCCGTGCATGAGGCGCTGTTTGCTTCCTATATTCCAATCGATGACGTGAAGGACAAGCCCGAGCTGAGCGCCATGTTCACCGCGGCTCGCAATCAAATCTGGATCGCGGCCGGCGACGCTCCGGCGTTCCAGGCGCTGCTTGCTCCGTTCACCGATCTACGCCAGTTCGGTGACGCCTGCGGTATGCCGGAGTTGATAAAGACCACGGGGAAGTCATCGTTCGTCCAACTCAATTCGACCCAGCGGGCGAGCGCTCTGTACCTTCTCCATACGTGCCGGGCGAACGATCCCCGACGGCTGGCCATGCAGCTTCGCAATTTTTATCTCAGCCGAACATACGGCGCGCTGCAGGAGCCTTTGACCGGCGTCAAGCTGAATTTATATGCGACGGACGGTTATATTGCCGGACATCGCCCACAGCTTCCCGCAACGCGCCTGCGCTACGATGCGGCGAAAAAAGAAGTGGCGCTGAAAGATGGCGAGATCGATTATCTTGTCGTTGGATCGGGCCCGGCGGGCTCGGTGCTTGCTCACGAATTGCGGCGTGGCGGCAAGCGCGTCGTCCTGGTGGAGCGCGGCTCGTTCACGGTTCCCGGCGCGATGGAAACGCGCCTGATCGACGAATTGAAGGAGAGCAATGGCACGCGCACGTCGGCCGATGGATCGATCTTCATCAAGAACGGGATGGCCGTGGGCGGGGGAACGCTGGTGAACGTCGACCTGTGCTTTGCGCCGACGCTTCCCACGGTTCAATTCAAGGTCGATCAGTGGCGCGCGGCGGGGCGCATTGGCGCTAACGACTTTACAAAAGCCGAGTTGGCAAAGGCATATGACTGGGTTAAGGCCGCCATTGGCACCCGCGAGTTATCGGAATCGGAAATCAATACGAACAACCATAAACTGTGGGACGGGGCATTGCTTTCGAACCTGCATCCCAAGCTCTATGACCTGAATACATACGCTCCTGGAAAGTCGCCCTATCCGGTTACCGATAAGAGATCGGCGTCAACGGAACTAGTTATAAAAGCGCTTATAGACCGCGATAATCCGCTCAGCCTGTTGCCCGACGCCGAGGTCCGCCGGGTGTTGTTCGACGAAGGCACATGGAAGGTTCGCGGCGTTGAACTGAAAATGCGGGCAGCCGTCGCGGGTCCGGGGATTCTGGCCGATCCCAATGGGCTCAATCTTCCCGCTGGAGAGATGCTGACCATTCGCGCACGCCATGTCGTTCTCTCGGCGGGCGCCCTGGGATCGCCTGCCATCCTGCTGCGCTCCAAAGTACCCAACGATCAGATTGGACGGGGGGCCGTGATGCACGCTTCGATGCCGGTGCTGGGGAAATTCGATGAGAATGTCGACGTCCTGTCGGGTACGCAGGCATCGGTGTTCGTGGACGATTACCTGATCTCGCGCGGCTATGCACTGGAATCGATGTCGGCCGAACCGCTTTACGGCGCGATCATGGCGATGGGTCCGGCGAAGTACTCGCTCGACATGATCCAGATGTATCGCAAGCTCGGTGGATTCGGGGTCATGTTGATCGACACACCGTCACCTGACAATCGCGTGGTGCTGGATAAGGATGGTGAACCAACGGTGCAATATACTCTGTCCGAGTCCGACAAAGTCCGATTCCGGCGAGGGGTGGCGCAAGCCGTGGAAATCATGTTCCGAGCGGGCGCCAAGGAAGTGTTTTTGCCGACCAATGAAGACATCCTGGGCCGGAACACGACCGGCCGCCTGGAACCGTTGGTGCTTACCGAGAGCAGGCAGGCAGCCGCTGTGGAGAAGAATCTCCAATTCATTCCCAACCGTTCGATTGTCACATCGGCCCATTTGCAGGCGACCAACAAGCTTGGAGCGAGCGCGGCGGATAGCGTGGTTTCCAAGGATTTTAAAGTTTGGGGCACGGAAGGATTGTACGTTGTCGACGGAAGCGTTTTTCCCACATCGATAGGCGCCAATCCGATGCAGAGCATTTATACTTTCGCCAAAATTTTCGCCGACAAGCAGGTTCACTAGGCTTGCCTTGTCGATTGCGCCGCACCAATTCCTTATTAGGATTTGCCTACATCTTTGCTAATCTGTTGAGACCGTGACGCAAGATCAGTGGGCGATCATCAAGGGCCACTTCGATGCGCTCAGCGAGTTATCGCTCAATGAGCAGACTGCCGGCCTGGCCGCCATCGTCGACGATCAGATTCGTCATGAGGTCGCCCTGCTACTTCGACCTTCCGAAGATACGGCAACCATCGCCGAGACCGTGTCAATCGGGGCGCGGATGGAACCGAAAAGCATCACTGACCAGCGTGTAGGCCCCTACCGGCTCGTACGGCGACAAGGCCAGGGCGGCCAGGGCGCGGTGTTCGAAGCGGTCCGTGACGATGGTACGTTTCAACAGCGGGTAGCCATCAAAATGGTGAAGTGGGACGTCGATAGCGACGCCGCCCGCGACCAGTTCCGGCATGAGAGGCAGATGTTGGCGGGGCTTGAGCATCCTCATATCGCCCGCCTTTTGGATGGCGGCGAAACAGCCGACGGCACGCCATATCTTGTAATGGAGTATGTCGACGGCGTTCCCCTGACGGCAGCCACGCGAGGCTGGCCGCTGAAACGAAAGCTGGCGATTTTTGTGGAGATCGCCGCCGCGGTTTCCTTTGCTCATCGCAATCTGATTGTTCATCGCGATCTGAAACCAGCCAATATTCTGGTTACAAAAGATGGAGTGCCGAAACTTCTAGACTTCGGGATCGCTAAGTTATTGGATACCAACGCGCAGCAAACGGTAACGGGATTCCAGGCGCTGACTCCCGAGTATGCTAGTCCGGAACAAGTTCGTGGCGAGTTAATCACGACGGCTAGCGACGTTTATTCGCTGGGAGTTGTGCTTTACGAATTGCTCACCAACCATCGTCCGTATGAAGTAAGAACCACGTCGCCGATGGAGATTCATCGGGCGGTCTGCCTGACTGAACCGCCAGCCCCCAAGGTGTCGGGGGATCTCGACAACATCATTCTGATGGCCATGCGGAAGGAGCCCGCGCGGCGCTACCAGTCGGTTGAACAGTTTGCGAAAGATATCGACCGTTCTCTCAATAACCTGCCGGTGCTGGCGCGTCCCGATACTCTGCCTTATCGCACGGGAAAGTTCTTCAGACGGCACTGGGTGGCGATCGCGTCTGTGTCGGTAGCGTCGCTTGGCTTGATCACCGGAACGATTCTGGCGGTGCGCCAAGCGCAAAGGGCGGAGCACCGGTTCTTACAAGTTCGAACCATGGCCCATAAGTTTCTGTTCGATTTCCAGGATGACATCGAGAACATACCTGGCGCGACAAAGGCCAGGGAACATATGGTGGCCACAGCCCGTGAGTATCTGGATAGTCTTGCTGCCGAAGCCACGGGCGACCCCGACCTGCAAATCGAATTGGCTACTTCATACATGCGTTTGGCGGTGATCCAGGGAAAACCATTTCGCGCCAATCTGCAGCAACCCCAGGAAGCGCTTAATAATCTGGGGAAGGCGATTTCCATCCTCCAAACCGTTGGCTACGGCGGCCGAGCCAGTGCGCGGAATCGCAAAGTGATGCGCGTGCTAGTGGAATCGCAGGGAGAACGATCGTGGGTGTATCAGACTCTTGGCAAGCGTGGAGAGGCTTTACAAAACGCCCAACAAGCTGCGGCCTTGGCTGCAGTGCTAGCGGCGGATCCGGCGCCCACCCCCGAAGATCTGCGGGCCGCTTACCTTGCCGAGAGCGCTCTCTCAGATTTGAAGATGATTGAGCCGTCAAAGAAGGAGTCAATAGCTGGATTCAAGCGGGCCAATGAGCTGGCCAAGCGGCTGATTGTAACTGGTGGTCCTGTGTGGAAGGTTGAATATGGCGGGTCTTTCAACAAATTGGGCCGGGCATTGGAAGAGGCAGGCGAACAAACGCAAGCGCTCGATGCCTTTTTGGCCGGCCTCCGAGTGATGGAGCCTCTTCGACAATCCGACCCTTCGAACATCGTCATTGGCCGCCACCTGGTGGCGCTCATGGAAAATACAGGTAACATTTATTGGAACAACGCCGTGCCTTCGGTGAATAATCCCGCCAAAGGCTTCGAATACGCCACTCGGATGAAAGTGATAGTCGAGCAGATGCATGCGGCAGACCCCAGCGATCAATCCGTGATACACGATATGGTGGATGTTCTTGGGCGGTTAGCGGCTCTGGCCCAGAACTCAAATCATTCACAAGAAGGCATCGCCCTAAACCGTCGAGCTCTGGATTTCAGCGATGCCAAACAGTTGGAGAGCGCGGATAGGGACTACGGCCGTTCCACGCTCCTGATGCAAATGGCGATCTGTTATGCGACGACCGGGAACATTGCCAAGGCGCGGCGTTCGCTGCATGAGAGCGAGGAACTGATTCGCAGGCAGGTTGGGAAATTGTCGGGTCAATCTGCTATGGAGCGCAATCTGGCGGTAGTCCGATATTGGGAGGCGGAAGTGGCGCTGGCGGATAAGAAACCCAATGTCGCGGCCACCGCCGCGCAGTCGTTCATGAAAACCACGGAAGAGACCTTCGCCAAAGAACCTTCCAGCTTCTACGTTCGCTACGATCTAAGCGCGGGCTATGAATTACTGGCCAAGGTAGCGGCGGCGCGGGGTGATGAAGCCTCCCGTCAGAAATATCAAATGAAACGCTTGCATCTGTGGAAGGATTGGGATGCCCACTTCGTTCCTAATCCGTTTTCCAAGTGGCAGCAAGCGGAAGCGATGACATCGCTTACCAATTCCCCAGTTACAGCGAACTAAACTTATCTCGATTCCGGGATAATTATCCGCCGAATGCCCCGGGATTTTCTCCCGGCGCGGGCATTCTTCGTCCGCCAGAAGAAACATCTCACTTCAAGTCAAGAACGGTCGATGAGATCAATGAAAGCGTGCGGACAACGCACGGCTCACCGATTTGACCGTTATATGTCTACCTTAATGAAGCGCCTTAGTTCGCCGTCCACGAGTATCCATCGCCGAAAGGCATGGGCCGCACTCGGTGTGCTGATGCTGGGAATCGCTAGCGTCATTGGGTGGCACTCGCAACAGCTCAAGCTTCCCTCGCGGGCGCTGCGCGTCGGGATCGACCATGCCCCGCCCTACCAGATGATTCGTGCAGATGGAGGGGTGGAGGGTCTTTCGGTAGATATGTTAAGCGAGGCTGCACGGCGTCGCGGTATTCCAATCATCTTCATACCGATTCGCGGTTTGCTGCCGGATGAAGCGCTGCGCGCTGGTGTGGTTGACTTGTGGCCCGCGGCTGCCGTGACGGCCGAACGCCGGCGCTCGCTCCACGTCACCGAGCCGTGGCTTAGAAATCGATACGTGCTCGTTTCGTTGGTGGAAAACAGGGAAGATCCACCACGGATCATCGCTCAGAAGCGGCTGCCAATAGCCGGACGCTTACTCGCAGCCCGCTTTCCGAACGCTCGCATGATCAACAAGGAAGATCGCGCGGAGGCGTTGCAACTGGTTTGCCGGGCCGAGGCGGATGCTGCTTTCGTGGAATCGAGTTATCTTGACCGGGCCGTGCTCTCCCGTCCGTCCGGCTGCGAAACCGCCAAGTTCCGAATCACGCCCTTGGAAGGAGTCTCGCTAGATTTAGCCATACTCGCTTTGCCGCAATATGCCAGGGCGGCCGATGCACTCCGGGTCGAGGTCGGCCAGTTGGCGCGAGAAGGTCGAATGAGTACAAGTCTCGATCACTGGTCGCCATTCTCCTCCTCTGAGAAACTTTCGGTGTACTCTCTGCAGGAGGCGGAAAATAGCAGATATGTCTTCGTAATTGGATGCTGGGTCACCTTGGGAACATTATTACTGCTAGGCTGGCAGGGCTGGCGCGTGCATCGCGGGCGGCGTGCCGAAATCAAATTGACCGCCGAGCGGACTGAGATCGTGCTCGCCAAGTCGGCCAGCGACGCTCGCTTCCGCGTATTGTGGGAGCGTTCCTCGGATGCCCATCTGCTTTTCGACCAGTCGAAAGTCGTCGATTGTAATGAAGCGACGTTGCAAATGCTCGGCTGCGTTGACAAGGGCCAAGTGATGGGCCGCAGATGCGAGTATTTCTCGCCCGAACGTCAACCCGGCGGCGAATCCAGTGTCGACAAGCTCGCGGAAATGAAGGCGCTCGCAGCGGACCGGGGTGATCATCGCTTCGACTGGACCCACTGCCGGGCAGATGGTACCGAGTTCCTTTGCGAGGTGTCCATGACGCCAGTCCCAATCGACGGACACAACGCGCTGCTCGTGGTCTGGCGCGATCTAACTGAGCGCAAGGCAACCGAAGTGCAATTGCGGCTCCTGTCGTCGGTAGCGCAAGAGTCGTTGAGCGGCATCGTCATTACCGACTCCAGCGAGCATATTCTGTACGTGAATCCCGCTTTCAGCCGAATCTCGGGTTATTCGCTGGAAGAGGTCACCGGCAAACGCCCGGGCGAGTTTTTACAGGGGCCCGATACACAACAAGAATCTAAAGCACGCCTGCGCAGAGCAGTCCGCGAACGGACGCCTGTCACCGTCGAATTGGTTAACTATCACAAAGGGGGAGATCCTTACTGGATTGAAATGTATATCGCCCCTGTATTCGACGCGGTGGGCGCGGTGACGCATTTCGTGGCGGTCGAAAACGATATCACGAAGCGAAAGCAATCGGAGCAGGCGCTGGCCGAAAGTCAGCAGCGGCTGGAACTGGCGATGGCTGCTGGTGAGTTCGGAATGTGGGACTGGGACATTGCCACTAACCATATTTACTATTCCGATCGCTACGCTACAATGCTGGGCTACGCCCCTGCCGACTTGGAACCAAACCTGTCGGCCTGGGAGCGCCTGGTTCATCCGGACGACAAGGAACCCACACTCGCCTTGCTGGCAGCGCATCTAGCCGGCGGGAAAGACCGTTTCGAGCCTGAATTCCGGATGCAGAGCCGCGACGGCAGCTGGCGTTGGATTTTTAGCCGTGGTCAGGTTGTGGAGCGCGATGCAGCCGGCCGGCCAATCCGCTTGGTCGGCACGAACCACGACATCAGTGCCCGTAAACAGACTGAGGCGGCGCTTCGCGCGGCGGTGGAGGCGGCACAGGCCGGCGATCGCGCAAAGAGCGAATTTCTAGCCGTCATGAGCCATGAAATCCGAACACCGATGAACGGCGTGATCGGGATGACTAGTCTGCTGTTGAACACTCCGCTGACGGCTGACCAACTGGAATGCGTGGAGACGATCCGGGCCAGCGGCGATGCGCTGCTTACCGTGATTAACGATATTCTCGATTTCTCGAAAATCGAAGTGGGCCGAATGGACCTGGAGCGTCTTGACTTTGACGTGCATTCCACGGTGGAGGAAGCCATCGAGCTGGTTGCCGAGGCCGCCCGCAAGAAGGGTTTGGATCTCCACACAATCATCGATCCCGACGTTCCGAGCGGAGCCTGGGGAGATCCGGGCCGGGTCCGCCAAGTGTTGCTGAATTACTTGTCCAATGCCGTGAAATTTACGGATGAAGGTGAGGTGTGTATTCACCTTTCCAATGAGGAATCGACAAGCGGCCCACTCCTGCGCTGCACCGTGATCGACAGCGGCATCGGACTCACTTCCGAACAACAGGCGCGCTTATTTTCAGCCTTTGTGCAGGCGGACAGCTCAACCACACGGCGCTTCGGCGGTACAGGTCTGGGACTCGCTATTTGCCAGAAGCTGGTAGCCCTGATGGGAGGCACCGTGGGTGTGGCGAGCACCCTTGGGCGCGGAAGCCAGTTCTGGTTTACCATGCGCCTGGAGGCTAGCGGTACTTGTCACGGGGTAGCCCCTCCGGCGGCGATATCGGGCCGGCGGGTTCTAGTCGTAGACGATAGCGAAACAAGCCGGCAGGTCCTGGAACAGCAGCTCTTGCGCGCCGGATTAGTAAGCGTCGCCGTCCCCGATGGACGGGAAGCGCTCGCATCTCTAGAAGACGCACACACGCAAGGACGACCCTTCGATCTTGCGGTATTGGATCTGCGTATGCCCCTTATGAATGGTCTGGCTCTGGCCCAAGCGGTGCGCAACCATCCGCGTTTATCGGAACTGCCCCTCATTCTGCTGACGTCCTCAATCGATAATGCCGAACGCGAGCAGGCGCGGCTGTTGGGCTTCGCGGCCTGTCTGACTAAGCCGGTACGCCAAGGTCAGTTGATTTCGGCGGTTTCGGGTGCCTTAGGGTTAGGGGTCTCACGCCGAATGACCGATAGCCAGACAGCTCCGATTTCGCACTGTGGAGGGGATGTGCTTGTCGCCGAGGACAACCCGACCAATCAGCGGGTTGCCCGGCTGCTGCTGGAACGTTTGGGGTGCCGCGTGGACATCGTATCGAATGGAAGAGAGGCTGTGGACGCCGTACGACGTGTACGCTATGATCTTGTCCTGATGGATTGTCAGATGCCCGAGTTAGACGGCTACAGCGCAACTCGAGAAATTCGCGCCGCGGAAGCGCTTACCCGACGGCACACTCCGATCGTCGCCCTGACGGCAAACGCCCTGCAAGGGGAGAGCGAAACTTGCCTCGCTGCCGGAATGGACAGCTATCTATCCAAGCCGGTGAATGCAAATGAGCTCGCCGCGCTTGTTGCGCATTGGGTCGCAAACAGAGCAGGTCCGCCCATGGAAACCCCGGCTGTCAGCCGGCGTGATGCCGCTCATATAGAAGCAAAGATCCAGGAACTGACTCGCGCCGGGTTTGAGGAGCAGGACTTACGCGAGCTGATCGACGAGTTCCTTGCCACCACGCCGGCAATGCTGCAGAAACTTTCCGCCGCCCTTAGTGAAGAAGACATGGACATCGCCGCCCGGGCCGCCCACGTGATGCGCGGTAGTTTGGGGAGTTTGGGCATGTGCGAATTGGCCAGCACTGTTGGCGCCTTGGAAGAACGCTGCCGCCTTCAGGATCGTAGGGAAGCACAACGGCTCCTAGGAGGGATCGGAGCCGCATTCGCCGCCGGATGCGATACGCTCGTCGCGCAGAGGCCCTGATCGCCCCATCGCCGTACACATCCGTAAAATCTCATAATCCACGCTGCTAACATCGTTAGACCGCCCACATTTTGTCTAAGGAGTAATGAATTACTCGATCGAAATGATTCCGGCGATCCTAATCCTACTGGCTGCGTTCAGCGATGCGCGCGGAGCTATGCCACTGCAGCCGAGCCTCCGCGATTACGTCCATACGTCGTGGACGGAACACGACGGTGTCCCGCTCTCAGCCGTTGAGAGCATCGCCCAAACCACCGATGGCTACCTCTGGATCGAGACGATCGAAGAAGGATTACTCCGTTTCGACGGGGTTCGTTTCGTCTCAATTCCTCCTCCTTGCGCGCGCCCGGCTCGAATAGCCGACCTTCAAAGCGATGGCGTAGGCGGCCTGTGGCTCTTCTGCTCCAGAGAGCTCTATCATCTAGACTCTTCCGGGCGATCGACCGCGATCAAAATTCCCTCTTTATCTACAAGGATGCCGACGGCCAGTCTGTTTCTCGACCGGCGGCGTCGGCTCTGGCTATGGGCTCGCTCCTTGACCTATGTTCGGTCCGACGGTTCGCAAGGTCCAGAAATTCCCGGCACGGAGCGTCCTTCCGACAGCATGTTCGGCCATTTCGCGGAAGATGCGGAGGGCAGTCTGTGGTTCGCCACGAATCACGTCCTGCTACGCGTGCGCGACGATCGTGCGGAACGTGTGTTGACGGGAACGTTTCTATCGGTGGCGCGTGCGAGTTCCGGCGGGATTTACGTTCTCCAAAGTAATTCCTTACTTCACCTGCGGGGCAACTCGATCTCTACGGTGGCGACATTCGACGCCGACCTGGTGCCCATGGCCGAAAGTATTCTTGAGGACACAAACGGCGGGATTTGGTTTGGAACCCGGAACCGCGGGCTGGCATTAATCCGCGATGGCAAGATCCAAACTTTCGGCGCGGAGGAAGGGCTAGGGAGCGGACTCGTCGAAACCTTGTATGCAGATCGTGAAGGCACCATCTGGGCCGGTACGCCCTTCGGGTTGCACCGCTTTCGCGAGCCCCTCGCCTACCTGATGTCCGCGGCGGATGGCGTTCCGCCTGGTTTGCCCCGCTTCGTCTTTCAAGATAGCCGCTATGGCTTGTGGGTAGGAACTGAGCTTCGAACTGTTCGCATCGATCGGAATCAGGGGCGCACAGAGCGGCTGGACTTTCGCTTCAATTCCATAGGCGAGGATAAGACAGGGCGAATCTGGACCGCCAAAGAGACCGACCTCGGCTACCTCGATGGGCGCCGCTTCGTTCCGGTCCGCGACTCCCGAGGCGAAGCTCTGACCGGCATCTACTCGCTGCGAGCCGACAACCAGGGCGACATGTGGGCGCTATCAGACGAAGGGCTCTATCGCGTCACCGCCGGTAAGCCCCATCTGGAGAGTCCGCCAATGCACTCTACCCGCTTTCTCGTCTCGAAGCAATTCGGCCTGTGGCTTAATCTTGGGACTCGGCTGCTGCAACGACTAGATGGAAGGGAGACTGTGTTCGATCGGCAATCACTACTGACTGAAGGATCGGTATACGCCATTTACGAAGACGGCGCGTCGATGTGGATCGGTGGGGAGAAGGGCCTATTCCGCCGGCGCAACGGGAAGTGGACGACCTGGACGCTGGACCAGGGCCTGCCCGGACGGGGCAGCGTGTTCGAAATTACTACCGACACGCAAGGCCGCTTATGGCTGATGAGCGATGGCGGCATCCTCGTGCTTAACCGGGCGCAGCTTGATGAAACTCCAGATGGAGCACCCCGCCGTTTAGCTTATCTGCGCATCGGAACTCTCGATCGGGTACTGCCGCACCGGGGCGGCATCGTTTTCTCGCCGCGAATAGCGCGTGGCCGCGACGAAAGACTGTTCTTCGTTACGAACGATTCGATTGCCGTAGTGAATCCAGCGAACCTGAACGAGCAATCGTTTACGCCGCCCATTGTCCTTGAAAACGTGCTGGTAAATCGCCGTCCCGTGCTTTCCGGCGTCACGCGATTCGTGGAACCGGAAGATGTGCAGTTCGAATATACTTCGCTCAGTCTCCGCAGTCCGGAAAATGTTCGCTTCCGTTATCTTCTGGAGGGCTACGATAAAGATTGGATCGATGCCGGCGTCCAGCGGCGTGCCACCTATAGTTCATTGAAGCCGGGATCTTACCGCTTTCGGATAATCGGTTCGGGAAGCGAAGGCGTTTGGAATAACACCGGGGCTTCTTACGCGTTTCAAATAGCCGCACCTTTCTACAAGACTCCCCTATTCTTATTGGCCTTCGCAAGCGTTCTTGTTGCCATCGGTTGGTTGATCGTTCGCTATCGCGTGCAACTGGCGGGGGAGCGCATCCGTTTGCGTCTGGAGGCGCGCGATGCGGAGCGTCTGCGAATCGCCCAGGAGATGCACGATAGCTTCCTGCAAGGGATTCAGGGAAGCGCGTTCATGGTTTACGCGGCGATGGAGAAAATGGATGAGCATCCATCCGAATCGCGCATTCTTCTGGATCGCGCGTTGAAGATTGTGGCGGAATCGACAGACGAAGCCCGACGCATGCTCTCTTCCTTGCGGGCCACGTCGAGGGCCAGCTCCCCGCCCGCGGAGCCGTTTATTGCCCGACTGGAATCTCTCGTCCGTCAGGAGTTGGTTTTGCACTCCGATCCGCCGCGCGTAACTGTGGAGGCAACCACTCCCCCGCGTGAACTGCAACCGGACACCGCCGAGGACGCTTACCTGATCGCAGCCGAAGCTTTACGGAATGCCTTGCGGCACTCGAAATCACAATCTATCCAGATAGGCGTTCAATTTTCGCCCGCCGAATTTGAGCTCATAGTCGCCGACGATGGTCTTGGTATCGCGGCCGAAATCTGCGAGCGAGGCCGGGAAGGACACTTCGGATTGCAGGGAATGCGGGAGCGGGCTAAGCGTCACGCGGGCGTCCTGACAATCATCAGCGGCGAAGAGCAAGGCACTCAACTCTGTCTTGTCCTACCGGCGAACAACGCCTATCGGCAAGACAATCTTCGATAGCCGCGGCTGCCGGCGGACGCGAACCTTACTTCACTGGCTTCAAGGAATTCACCATCTGCTTGGCCGACTCTTCAAACGCCGCATTTTTGAAAGTAATCTGCGCCTCGCACACCGGGCTGCTGTTCATCGCCACGTACCACGAAGTTCCCGTTTGGCCCGGACCAGGTTGGGCGGCGAACCACGTGCGGCTACCCGATTCCTCGAAAATCTTTACGGGTTTGAACATCTCCTTGGCCATTTTCACAAGGTCGGCGTAGCTAACGCTCGCCGGCTTGTGGCTGAATACGACGCTTCCCTTTTTGTCCGCCGCGGTAAGACTGCTGGGCATGATCTTGTCCGCCGTCCACCCCGCGGGGACTGACAACTGGCAGAGTTGCTTGCGATCTTTTGCCACCTGCCAACCTGCCGGCGTCTGCGCCGCTGCGCTGAGCGCCCACAAGGCGATTATTCCTACAATAAGCTTCATAGCCAGCAAGACTAACACAGCGATTATGCGAGTCGCCCCGCTCACCAGAAATTAATGGAACATCGGCTAGCAACATTTCGTTTTGTCAACACGCGATGCGATTCATCTTCCTATTCCTAAGCACGCTAATGGTGCAAGAGGTCCCCGCGCCCTCGATCAAAGTCGATGTGAATCTGGTCAACGTCGCATTCATTGCCCGCGACGCTTCCGGAACCCTGAACCGCAGTCTCACTAAAGACGACATCGACGTGTTTGAGGACGGCGTCAGGCAGGACGTCCAGTTCTTCAGCCGGTCTGACGATCTTCCCCTGCGCCTCGCTCTCATCGTCGATGCCAGCGACAGTCAGGATAAGTTTCTCAAGCAACATCGGCACGACCTGGAAGGCTTTGTCGCTGGTTCCATCACACCTCGCGACCGCGCCCTTCTCGTTTGTTTCGGCAATCATGTTCGCCTCGTCAGCGGCTTCACCGCGTCGGCCCCCGGACTCATCGCCGCCCTGCATGAATTTCAAAAAGGCAGCCATAAGTTCCCTGAACTCGAGCCCGATGAGACTCGCGTCGACGGTACCGCCTTGTTCGACGCCATCTATCTCACCGCCACTGAGAAATTGCGCCCCATCCCCGGCGAACGCAAGGCAATAATTCTCTTCAGCGATGGGGAAGACAATTCCAGCGCGCACGATTTGATGGACGCCATCGAAGCCGCGCAGTCCGCCAACTCCCCGATTTATACGGTCCGCTACACAGCTTCGAAACGAGGCGGTCTCACCGCCCGTAATCGTTATGGTATCCGCGAAATGGACCGCTTCGCCCACGAAACGGGCGCCGCTTCCTTTGATGCCTCGAAGAAAGATCTAGCCGAATGCCTGCGTCAGGTGGGTGAAGAATTAAGAGCTACGTACGAGGTTGGATACACCAGCCGAAACCCTGTGCGTGATGGCGTGTTCCGAAAGGTAGTGATCCGTCCTAAGCATGAGGGTATCGTCGTCCGCGCCAAATCCGGATACTATGCGCGATAAGCGGCCCAATCGGCGATGGTCTAGGCGGAGACGGTCTCTACCTCAGCGGCTTCAATGTTGAAGCTATAGCCGAATCCCCGCACCGAGCGGATGAAGTTGGGGTTCGCCGGATCGCCTTCAATTTTCTGCCGAAGGCGCAAGATGTACACGTCAACCGTGCGGTCTGTCACTGCGCGGTCATGTCCCCACACGGCGTCCAGCAATTGCTCACGGCTGAACACGACGCCCGGCCGGCTCATGAGAAATTCAAGCAAACGAAATTCCGTCGCCGTCAGTGTTAGTTCGGAGCCGCGCAAATGGACACGGCAACTATTGCGATCGAGTTCCAAGCTCCCCGATTTCAAAAGCTTGGTCGGCGCCGCTTGTCCGCGAAAATGGATCTTAATCCTGGCGATCAGTTCGCGAATAAAAAATGGCTTAACGATATAGTCGTTCGCGCCCAGTTCCAAGCCGACAATCCGGTCGGTTTCCGAGGCCCTCGCCGTCAAAAAAATTACCGGAATATGGGCCAGTTCAGAATGGTTCCGAATGCTCTTGCAAATCTCCAGGCCATCGGAATCGGGGAGCATGATGTCGAGGATGATCAGGTCAGGACGTTCTCGACGGCAAAGCTCAATTGCGCCTCGCCCAGTTTGCGCGCCGGCAAATCCGAAGCCTTCCTTCTCCAAGTTATATTTCAGCAAAGAGAAGAGATCCGCGTCGTCTTCAATCAGTACAATCTTCTTCATGGCTCTTTAAATGTAATTCGGTAATCGTTACAGAGAGATTACTGGTCGGTTAATTTTAGGCGTTGTGGCGGATCATCTCGCCAGCTCAGTTCGTTCACATTTTTTCCGCGTGGTGGCGAACGTCCACCCCGTGGATCATGTACACCACATCCTCGGCGATATTGGTAGCGTGGTCGGCGATGCGTTCCAGATTACGCGCGACGAAGATCAAATCAAGCGCTTCGGGGATTGCTTCCGGTTCTTTCTGCATATGAGCCACAAGCTCCTGATAGGCGGTGTCGCGCAAGCTGTCGATCACATCGTCGGACTCAAGAACGTTGCGGGCGAGGTCGAGGTCTCTTTTTGAAAACGCATCCAGGCTCTTGCGGACCATGGCTTCCACCAGCTTCGCCATGTGCGGGATATCCACGGGTAGTTGCCGCATGGGCCGTTCCATCAGGGAGATGGCGCGCTTTACCATGTTCACAGCCAGATCGCCCATGCGTTCCAGATCGCCATTGATCTTCATCGCGGCGGTCAGAAATCGAAGATCTTTCGCCATGGGCTGTTGCAAGGCCAGCAGACGCGTAGCTAGCCGATCGATCTCCATCTCCATGACGTTGATGCGATCCTCGTTCTTCATTACCTGGATGGCCTGCTTTTCGTCGCGATCCACCAGGGAGCGTACGCTGGCATGCACCGAAGCCTCAACAAGGCCGGCCATTTCCAGCAGCTTATTCTGCAATTCGTTCAGTTCTTCAATGAAGTGACGCACGGCTTAATTGTTTCCTTCTTGTAGCCGATCCAGTGCCCTAAAACCGCGGGTTGGTGCTCGCGCGATTAACCGAAACGGCCAGTGATGTAATCTTCCGTTTCTTTCTTCGACGGAGTCTTGAAGATCTTCTCGGTATGATCGAATTCGATCATCTTGCCCAGAAGAAAGAATCCCGTGTATTCGGCCACGCGCGCGGCCTGCTGCATGTTATGCGTGACAATCACCAGGGTGCAGGATTTCTTCAACTCGAAGAGAAGTTCTTCGATCTTCGCCGTGGCGATCGGATCCAGCGCGGAACAAGGTTCGTCAAGCAGCAGTACTTCCGGATCCACCGCCAGTGCGCGGGCGATGCAAAGCCGCTGCTGTTGGCCGCCGGAAAGCGCGAAGGCCGACTTATGCAGTTCGTCTTTTACTTCGTCCCAAATCGCCGCCCGGCGCAAACTCCGCTCCACGGTTTCATCCAATTGACGGCGTCCCTGTCCGCCGTTCAACTTCGGACCATAGGCGATGTTTTCGTAAATCGATTTCGGAAAAGGATTGGACTTTTGAAACACCATCCCCACCCGGCGGCGCAAGGCTACGACGTCCATTTCCAGAACGTTGTCGCCGTCCAGGACGACGTGGCCTTCGGCCCGAGCCTTGGGGACGGTCTCATACATTCGGTTTAGCGTTCGCAAAAACGTGGACTTACCGCAACCCGACGGGCCGATCAGCGCAGTTACCTGATTGGTGGGGACTTCCAGGTTGATGTCGAACAGACGCTGCGTCTGTCCGTAGAAAAATTGCAGATCCTTGACAAGCAGTTTAGAAACGAAATCCTTGGGCTTATTAAAAGTCGCGCTGCGAGTTGGATTCATAGCTTGCGCCGCGGCTTTCGTGCCGGATGATGGATTCGGCGGAGTAGGCGTGGTCAACATTAGATAGCTTTCCTTGACAGGATCAATCGAGCGGAAATATTGATCAGCAACATGAGCCCCAACAGAACTAACGCCGCGGCCCATGCCTGCCGATGCCAATCCTCATAAGGACTGATGGCATAAGTGTAAATCATTACGGGAAGAGCCGCTGTCGGCTCATTAAATCCGTGGCTCCAATAGCGATTGCTAAAACTGGTGAACAACAGGGGAGCCGTTTCACCAGCCACCCGCGCGATGCCCAGGATCGCCCCGGTCATGATACCGCGCATGGCAGCCGGAACGACGACACTGATGATCGATTTCCACTTGCTTGCCCCGAGCGCTAAGGATCCCTCGCGCAAACTTTTCGGGACAGCCCGAAGAAACTGTTCCGTACTGCGCGTGGTGATCGGAATCAACATGAAGCCCAAAGCCATGCCGCCGGCGAGAACGGAAAAATGACCCATGGTCATTACGACGATGCCATATGCGAAAATTCCAACCACGATCGATGGCACGCCGTTCAACAGGTCATTCACGTAGCGAACCGCGAAGGCAAAACTTCTTCCATCGTACTCCGAGAGGTAAATTCCGGTGATGAAGCCGATCGGCAATCCAAAGAGAGCTGCAATCAAAAGTAACTTGGCGCTGCCGACAATCGCATTCGCCATGCCCCCGCCCACTTCGCCGACGGGCTTCGGCAGTTGGGTAAAGAAATCCCAGTTAATCGATTTGCCACCGTTGTAAATCAAGTATCCAAGAATGAAGAAAAGAACGGCGATGGTGGCCACCGTGCACAATCCGGTGATTCCGAACATCAGGTTATTAACCAGCTTGCGGCTCGCGTAGCTCTGCATCAGGATTGTTCCGATCCCTTCTTGGTAGTGGCGATGATCAGAAGGCGGGCCATGGCATTCAAGACCATGGTCAACAGGAACAGAACCAAACCCAGTTCGGTGAGCGCTTGGACGTGTAGTTCACCCGTGGCTTCGGCGAATTCGTTGGCGATCACGGCGGCTATCGAATAGCCCGGCGCAAAGAGCGACGCGCTGATCTTGGGGTCGTTGCCAATAACCATCGTTACGGCCATGGTTTCGCCAAGCGCGCGGGCCAGCCCTAAGAACACCGATCCGATAATCCCCAGCCGGGCATAAGGAACAACAATCTGCCATGTGGCTTCCCAGCGCGTGGCGCCTAAGGCCAGGGCGGCGGCTGTCTGTTCTCGCGGTACAGCCAGAATGGCTTCGCGCGAAATCGAAATGATGTACGGAACAATCATGATCGCCAGAATCACGCTCGCGGCCAGCAAACTGACGCCGTACATCGAGCCTTTAAAAAACGGAAGAAATCCCAGACTCTTTTGTAGGGCCGGTTCGACGTACTCGCGCAAAACCGGCACGATGATGAACACCGCCAGCAACCCGTAGATCACGCTCGGGACGGCGGCCAGGAGTTCGATCAAAAACGTAAGCGCGTCGGAAATCCGCGGCGGGGCCAGTTCAGCCAGAAAGATCGCCGCCGCCAGACCTAGCGGTACCGCCAGAAGTAGCGACACGAAGGAAGTCACAATCGTGCCGTAAATGAATGGCAGCGCGCCGAAGTTGCCCGCAACCGGATCCCATACGCTGGAAAAGAAAAAATTGAAGCCGAACTTGTGCCGGGGCAAACTCGAATGGCGGTATAGCTCGAATACAAGAAGCACGCCGAGGAGCAAGACAATGGAAGACACCAGCATGACGAAGATACGTGCGGCTTCGTCACCCGTGCGCATCCGTTGCACAAAAGATCGGCTCCGAACAGGCGGGGCGGTTGGGACTAAAACTGCGGTGTCGGCCATTACGATTGGGCCATCCTGTCTCTGATTGGAAGTGAGTGCCGGAAGCCTCCCGGCACCCACTTCAAGTTCTATTTTACTAAGGAGATGGCTTTCAGTTCTTTCGCTACGACGGATTTCGGGAGCGGAGCATACGAGAGGGCCTCCACTGACTTTTGTCCATCGACGAGCATCCACTTCAGGAAGTTGGTAATGGCCGCCTTCTTAGCGCCGTCCTTGATGGTCTCCGGGATCAGCAGCCAGGTGAAAGTCGAGATCGGATACGCGGTCTTACCGGGAGCATTGGTGATCGACACCCGGAAATCGTCGGGCATGCTCTTGGCAGCACCATCGGCGGCGGCGGTTACACTACTCAAGTCGGCTTTGATAAATGCTCCACTCGAGTTCTTTACCGATCCAAAAGACATCTTGTTCTGCGCGGCGTAAATCAGCTCGACATAGCCGAGCGAGTTCGGAGTCTGCTTCACGAGACCAGCGATTCCTTCGTTGCCCTTCGCGCCCAAACCGACGGGCCAGTTAATGGAGGCTGCCGAGCCCGGCGCCGTCTTCCAATCGGAGTTGACCTTGGAAAGATAATCGGTGAAAACGAAAGTCGTTCCGCTGCCATCGGAACGGTGCACGATGACGATTTCCTTGTCCGGCAGCGATACTCCAGGATTTGCCTTGGCGATTTCAGGATCGTTCCATTTCTTGATCTTGCCCGAAAACGCGCCAGCCAAAGCTTCCGGCGTGAACTTCAGATCGGACGAAACGCCCGGGACATTGTATGTCGGAACCACGGCGCCGAGCACCGTAGGAAAATGGAGGACCTTGAAGGGTGCCTTGCTCAATTCGCCATCGTCCATCGGCTTATCGGAGGCGCCAAAATCGACGGTCCCGGCCAATAGCTGGCGAATACCGCCGCCTGAACCGATGGATTGATAATTGATGTTCACATCGGGCTGCGCTTTATGAAACGCATCGAACCACTTGGCATAAATAGGATACGGGAACGTGGCGCCCGCTCCATTTACCAGCAAGCCGTCCGCCGCGCTCAATGCCCCAGCCGATATCACTACCGCCGCCAGCACCAGCAGTTTATATCCGGACTCAGTCCGCATTTTCATGAATTGTTTCTCCCCTTACTATTGTCTGATTTTTATGTTACAGGCCAATCACACGCCGCGCCCGGAACGCTGGAAGGAGGCCGGAAACGGCTCCCAGCCTCCTTAAATTGCTTTAAGGCAACTCGTAGCGCAAGTTGACGAATACCATGTTCGTGGTCGCGCTAGTGGGGTTGCCCGCGGGAACCGACCACGGATTCCTGGTCAGATAAGAGTACTGCGTCATCAGCTTAAGCGTTCCCAGACGGTTCGCAAAAAACGCCTGCGATACGCCGAATGTAGCTTCTTGGATAGCGCGATTCGCCCCCGTCGCGCCGGGAAGACCGTAGCCGAAAGAGCCACCCTTGCCGTCGAGCGCGGTATTGCGGCCGATGTAAACGCCCCCGTAATAAGCGTAAAACAGAGTGCGGGTTTTATCCCCGCCGAAGTAATCGCTCTTGTAGTCCTTGGCGGTATTGATCTTCCATTCGATGCCAGCGGTGCCGTTGGCAACGTGCACCAGGGAGATGTTCCCGTCAGGCCGAACGATCAGATCGGGCGCCAAACCAAATACATACCGTCCACCACCGGAACTGGCAAAGCCGTTGGCGATCAGGCTCACACTATGAACGCTGCTAGAGCCGCCGAGGGAACCCTTGGCAACTTCAAAATTGAATCCCGCGCCACCGCCGCCGCCGGCCTTGGTTACGTGCTGGCCAGTAGGGCTGACGTCGCGGAAGGTGCTCTGCAATCCCTGGACTTCAATATGTTGATGTTTGCCCGAGATATCGCCATCGAAGGCAACCTTGGCGATGATATCCGGAGTCAGGTTCGGGGTCGCGAAACGAGTGCCGTCTTCCAACTGGTTTACATAATAGGTGGGCAGTGTCACCGCGCCACCGACATACTGTTGCGGATTCTCAAACGAGATCGCCGCCGAGATGTGCTCATTCGGTTTAAAAACCATCCGCAGTTGCGACTGCCGGGCCCACGTTAGGCCCACTTGGTAATTCGTGTCGACATCCTGGCTATAAAAAATGTCGGATGGCATGGGTGAGATGCCTTTGCGGCTGGGAGTTAACAGGCTCCAGGATTGTCCGGCGAGGAACTCGAACTTCTTATACTTCAGTTGTGCCCAATACAAGCGCAAGCGCATGGTATCGGCATTGCTGGTGACGGCCAAATTGCCCGGCGCATTGCCCAGGAAGTCAGCTTCCAAATACCCAGTAAGGCGGGCGTTACCGACATTCCCCTCGGCCTTCATGCCGACGCGCGAGTTCTGGACCGAAAGACGCGTTTCCGACAACTGTCCGGCCGCTACATTCGATAGTGGAATGCCGCCGAAGCCGGTCCCGAGACCGCTTCCGACATCAGTGGATCGGCCGACGTACGTGAAATCCATAAAGCCCAGCGGGGTGAATTCCACACCGCCGACCTTGAAGCACAGGGAACCGGGCTTCTTGCCATCGGGCGCCACTTGGCATCCAGCGATAGGATTCGCAGCGGTTACCGGACCCGCCGGCTGCGACGGGCTTGGCGCCGGTCCAGGCTGTACGGCCGAGGGCATAACACCCTGCAACATTTGCCGCTGTTCGTCCAGCGCCTTACGCAATTCTCTGATCTGTTGCTGCTGATTCGCCATTTCCTCGCGAAGACGGCTCAATTCGTCCGAAGTAGTTTGCGCTGCTGCTACTCCGGCGCTCCAATGTGAGCCACTTAACAGTACTAACGCTGTGCAGACTATTGGAAATAAACGCTTTATTCTCATCAAACCCCAAATCTCCCTTCCGAGTATTCATTCTAGAAGCCCGACATTACTAAGTCATATCATAATCGTTACAAAACGATGAACATCAACTGGGATGTAACGTCAATCGCGCCTAGCGGTCTGATTCCTCCCGAATCCGACGCTTCCGCAGGCGCACATAAGGTAAAATTCATTCGCCCTCATCACTCTTATCTGGAGCCGATATGCGTCTTTCTTTCGCACTCTTAGTTGCTCTTGTCTTGCTTGCGCTTTCTCGCGCGCATGGGCAGCAGCCGGCGGATGAAACGGCGATTCGAAGCGTACTTGCTCGCGAGACGGACGGGTGGAATAACTTCGACGCAAAGGAAGTCGCGTCCACCTTTACCCAAGATGCGGTATGGCAGAACCCTTTCGGAGTACGGCTTCATGGCAACAAAGAGATTGAGAAGTTTCTGACAGATCTGATGGCGCGTCCCGGATTTCGCGCAGGAAAAAGCACCGCACCGACCACGATACTGGACCTTCGCCTGACATCGCCCACCACCGCCGCAGTATGGAGTGATGAGCGCATTGAAGGTCTGGTCAACGACTTCAGCGGGAACCCGATGCAGCCACGCCACTCCTATTATTTGAAGATCCTGATGAAGAAGGACGGGACTTGGAAGATCAGTGATGCTCTTATCATGGATGTGATCCATCCGAAGTAACGAGCGCTCGAGCCTATCCCCTGAAAAGCGCATCCAGTAGGCTACTCCAGCCCAAACACCGTCGCCTTCAGCGCCGTCGCAAATCTGCTGTAACGCTCATCATCCCGTGAGCGCGGCTTTACGATTTCGAGGTGATTGGCGGTCATCGGATCCACGTTCGTGCAGAGCGCCCTGGCGCTGGATTGGGGCACGACCAATATTCCGTGCGTCGGCAGTTCTTCGTAGGAACAATAGGACGGCAACGCTTTCGCGGCCGGCCACGCCTGCCAGTCATTTTGAATGGATTGCAAAAAATCGTTGCTTTCAAGGGGGAACATCGCCCGGAGTTCCGGATTGGAGGATACGCGGCTCGCAATACCAGCCACGTCGGCGCCGTTGGTGGGCGTGGCATAAAAGTAAATCATGGACAATTTGCGGAGATCGCGAGTCTGGAGCAGATAGCGTCTCAGCACCAGCCCGCCCATACTGTGGCACAGGAAGGCGATGTGGTCGTGATCCTTCCATACGCCTTTATCCTCCAGCGCCGCGCCCAATTTACTTCCCAGAGCCGACACTGAGCTGGCGGGTCCAAAATGCGGGGAGTAATATGTGAAAACAAAAACATCCAGCTTATCTCGAAAATCAGGGTCTTCCGTCAGCAACTGGGGAAAGCTTGTCTCCTGTCGGCTCCATGTGGACTTGTCGCCAAAAATTCCATGAACGAAGACTACAACAGCAGCTTTGTGGTGAGGGCCTTCGCCTACATATTCTCTTGTCACCGTCATGGGCGCCTCGCCTGGACCGAAGTGATTTATCGCCCAGAGCCCGATCGCGCCGAGTATCACCAGCGCCCCTACAATCAGCTTCGGCGCGGTCCACCACGTCAGCTTGATCCTCACGCTCGGCTCGTCCGGACCGAATTCCCGCCGCTTGCGGAGTTTGCCGTAGATCGCCTCGGCCTCTAGCTTTCCCGGCGCCGTGATCGTATATTGATGCGGCCCGTCAACGATTGTCCCTCCAGTCTTAATCTTGCCGTCGCGATAAACATTAACCAGTGCGCCCCGAATCAGCCTTCCGAACAAATTCACCGGGTAGATCAAGACGACTCGCGGCAGGGAGTCCATTTTTAGCAACAGATGCGAATCTGGTATTCGCCATCGGGGCATGTAAGACAGGGCCCCGAACTTTCCTGCCCGTTCTCGTAGCAGATCAGGTGGCAGTTGCGCTCGGCGACATGCTGGTGATCGATATACGCTTCGATCTCCGTGGGCGAGGTCAGCTTGAAATCGACGCTGCGAAATCCTGAGACGAGCGCGGTGGCCTCCAGGCTTTTCCCGGGTCGGAAATCGACTGAGAAATGCAGTTGAATCGGCTCGTCGGCGCGGAACTTTCGTGGCGCGCGATAGCTGACGCTTCCACGATCTATCTGCAACGCGGCCGAAAATTCCACCCGGCCCGAATCCGGATGCCGCCCGCTAAACGTGAGGGCCAGGTTACGCACATTTGCCGGGTCGCCTAAAATCATTCACGACAGTTTATCACTAGATCCATTTTCGAGGGACAAGCCGTAAAGGCGTGAATGAGATGTCGCGGCTAGTTGGAGACCGGCGCTGGTTCGGCGGGCAAAAGAATAGTGAACTTCGTCCCTTTACCAAACTGGCTTTCCACTTGAATCGAACCGCCCATTCTTTCAAGAACGTGACGCACGATGGAGAGGCCCAGGCCGGTCCCGCCCACTTCGCGAGATCGCGCCTTGTCCACGCGATAGAAGCGCTCGAAGATACGCGGCAGATCCTCGGATGGAATTCCTACACCATTATCGGAGATCACCAGCCGGACCTTGCCCGTTGTCAGCAGCGCGGTCTCGATGCGCACCTCGCCTTGCGGCCGATTGAACTTCACCGCGTTGTCGAGGAGGTTGACGATCGCTTGCTCCAGCCGAATCTTATAGCCGAGGACCTCGCTGTTATCGAGATGTCCAACAACCAGGTTGATGCTGCGCAGGCGAGCTTCGGATTCCACTGTCCGCAGTGCGGCTTCGATTGCGCCGGCGATGGAAACGCGAGTCGGCGGAGCCTCCGGACGTCCTGATTCAAGCTCCGACAACACCAGCAGGTCAGAGGCGATGTTATTCAAGCGGATGCCGTGAGCCTGGATGATTTCGACAAAGCGGCGGTTGTTGCGTTGATCCTCCAGGCCGCCGTCGAGTAATGTTTCAGCATAGCCGCGAATCGCCGCCAGCGGGGTCCGCAATTCATGAGAGACGTTGGCGACGAAATCTTTACGCACGCGTTCGAGTCGTTCGAGGTCGGTAATATCGTGCAGAATCGCTACCGCCCCGCGCCCCGAAGCGGAGGCTAGCGGCGCCGCCTGGACTTCAAACAGACGACCCTCGGCGGCGTTGACGGGAAGCCGCCGCTTGATGGTTTCGCCTTCCCGCACCACTTTCGTGAGCAAGTCCAGCAAGCCAGGATCGCGGACCAGCTCGAGTAGCCGAACACGTTCCGGGACGGACACGGGAATCCCAATCGCGGCCGCGAATGACTCATTGCAGAAGACGACATGGAAATCCTGATCCACGGCCAGAACGCCTTCCACCATGCTGGAGAGTATCGCTTGCCGTTGGGACGATTCGAGGCTCAGCTTTTCCAGCAGATCGCGCAACTGGCGCGATACCCGGCGCAGTGAACGAGCCACATCACCTAGCTCATCCGGTTCCTCGGAAGGTAGCTCGCCCAGAGCGCGAGGATCGATGAGCCCTTCGGCGGCACGCTGTAATTGGCGGATGCGAACGGTGATCGGCCGGGCGAATAAATAAATCACGATCAGCGTAACGCAGGCCACGATGAGAGATGCCACGGCGATCCGCCAGAGAACGCGGCTGACGGCCTGATCGACAGAAGCAAGCGATTCGGAAATTGTCAGATCGCGCTTGATGCCGGGGAGTGGCGTTGCCACCGCGAGCGAATTCGAATCAAGAGGCGCTGAGGCGATGGCTCCGACAGCCACCCGAATGTGGCAGCGCTCCGCCGTTTGATTTACCCAGGCTGGCAATTGCTCCTCGGGAATGTTCGCGGCTTCGGCGGAAAGAGCCAACCCGAGCTTACCTAATTCCTCCCGGAGATGTTCCGTTTCGCGTTGCTGCGTATAATCGCGGGCGTAATATTCGACAGCAAGAAACGTCAACAGAAGCACTACGCAGGCGCGCCATAGTAGCTTTCGAAAAATCCGGCTTTGAAACGGCATGATCGCGCCTGCATTCTAGCGCACTGGCATGGTTTCAAAAGTGTGTCGCCGATACGTACGACGTGGGTACGTTTTCGTTTCCCGCGCGCGCCGGAGGGAGTGACACCTAGGCCGCCCGCCACAGCGATTCCTGGTGGTATGGCTCGCTGCGGAAGTGCGCCAAGGCTTGCGGATATTTGTGAATCAGGTCTCCAGGCGCCTGGTGTCGATCGGCCCCCAACATTTCCTGTAGTTCCAGAGCGTTCACGAAAGATTTTGCGCTGGCATCGTTGTTGGTTACCACGAATGTGTGCGCGGCATGCTTAGCAATATGATCGATGCGCGTCTTCCACTCGGCCAGTTCCTCCGGCGTATACAGATAATCATGCTGCTTTCCGCGCGACGCCGCTTCGTCGAAGCCACCCAGGGAGTTGAGTGGATTCCGGCCGTGAAGCCGCACGTAACCAATCCAGGATGTCAGATAAGCGGTTGGCGGCATCGCCCGTGTATATCCCGGCTGGTCGATATTGCAGAATCCCACTCGGTAATCGATGAAGGTTCCCAGCGCTTCTTCATACATCCAGCTGGAGTGCCGCATTTCGGCTACGAGGGGGAATTCGTGAAACGTCCTGCGCAGGCGGATGAAAAACTCCCGATTTTCCGGCGTGTAGCGAAAGCTCCAGGGAAATTGCATCAGGACGCACCCCAGCTTCTTCGCTTTCAGCAGCGGGAGTATACCTTCTTTAAAAGTACTGACCTCGGCTGGATCCAGAACCCGATCATGGGTAAATCGGCGATGCAGTTTGGCGGTGAACTGAAATGAAGGGTTGGCCTCAACCTTACGAATCCAGAGCCTCGTAACCTCAGGCTTCAACGACTGATAGAACGACGTGTTAATTTCAACCATGTTGAAATACTGGGCGAGATGCTCGAGTGCATGGAATCCACGGGGTTTGGCCTTAGGGTAAACGAGTCCGTTCCAGTGGGGATAAGACCAGCCCGCGGTACCGCAACGAAGAGATTTGGGAAGCATCGGGGGAAACTCCTATTCGCTCTTTCTTCGCCTTCTATTGTGCGCGAACAAAAAGCGAAAGTCAAGGCCTGAACTTCGCCTTTTTGTTCCACCTCCCCGTGGGAGCCTCCTGGGCTACGCGGCCCCTATTATTCCACTAACTTTCCGGCGCTAACCAGCGTCTTACCATTCGCGACAACGGTTGCATCGGGGAAGAAGAACCACCGCACAAAGTCGCCCCTCACCGCTCCCCCGATTTCTTCATTGGCACCGAGGCTCATCCGGACCACGCCGGCGCCATAGCCGAAGTAAGGTAGGATTTCGCCCGTGGATTTCAACAGTGGATTGAAGCCGAGCCCGAATTCGCGGAAGGCCAGAGCCGACGCACCGCCTTGCTTCAGATATTTGTCCAGGGTATCGAAGTTGGCCTCGGCTTCATAGTGCAGCACCTTGCCTTCGACGATCTGCAAGAGGATCTTTTCGACCGTCTTTCCATCGATCCGCGCTTTGGGAATATACAACTGACCGCTAACCGATTCTTCGATGGGAGCCACGCGAACGACTCCCGCCGGATACTCAATCTCGCGGTCCACGCGAACTTTCGCTGTTCGCATACGTTTTGGAGAAGCATCGCCATCCTGTTTGTTGAACGGCCTGTCATCAACGTGAAAACGAATGTCCGTACCACTTGGCGCCGTGACGTGCACTTCACCCGCCCGCAGTGCGGCAATCGCCCGATCCTGCGCCGCCGACAGGGCTTTCAAATCGGTATTCAGAACCGCGTTCAAATAGAGGGCATCGTAGTGCGGCGGATGCCCGGTCGGCTGGCCATCGGCGAGAACGCTGCCCTGCGACCAATGGAAATGAATCTCCCGATGCACCCCGCCGCGGTCCAGCCACTTGGCAAGATCGGCGGCCTCGGCCGGAGTTGGGCCAAGGCCGAGATCGGCGAGGGGCAACCATAAATAGACATCGGTTGTCTGCAAAATAGCGGCCAGGTCGCCCGGCTTGAGCGATGCGCGAGTCACCACTTTTGCGCCGGGAATCAACCTTTGAATTGGTATGACGAGTTCGCCGAAATACTGTGGATCGGAGAACAGGACGACGCGCTCGTTCTGTTGTAAATCAAGTGCCGCGACAATCTTCGCGGCGAGTGCATCATAGTTCAACTGTGCGGCATTGGCGGTGATCAGCGCCAGCAGTCCAAGCAGAAAACGCATGGAACTATCGTCACACGTCAGCGCTTCTTAATGAACTCTATCCCCAGCATGGTTACCGATTCCACGTTGGCATCCGGACCTAAACGAAAAATCAACGGGCTCTTGTCTTCCATCAAGAACGTATCGTAATGAAAGTGTTCCAGACGACTGTTGACGCGGCTCCAGTGGCTTTCCAGATTCTTCCCCACGACGGCGATTTTCAACTCGCCATAGCCGCGATCTTCATAGGTGCCGGCATACGCGTGGAGTGGAAGCGATGGCTTGGTACCCTTCTGCCGGCTGGCGAGAAAGCGATCCAGGCTGGCGCGCCCGGCGGCTTCCTGCTTTCCGAAATAGGCGATCAACTCAGCGTCCCAATCATGCGCCGGCAGGCCTAGAACAGCATCGATGATCTGATATCGCAGCGCCTCGGGCATATTTTCATTGTCCAGATTGGACATCACGACGACGCCCAGCTTCTGCTTCGGAACAAGGGCGACGCTGGTACGGAATCCATCAATGGCGCCGCCATGCTGAACAAGGAAGAGCCCGCGATAATCCTGCAGGAACCAGCCGAGGCCATAGGAGATCTCATTCGATTCGGAATTGGTATTGCGCCCGGCATCCTCTGGGCGGATAGCCATTTGTGGTGTCCGCATCTCTTCAAAAGCGCTATGCGAGATCAGCCGCTTGCCATCGAAGACGCCGTCGTTCAGTTGCAGCCGAATCCACTTCGCCATATCGTTGACGCTGGCGTTAAGGGAACCCGCGGGTCCGATGTTGTCGATATTGCGCCACTCGATAACTTCCGGTTTGCCGGTAACATTCTTGCGGTGGGGCGTGGCGTGATTGGGCGTCGTGCGCGCGACGTCGGCACTGAAGTCGGCATCCGTCATCGCTAGCGGATCAAGGATGCGGCGCTGCACAAATTGCTCCCAACTGCCACCCGACGCGCGGCCAACCGCGTAGCCGGCCGTCAGGAACATGATGTTCTGATACTGCCAGGCCGAACGGAATTGGCGCGACGGTTTCACAAAAGCGACCTTGCGGATGATTTCTGCGCGGGTGGATAGCGAGTTGTACCAGAGCAGATCGTTGCGGCTGAGACCGGTTCGATGCGAGACCAGATCGCGCAAGGTGACCATGGCGTCGGCCATCGGGTCATTCAGATGAAAGAATTCGACATAACTGCGAACGGGATCGTCCCAACCCATCTTGCCTTCATCCACCAACATCGCCATCGCCGCCGTAGTGAACGCCTTCGTGGTGGATCCGATGGCGAAGATTGTGCCGGCCGTGACGGGGTCCGTTTTGCCAAGCTCCTTGACGCCGTAGCCTTTCGCGTAGATGACTTTGTCGCCCTCTACAATTGCGATCGCGACGCCGGGAACACCCCAGGCTCGCATGGATTTTTCGGCCAGCTCGTCGATCTTGGCGGGATCGAGAGTGGCGGCGCAGGCGGTGCGCAGAATAAATAGCGCAAGGGCTAACGGGCGGATCCACATGGAGAGATCATAACGCGCTCTCGGTTGGATCAAGGCGTCTTCTACGTGCCGTGCGGATAGTATCCTCCATCAACGAAAGGTGATTGTCAACCCGCGCGTCCATCCTGCGCAAACATATAATGAGGCCATGCTCAAACAGGGCGCCCCCTTGTCCGCGACCCATAATGCCGAAAATCAGGCGCCGCCGCTGAAAGACTATAACCTTTTCGATGGCGACTTGGCGCTGGTGGAGGCGCTCCATCGCGAGGGTGCATCGTGGTCTGCATCGCGGGCCCGGGAGTTTGGGGGATTGCTGGGCGGAGAAGAAGCCATTCGCTGGGGTGTGGAAGCCAACCAGAATCCGCCGGTGTTGCAGACCCACGATCGATTCGGAAATCGCCGCGACGAAGTGGAGTTTCACCCATCGTGGCATGAGCTCATGCGGCTGTCGGTGAAATATGGAATTCACAGCCTTCCATGGGCCGATCCGATTGGCGGGGCGCATGTCGCACGGGCGGCGCTGATGTCGATGGCCGGTCAGAACGAAGCGGGACATACGTGCCCTCTGTCGATGACCTACGCTTCCGTAGCGGCACTACGCAAACAGCCGGATGTAGCGCGCGAGTGGGTGCCGCGAATTCTGCCAATGGAATATGACCAACGATGCGCGCCATCCAGCAAGAAGACGGGAGTCCTACTGGGCATGGGGATGACGGAGAAGCAGGGCGGTTCCGATGTGCGGGCGAACACGACGGCGGCGGATCCGATCGGCGGCGGAGAGTATTTATTGACCGGCCATAAGTGGTTCTGTTCCGCGCCGATGTGCGATGCCTTTTTGGTGTTAGCGCAGGCTCCAGCTGGCTTGTCGTGCTTCCTGCTGCCGCGCTGGACACCGGATGGGGAAAAGAACCGCTTCTACTTACAAAGGTTAAAGAACAAGTTGGGGAATCGGGCCAATGCCTCGTGCGAGGTGGAATTTTTGGGGACCTGGGCGCAATTAGTGGGTCCGGAAGGACGCGGGGTGGCGACCATCATTGAGATGGTGAACCATACGCGTCTGGATTGCGTACTGGGGTCAACTGGATTGCTGAGGCAAGCGCTGACCCAGGCCATTCATCACTCGCGGCATCGGTCGGCATTTGGGAAATTATTGGCGGAGCAGCCGCTAATGCAGAACGTGCTGGCGGACCTGGCGATTGAATCGGAGGGGGCGACCGTGCTCGCGATGCGGCTGGCCCGCGCTTTCGACAATCAGGAGCGGGCGTTTGCCCGGCTGGGAACGGCAGTGGCCAAATATTGGGTGGCCAAGCGCGGGGCGTCGCATGTGGCTGAAGCGCTGGAATGTCTTGGGGGCAATGGGTACGTGGAAGAGTCGATCATGCCGCGCTTGTATCGCGAGGCTCCGCTGAATTCGATTTGGGAAGGATCAGGGAATGTGAACTGCCTGGATGTGTTGCGGGCGATTCGCAAGGAGCCGGAATCGCTGGATGCGCTGCTGGCGGAAGTTGCGCTGGCGCGCGGTGGCGATCGCAGATTGGACGAGTTCGTTGGGCGCATCGCGATGAATGCCGAGGAACGCGGGGCACGACGGTTGACGGAGAGTTTGGCGCTGGCACTGCAGGCTTCGTTATTGGTGCGCTTCAGTCCGGCGGCAGTCGCGGATGCATTCTGCGGGTCGCGACTGGGTGGCGAGTGGGGGCACTCGTTTGGAACTCTGGGCGATGGGGCCGATCTAAACGGGATCGTGCGGCGGGCGCTGGCGTAGGGGATGAATCTGGATTCCCCGCCCAGCAAAGTCATGCTTCGAGTCTGTCATCGTGCACGGGATGTCCGATGGCAAAGTGATAAATGACCTGGCCTTGCTCAAGATCCAGATAGCGCTGGACCTTATCGTCGAAGAATGCGCCGATACCGGTGGCGCGGAGCCCTAGTGCTTCCGCGGCGAGGTACAAGACGTGGCCAATCGCGCCAGACTCGAAGTGGGCGTAGCGATAGCCGCGATCGCCATGGGCGCGCGTCGCACGATCCAAATCGGCAATCATCGAGAACGTTACGCAAGAGTTTCCAGCAAGATTCTGCCCCAGACTAAGACCCGCCGCGGAGATTCGCTGGTCGCCCGTTTGGAGCAATTCCAATTCGTTACTCCCATGTCGATATACGCCGGGTTCCAGACCATCGACGCGATGGACGTAGAGGTAAAGCTGGATGAACGGTGAACTGCTGAAGTCCGCCGAAAGCCGCTGGCGGGTGACGTTCAGTAACGCGGAAAGCTGGTGCAACGAAATGGATTCGCCACCGCCGATGAAATCGAGAGCGGAGCGCCGGGTGCGCGCGACTTCGCCGAATGGGCGAGTAGAGGTTGCCGGAATCGGCAGCGGGATTGAGCCCGAGACGGTAGGGGCGAGCTCGGCTGCGGCGATCCCGGATTGCGCCGTGATCTTCGTCGCCGCGTGGATTGTATCAATGCGCGGATAGGCAAGTTGATCTAGCGATAGCTGGTTCGGTTCGCCGCCAAACCACGCCGCCGGAGCCGACGCCGCGTCACGCAGTGGTGCCTCGATCGCCACCAGCAACATCGGCCATTCGTCGCCTGCTAAGCCACAGACGCGGGCGATCTCATCATCGTGGAAATGACCATAGGCGGCGGCCTTGAGGCCGATGGAGCGCGCGGCTAATTCGAGCGCTTGCCAGGCGTGCCCGATGTCGTGCAGGCAGTAACGATAGGCGCGGTCGCGATATTTCCAGGCTTCGCGCCAGGCGATGCTTGTGAGTACGAATACAAGAGACGCATTAGTGCCAGTGATAAATTTTCCAAGGCCGCGCTGCTCCGCCATGTGTGAGGACGGGCGGTAATGATAGAGTCCATCGGACCAATCTTTCAGGTTATGCGCGATGAAATGAAATTCAGTGGGGTGGAGATTTCCCGACGACGGATTCACTCGCAGCGCATATTTCGATCCTGTGGATGGAACACGCTTGGAAGCGCTGATCGCCGCCGAATAAAACAACAATTGCGAAATCAATTGGACACCATCGGCGATGGGCGGCGCACCGCGTTGTCCTGTCAAGACCGCCATTGCCGGGATTTCCGGTGAACGCGGATCGGCCGGAAGGTCGATTAATGGGACACCTTCATAATGACGAAACGGGTCGGGCATATTTGCCCAATCGAGCGTATGGGGGGCGCGCCGCAACGACTCGACAGTATGTTTCGTGAACTCATGATATTCCCGCCACTGCATTAATAAGCCGGAGCATCTTTGGGCGCCGGAGTGAGCACAAGATCGTGAAAGTCGTAACTGAAGTCGGTAAGAGCGGAGATGGCTTTCATCCTGACTTCGCGGACGGCCCCATCGGGGTTTAGCGAAAAAGTTGCGTAGGCATCGGCATCGAGTGAACGATCGTTCCAGCGGGCGATGAAGGTGTCGTATTGAAAGTGTTCCAGCGTTCCAGTGAGCGCCGGGGAGTGGGAAAAACGCATGATCAGCTTTCCATTTTTTTGTTCCACGAAGATGTCGCCGTACCACGGATCGCGATAACGATTGGCGTATTTTTCGAGCGCCAGAGACGGTTTGGAATTGGAATTCCGCACAGAAGCCGCTTTGGCTTCGGCTTCGCGCGCTTCACCCACTCGACGCTTGCGAACGGTGCTGAAAGCGGTAACCCAATCGGTCGGTGGCGCGCCAAGATAGTGATCGAGAATCGTCATCGTTACGGCGCTGAAGGCGGAACTCTCCTGCTGATTCGTGAACACGACGATTCCAAGTTTCTTCGATGGCACCAGCGTAACGCGCGTCACCATTCCGTTGAGTCCGCCGGTATGGTAAACGATGCGTTGGCCGAGGTAATCGCAGGTTACCCACCCCAGCGCATAGGCCTGAAAATTGGGGGTGAGCGAAGCCAATTCCTTCGCTGGATCGGAACCGATGGGAATATTAATATGAGGCGTCCACATCTCCTTCGATTGCGCCGCGGAGAATAGCCGTCCCCCGGAATATTGGCCCTGATTCAGTTGGGTATTCACCCACTTCAGCATGTCTTCCACGGAAGATTGAATGGCGCCGGCGGGCGCGGCCGGATCCAGACGGGTGTGCTCGACGACGCTCAATTTGTCACCCGACGGGGCATGTGGAAAGGCCAGGTCATCGCCGGCGGGAACATCCCCAACACCAGTTTGGCTGCGCGTCATTCCCAGCGGTTGAAAGATTCTTTCGCGAATGAATTGCGCCCAGGTCTTTCCCGACGCTTTCTCAATGACGGCGCCAGCCACGGTATAGAGCACGTTGTCGTAGGCGTACTTGCTGCGAAAACTGGTGGCGAGGGGTACGTAACGCAGGCGGGCGATGAGTTCCGGGGCGGTTAGCGTGCTCTCGGGAGAGAGCATCAGATCGCCCGCGCCGAGTGCAAGTCCGCTGCGATGGACAAGCAGGTCGCGCACCCGCATCTCGCGCGATACGTAAGGATCGGACATCTGAAACGATGGCAGAATGTCGACCACGCGCTGATCCCAATCGATTTTCTTTTCATCCACCAGGATGGCCAGGGCGGCGGCGGTGAACGCCTTCGTGTTCGATGCGATCCCGAACAGAGTTTTGCCGGTTACCGGAGCACTGTCGCCCAATTTGCGGATTCCGTAACCTTTGATTAAGACGACCTTGCCGTCCTGTATCACGCCCACCGCAATGCCCGGCACGTTGAACTCTTTGAGCGTGCGTTCGACGACATCGTCAAGATTGGATTGAGCCCAGACAGCGCCCGATACGATAAGCCCGCAGGCGATTCGAGTAAAGACGGATAGGGGGTGGGTCACGAGTGGCTAGTTTACCACAGCGGACTTGTATGATGGAGGCATGGCGCGCTTCCAATCGCTCGCGAAGTGGCTTGTGGGCGGGCTGATCATACCCTCTGCTCTGGTCTATATCGGAGACTATGTATCGCTGCAATATCGGATTCCCGGAAATCGCGAGCAATTCGCCACGGTTGAAATAGATCCGTATCTAGCGATCCCACAAAAGGGCGGACGCACAGAATTCGTCGTCAGCGATCCGATTAACGAGACATGCGTGAACTCACTATTTCCGCATTTCGACGATAGCCCGTGCTGGTATGTGCGGCAGCATCGAAAAAAGCGCATTCAAATGTAGGTTGCTACGATATACTCGAAGATCCTGCGAAGCGAATGATTTTTTAGAACGGCTCCCGAGCGAGAACCCGCGTCCTTTCACACGATTGGAATATTTCCCTAAATCAATGGATTTCCGTTTACGCACGCGCACCGTTGCGCTTCTATCGCTGATTTTCACATACGTCTTTTTCTGTGAATACCTGCCGCCATTCCGTAAGGTTCACTTGCCTTACGACCTGGATGGATTTCATTATCCGCTGGTCGACTATGCTTTCCAATCGCTGCGCGAGGGCCGCTTTCCGCAATGGGATCCAACCATCTATTGCGGGATGAGCTTCGTGGGGAACGTGCAAGCGGCGCTTTTTTATCCGCCGATGTGGCTGCTTTTTGTGGCGAACATCGGGCGCACTCACGTTTCTTATCAGAGCCTGGAAGATGTGACAATCGCCCACGTCTGGCTGGCGTTTCTGCTCTGTTATTGCTGGCTGCGGAATAAAGATCTGAGCCAGTTCGCGAGCATTCTGGGTGGCGGCGTCTTCGCTTATAGCGGCTACCTGATGCTGCAGTTGCAACATTTCGGATTGGTGGGAAGTTATGCCTGGATTCCGCTTGGATTATGGGGAATCGATGAGGCCCACAACCAGAGGCGCTGGCAGCCGTTATGGAAACTAGCGGCCGCATCGGCGATGTGTTTCCTGGCTGGATACACGCCAACGTGGTTCGTCTTCGCGGTCTGCGCGATGTTTTATGCGCTGGGTTATCGATCATGGAAAACCATTGCCGGCACAGCCACCGCGCTGGGGGCATCGATGCTGCTATGTCTAGTGCAGTTGCTGCCGGCGCTGGAGCTGACGGCGTTCAAATTGCCCGAGGATCGATACGGTTTTGGGGTCCGGGACCCAGTCTTCTATGCGTCCTTTCTGGTACCGAACTTTTGGAATTTTGCAATGAACGCTGACTTCGTTCCAGATCGCGAGTACTTATATTTGGGCGCTCCGGCGCTGTTGGGCCTGCTCTATTTATTTTCGCGGAGAAGTCTTCGCGGGCTGGGGCCTATCGTCGCGCTGCTTGCCGGAACAATCTTATTTCTGACGAACGCATTTGGAGTTGTGCGGCCCATCGTACTGCAATCGGCGATGCTGATGCAGATTTGCCGCGATTGGTATTTCCTGGGCGGGCTGACGGTGGCTGCGGCGGCGTTGGCGGCGATCGGCATCGATCATTACTTGAAGCATAAGAGCAGTAAGGCGCGGGCGTGGATTTTGTGGCTGAGCGTGGCAACGATGTTCATTTGGGCCAATCGTGAACTCGCCGTGTGGTTAATGGGTGGCAAGGAATTCGCCGTCGGTATGCAGTCGCTCTACGACCCGCCAATTATGATCGGAATTGCCGGTCTAGCGCTGTATGCGATACGGTCGCATCGGGGTACGAGACGAATGTATCTGAGTGTCGCGCTACTGCTGGCGGTTGGTGTGGACTATAAGGTTTTTGGCACTAGCCGGCGATTCAATGCGGCCGTGGGAAGCGGCCGGTCTCGGGATAGGGCGACACGATTCATGCCATCAATGACGAAGTTTTCGCCGAGCTGCGGGCGAATCGACTCTACCGGATTGCGTTGGACGGCAATAATCCATTTTCCACGGATTTACGCTATTCCCGGCTGACAACGCCGCAGGGATTCGATCCGTTCGTGACTGTGCCGTTCAAGACACTGATTGAACGGACCAAGCAGTTTGCGACGGATCGAACTTTTGAAGTCGATTCGATGAACGACGCCAGTCTGCAGATGCTGGGGATTCGCTATTTCATAACAACCGCCGGTGGCAAGCAGTTTGCGGCTCTCTCCGGCAATCCGCACTTCATCGAAATGCAGCCCGACGATTCCTATTACCGAGTGTTTGAGTATCTGCAGGCGAAGCCGCCCTTCGGCTGGACGCCGAGCGACATCGAGAGCACAATCGAAGCGAAGCAGTGGACTCCGGAGGTTCGCGAATTGCAGGTGCGTTCCCGATCGGGCGGAAGCATTTATCTATCGGAAAAGTTTCTACCGGGTTGGAAGGCGACAATCGATGGCACGCCCGCCGCGTTAAGCTCCTGGGAGACTGCGTTTCAAGCGGTCAAGGTGCCTGCTGGAGAACATCGGGTACGTTTTCGATATTCGTCCATGTCGCTATGTTGGGGAGCGTTGGGGAGTTTGATTTCGATCGTCTTATTGATAGCTGCCGTGCGTTATCGCGCCCCGACGCCGTGACTCGGATCGCAGAGCACGACCTGACAAGGTTCCGCATGCTGGATCATCGCGACCGATTTTCCGCACCACGCGATCACATGCGGATACCGGCAACTGTCTTCGTCAGCGTGGTCGACCGCAAGGGTGCCATCGCGAAAATACAAGCGCATCAGGAGGATCAAACCGAATTCACCGGTTGGATACGGATCGTTGACCGCGAGCACCGTGGATCCGCGGGGGACAAGCGGATGACCACGGTCGAGCGCGGTCACAATGTAGGCGATGCGAGGTTGCCCGAATTCGGTTGATCCGCCCATGCGCCAACGTTCGATCCGATGGGCGCGAAGCAACAAGAGAAAGACCAGTATCACGAGCCCTATCTGTCTGAGATCGATGCCGGCGAATGGCACTGGACGGGCACTGATGCGGTCTCGCAACGCCACCAGGAGACTTGCCGCGTAGAGAGTCCAAAATACGAAAGGAATGTAAAACGCATAAGGCTCACGCGGGGCGATGAAGGCGATCGGTAAGAAGCTGATCATTATCATCGACCAGGAAAACAGTAGAGGCCTCGATCGCAAGAGTAGACCCACGCCAAGCATCACCCCGAGTAAGACCGCCATCTGCAGTGGACCAAAACAGTGTGATCGAACGATGCCATCCCGATACAGTAAAGCGTCGAGATATGCTCCGCAATTGCCGAGAAATGACACGATACCGAATTCCTGCCGGTAAGTGGAAAGGTTATGGAAAGGACTGTGGGAACCAAGCTTCCCCCAAAGATAAGGAACGGTGGCGATTCCGGCCACGATAGCCAAGCGGCAACTCCTCCAGATCGCGCCCACGCAAACTGATTTCGCATCGAACAATTCCGTGAGGATAAACAGGGCCGGGAGTGTCACGGCCATTTCCTTCGCGTTCAAAGCGCAGATGTAGAGGAGCAGAAGAATCGCGAAGTGATGCATCCGCCGTATCGGTCCTGCGCGGCGTGCGTGTAAATAGTAAAGCCATGCGCCGGCATAGAACGCAAAACAGAGAATATCGTAAATGGTTCCGCTGCTGGTGTAGAGATCGCGAAACCTGGGATGAAAGGCTCCGATCAACGTGGCGGTGGCGGCGATTTCCATTGATCCAGTTAAGGCGAGAATCGCGAAACATATCAGCCACAGATTGACGATTAACAACGCGAAACAAACGAGTCGATAAGGCAGCGGGGAAAATCCGAATCGATCGAACAGGGGCCGGTAAAATAGTGCACCGGCGGGTCGATAGGCGGAAGAGAAATAAAGTAAGTTATCCTTCACTATCTCGCTTGCCGGTTGAAAGACATAGACGTTTAGATTAACAATATCGTCCGAGTTGAGTGTGGTGCGCAGTCCCGGGCCCGCCATGACCAGGAAGTAAATGGAAGTTAAAAGCAGGAACGTAACTGGAAGGATTCGCTTCGGCATCAAGATCGATTGACGCCGCCACTACCGTTTGATTTTCCCAAAGCCGACCGGAGGGCTCGGGCGGGCCAGGTGAGTACCCGGCCGATGCGGAATGATGGAGAATTTGTGATGCCGGTTATAAGACTGGAAAACTGAAGCTCGCGTTCATAGAGAAATTCGATTTGCCTATCGCGGCGCTCGATCAACGCTTGCATTTGCAGCGCGTCTTCTTGAGTGAGCGTCACACCCGCTTGCAGATGCGCGGGCAATGGGCGCTGATAATAAACGGTGCCATGACTGGGCGCCACCTGCTTCGACTCGCGATCCTTTGTATAGAAATAGACCGCTATGGAGCGCCGCGATATTTCGGTATTCGGCGGCGCATCGATGCGGCGAAATCCGTGCCAGGAATGTTCCGTGGTTTCAAAAATTACCGCGCGATTCGCTAGTGGCAAGATGCTGCGAATGTCGTCGGCGCCCGTCGCCCAGGGATCGCGCACAAGCTCCAAGGCACCACCCCAGTCTTCTTCCCAACGCTCGTTTAGATACACGATCAAGTTCAGCCGGCGATGAAATCTCGTTGAGGGATGGTAGTTGAAGTCGACATGAAAATCGAGTTCCTGTCCGGGAAGATTTTCGTGCGTGCCGCCGCCGGTATATTCGGGATCGTAGAGGAGAGCCGGGATGTCCGTGATGCGCCCAACAAGCGAAAGAAAGTCGCGAGACTTTATCAGATCGTCGAAGCGGGCATAGGCCGAGCTGATTTGGGCGAGGCTTGAAACCACAGCCTTGAGTCCCGCCTCGCCCCGTTCGTTAATCGCGTGCTTGTTCTGGAAGCGGGGAAAATCGGCAATCAATGCAGGGCAAAACCCTGGATCGAGAAAATCATCGATAACTACATTGCGAAATGGCTGGGCGGTAAGGAACTGTTTTCGGTACGTTTCAACCTGCTGTTGAACGCAAGGATTTAAGACGGCGGTCATACATCTTTATTTTACTATCGGAGTATTTTTAATCGGGCCGCAAACGTTGTGTGGCATTGAGTCGGGCACTAAGGAACAGATGCCACACCAAATTGGATCCACGCCGGCGGGCGGTTCGGCTTCCATGAGCTCCGGCGGAAATCGATTCATGCGGATCGCCGCTTCGGAAATGGAGGCCACCTCCGCAGCCAGCCAACCATGTAGCCGAAAGAATCCGGAACGCTGCTCAGGACCAAAAAGATAGGGCGCACCGGCGGCGCTTACGTTCGATCCCGTCGTTTGCTGCATCATTGCGAGAAGGCCAGGGGAGACGATTTCGACGGTCCACATCATGAAACTATTCTGGGCCGCCAGATCCTGGGCGAGCGCGATCACCTCCGCTTCGGCTAAATAAACGAGAAAGCCTTCCGAGAGAATCAGCGCCTTCGACGATTCCTTGCCTAGCCGATTCAATAACTGGCGCCGTGCGTTTCGATCGGCGAGATTCATCCGTACGCGCTCCAATTCGCAGCGGGGCTTTTCATCCCCCAGCACTGCTTCCTTGTAGTTGAAGAGAGAGGGCAAATCCACTTCTACCCAACGTAATGACTCAGGCAGATCCATACGATAAGGACGGGCATCGAGGCCGGCTGCAAGGTTGATTACCATATCGATGCCTTGGGCGATCTGACCGGCAATTACCAGATCGAATAAGTAAGTCCGCATCACCCAGGCCCAACTGTTGGCATTGCCGTGCTGCATGGTGTTGAAGATCTCTTCGCCACGCGCTCCAGCCAGGCGACGGGCAAATGGATCGCGAAAGAGGGCGTCCTCACGCTCCGATTCACGGCCACGAAAAACGGCAGCCCATAAAGCGGTATCGGCGATGTTGCGAATTAGCGATTCCGGCATTGGTTCCCTCCTCCATCGACAGTACGGGAATTCGCGCGCGGGGTATTGTATAAAATTTCCTAGCCGAGAACGCCGCCGTTATCCGGCAGTTGACGCCCTACGTATTCGCTGGGCGTAGCGCCGGCGAACTCTTGAAAGTCGCGAATGAAATGCGCTTGATCGTAATAGCCGCAGGCAACGGCGAGTTCCACCCATGGCGTCCGCTGATCGCATTTGAGGCGTCTGACGACTTCTTGAAATCGCAACAATCTGGCGATAAGTTTTGGCGGCAAGCCGATTTGCTGGCGAAACTGCGCTATCAGCTGCTTATTACTGCAACCGATTTCCGCTGCCAGCGACTGGATCTTCACTTGGCCGTTTGTCCGGTTCAATCTGTTCCAGGCCCAGGTGATGCCGGCATCGGGTGCGGCAACCGCGGTTGACCGGCGCGCGATCCAGGTGTCTACTATGTCGAAGCGGCGCGCCCAATTGGGTGAGTCCTGCAACTGCTGGATGAGACGCTTGCCAGTTACGCCGAGAATATCCTCGAGCTCGAACACTTGATTGGAAAGTTCATCCATGGGAATGCCAAATAGACGATACGCGCCGATGGGCGTCAAGTCGATTTGGATTCCGGAACTCGCGCCCGTTGATTCGGTGACAAACAGGGTGCTGGATGGTCCGCCCACAAACGAACGGTACGATGACGCCGGGGCGGAGGACCCGTTGCTGATTTTCAACGGGGGTCCGAATCCGATAATCAGGACGGCGTTCGCGTTCGCAGCTTCGCGCCGGCGCAGAAAAGTTGTGACCTCAGTGTATCCAAGGTACCGCTGGACATGCTGCTGTACGGCGGGCGACGGATCGCGGGAGATCATTTCCCAGTGGCCGAGTTCCGAGGTATGCGTGATGCAGCGCAGCTCAGACATGAACTCCCGTTTCTGCCATCCTTGATTATGGATCTAAAAGGCAGGCATATCGCGATTCTGGTGGACGCCCTGTACCAGGAAATGGAAGTATGGTATCCCTACTATCGCTTTCAGGAAGCGGGCGCGCGGGTAACCACCGTGGGGGCGGAAGCTGGCAAGACCTACATGAGCAAGGTTGGCTATCCGGTGCAGTGTGAGCGCTCTTACGATGAAGTTTCAGCCCACGATTTCGATGGCATCGTGGTTCCCGGCGGCTACGCGCCCGATCATATTCGACGTCACGCGAAGGCGAATGAACTGGTTCGCGAAATGGACAAGCAAGGCAAACTGGTGGCTTCCATTTGTCATGGACCATGGGTGCTGTGCTCGGCTGGAATCCTGAAAGGCCGGAAGGCGACCTGCTTTTTCGCAATCAAAGACGATGTGATCAACGCCGGCGCGCTGTATGAAGACGCTGAGGTGGTGCTGGACCGCAATCTGGTGACATCGCGTAAGCCGGAAGATCTGCCCGCTTTCTGCCGGGCCGCCCTCGCGGTATTGATGCATTCTCCAATCGCGGTGTAAATACCGTTCACCGGTAAGTAACGGCGGTTCGTCTGCTATTCCTGGCAATCCGTCATGGGTCCGCTTGCCCGCGCAAGGCTTCTCAGGCAATCTAATAGAGCACATGGCAACCTCGGTGGCGAATCAGCCTTCCATATCCGTTCGTGGCTTACGAAAAAGCTACGGTGATTTCGAAGCTGTCCGAGGCATCGATTTTGAAGTGCAGCCGGGCGAGGTGTTCGGCCTTCTCGGCCCTAACGGCGCGGGTAAGACCACCACGGTTGAAATTCTGGAAGGGTTGCGCCCCCGCAGCAGCGGCGACGTACAGGTGCTGGGGTTCGATCCCGGTGTCAGCGTCAAGAAGCTGAAAGATCAAATCGGCGTCTGCCTGCAATCGACAAATCTGCCGGATAAGATCACGGTGCGTGAGCTCCTGAAGCTCTTCGGCGCCTTCTACTCAAAGACGATGGATCAGAAGAAACTTCTGGAGCGGCTGCAATTGTGGGAGAAGCGCGATGCCTACTATTCACAGCTGTCGGGTGGGCAGAAGCAGCGGGTGGCGATCGCCCTGGCGATGGTGAACGATCCGCAACTGATTTTCCTGGATGAGCCAACGACGGGCCTGGATCCGCAGGTCCGGCTGGAGATTCACTCGCTGATTCAAGAACTGGGCGATGCGAAGCGCAGCATCATTCTGACAACTCATTATATTGAGGAAGCGGAAAAGCTTTGCGATCGGGTAGCTATTGTCGATGAGGGAAAGATCATCGCGATTGGAACTCCGCGGGAGATTCAGGCAAAGACACTGGGCCATACGCGAGTGGAAATTCGTACCAGCGCACCCATTCCCGAGACCGGCATGCCCGTCTTCGACGAGAGCGAAAATGTGGCCGTTAGTGCAGACCGCTTGGAGCTGACCGCGCATTCGAGCCAACCGGCGAAGACCCTGGTGGAACTGGTGAAGTGGATTGATCTCAGCGGCATCGAACTGACCGACATCAATTTGAAGCGCCCTACGCTTGAAGACGTGTTCATTGAGCTTACGGGTAAGAAGCTGCGCGAGTAATCGACTAACAGACATCAATCGGAGAACACCATGAAAGCTTATCTCGCATACTTACAAATGTCTGTACGTCTTACCTTCCGGGACCGGACGGTGATCTTCTTCAATCTCCTGTTTCCCCTGATTTTCTTCTTCATGTTCGCGCAGTTATTCCATGCCGAACAGGGCGGCGTGATCGCCCAGGTGGATGCTTCCGTGCTCTCGATCGGAATTCTGGGGAGCGGATTCTTCGGTGCGGGGATGCGCGCCGTGATGGACCGCGAACAGAACATTTTGAGGCGCTTCAAGGTTGCGCCGATAACCGCCGGACCCATCGTCGTTTCGTCCATGGTGAACGGTTTACTGAATTACCTGCCAGTGACGATCGTCGTCTTCGCGCTCTCCCATTTTATGTACGGCATGCCCGTACCTGAGCGCTGGCTGTCAATTTTGATCTTCATCAGCCTGGGCGTGTTGGCGTTTCGCGCGCTGGGAACCATCATCGCCGCAGTCGTGAACTCCCAGCAAGAGAGCCAGATTATCATTCAGCTTCTGTACTTTCCCATGCTGCTGTTGAGTGGCGCGGCGATCCCGATGACGGTCTTCCCCACGTGGGTGCAATTGGCGGCGCAATTCCTACCCTCCACGCATCTGTTCGCGGGAATGCAGGCGATCATCGGGGGCCGCGAGTCGCTTTTACAAAATTCAACTTCGGTGATTGCGCTGCTTCTGACAACTCTACTTGGAGGTTTTATCGCCGTAAAGCTTTTTCGCTGGGAGAAGGAAGAGAAGATTCGTAATTCCGGTAAGCTATGGGTTCTTGCGGTGTTGGCTCCGTTCGTTTTGATGGGGATTTATCAATCCTATACTCGCGACAACGTGGGCCGGGCCAAGATTTTGGAGCGCGACATGCGCCGCAGTCGAAGCTGGCTGCTACGGGGCGCGCGAATTTTCGTCGGCGATGGAACGGTAATCGAAACAGGCGCGGTGCTGATCAAGAACGGCAAAATCGCGGAGATCTTCACTGGCGATGTACCGGATCCGAAGTCGCTGAAGGCGGAGTTAGTGGAAGCATCCGGGAAGACCCTGATGCCAGGCCTGATCGATGCGCATATTCATCTTGGGGCACCCGGCGGTGTGTTCAAATCGCAGGGCGATTATGTTCCCGCCAAATACGTTCCCCGCGAACTGGCGGCTTATCTTTATAGCGGTGTCACTTCCGTTAAAAGCGCGGGCGATTCGCTGGAGTTGATGTTGACGGAGCGGGCGAAGGTGAAGTCCGGTGAATGGTTGGGGGCCGATCTTTTCATCGTTGGGCCGATGTTTACAACGGAAGGCGGGCACGGCACCGAATACTTTAAAAATATGCCGAAGCAGGCTCGGGAGATGGCCGAGAAGCAGACCATTCGCCTTCCGAAGACCCCGGCCGAGGCCGGCCAGCAGGTGGACGATCTGGCGCAGAAGGGCGTCGATGGAATCAAAGCGATTCTGGAAGCTGGTCAGCCGGGAATTCTGTTTAACCGCCTGGACACGGGCATTCTCAATGCGATTGGAGCGGAAGCGGCGGCACGCAAGTTGCCACTAATGGTCCACACGGGGGATGCGCGGGACGTGGTTGATGCGCTGGCGGCGGGCGCTAGCTCTATCGAACATGGGTCGTTCCGCGATGAGATCCCGGAGTCGGTTTTCGCGGCGATGAAGGCCAAGAACGCCAGCTACGATCCGACGTTGACGGTGGTGGAGGCATTACTGGCGATGGCGAACGGCAAGACCGATCCGCTGGATGGTTCCCTCACCCAGCAGGTGGCTCCCCCCGGATTATTGCAATCCACGAAAGCGGCGTTCCAAGGCCCGGAAGCGGCGAAGAGCCGCGAGCGGCTGCAGGCATTAGTGCCGAACATCGAAATCGGCCAGCGGAATCTGGTGCGTGCCTGGAAGGCCGGCGTGATGTTGGTAACGGGCAGCGATTCGGGCAACATGATGGTGATTCACGGGCCGGCAATTCATCGCGAACTGCAGTTGTGGGTGAAGGCCGGAATTCCCCCGCAAGTGGCGCTACAGGCCGCGACTTATAACGCGGCGCGAGCGCTGAAAGCCGGCGATCACATTGGCCTGATACGCAAGGGCTATGACGCAAACTTGTTGTTGGTGGATGGCAATCCGCTGCAGGACATCAGCGCCACGGAGAGGATTTCCTTCGTCATGTTCCATGGTGAACATATTTCCCGGGCCGATCTTTTCGATCAGGATTGACGTCGGAGCGTAAACTAATTCGCCGGAAGCCGGGGGGCGATGAAGTCGGCAACTTTTGTGGCCGACGGCGGGTCCAGGTTGGCCAACACGGCTATCACGTAACCGGAATCGGGATAAATGCGTAGTTCGCCGTTCATACCCGGGGCTCCCCCGCCGTGTCCGAACCAGTGATCGCCATTAGCCGTTGATTCAAAGAATCCGTAAGCATATTTGGCTGGCCCGGCGTCCATCTTGCCCGTGGTCAATTGCGTTGTATGCTCGGGGTCCAGCAGTTTATTTGCGTTGAGCGCGGTAGCGAATCGGACGAGATCGCCAACTGTCGAGTAGCCGCCACCGGCGGAGGTTCCACGATAAGGAAGAGTGTCGGTATTGGGTTTGACTTTGTGGTCCGTATTGAAGCGCGTATAGCCGGTGGAGCGATCGGCAACGGGCTGGCTTTCCGGAAGTGAATCCGTGCGAGTCATGCCGGCGGGCTTGAAAATATGTTCCCGCACATAGTCGTAGTAGCTCTGGCCCGAGACCTTCTCAACGATCGCGCCGAGAAGTAAATAGCCGTAATTACTGTACTCAAAGCGGCTGCCGGCGGCGAATTCCGGCGCGCGCTTGCCGAACAGTGCTATGTAATCCTTAATTTCTTTCAACTGCGTCCGATGGGATTCGAACTCCGGGCCGAAGAAGTCTCCCGTGCCACCGCTGTGTGTCAGCAGGTTGTGGATGGTTACGCGATTCGCGATTTCGGCGTTCGGATAGTCCGTCAAATGTTTTCCAACCAAATCGGATACGCGCAGTTTGCCTGCTTGGGCCAATTGCAGAATAGCGACGGCCGTGAACATCTTGTTCATCGATCCGAGACGGAACACGGTATCGAGCTTGTTGGGTACGCGCTTCTCACGATCGGCCAGCCCGTACGACTGCTGAAAGACCGGAGTGCCGTTCTTGGCGACGAGAACCGTGCCGGCGAATTGGTCGGCGGCGGCCCATTCAACTAGTTTGGATTTAAGAGCGGTGATCGCGGCGCTTTCGGCCATCCGCGGCGTGGATGCCGCCATCCCTTCGGGTGGCGGAACCAGTTCAGCCCGGAAGTTCAAGACCTTGTTCGGGGCGACACCGTCCACAATGAATTGAAAACTCGCGTAACGATCGGAATCGCGCTCCTTGATCAGACCCTTCAGAATCGTGCCGGTGGATTCTGTAACCTTCATCAGATCAAAACCACCGGTTTGGTTTCGCAGGCCGATCAGGCGCTCGGCGTTCTTTGCGCCGTCGGCAAAATTGCTCTGGAGAAACGCCGTGATCGCCTGATTATTTCCAGCATCGAATACCTTCATCCAGGCGGCGAACTGACGGCCGGCGACGGTATCGGGAGGCGATGTCTGAGCTCCCGCGGGCATCGCGATCCCGGCGGAAATCGCCGTAAACAGAAGGGCTTTGACAAGAGTCATCGCATCGATAGACGTGTCACGGCGAATTTGGTGTCGGTATACCAGTTGGCGCAGGTACGATCCGCATCGCCAGATGCTACATTGAGACAAATGATGGAAAGTTACCGCAGGTTCGTAACCGGTCCCGACCCGTTTGGCCGCGCCTGGGAGGTGGAATATTCCTGGCTGCAAACCGCCACTTCAATTCGTCACGCCGATACGGTGGATGTGAAATTTATTATCTGGACCACCGGCGAATCGAAACAGGAAAAGGTAATCGCGTTGCCGCATCCCGATCTGCTGGCGCTGAGCAAGAAGAACGGACATGCTTTGACGGATGCATGGTGTTTGAAGCTCGCCGGATTGCATTTGAAGCACATGGTGGAGACAGGCGAAGACATGGAAAAGACGCTGATCACCGCTTCCCTGCCGGAGATGGAAGCCAACGCCGCCTTGATCGATACAGCGATACACGCACAATCCTAGACATTTTGTATTCTATTTTGTAGTCATGCGGAGCCGGAAGAAACTTAGCTGGCGTTTCAATCCGGCCTGAGCCTGCATCACGTTATTTATCTCGAGCACCGGAAAGGAGGAAGCGGATGGTGAATTGTCCAATGTGCGATGCGGTACTCGACGTCGAGGAAGAAGAATTGGACGAAGGCGACGAACTCACCTGTGAAGAGTGCGGCGCCAATTTGAGCGTCTCAAGCGTATCGCCGCTTGAGTTGGGGTCGGCCGAGGACGGAGACGAGGAAGAGGAGGACTTCAACCTCGACAAGGACGACAAGGACGACGAAGAGGAAGAAGAGGAAGAGGATGAAGATTGGAAGTAGGCTTCTTCTACTTGCGCTTGCTACCGGTCTGCTCTCTGGCACCGATCGGAAACAGCAGACACAGACATACGCGATAGTAGGCGGCACGGTATTCCGCGAATCTGGTTTCGCGCTGCCCGGAGCGGAGGTAGCGATCTCACAAACGGGTGTCCCCAAACCCAAAAAGATGAAGGCAACTTCAGATTCCCGTGGCGAGTTCGCATTTCGGGTTCCCACCGTGGCGGCGCGATACACTGTTAGTGTCGCCGCGAAAGGCTATGCCCATCAGGAGAAATCCGTCTCAGTGGATGGCGAAGTCCGTGAAGACGTAACCTTTAGCTTGGCGCCGGAATCGAAAGAGTAGGGAGATCCATATGAAGCCGCAAATGCTCTGGACCATGTTGCTTGTCTCGGTGCTCGCGCTGGTGTTATCGACGAGTGGAAGCGCTCAGGATAAAAAGCAGAAGAAGCTGGATGCCACCACTCGTTCGGTACAAGGCGAAGTGATGGATCAAGCCGAGGCTCCGGTGAATGCGGCTGTCGTGCAGATTAAGGACACGAAGACTCTGCAGGTGCGCTCGTTCATCACCAAGGAAGATGGAACCTATCACTTCTTCGGGCTAAGCACCAACGTCGATTACGAATTAAAAGCCGACGCTAAGGGCGCTACCAGCGGGACCAAGACGCTGACGGTTTTCGACGATCGCAAGACTGCCGTCGTGAATCTGAAGCTCGGAAAGTAGTATGAAAGCGATCTGGACGTTACCGTTTATTCTCATCGGGGCGGCGTGCGCTCAGGAATTCAAAGTTGGAAGTCCGGTAGCGAATTTTAGCTATAGCGACGTGCGGGGCAGCACGGCCAACTTCGATGGCCTTCGCGGGAAGACAACCGTGGTGATCTTTATTTCGACAAACTGCCCGATCTCCAATGCCTACGACGAGCGCATGAACAGCCTGTATCGGGAATATTTCGCGAAGGGCGTTAACTTTCTGTTTTTGAATTCGAACAGCAATGAATCCGCCGCGGATGTGGCGGAGAATGCCAAGAATGTCGGCTTCGCGTTTCCCGTCTACAAAGATAATTTGAATGCCGCCGCCGACCGGTTTGGTGCGCAATCGACGCCGGAGAGCTATGGAATCGATCCGAGCGGCACGCTTCGCTATCACGGGTCGATCGACGATTCTGCGAATCCCACTCGTGTTACCCGCCATGGTTTACAGAGCGCGATTGATGCCGTGATGGCCGGCAAGGCGGTCAGCACGCCGGAGACGAAGGCATTTGGCTGCACGATCAAACGAGTGAGGCACGCATCATGAAGATCGGAATCTTGGCTCTTCTCTTTCTCTCTATTGCCGGGGCTGGCGACAAGTTGACGTCTCTTGATGAGGCATCCTTCGCCAAGCTGTTAGCGGCGAATAAAGGTAAAGTTGTGCTGATCGACTTTTGGGCCACGTGGTGCGCCCCGTGCCGCGCGGAACTGCCGCAATTGATTAAACTGGACGCGAAGCTACGAGCGAAAGGTTTGCAACTGATTCCAATTTCGGCTGACGAACCGGAGAAAGAAGCGGATGCCAGAAAGACGCTGCGCCAAGCGGGTTTTTCAGACGCAGCCTACCTGAAAGTAGCCAAGGACGACGATAAATTCATCGATTCCGTGGATGCCAAGTGGGGCGGAGCGCTTCCCGCTCTGTTTCTCTACGATCGCAATGGGCGTAAGGTGAAAGCGTTTGTCGGAGAGGCTTCGATGCAGGACGTCGAAGCCGCGATTACTAAACTTTTGTAGGCTACGGCTTTTCGATTTCCGTCACTACACCATCGGTCAGCTTAATCACTACCACGCTTTTACCGTCCACGTTGTACCGCATGCTCTCCATCATGTGGTCGTCTTCCGGCATCGAAATACTGGATGATGGCTTGCCCAAACTCGCCAGAAGCTCCGCCCGGGCGATACCCGTTTTGACATTTACCAGACCGGCGATGACGTCTACTTTAGGGGCTTCCGGTTCGGGCGTCGATTTGGCTCGTGCCACGGGAGCCATGATGGTCTTGGGTTTTGCGCCATCCGTTCCGCTTGCCCGGCTCAGCGCCGATCCCATATTCCCCAGCAGACTGCCCGCTTGCTTGCCTAAGCCAGCTCCCGATGCCCCGGCAGCTCCGGCCACGGACCCGTATTCCACCATCGTCTGCCCGAATGCCGCAGCCGTTAGAAACGAAAGTATGCAGATGAGTCGCACAAACACCTCCACGATTCCCCAAGCATACCAAGCTTCTTTGTCAGCGTTCGGCAAGCAACTTCTGAATCATCGCGTCTATCGCATGAAATTCGGTTGAGCATGCGGCATGATCGCCAGTGCCGCCTTCGTGATATTCCCCGCCCGGATGAACATAGCGAATGACACCTTTTTTGTCCACCAGGAACGATACCGAAGTGTAATTGCGTTCCCTGCCGCGCATCCACCAGCGTTCCAGAGCGTCCCAATCCCCATCGAGGGCTACGGGAAATTGGAATTGATAACGATCGGAAGCCCTTCGTACACGCTCCAGATTCCAATCGCCGGGTGGCTTTGGATGGAAAATTCCAATCACCTGCAATCCCTTGCTTTGATACTTGCTTTGCAGATTTCGCAGGGCCGGAGCCGTGGCCGCGCAGAGGGAACATGTGTCCGTCCACCACCGCAACAAGACGACTTTACCCTTGAGATCGCCGATCTCCAGAGGCGGCGAATTGATCCACTTGCCAAGCTTGAGCTCGGGAGCCGCAACACCCAGGCGATCGCGGCCTTCACTCAAATCGGCCGAGAGACCCGCGGCCAACGCAAGAACCGCTAGCGAAATAATCATACCGACGGTACCCCTTGAGAGGCTTCCTGAGCCTCCACCACGGCGATGGCGGCTACATTGACAACGTCACTCACTTCCGCTCCCCGCTGCAGCACGTGCACCGGCTTCGACAGGCCCATCAGAATAGGACCGATGACTTCAGCACCACCCAATCGCGCCAGCAAACGATAAGCGATGTTGCTTGCTTCCAGACTCGGAAAGATCAAAACATTCGCGCCGCCGCGAAGCGTACTGAAGGGGTAAGTCGATTCGAGGATCTCGGGAACGATGGCCGCGTCGGCCGTGATCTCGCCATCGATAATCAATTCTGGAGCCCGTTTCCGCACCAGTTCCACGGCGTTTCGCACTTTGTCCACCAACGGATGCCGGTTACTTCCAAAGTTCGAGAAGGAAAGCATCGCCACCTTTGGCTCAACGTTAAAGCGGCGCGCCGTATTCGCTGTCGAGATTGCGATCTCAGCGAGATCTTCCGAGGTGGGTTCGATGTTGACCGTCGCGTCGGCCAGGAAATAGAGATGTCCGCGAGCGGTAATCAGCAGGTACATGCCGGACACTTTCTGGATGCCTTCCTTCAGCGGAATCACCTGCAAGGCGGGACGAATGGTATCGGGATAATCCTGCGAGATGCCGCTCACTAAACCATCCGCGGCGCCACCCCGCACCATCATCGAGCCGAATATGTTGCGGTCCAAAATCATCTCTCGGGCCTTCACCTGGGTGACGCCTTTGCGATGGCGCAGCTTGTAGAATTCCTCGGTGTAGCGATCCAGTTCCGGCGAATGGAGAGGGTCCACGATGGTCGCCCCATCCAGGTCTAGCCGCAGGGCAAGCACGGCCTCGCGAATCTTCCGCTCATCTCCCAAGAGAATGGGCAGCGCGATTTTCTCATCCAGCAGAATCTGGCAGGCACGCAGAATCTTGCTGTTTTCCCCCTCGGGAAAGACGATGCGTTTCACTTCGCTTTTCGCCTTCCGAACCATCATGCGCATCACATGGTGCGCTTTACCCAGGCGCCGCTCCAGTTGTTCGCGATACTCGTCGAGATTGATGGGCCGGCGGGCGACTCCGGTCTGCATCGCGGCTTCCGCCACAGCCATCGATTCCCACACCAGAACCCGGGGATCGAAGGGCGTCGGAATAATGTAGGTGGGGCCGAACTCGAGCTTCTCCACGCCATAAGTGCGGCGCACCGAATCCGGTACGTCTTCCTTCGCCAATGCCGCTAAAGCACGGGTTGCGGCAAGCTTCATCTCATCGTTGATGGTGGTGGCTCGAACGTCAAGCGCGCCACGAAAGATGAAGGGAAAGCCCAGAACGTTATTTACCTGGTTCGGATAATCGGAGCGGCCAGTGGCAACAATAGCATCCGGGCGGGCCGCGACCGCGACGTCATAAGGGATCTCCGGATCGGGATTTGCCAACGCGAAAATTACCGGCTTTGGCGCCATTCCCATGATCATCGCGGCGCTCACGATGTTGCCCGCCGACAGACCGAAAAAGACATCGGCGCCTTGCAGAGCTTCAGTCAACGTGCGCTTGGCGGTGTGGCGCGCAAACCGCGACTTCCAGGGGTTCATCTCCACTGCGCGGCCTTCATACACCACGCCATCCAGGTCGCACATCGTGATCTTGTCCAGCCGTACACCCAGCCGGACGAGGTGTCCCGCGCAGGAAATCGCACTCGCTCCCGCGCCGCTGAACACTACCTCCACCTCATCCAGTTTCTTGCCGACGATTTCCAGCGCATTCAACAGCGCGGCTCCGGAGATAATCGCCGTCCCATGCTGGTCATCGTGAAACACTGGAATGCGCATTGTCCGGCGCAGTTCTTCCTCAATCACGAAACATTCGGGCGACTTAATGTCTTCGAGGTTAATTCCCCCGAAGGTAGGCTCAAGAAGCTGACAGGCGCGAATGAACTCTGCGCTATCTTGCGTGTCCAGTTCTAAATCGAAGACGTCGATATCGGCGAAACGTTTGAAGAGAACCGCCTTGCCTTCCATCACCGGCTTACCGGCGGCGGCGCCAATATTTCCCAGTCCTAGCACCGCCGTGCCGTTCGTGATTACGCCCACCAGGTTACCCTTCGAGGTGTATTTATAAACCAGTTCCGGGTCGCGCTGAATCTCCAGGCAAGGCGCGGCCACCCCGGGCGTGTAAGCCAAACTGAGATCGCGCTGTGTCGTGAATGGCTTAGTGGATGTGATCGCGATCTTCCCCGGTGGATCGGAGGAGTGATACGCAAGCGCATCCTCTTTGCGAATAATCATTTGTCCCAGTTATGGTAGCGCGTGGCTACACCGCTACACTGATAAGACAAGGCATGACATCGATTCCGGGGAAACATTTTGCGCGAAATTTGGTGACACGGCGGGCGTTGGTTTATCAGATGATGCGCCGCGATTTCCAACAGCGTTTTGTGGGTTCGGCCGCGGGCTGGCTGTGGGGAATCGTGCATCCAGGCGTGATGCTGCTCACCTGGACGTATGTGTTTCAGGTCTGCCTCGGCATGACGCTGCCGAAAGAAGAACTCACTCAAAACTATCCAATTTTTCTGATCTGCGGCTTTCTTCCGTGGCTTCTATTTCAGGAGACGGTACAACGCTCGTCGATGTCGTTGATTGAGAATTCTAATTTGATAACGAAGACGGTTTTCCCGTCCGAAGTGATTCCGATTTCAATCTTCCTGTCGTCGATGCTGCATCACTTGCTGGCGCTGGGAATCACGATTGTGGCGATCGCGATCTGGTTGCACCAGATCAGTCCCATGCTGCTTTTATTGCCGCTATATATGGTGCTTATTGGAATGTTCGCAGTGGGAATCGGCTGGGTGGTGGCAGGGTTACAGGTGTATATTCGCGACACGGCGCAAGTGGTTACCGTTGTCTTAAATCTCTGGTATTGGCTTACGCCGATTATGATCGCGGAATCGAAAGTGCCGCAGCGATTTCGCTTTTTGGTAGCGATGAACCCGATGTCGTACGTCGTACACGCTTACCGCGCCCGCTTGTTATCGACCCAGTGGCCGAGCCTGGCTGAATTCGCTGTGATCTTTGCCTATGCCGCCGCAGCCCTGGTCATTGGCGGGCTTTTTTTCCGCCAACTAAAGCGGGGATTCGCCGACGTGCTTTAGTCGACCCGCTTCCACGTCTTATCAGGATCGTAGCGGGTGACGGTGGTCAAGGCGTTTCTTCCCGCGCCCAGGTCCTTCTCAAAGATAATGCCGTCGTTACTGACGATGAAGGTATGGACGCCCGACGTCCCATATTTGTCGGGCCAGGCGACAATTCCAAATCCACCCATCAGGCATTTATTCACCATGAACTTGTGTTGCCCGGCCGGGGCGTTCGGCCCTTCTTCCTTCAAGACGCGGAAGTAATAACCGTGATACGGAGTAACCTTGCCGGCTGGAATCGACGTACCGTCGACACCGGCCATCGCAAACTCTTTCGGAACCAAAGCCTTCGATCCGGCGCTGTCCCAATACAGACCATCTTGTTTGCCGGATGTACTCATCAGGTGTTCGGCGTATTCTAAAATTCCATCGCCATCGCGGTCCACCGTCGCGTATTGCAACTGCGCCTGGACGGCCGCCGCCAAAGTCTCCATTACGTTTAATTCGTTAGCTCCAATCATTCGGGCTCGCATTTCCGTTTGCCCCAACGACGCGTCGAAGGCCCACTTACCCTGCGAAGTTTTCACGATCGGTACGGGAAAGGGCCAATCCTGCGAACCAACCGCAAGAATCATCTGCCTGCTGTTGAATAGACCGGGCTCCAACTGGTGTTTGGAGCGAGCGAGCTTGGCAAACTGCGTTCGTTCTTCTTTATCCTGAGCCTGATTGCCAGTGCTTAGAATCCCGCTGGCCGTTGCACCGAATAAGGAGTTCAGAGCGCTGGTATCGTTCTTTTCGGCAGCCTCAATGGCAGCTTGCGCGGCGGCTTCCGGGCTATCGAAAGTCTTCTGTCCAACTCCCGCGGCCTGACCAAACGAACGGGGCGAAAAACAAAGGACCATCGCCGAGCAGGCGACGATGGCCGTAAGAGTGGATAGAGAGGCGATAATCTTCATAGTCATCTCTAACGTCTTCGCTCGCCGCCCGATGGACGCGGGGCGGAATTGTGCTGCTGCGGAGCGGCAGACTGCCGTGGCGCCGACATGCGCGGAGCCTGTTGCGGAGCCGATTGCCTCTGTTGCTGTCGCTGCGGCTGTTGCTGCGGCTGTTGCTGTTGCTGCGGTTGGCGGTACGTGGGCTGCTGGCGTCCCATGCTCGAATACCCATGATCGCTTTCCATCCGGCTCCGATTCCCTTCATTCACTCCACCGAAGGCGCTATGATTGCCGCCGTTGTACGCGCCACCGGGATTGTTGGAGGAGCCTCCGGGATTGCGTGGCGATTCCGGTCTTGTATTCCCAGCCTGTGACCCGCGATATTGTCCACCGCTAGGGAAGCTGGGGCGAGTTGCTCCGGAAGGACGATTGAAATTGCCGTTGCCATTGCCGTTGAAGCGTTCCGGTGCCCGGCTGCCGGTATATCCGCCTCGATTATAGGCGCCGCCGTTAAATCTATTGGCAATACCGCGGTCCGCGTAAGGCACTCCCAGACGGTGATCGGGATTGTGCGCCCACACGCCATTGCCACGCCATCCTCCGCCGGAATGGTAGTCGTTGAACCGATAGCGATGGAAGAAATTGTTATTCACAATTATGGTCCGGTTATACCAGCTTGGACCCCAGCCCCAGCCGCCCCAACCGCCGTAGCCGCCAAACCAACCGCCCCAGTGAATGCCAGCGCCAAAGCCCAGAAAACCGGCAGTGACATACGGCGAAGGATAATACAACGCGGGGTATGGATAAGCTGGCGCGCCCCAAATATAAGAAGGATCGTACGTCGGCACATACACCACTTCCGGGTCGGCCGGCTGAATTTCGATTACCCGGCGGCTCTCCTGCTGTTCTTCCCTCACCACCTGCTGCGGGGTCGTCTGTAATTTGCCCGCGCTTTGAGCTTTCGAGCGCATCCGCTGTACGGCATCCATCACATCGCCTTGTTGGGATAAAAACGCGTTGCCCAGATCAGTCGTCCAGCGTACGTCGGAAGTCAGCTTTTTGATGACATCGGGGAATGCCACCAGCGCTTGCACGCTAGGATCCCAATTTTGCTGCTTGGCCGCGTCCATCAATTCCACACCCTGCAAACCGCGGTTCTGCGTCAACCATTGCGACAACTCCACAACTTCCAACGGATATGTGGTGGCCACCAATAGCTGGCCCAGCAAAGAATCCGGATAGAGAGCAATCGGAGCAACTAGACTGTCCAGTTGTTGCGGGGGCAACTTCGGAGCTTGCTGATCGCCGGGATCCTGCTGGTCGGGCGAACCTTGCCTATCCTGCTGGTTTGAGTAGTCCGGCCGGTCCTGCTGCTGCGATTGATCCTGGGGCGGCGGCTGGTCTTGCGCGAACAGCGCGGGCGCTCCGGATAGCAGAACGGAGCAGACGACGGCGAACCCAACACGGTGTAAATTGATTGATCTCATGGCGTTTTCGCCTCCTGGGAGCACTTCGCTCTCCATATATAGAGATGAAGCCGATGCCTTATCGGTTACGTTTTAACCCGCAACAACAGCGCGCCGGCACATTAAGTTGCCTTTAGGAGTTCTTCGCCATACAGCGCGCCTTGCGGAGTTTCCTCGTGTTTAAAGAACACATACACATCCTTACCCGAAGCCAGCAGGCGCGACGTTTTGGCACGGATTTCAGCGCGTTCTTCCACCGAATAGTCCGACTTTCGCAACCTGAAATACGCAAACGGCGCGGTAATTACTTCGGGAATTTCCAGCGTATCGGACTCCGCTAAACACAGCCCCACTCCATGCTTCTGGAGAAGATCATAGACCTCCGCCGTCAGCCACGACGTGTTGCGAAACTCAAAGGCATGGAGGATGTCGCCGGGCAATTGCGGCAGGAAAGAAGCCAGCAAACCGGCATCGCATTTGAAGTTGGGCGGCAGTTGAAATAGCACCGGACCCATCCTTCGCGCCGTGCGTAACGGGTCGATCGCCTTAAAAAACACGGCGGTGAATTCCGACTCTTGCAACCTGTTGAAGTGGGTAATGCGCTGATGCGCTTTCGGGCAGAAGACAAAGCCATCGGGAGTTGCCCTTACCCAATTTTCCAGCGTACTGGCCGACGGGAGCCGGCGAAAGGTATAGTTCACCTCGACGCTATTCAGGCGGCTCGCATAGTGGTTCAGGAAGCCCTTGGAGGCCAACTTTTGCGGATAAAAATCGGGTTTCCAACTGGCGTAAGCGAATCCTGAAGTGCCGCAATAGAGTGTAGCCACCGGACCATTGCAGCACAACTATTGCCGTTCGTCCGATTCGCCCAGCTTCACCTTCAGCGTTACCGGCTTGCCGCCGCGGGAGACGGTGAGTTCCAGCGTATCGCCAGGATGTCTGTGCGCCAGAGTGCGGCTGATGGCGTCATTGCGGTCCGCCGGCTTGCCGTCGATGGCCGTAATGTAATCGCCGCCAACGCCGACCTGTTGATTGCCGATCACCACCACCTGCTTGGCGCCACGGAATCCGGCTTTTTCGGCGGCCGATCCGCGAGCCACTTCCTGCACCAGCAATCCCGCTTGCGCCGGCAGTTCCAGTGCCTCAGCCATGTCGGCGGGAATGTACACCACCGTCACCCCAAGCCGTGGGCGTTTGAAACTGCGGCCTGCCTGATAATCGTCGAGCATCGTCTTCGCTCTATTAATAGGACTGGCAAAACCGATTCCCACACTGCCACCATTAGGCCCATAAATCGCGGTGTTGATGCCGATCACGTTGCCTTGCGAATCGAGCAGCGGTCCGCCGCTATTGCCGGAATTGATGGAAGCATCGGTCTGAATCATGCCTTCCAATCCCTGATTATTTTCGCTATTGATATTGCGATTTAACGCGCTGACGACGCCTGTGGTCAGTGTTCCGTCGAGTCCAAAGGGATTGCCGATGGCCAGCGTCTTTTGCCCCACCTGCAAATGATCGGAGTCGGCCAGGTGCAGGAATGGAAGCTTCTTGGCGACGGTGATCCGGATCAGCGCCAGATCATCCTGCTGATCGCGCACCAGAATTTCGGCTTTGTGAACGGTGTGATCGGGCAGCGTTACCTCCACCTGATTGCTGCCGGAAATGACATGATGATTGGTCAGGATGCGGCCATCGCCGTCGATGATGAAACCCGAACCGAGCGCGCTTTCGGGATATACTTCCATGAACCAATTGCGGCGATAGACGGTACTGGTGATATAAACCGTGGCCTCACGGGCCATCTTGTAGATTTCGATATTGTTGAGTTCGTCGGCGCCAAGACCGGCGGTGCGCGCCGAATCCGGCGAAGCCCATAGCCTGCCGGCCCTGGCGATGGGGCGAATCACGCGGCCGAAATCCCATCCAGCCCTGGAAGTTACGTAAACGAACCCAATCAGAATTACCGCCGCCCACAATAAAACTCGCGTCTTCATTCCGTTAAACTCCGCAGCGACTGATTCACCTCTCGCGTTTGTTCGATGGTGCTCTCTTTCGTGCCCGATGTATCGACGACGTAGTGCGCGTAGGGGATTTTTTCGCTCAAAGGCATTTGCCTGCTCAAACGTTCCTGTACTTCTTCACGGCTCAAGTTATCGCGATGCATGGATCGTTCAATCTGTTGTTCCATGGTGCAAATCGCCAGGATAAGCCGGTCAAACTTAGTGTGGCTCCCTGTTTCAATCAGTATCGCAGCTTCCACAATGGCGATTCCCTGCGGCTGGCGCAGCCAAAAGTCGCGTAGAAGTTGTTGCTGCCGCGCTTGAACCGGTGGGTGCACGAAACCATTCAAGATTGCCAGCTTTTCTGGATTTCCAAAAACCACCGCGCCCAGTTTACGCCGATCGATGGTGCCATCGGGCTGGAGAATTTCAGCTCCAAACTCGCGGATCACCGGCCCGTAAGCCTCCTTGCACGGCATCAGAACCTGATGTCCAAGCTCATCTGCTTTAATCAGAAAACAACCCAATTCCACCAACGCCTGACCAACAAAACTCTTTCCGCTAGCCAACCCGCCGGTGAGCCCTACTTTTAATCCCGGCATCGTTAGCGGGCTTTCCGCTCGGCCAGAGACACCGTGTTGGCCATCAACATCGCGATGGTCAACGGTCCGACACCGCCCGGGACCGGAGTGTATGCGCTGGATCTGGAAACCATCGCGAAAGGCTCGGCATCTCCTACCAGAATTGTTCCAGTGCGTTCAAACTGCGCGAGTTTTTCCGGTGAATTGCGCAAGATGCGCTCCGCTTCCAGGCGATCGGTGATGCGATTCATTCCCACGTCGATCACCACCGCGCCCTCGCGAATGAAATCCTCCGTTACCATCCCGGCGCGGCCGATGGCGGCAATTAGAATATCGGCCCGGCGGGCTTCTTCAGCAAGATTTACTGTCTTTGAATGACAGATGGTTACCGTCGCGTTTTCCTGCAGCAGCATCAGCGCCATCGGTTTACCCACAATGTCGCTTCGCCCAATCACCACGGCGCGGCGGCCTGAAACCGGAATCTGATATCTCTTCAAAAGTTCCATGATCCCGGCGGGCGTGCAAGCTCGTGGACCAGGCCTGCCCGCCACAAGGTTGCCGACATTCAATGGGTGAAAACCGTCGGCATCTTTATCGGCGGCTACCGCTTCCAGCACGCGGCGGGAATCCACTTGCGGCGGCAGAGGCATCTGAATCAGAATTCCATTGATCTCCGGACGGTGATTCAAGTCCTCCACGATGGCCAGTAATTCTTCGGTGGTCATCGTGTCGGGCGGCGTGATCTTCTCGCTTAGAATTCCCAGATCGGCGCAGGCTTTCACTTTGGCGCGAACATAAACAGCGGAAGCCGGATTATCGCCGACCAGCACCACTGCCAAGCCTGGAGTATGCCCGGAACGCGACAGGGCTTCGATTCGCGGCTTCAGTTCGGCCAGAATCTGATCGCGGACCTTCGTGCCATTGAGGATACTGGACATTCCTCCGCAGAATAGCAGAGGCCACAGCCCGGTTTCGCTAGAGTCGATCGCGCGAAGATGCTATCGCGGCTACGCGATCGGCCATGCGCAAGCGATACACCACGGCCCCGGCGACGATGGTGGCGAAGGCCGACAACGTCACAACCGGCTTCAGAAATATTCCGAAAACGGTGATCCAAATCGCCATCACGATGAAGAAAACGGGGATCAACGGATAGGCGAAGTTTACGACGCGCAATTTCTTCCAACCTTCCCGGCGGCGGAAGATAAACAGCGAAGCAACCGACATGGCGGCGAAGAAATTCAGGGTGAAGCCGATATAGAGAATCAACTGCTGAAAGGGCAGCGCCGTCATCAGCATGGTGCAGACGGCCTGCGCCAAAATAGCCACTACCGGGGTGTGCCAACGCGGATGCACAGAGGCGGCCGAGGAAAAGAAGGCGCCGTTTTTAGCCATTGCGTATGACACCCGCGGTCCGATGGTAACCATCGCCGATACCGTGGACATCAGCGAAATCGCCATTAGAGCGCTGAAGATTCCCGCCGTCTGCGGGCCGAATAATCGAACGGCGCTAACCGATCCAACGGCGAGAACGCCTTTCAGGGCTTCAAGCGGTACGCCGTAGATGAAAACAATGTTCAATCCGATGTACAGCAGCGCCACGATCAACGTGCCGATGGCGAGAGCGGCGGGTAGCGTTCGGGCTGGCGAACGCAACTCCTCGGCGACGTATGTTGCGGCGTTCCAACCACTGTAGGCCAGATAGATGAAGCAGAGGCTGATCGCGAATTGCGAGAACAGCGGCGTGGTGCTGGTGCGCACCGCGGGCATCGAGAAATGCGACCAATCCCCGCCGCCAAACCCAACCCCCAGAACGATGAACGCCAGGATTACGAGTACCTTCAGTCCGGTGAGCAGGTTCTGGACTTTGGCGACGCGCTGCACGCCGATGCAATTTAAAGCCGTAAAGACCGCCACCAGCACGCAGGCTACGATTTGGGCGCCGCCAATGCGGATGGTCCAGTCACCCGACCCGAGTAGAGCTGGAGCGTTCTGTTGTTTCAACTGCGGGAAAAAATAGCCGAGATAATCGGAGAACGCCAGGGCAGCGGCGGCAATGGGCGCAGAGAATCCGGCGAAGAACGATCCCCATCCCGTCATGAAGCCCCAGGTGGGTCCGTAAGCCTGCGTCAGGTAGACGTATTCGCCGCCGGAACTTGGAAAATTGATCCCCAATTCGGAGTAGCAGAAGGCTCCTGCCAGAGCGCAAACCGCACCGACAAACCAGCACAGCAGGACGAGTTGCGGCGTGCCAAGATCACCCGCAAGGAAGCCGGTGGTGGTGAAGATTCCCGTTCCCACCATGTTCGACACGACAAGCGCCGTTGCGCTTACGAGCCCGATTTGGCGGAGGAGCGACGGCTTATTCGTGGTCGGGCTGGTGGCTGCTGGCACTTAGGAGATATTGTACGCCAGCCGGCCCGGTTTAGTGCTTTCGTACAACGGCGGATGCCGAGGTCGCCGGACGCTTCGTTGTTGTAACGGCGCCGGGCTCCTTCAGCAAAGCCTCAATCTGCGTTCGCAAACTGGTTTCATCCTGCAGCTTCTCATCACCCGTTGGCGGCGACTGGGCGCGGATCACACCCTTCTTATCGATCAGCACAATTTGCGGCACAACGAAGCGATCCATCACCGAGAGTTGCAGGTATTCCATGACGGCCTGCCGTCCCGCGTACCCTACTGGATAGCCGACTTTATAGTCACGCGAAAAGTCCGATACAAGTTGATCGTTGGCATCGTTGAAGGCGATCCCCAGTGGCTGGAAACCTTTCGCGCCCAATTCCGTACCAAGCTTCGTTAACATCTGCGATGCGTGCTGGCAATGGGGGCAAGTGGTGTAAAGGAACTCAACCACAATCACCTTCCCCTTATAGCTGGCGAGGTTAATTGGCTTCCCGCCAGGAAGGAAATATTTGAAGTCGTCCATTGGTCGCGGGACCGTCGCGGCCGGGACGGCAGCGGCGGAGGTTAGAAAAAGGACGGCAAGGGCAGCCATGTAGCGCATATGTTTTCAGTTTAACCAATCCTTTCGCTGAATTTATTTCAATCCTTCAATCGACGAAACGCGGGTCCCTTCGCGGTGCAGGATGAACCGGCCGGAATCGCCCACGCCTGTCACCTCATCGGCCGTCTTCGATGCCACGGTCATCGTTTTCCACTTGCTCTTGAGAATACGCTGATACAGCTCAAAGTAGCTCCGTGCCGCATCCTCCGTCTCCCATACAGACGCATACGCCAGCACCGGATACTTCAACTTTTTGTGTTCCCACAAATCGAACGATCCCGCTTTCCAGGATGGTGCTGTCGAGTTCGCCTCCGCTTCCGACGTGTGCTGGCGCAGCAGTATGGAATGGTCTAATTCCCCAAAGCTTCCACCGGCGATTTTGCGAAACGCACGGTGGCCGGGAATCCCCGGAGGGTCCACGTCGCCGCCTTCGACATGCGAAAGGTATTTCTCAGGATGAATGATCTGCTGCGAATTCTCCGGCGGATCGCGGAACACCTGGCTAAACGCTTCGCCTCCCTTCGCCTTGAAGACAGCGTCTTGAAAAATCAGCCCGCGAGTATAAGGAAACACCAGCGATTCGCGTAAATAGGGTTGCGACTTGGCGAACACCGGGTATTGAGAAGACGATGTCATGGAGGACGCGGTCATCGTCTCCATCACAGCTGGCGACACCTCGGCGGGCCCACCTGACTTCAGCGATTCGTAAGCCCACATCAGCCACGTCGCCTGGCCTTCCATCACGGCCTGCCGCGCGGTGGAGGAATCATCTGACTTCGCTCCGCGTTTGATATACTTCCCCAGCGGATAATTCTGATCGGCTAAGGCGTGCGCCAACTCGTGGACAAGAGCGATCTCGCCTTCCTTGTCATCCGCGGCGGACTCCAAAATATACAGCCGTTTCTTGTTGTAGTCGTAAAATGCGGCAGTCTGCTCACTCACCAGATCCAAGGTGGATTGCGCCATGTCGAAATCCCGCGGAACCAGGCCAAACATCTTTAAGGCCGTCTCCTGGACGTGCATCTCCTCAGGGGACGTAACTTCTTTCATCCGCTTTTCGACGAAGACGCGAAATTGATCTTTCCCCATCACGGCGGCCGGCACTTTCTTGGACGCCTTCCAGCCGGTGATTCTACTGAGATCGAGTACGATGCCGTCGATTTGGCCGAAGAGCCCGCCAGTTTCTCCATTCGCCGCAGCCAGTGCAACAAACGAGAGAACGATCCGCGCTGACAGTATCGACATCCCTTAACTGTACTCATTACCGACGCGTTTTGACTAATACCGGCGTTGATTTGCTACTATGGCGGCGCAGCAAGCCGGTGATGAAACCTACCCCAGCCAAGAAACGAAAGATCCCCGGTCTGCCGTCCACGCTATCCGCTGAGCCATTCCCGCTGGAAGGTGATTCGGTTCTAAATGGACGACTGCTTTCCGATGTGTCGTACCGGAACACAATGGCGCCGTCCGTGGAAATTCGTGAAGCGATACTGGAGCGCGCCGATTTTTCCGATTCGCGGATGCCTAAGTTCTATTCGCGCGACGCGCGCTTCAGCGGTTGTGACTTCGCGAACGTTGAATTTGAAGGAGCACAGTTCCTGCGCGTGGAATTCCACGACTGCCGGATGACCGGCATGCAGACCATTGAGGGCGATTATCAGGACGTGTTGTTTCAGGATTGTAAAGCACGCTTCGCGCAGTTTACCGACGCTCGTTTTCGCACAGCGGAATTTATCGGCTGCGATTTCGAAGAAGCGGATTTTCGCGGCGCTCTTTTGGAGGGGCTGACATTCATCGGGTGTAACCTGCGGAAAGCAGATTTTAGCGGGGCGCGGCTTGGGGGCGCCGATATTCGAAGTTGCCCAATGAACGGCCTGAAGATGGCGGCCAAGGATGCCCAAGGCTTGATCGTGGACGCCGGCCAGGCGCTGGAACTCTCGGTATTACTGGGGCTGAAGATTCGCTAAAGAATGCGCGCGGTTTTAATGTAATCGAGCCTTGGGAAATGACCGATTAAATATTGATTTCCCTGTTTCTCGATTTCACCCTGATCGGGCCCAGCTCCGCGTGGAGCGCATTCTCCATAGCCGCTGTAAAGTTGATCCACGACATCCATCCCTTCGCTCACCTTGGCGAATGGCGAGAAGCCGGTTTTATCCAGGCGGGCGTTGTCGGCGAGATTTACGAACACCTGCGTCGTCCGGGTGTTCGGGCCGCCAGTGGCGAACGTGACGAACCCCCGGAGATTACTTTGCACTATCGGGTCGTCGGGAATCTGCAACTGATGCCACAGCATCCCCACCTTCGGATCCTTATGGATTCCCCACTGCACCACGAACTTCGGCCGCACTCTAAAGAATCGGGCATCGTCGTAGAAATTGCTCTTAATTAATTCGTAGAACCGGTCGGCGCCACGGGGAGACCACGATCGTTTTACGTCCATTACGAAGTCGCCCTTACTGGTTGCAAACTTGACCCGGTACGCTTCCGGGGCGGTTTGCTTTTCCAGGGAGATGCCGCTTGGCGCAGCCGTCTTGCTGGGGGAACATCCGCCCAGGGCCAGGATACACACGGACACAATAAATCGGTTCATATAATATTGTTGTGGTAATTACAGGGTAAATCGTTACAAATTACTTTGAGTCTCGCCAATTATCACCCGAGCCGATGTCCACCAGGAGTGGAACCTCCAGCCGGTACACCTGCTCCATCTCGGCCTTCACCAGTTTTTTCACCGCTGCCAGTTCATCAGGCGGCGATTCGAACAGCAACTCGTCATGGACTTGCAGAAGCATCTTCGTCCGCCATTGTTCCTTGCGCAAATGGGCGTCAATTCTGATCATTGCCATCTTAATCAGGTCGGCCGCTGTGCCTTGGAGTGGCGTGTTGACGGCGGTCCGCTCGGCAAACGAACGGGCGTTCGGATTGCGGCTATGCATATCGGGAATCGGCCGTTTCCGGCCAATCAGCGTGCGCGATACGCCAGTCTCGCGAACTTCCGCTATCGTCCGTTCGATGAATCGCTTCACGCCGGAATAGCGCTCGAAGTAGTTATGAATATAAAGCTCTGCCTCTTTACGCGAGATCCCCAGCGATGCAGCCAAGCCGAAACTGGTTTGACCATACACAATACCGAAATTCACAGCTTTCGCATTGCGGCGCATATCGCTATCCACCATCAACGGCGGTACTCCGAACACTTCGGCGGCGGTGCGGGTATGAATGTCTTCGCCGTTGCGGAACGCGTCCACCAAGACCGCATCTTTGGACATGTGGGCCAGCAATCGTAATTCGATTTGCGAATAATCGGCGACCACCATTTGCCAGCCCTCTTGCGGTACAAAGGCAGCACGGATTTCCCGGCCTAGTTCTGTGCGAATGGGGATATTCTGAAGGTTTGGGTTCGACGACGAAAGCCGCCCCGTCGCAGCGCCGGTCTGATTGAACGTTGTATGCACCCGGCCGTTGCGCGGATCGATCAGCAGCGGCAATGCATCGACGTAGGTTCCTTTTAACTTCGCCAATTGCCGGAAATCCAGAACTTTGCGGGCAATCTGATGTTCCTCGGCTAGCGTCTCCAGCACGTCGGCGGCGGTTGAGATTGTCTTTCCCCGGCCGTATTTAACTGGCGCGGGCAGGTTCATATCGTCGAACAAAATCTTGCCTAATTGTTGTGGCGAGTTGATGTTGAACGGCTTCCCGGCAATCTCATAGATCTCCCCGGACAGGCGCTGAATCTCCTCATCCATGCGATTGGAGAGAACTTTCAGTTGCGCCGGCTCCACGGTGATCCCCAAATTTTCCATGCCGGCGAGCACGGACACCAGGGGCAGATCCACTGTTTCGTAGACTTCGCGAAAGCTCTGCGCGTCCACTTCGCGAATCAGAATCCGCGAGGCGCTAAGCGTACAATCGGCCTGCTGGTCAGGCCTGGGTTCCAGCTTCCGATCAAGAAATCGCTCCGATAGATTTTCTGGACTGCAGCTTGCCGGATCGGCGTTTAGCAAGAATGCGTAGAGCATCACGTCATGAACAAATCCATGCCCGTCGATACCGTGTTTTGCCAGTTCCACCAGGGTCTTCTTTACATCGTGGGCAATCTTCGGATGATCCGATTCCAGAAACGCCTTCACCGGTGCGAGGTCGATTGGAGTAGTGCGGGCATCGCGCGGATTCCAGGCGAAACCAAGCGCCGGTGGAGAGAGCATCCCTTCCTCGGCGGGCTTAATCGCCACGGCCACCGGAACGCCGGCAGGCAGGGCGACTACCCATTCTTCCCACTGTTGAGAAGTTTCTATGGCGCTGTAATCCCGCGGCTCTGTATCCTCGGACGCACCTAGTTCCTTGATCAAACTAAAGAATTCCAGCTCTTTATAAATGGGCTTCAGTAGAGTTGGGTCGGCCGTCTTCGCGGCCATCGTCTCAATATCCCACTCGATCGGAACATTAGTATCGATCGTAGCCAGGTGCTTGCTGAGAATGATCTGATCGCGATTATTCTGAAGACTCTCGCGATACATTTTCCGCTCCACTTCGGCGGCATGTTCAAGCGCATTTTCCACCGATCCGAAACGTAGAATCAGATCGCGGGCGCCCTTGTCACCGATGCCTGGCGCGCCGGGTATGTTATCGATGGAATCGCCCTTCAAGGCAAGCAGGTCGGCAACTTGGGACGGCTTCACGCCCATAAACTCTTCGGTCTTGGCGGGGTTGTACCAGACATCTTCCTTCATCGGGTTGTACATCGAAACGCGATCGTCGACAAGCTGCAGCATGTCTTTATCGCTCGACACGATTACGACTTCGATTCCGTCTGCTTCCGATCGCCGGGCAATGGTCCCTATAACGTCGTCGGCTTCAAATTTGGGCGACTCCAGTATTGGAATCCGCATCGCTTCCAAGACCCGGCGGATGTAAGGAATCTGGTCACGCAAATCCGGCGGCATCTCCGTACGATTCGCTTTATAGTCCTTAAAAGCTTCATCGCGAAATGTGGGTCCCGAACTTTCAAACACAGCCACTATATATTCCGGCTTGTAGGAAGAGGTCAGTTTGCGCAGCATGTTGTGGAAGATATAGACGGCCTCTGTCGACAGTCCACTGGAGGTTCGCATGGGCGGACCACCGGTTCGGGCACGAGCATGATAGGCGCGAAAAATGAATCCGTAGGAGTCGATCAGAAAGAGGCGGGCTGGCACCTAACCATCTTAAGGCCGTCGTCTAGACTATGAGGATGACTGACTTGCGATTTCCCATCGGCAAGTTCCCATTTCATTCCATCGAGGTGCCGGAAGCCGACCGTCCCGGCCTAATTCGCGATATTGCGGACGCGCCTTCGAAGCTGCGCGCGGCTGTACAAGGCTTATCGGCCGAACAACTGGAGACGCCCTACAGGCCCGAGGGTTGGACCGTGCGGCAAGTTGTCCACCACCTGCCCGACAGTCATTGCAATGCCTACATCCGATTCAAGCTGGCCTTAACCGAAGACGATCCGAAAATCTCGAATTACGAAGCAGCCGAATGGGCGAAGCTGCCCGATAATGCCGCGCCGATTGAGACCTCACTGCAGCTACTCGACGCCCTACATCAGCGTTGGGTGCTGCTGCTTCGGGCGCTGACAAACCAGCAATTCGAGCGGACATTTCAACATCCCGCCCTGGGTACCGTGCCACTCGCAAAGAGCCTGGCATTGTACGCCTGGCACGGAAAACATCATGTGGCCCACATCACAACGTTGCATGAACGCATGGGCTGGTGAACAATAGAAGACCACAATGAAGTTTCTATGCCAAGCGTTTCTCATTTTGACACCCGTGTCCGCGCTGCTTGCGGCCGATCCGATTTCCGTGCGTTACCGCGAAACGGCCGACAAGATTATCGCTGCCGCCATGGCCGATAACGAGGGTTACGCTAAGCTCACCTATCTTTGCGACCGTATTGGAAATCGCCTGGCTGGATCGGAATCGTTACACCACGCGATTGCCTGGAGCGCGGTCCAGATGAAGAAGGACGGATTGGAGAACGTGCTGACGCCGGAGGTGATGGTTCCGCGCTGGGTCCGCGGACGAGAGAGTGCGTCCATCATCGAGCCGGTAAAGAAACCGCTCACGATGTTGGGCCTCGGCGGAAGCATCGCTACGAAGCCCGGCGGCATTACGGCGGCGGTGGTTCCGGTGGCGAGTTTCGATGAAATGGAGCGCTTGGGTAAGGATAAGATCGCCGGAAAGATTGTGCTCTTCAATGTTCCGTATCAAGGTTACGGGCACACCGTGGTGTATCGTCACGATGGCGCCTCCAGAGCCGCTCGATTAGGCGCCGTGGCCGCGCTGGTACGCTCCATTACACCAATTAGTCTGCAATCCGCGCACACCGGAGTAATGGATTACGCCGAAGATGCCCCGAAGATTCCGACTGCCGCGTTGACGATCGAAGGCGCCTTGATGATCCAGCGGCTGACGGATTCGGGGGAGACGGTGCAGGTTCATCTCGATATGGAAGCGAAGATGATTTCCGGTGGGAAGTCGGCCAACGTGATTGGCGAAATTCCAGGGCGCGAGAAGCCTGAAGAAATCGTCGTGATTGGCGGACATATCGATTCCTGGGATGTAGGTCAAGGCGCTCAGGATGACGGGACCGGGATCATCACGGCTCTGCAAGCGGCGGCGCTTTTGAAGAAGCTGGGCTTGCAACCGCGGCGGACCTTGCGGGTGGTATTTTGGACGAATGAAGAGAACGGCTCACGCGGCGGAAAGGCGTATCGCGAGTGGGTGGGCGATAAGATCAAGAATCACGTGGCCGGCATTGAGATGGATAGCGGCGGTGAAAAGCCGGTGGGTTTCGGAGCCTCGCCCGCCATCTTCGCCCAAGCCACGGAGATCGCCAAGCTTCTAGAGAAAATAGGCTCCGGCACGATCACTCAAGGTGGGGGCGGAGCCGATATCGCGCCGCTGATGACGGACGGCATGCCGGGCTTGGGGCTGCGCACGGTTGGAACGCATTATTTCGATTGGCATCACACGGAATCCGACACTATCGACAAGGTTGATCCGCAGGATTTCCGCTTGAACATAGCAACGATGGCGGTGATGGCCTATGTTCTGGCCGACGTGGAATAACTTCACCTTGACGGGCGGTGATAAACTAATCACGCCATGCCGATGCTCCGTTTGCGCGTCATACTGCCCTCGCTTCTTTTCGCGGGCTCGATTTATGCGGCGAATACCGCCGGATCCACCGAGACCGCCCGTTCCGTGACGATTACGCGGGATAACTACGGCGTACCACACATCACCGGACCGACCGACGCCAGTTGCGCGTTCGGATACGCCTACGCCCAAGCCGAAGATAATTTCTGGCAAATTGAAGACAGCTACATCCGCGGGCTGGGCCGGGCTTCGGAAATTTATGGGCCGGCTACTTTGAATGACGATGTTGTGGTCCGCACTCTGGAAATTCCCAAGTTCGCCAAGGCCGAGTATGATCGCTCATCGCCCCGGATGAAGCAGATTGCCGAGGCGTTCGCCGATGGCATCAATTACTATTTGGCTCACGATCCCAAGGCGAAGCCGCGATTGCTGAAGCATTTCGAGCCATGGTACACGTACGCCTTTGGCCGCTACGCTCTCTACTATTCATTCCTCTATAGCCATAGCGGCATCAAGAACGCCGAGATCACCAGTGCGATTCACGATGACGGCCAAGTTGGTTCGAACACCTGGGCGATCGCCCCGAAGAAGAGCACCAGCGGTCATGCGATGTTATTCATCAATCCGCATCAGCCGTTTTTTGGCGTTGGCCAGTGGTATGAAGGGCACGTAAAGAGCGCCGAAGGTCTGAATATGTCGGGCGCATCTTTCTTCGGCTCGGCGTTCCCGACTCTCGGCCACAATGAGTTCCTCGGCTGGAGCCATACGGTCAATGAACCGGATGTAGTGGATGTCTGGGAAGAAACATTCGATAATCCGAGCGATCCTCTGTCCTATCGCTACGACGGGGGTTATCGTAAGGCAACGGCGTGGAGCGAGTCGATCCTGGTGAAGACGGACACGGGCATGATCACGCGCAAGTTCACGTTGCATAAAACACATCACGGTCCAATTGTCGCGGCCAGAAACGGGAAGCAGTATAGCGTTCGCTTCGCGATGCTGGAAGAAGGCGGACAGATGGAGCAGTGGTACGAGATGGCGAAATCGCGCAACTACGCCGAATTCCGCAAGGCAATGTCGCGAGTCGCCGTACCGATGTTCAACACGTCTTATGCCGATCGGGACGGCAATATCTTTTACGTTTACAACGGCGCGGTCCCGCGGCGCAATCCGAAATTCGATTGGCAAAAACCGGTGGACGGTAGTTCCAAGGAGACCGAATGGCAGGGTTATCACACGTTGGACGAACTTCCGCAGGTGTTCAACCCTAAAGATGGTTTTCTGCAGAATTGTAATTCCAGCCCATTCGCCACGACGTCCGAAGACAATCCAGATCCGGCGAAATTCCCAAGTTATTTGGTGGGCAATGAGATCGATAATCCCCGGGCGCGCATCTCGCGGCGCATCCTTTATAACAAGGACAAGTTCTCACTCGACGATCTGGCTAAAGCGGGATTCGATACTTATGTTATCGAAGCGGAAAGCGATATTCCCAACATCATCTCCAAGTGGATTGAGCTGAAGAAGACCGATGCCGGGCGGGCGGCGAAGCTGAATCATGTGATGGCGATGTTGCGTGAATGGGATCATATCGGCACTATCGAATCGAAGCCGATGTCTGTTTATACGCTGTGGAAATGGAAGACGGCCCGCGATGCGGCGCACAATACCGACGCGCTGGTTACGCTGGAAACAACGATGGCCGAGTTGGAGAAAACATACGGCAGCTACGAAGTGGCGTGGGGCGAAGTGAATCGCCTGCAACGCAATTTCACCAGCGGCGCTGAGCCGTTTAGCGACGCCAGGCCAAGTTATCCAGTGGCTGGCGGACCGGGCGACGAAGGTATCGTTTTCAACTTTTATGCCACTCCGGCGCCGGGCCAGAAGCATCGCTATGGTATCGTCGGGCATTCGTTTGTCAGCGTCATTGAATTCGCGCCGGAAGTGGAAGCACGATCGATACTCGTTTTTGGCGAAGACTCCGATCCGAATTCGAAGCACTACGTCGACCAGACAAAGATGTACGCGGAAAAGCAATTCAAACCCGCATGGTTCAGCGCCGCCGATATCAAGGCGCATACCGAGCGCAGCTATCATCCGGGAGACCGTTAAGAATAGTGGAGAGGCAAGCGATCCTGAAAGCGATCGTCGATTCCGGCATCGTTCCCGTAGTCCGCACCAATACAGCCGACGAAGCAATTCGCTCTATTGAAGCGATTTACCGGGGTGGCATTCGGGTTGCCGAAATCACGATGACGGTGGCGGGTGCGATTCGGGCTTTGGAGAAAGTAGCCGATGAGTTCGGCGACCGCATCGTGCTTGGCGCGGGCACGGTACTGGATCCGGAAACGGCACGGGCGTGCATGCTGGCAGGAGCGCAGTTCTTCGTTACACCGAGTTTCCGCTTGTCGACGCTCGAGATGATACAGCGCTATTCCAAGGTCACGATGCCGGGCGCGCTGACGCCTACTGAAGTCCTGACGGCTTGGGAAGCGGGTGCCGACATGATCAAGATTTTTCCTTGTAGCGCGGTTGGCGGAGCGAAGTATATCAAGGCTTTGAAGGCGCCATTCCCGCAGATCGCGATGTGCCCGACGGGGGGCGTGAACTTAGACACTGCGGCGGATTTTTTCAAAGCGGGCGCATCGGCCGTTGGGGTCGGCAGCGAACTAATCGACAATCAAACCATTCGTGATGGGCGCTACGAAGTTTTCGAAGAACGGGCGCGGCTGTATCTGAAGATTGTGGCTCAGGTGCGCCAGCAATCGACTAACGCGTAATCACCGCCGCCGGGAAATAGCGGCTCAGAATCTGGCGGAACGTACTGCCACCGGACGCCATCGCTTTCGATCCGTTCTGACAAAGACCGAGGCCGTGCCCGAGACGTGCCCGGCCTTTGCAGTAGGGACAATCTACCGCGAAGTACGGATAATTTTCTTCCGCCCATCGAGCATCGGCTAAAGAACGCGTCGTGCCGCCGCAAACCGCCGAGAACATCGCTGGGATTGTAATTCCCCGATATGACAAAACGAACCCATTTGTGTCGGCCGTAGCTTTGGCGAAGAGCGACTCCGGCGGCGGTGGCGATCGCAAAAACTCGCAGTGGGTGGTATCGCAGAAATCGAATCCGCTGTGCCGTTTTTTCGATGCCGTGAGATAAGAACGTGTTACGACCGCTTGCGCCTTGAGTGCTTCCAAACCAGCTCCTGGTGGGCTCTCCGCCGCTATGATCGACGCCACAGCGACTTCCCGATCCATGGTGACGATGGCGATCAATCTGGATTCGTTTCGTGAAATGCGCAGAGTTCCGTGGAACTGGCGTTCGATACGTCGTGGCACGGCGAGGATGAAATCGGCGTCACCACCATCACGCCTGGAAGCCGTGATCCGCGGATTCTCGGCCAGCCTGAAAATGGCGATCTGAGCGCCTTCGAGAAGGGTTTTCTTACTCGCCGATTCGATAAGCAGCGTCGCGCCGCGCACTGGGCGCACCGAAAGTTCCTTGGGTCGAAAGAGGCCGAAAACGCCGATGTGCACCGGTTGAGCCGCGCAGAGAATCGCGCCTAGAAGCAGCAGGAACAAAGCCTGCAATCGTTATTTCCCTTCCCGGATTGTTCGCAGCATCTGAGCGGCAGTCACCGCCGCCAGGGCCCCGGGGGCGCCGTGCGCGCGCACCAGCAAAACGAATCGCGGCGACTCTGGCGGATACAAAGCGATTGTATATCCATCGCCCGGCATCCGGCGCCGGTGGGTACATGGGGCGGTACCGGTCTTCGCCAATACTCCTCCGCCGATCGCTTTACTCGTGCCGGATTTCGCCGACAGAGCCATCCCTGTTAAGAGCGGAGCAACCGCCGGATCGTCCGCGCGCCGCACCAGACTCAGGTAAGCTCGCATCATCGCGACGGGAGCGATTCGCCAGGACGAACCCATGCCAATCTTCGCTTCCGCACTGTCGATGGATGGCTGGCCAATGCCAAAGCGGCGGGCGATAGTTTGTAAATCCTCGAGGGGAACGTGGCCGGCGAGCGTTAGAAAATACGCGTTGCAGGATTGCGCGATGGCTTGCGAGATTCCGATTTTGCCATGGCCCCCGGGTAGCCAACATCCGGCGCATGTATACGTTGGATAATTACCGGAATACGCCAGCGCCAGAAACGGTTTTACGAGGGAACCGAGCGGAATTGGCGTAGTGGAATCGGGCCAACGTTGCGCCGTTATCTTGCCCGAGCCGGCATCCAACAAAAGGTATGAGATGTCCTCTTCGGTGAAGCGCTGGGCAAGCAAGCGCTGTACCGATTGGTCATGCAGGGAGGCGCCCTGTACCGTGAAAACGCCAACGCTAGCGAGTAAAGCTATAGACCACATTCTGGCGAACCGCCGCACCGTTATCATGCATGGTTATCGTCGCTGATTTCACTCGGGCCAGGGTCCGGCCGAGGCTTCCTATATTGTCGGAGAAAAACTGCGGCTGCTTCTGGTCGCCCTCGCCCGCTTGTGGCTTATCGATCAAGCGCATCATCTTCTCAAACGGTCCAAGCTCGCGGGCATGCCGATAACCGGCGGCGTAAACAGCGCCTTGGGCGGGCGCGGCACTCATTTTTGCAAGGAGTGCAACCGTGAGATCCGCACGATCGGCGATGATCAGCGTCCTATCCGAAACCGCTACCAGCAGGTGACCCAGCCCGTTCAGTTCGAAATAGCCGTTGCGTTGCGTCCAGTTCGCGCCCAGACGGGAGGTGGTCCACAAGCTATCGACCGACGCGGTGAGCGCATCCCGAACCGCTTGTGAATTCCAGCTATTTGCGCTCTGCAAGACGATGGCAAATTCCGTGCCAACGAACACCCCATCGGCGGCGGGACGCGTGGATTGCACTTGCAGCATCGCGGTAACTTTGGCGCCTTCGATCACACGCTGCAGTGCAGCAAGCTCCATCCGGCCGTTGGCGTCTGCTAATGGCGGCTCATCGACCATCGTTTCCAGATCTTCTTCAGTTCCGCTTACGCCTTCGCCGAGCGTCGCGCCGGGCGCCGACTTCATATCCCTAATCGAAGCTGTTTCGGGTGCCAGCAGTTTCCGTTCGATCGCCGATGTCACGGCCGCCGATGACGGCGCGGCCCATGCCCGGTACAGTCCGGCGTTGTCGGGAACCAGGCGCAGTAACTGCGCGGTGGCGCGTTCATTGGCGGTCAAGTCGGCCATCGAAACAGAACGCAGAAGAACGCGATTCTCGCGAAATTCGCTGCCGGTACGCTCAAGGTCGGCAATCACGGAAGTGAATTGATTCAAATCTTCGCCGTTCTTCTGAATCCAATAAGATCGAAAATGTGGACTCTTCCGCAATCGCTCAAAGTTCATCGCCAGCCGCAATTCGTGGTTACCCTGGGCGGCTTGGGTTGCGTCTAAAAACCATTTCTCCGCGGTAATGTTGGGGTTTTGGCCGCCGGCGATTAGGGCTAGCGAGCTTGCCAGCAAATCCTCACGAGTCGCCAACAGCAAGTAATCCTTCGCCGCCGCAAACGCCGCTACCCGGTGCGACACGGGATCCTCCTTGACGAAATATTCCAGGCCGGATGAACTTCGCGATTGGAACTGGCCGCGCAACTTCCACAAGGTGCTTGCCATCGCCCGCGCCGACGGCAATCGCGTGATGTAAAGGAACTGCAGCTTGCCGATGTCATACAACGCGAGACCTGATTCGGCGCCGGCTAAATTCTCTACCAGAGCCATGTCGGGGGGAACTCCAGCGGCCGTCGCGAACTCCTTCTGGGCATCCGTCAACCGCAGTAATAACCGCGACTGTGAGAAGACCTGATAGTTCGCGGTCTTCAGCCAAGTCTGCTTTTCCGGTGAGGCGTTCCAATCGTGAACCAGTCGCGAGAAGTCCGATGCCTCCAGATAGAGTAGCGAGCCAGTCGGCACATAGGTCGCCAGCGGCTGCGTGTTCTGAGCGAAACTCCACATGCCGATTAGCGCGAAGAACAGCGCCGCTATCGTGACTAAAACGTAAGAACCGCGAAAGATCTTCATCGAATCAACCTCTGCTTCACTACCCGATCCTGGTCGAGACTTTCCGAGACAATGGGCCGCCGGGCGTCGTTCGCCGCACGCAGAGCCAACGCCGCCTTCAGGGTCGCCAGGGCTTTCCCATCGCCTGCTTTTATCGCTTGCACCGGCTCAATCACCAATGCAGCTTTGTATGCGCCCGCCGCTTCCGGAAGGCGCCCCAGTTGGCGATAAGCGTCAGCCATACCGCGCGCCGCCGACGCCCGCTGCGCTTGATCAAATCCGCTTTGGAAGAGGAATTGGCTTGCCGCGTACTGGCCCGATTCTTCTCCATTAAAAACGGTGTTGGCGATCGGCTCCATGGCACTCAACGCTAGCTGATAACGCTTGGCATCAAGGGCCGCGCGGAACAATTTCGATCGCGGCTCGGACGGCCCAGGGTTGATTGCGATCGCCCCCAACAGGAGCCGAATCCTGACGATCGGATCGGCAGAGTCATCGGCCGCCGTAACTCGGGCGTAATAGTAATAAGGTTGTTCGGCCGCCGTGACCGCTATCGCGCCTTGGCTCGAAAGCAGGTTCAGCTCAGTGCCGGCCGTGTGTAGAACATCGCCCTTGTCCTTGCGTATGGCCAATGCGGCCTCTGCCCGGATGGGGTACGGAAGCTCGTTGGAGGCGGCCAATTCAGCCAAGAGGGGAATATTCCGCTGGGCCTCGCCGAGCTTTCTCTTCGCGGCGGCATCCCAAGGTTCGGCCTTCACTCGCGCGGCCAGAAATTCAGCGGCCTCAGTCACCCGGCCTTTGCTGGTTAGCAAATCAGCGGCCGGAACATACTCCTCGAATCCATCGCCGGCAACTCGATTCATTCGCCGGAGCAGCGCCAGAGCGGCTGGAACGTCATTTTCATCCAAGCGGATTTCCGCCAGACCTAGAAAATTAGACGCCTCCACACTATGCGCGTCTAATTCGTGCGTATACACAAATTCAAGCGCCCGGCGAGCGGAAGCATCGTCGCCAGCATCCTTCAATAACTCCGCCGCGCGACGCATCGAATCAATCGCCGGAGGTTTCTCGAGATCACGCTTGTAGCGGTCCAGCAGCGCGGGGAGACTTCGTGTTTGCGCGGCCAAGCGAATTTCAACGGTGGTCAAATCCGCGCCCAATTGTTCCCGATCTTCGACCGACAGACTTGTTAGCAGCGCCTGCACGCGTTCCGGCATTTTCCGCTCGAGGAATCGGTCGAGCGATTCACGTTCCCACTGCCGCTTTACCGTCTTAGCTCTTTCCCCTGCCTCGCCAACCGATAGCGACGACTTTTCGCGAGCCAGGGCCAGGGTCCGATCGTACAACTGATCGCGCTGGGCATCGGGCATCCATTCACTTCTGGCGATGGCGCCGAGGAATTCCACCGGATCCGCCGCAGACCGGCTCAGCTCGACGATCCATTGTGTGCCGCTAACGGGATCGCCCGCCGCCGCCACCGCACCCCGCAGAAGACCCTCCACTTGATAATTCCCATTGCGGCGGATATAAGTCTTGAGAAGCTTGTCGGCATCGTCACGCACGCCGGGCAGAGCCTTATGCGTTCCAATATCGGTCAGCGTTGCTTCGACATCCACCCAGAAGTCGGGCGGGACGCGGCGTTGATCCTGGGTCGCAGTGAATGCTTCAATCGCCCGCTTCCACTCGGCAATCGCACCGGTTTTATCGCCCTGATCCCAGAGAATATCGGCGATTCGATCATGGGCATCGCCGCGTTTCGGATTCAGCTCCAAGGCGTAGCGGTAGTCTGTTAGCGCCGCTGTCTTATCACCCGAATCGCGATAATACTCGGCAAGTTGAAAATACGCCGAACTGCGGCCTGGCGTCGCTTCCAACGATGCAGGCAGGTAATCGGCGGCATTCGGCTGCTTTGTTGCCGAAAGATATTCTCCAAAACGAGCTCCATAATAAAACCACTGATCGCCGGTTAACTGCTTGCTCCTATCCGCTGGTTTGCCGATGCGCTCGCCAATGGTCACGTCGCCTAGCGCCTCCAGGAATGCAGTTCGCACCACCGGCGTCGCATTCCCGTAATACAGGCCGACAAGGCTTGCATAGGCTCGTTGCCAAACAATGGGTCGCTTCGCCGCCAGGGCATTAATCGTCTGCGCCGTGATTGCTGCCGTACCATTTTGGAGCGAATAATTTGCCGCCGCGTCGCCTTGACTGGCGAAAGCTTGCTGGCGCGCCTTGAGCAGCAATTCGAAGTATCGATCATTGTGGGATGGCAAGACACGCAATTCACTGCTGGTATCGCCCGCCGATCGATAGGCTTCGGCCGCTCGCGAATAAACTGCGTCCCGGCTTTCGGCGGCGGTTACTTTGGCGATGGCTTCCAGTTGTTGGCCCAACTCGGAAAAGCGCATCCGGCGTTGTTGCATCGCTTCGATGTCGGCATAACCGCTCGCCGGATCTTTTAACGTTCGCTGATAGGTAAGAGCCGCCGCGACGTCGTGGAGAGCGGCGAGAGTGGCAACGTCCGCCGCCATTCCGCGAAGAGGTTTGATGTAAATGGCAAACGCGGCTTTCTCTTCCGGCGAGAAATGCGTTCCAACCGTCGTGGCCATGGTGCGCAGGCAGGCTCGCAAGGTCTGTGCCTCGGCGGGCTGCGCGGTTTTCGCCACCATCCCCGACAGCATTGTATAGGCCGCGCCATGTTGGCGTAATTTGGTCATCACGCGCATGTAGGTATCCACGCCGCTGAAATAAGCCGGATCAGACGTAACGTTCGGCTTTGCCTTGGCAATCCCCTTCTCGGCGAAGTCCCGCGATTGCGCCAGAAAGTTCCACTGCTCCAGACGTGCCGCCACCGAAAAGTAATTCTCAGGTCGATCGGGACGGCCATCGATCAGCGCTTTGGTCAGCGCCCCGACCGCTTCCGGGGCATGTCCCTGACGCGCTTCCATTTCAGCCACCCGCTCCATCCACTGCGAATTGCGGTAGGTGAGCTCATAGATCTTGGCGTAAGTTTTCGAAGCTTCGTCGAAGCGCAACATCTTCTCTTCCAGCTTGGCGCGGGCAATGAAAAGGTCGGCGCGATCCGGACGAACTGCCGTGGCTGTGGTGTAAGCCGCGATCGCCGACGGGAACTGTTCGAACTCCGTTTCGATCCGCGCCAGTACCAGCGGCCAACGGAAATCCTTGGGCGATTGGGTCATCGTCTTCGTGTAGTAATCGGTAAGCCGGGCTTGCGATTGATGCCCAGCGGCATAGTTAGCCGCCTCTTTCGCCAGTTGCTCATCTTCGGGAAAGCGGTTGACGATTTCGATATATTGATCTATCGCGCCGCTATAATCCTTCAACCGCGTAAGAACCGGGATGTAGCCGCGACGCATCGCCGCGATTCGCTCCGTCCGTTCGTCGGCGGCAAGCGGCGCGTCCTTCAGCGCTTTCAACGTATCTGTGTAATAGATCCGCAGCCCCTTGTCGTCGCCCTGCCTGCCAAACGTATCGGCAACCGCCGCCAGATATTCAGCCTTCCAGGGATCAGTTTGACGCAGCGTCGCAAGCAGCGTGCGGGCCTTGTTATAATCGCCGGCCTCGGTTGCCTTACGCGCCGCTTCAAAAGTAAACTGCGCGCGATAGGAGGGCTGGGCAATCGAAGCCGCGCGCTGCAACACATCCACCGACTTTGGCAGATTCTTCGCTCGGGCATAATAATCGACGGTGGCCCGAATGATTCCTAGACTCGCCGGCCGTTCTTTATAGAGCGCTTCGTAAACGCGGCTGGCATCTGCTTGACGGCCCTCTCCTTCGTAAAATCGGGCTAGAGATAAACGGTAGCGGGCGCGATCGATGGGGTCGGTTGTGATCGCGATCTGACGCAGCCGTACACGCTCCTGCACTCTATCGAGGCCTTCGATGCGTCCCGTGCTATCCACGGAAAGCAGCAAGTCCAGCGCAGTAGACCGGTCGGCGGCCGAGAGTAGCAGCGCTTCCAGATCGGCGTGCCGATTTTGACTCTGTAATAAAGCGACGCGCAGATTGAACGAACTCTGTTCCGGATTCGGTTGCGCGACTAACTGCAAGGTCGCCTCTTCCACGCGCGGGCGCAACGCCGGGCGCTTGGCTAGCGTGATCAGCCGAGCCTGCGCCTGACCGCTGTCGCCATTGGCTACGCCACGCGCATACTCGTCGATGGCTCGCGGATAGTCGCGTTGATTCTCATAAATCGCCCCCGCTTCATAGGCGTACAACGAGGAATTCTTTAGCCGCTTACGCCCATCGCCGATCATCCGCAAGGCGTCGGCGTATTGATAGTAATCCCAAAAAACGGTGGCAGCCTCGAGGTATCCTTCTGGCTTGCCAGGCTCGATTTCAGCCAGGCGATTCCAGAAAGGCTTCGACAGATCGTAGCGTTCGCCGTCGGCGTAGAGCTCACCCAATTGCGTTAGGACGCCATGATCGCGAGGCTGATACTTGTTCAGATTCCGGTCAATCGCCACGGCCACTTCGAGTTTCGTTTCATCGGACGCTGCCAATGAGCGGTTCATCGCCGCCGCCCGCCGCGCGGTATCAGGATCGGCCGGATAATTCAACGCCAATGCTTGCATTCCCGGCGCCGACTGCTCAAAGTGCGACCGCCATGCCTCGCCTTCCGCCAACATCCGGGCACCGCCAGGGTTAGCGTCGGCAAATTGTTGCCATTGCCCTTTACCCACGGCCGCGTTCGCTGTACGGAGCGAAGCCAATTCAAGACTCAGCCGCTTGGTTCGCGACAATAATTCAAAAAATCTCGCCCGCAGGTCGTCGTTGTAATACCAACTGGAGCGTAACAACGCTTCGTAAGCCGAAGGATTCTCCGTACCCTTGGTGGTATAGGCGTTCAGCAGGTTTCGCACGAACGTCAAATTGTGGGGGAAGCGCTGATGGGCATAGGTATTCACTTGCAGGTAAAGCTGGGCGTTCAACGAACCTCGGGTGGCGACCTCGGCGAAATACTTTTCCAATTCCGTGCCCGAGAAAGTCTTCACCACGTCGCGAGTCAGCTGGTCATACTGCGCCGTTTGCTTCTTCCGCAGATACCAGCGGGCCAGCTTCTGGTTCCAATCGCTATCGGGGAACTGCTGTATCGCGCGGCGATAGGTCTGCTCCGCTTCGACGCCCAATTTGTTCTCTTCCAGGTATGCCGCCAAGCGTTCGTACAATCCGGGATCGTTGCCGTTACGGTCCAGTTCGCGGCGATACAGCGGGAGCGCGTCCTTTGGCCGCTTCAAGGCCGTCAAGCGCGCAATGTAGCGGTCCAGAATGCGGGCATATTCCGGAGACCGCGGGCCGCTGGTATCCGCGGGTCCAGCTTTCTTCTGCACCTGAACTTGAATGGCTTTCCGTATGGCCGGATCAGGCGGCGTGCCTTCTTCCGTTTGCCCGGCGGGAATAGCCTTCACTTCACCGATCGGCACTCCGTCCGCTTTCGCCGCCAGCTCTTTTAACAAGTCGTCATATATGGCGAATTCAGCATTCACCTGATTGGTTCGCGCATAGGCGTCGGCCATCACTCCAGCCACATCGGACCGTTCCGCCGCGGTGGCAAAATCCACGAGGAATTTCTTGCCCGAACGAATCACGCCTTCGTTGTCTCCGTACGTGTCATAGGCGTGAATCAACAACGCATGCAAGGCGGGCCGGCGGGTGGAACTGGGGAACTTCGTATCGAATAACGCCAACAGTTCAGAGGCTCTAGCGCGATGGAAATAAGCCTTCGCCGCCTGATCCTGTTGGCTGTAGGAGAGGTCCGGCGAGACGCTATTCAACAGTAGCGAGAGAACCCCATTCAAGAACCCGGGGTACGGATCCATGGTGGCGACATCCTTATATAGCGATAGGTCCCCCGATCCGAAACGGATGGGCTGCTCAGGCGCTGTCAAAAGGATGGACGCGATTCCATTGAGCGCCTTTTCCTGCATCGCCGGGCTGGCGCCATCTAGCGAATACAGGCCATAGTAGGCCCGCGCCGCTTCCTCATAGTCATGCGCTCCCTCAAACAATTCAGCTAGTGTCGAGAGCTCTTCCGCTTTCCACACCGACTTCCGCGATTCCTTTCGCTGGCGATATTCGAGCAGGGCGCGTTGTGCCGCCTGCAAGTTACCTTGCTGCTGGTAGTAATAGAAGATGCGCGCGGCGGCGGCCAGGTCTAGCGGATTCGCTAGCACGCCAGCCCTGGAGCGTTCCAAAAACTTCCGCAGCGAGCCGGTCTGCTTCAGCAATTCGAAATAGCTGGCAACCAGTTCCGGCGGCCACGATGGTTGGAAACCCGCGTCGTAAACGGCGACGGCTTTATCGACAGATCCACGCACTTGTTCCATGCGGGCTTTCGCCGACACTGGAAAAACCGCATCATCGGGAAACTGCTTGGCGTACAGGGCAGAGGCTTCATCGGCCACGGCGTATTCCCGATTGACGATCGCGAAATCGAAATATTGCAGATACGGCGCCGGGTCTTTGGGATAGCGTTCGATCCACTGGCGGTATTGCGGGGCAGCGGTTGCAACCGGCATACCCTGTTCGGCAATCAGCCCAAAGATACGCTGATATAGCTTCCAGGATCGTTGTTGCGCGGGGGCTGTAAAGCGCTCAGTTGGCGGTGCGGGTTCGCGGGCCGCGGCATCCAAAGCGGCGAGTTCTTCACCGGGCTGGAGACGGCGATGATAGAAATCGGCCAGCGACAAAGGATCGCCATATTGTTTCCAGTCGGCTTCGGCGGCGGCGAAGTCGAGAGCTTGCTCGTCTTCAAGCGCCCGCAAAGAATACAAATCCTTGGTGGACGATGAACCCGCAATCAGCTTTGACAATTCCGGCCGCGTTTCCTTCGCCGGACGCCGGACGCCCAAGCGAAAGAAGACGGCTTCCAGTTTGCCCGAAGGTTCGATGTTTTCCACCCAGCGCGACAGTTCGGCGTGCCCGGCGAATACGGCGGCCAGAAGGCCCGCGGCGGTGAATAGCAGAGCCCGCCGATTTGAATTAAGGCGCCACTTCAATGGACACCTCCTCGCTTCCAATGTTGTGTGCAAAATCTTCCGCGGTCACCGTCACTGTGTACTTGCCGGCGGCGAGCTGCGACGGAATCAGCAACTCACCGGTGTTGGAACTCATTCCGGCATTCCAGCGCAAGTGCACCGGCATCGCGCCATATAACCGCGCCGTGACGGTGCGCGTGGTATCGGAGGCGCTGACTCGTAAGCGCACCGCTTCGCCTGGCCGGAACCTGACCTTATCCAGTTTCACGCGCACCACCGGTGGCTTGCTGGCGATCACGAATGTCTTCGCTTCGCGATAGGTGTGGCCCTGTTTATCGCGAAGCATCAAGCGAACCTTATAAGTGCCATCGGTCATGTCCACAGGCGCTAGAAATCGAGTTTGCCAGGTGTCTTCTTCGGGCAAGTAGCGCAGCGGCTTTACCAAGCCGAATGGAAACAGGGCAACCACAGAAACGATGGATTCATCGGTTTTGACTCGCAACACCGGATCGCCTGGACGAATCAGCCGGGGCCGCAACAGAGCACGCGGGGCGGCCAAAAATGACGTGTATGGCGTCACGAATTTGTATTTGCGCGCCAGGCGAATGATCTCGTCGATGGTGGCCTGATCCTCGCCTTCGCGTTCAATTTTTTCAAGCAGCGCGGCGACCCGGGCCTTCGCCCATTGACGCGGCAGCTGTGGATGCTCGGCACTTTGAGCGGGGAATGTGGCCGATGCTTTTGCCGATAGCGACTGGGCCTTCATCTCGAAATTCACCTTCGTGCCGGGCTTCGTGTATTGGCCCACCCACGATGGCATCGAGCCTGGGAAGCTGGCATCCTGCAAGGGATAGACAAGATCCACCGACTGCGGAGGCGAAATCGACAATTGCAGATTATCCACCGGCCGGCGGCCAATTTTCGACAAGAACGCCTTCAGCTTGAAATCGATCGGCTCAGTGGAACGAACCCATTCGACAACACCGGCGTTGCGCGCCAGCATTTGCATCAGGGGCATGTTGGCGTCGTCTCCCACGGCGAAAACGTAGGTCCGTGGCCGATCGGCTTCGGGCTTCTTTTTCCATTGGGCGGTGTACCATTCGGCCAGCTTGCCATTTTGCAAAATACCCTGCGTCACGCCGCCGTCGCCTAACAGAACGATGTAAGAATCGCGCCCCGCTTGCGCCAGGCCCGCTTGCAAGGCGGCCTGTAAATTCGTGCCACCCTTCAGGCGGCTTGCCTTCACGAAAGCCAGCGCCTTCTCCACCGATTGCGTACCGGCGGACTCTACGCTGGGAAAGGCCGGACTCACATCCGAATTAAACAGCAACACATTGAACTTGTCGGCGGGCTTCAAATTACGCAGCAACGTTTCTAATGCCTGATAACTGCGCTCCAACTTTTCCCACTGCATGGACAGGGAATTATCGAAGAGCGCGACAATGGTTCGCGATGGTCCGGGCACGGCGGGAGCCTGCTTGGGTAGCGTCAACAAGCCGGCGGCTTCGAAGAACCCCGGCTCACCGGACTCGCGATGCGTCAGGATTTCCAAGGCATCGCCGCGGCCGGGATCAACCGCATACTTAACGGCGAAATCTTCCGTGAAGGCCACGTTCGAGCCTTCGAAACTCGCGCGAACCAGATTCGCCGTTCGTTCGACGATCTTTAACGGATAGCTCCTCGCCAAAGCATCAAAGCTTTTCAGCGGATGGTTTGAGCGGAGTTCCAACGTGATGGATAACTTGGCCGCGGTTTGTGAGCGATACGCATCGGGCCGCAACGGAATGGCGAAGTAGCCTTCCAATTGCTCAATGGGAATCAGCTGCTGATATTCGATCTCAAGGCGCTTCGTGCCCCAGGGAACGATGGGCACTATTTTGGCGCTAAACACAGTGCCGCGGCGTGCTTCGTCGGCATCGCGCTCTCCCATTTGCAGCAAGCCGGGATCGATCGCCTGGGCGCGAATCTGTTCATATAATTCCTCCGCGCGCTTGCGTTCCAGGATCACGCCGGGAATCCGCGTGGCATCGTCCCACACGGCAAAATCCGATACCATCGCCGAGCTGGGCAAGGCGAAAATATAGGTGCCTTCCTGCACCACGGGGCGATGGCTGGCGAATATATGCCGCACGTTCACCTTGGCGTGATTGTTATCGATCTTGATGTCGATCACCATCTCTTCCATGGTCAGCAGCGCGGGATCGGGCTGCTTTTTATCGGACGGCAGTAAGACGCCGGCGTCGCCCAGAAGAACCTGCGCGAGAATCAGGGGAACAAGAATCAGGGTAGGTCTCATGGATGTATCAAATTCCGCTCGGGCACGCGCACCAAGCCGTTATCCGTGCCAATGTAGAGAAAATCGCCATAGGGTTCAATCGCGGTTACGTTGCGCGAGGGCAGACCATCGAGGATCGCCGACCAGCGCCCGTACATTCTGTTGTAGACAAGAAGCCCGGATCCGAGGGTCCCGGCATAGACCCCCTGCGGGGTGACAGCCATCGCGTTGGGATTTATCACAAGTCCTTTTTGCAGATCGGAAAATGTTTGCCAGCCCTTTGCACCGTCAAAGCGCGCAACTCCCGCGCCGTATGTCCCGACAAACCATTCGCCGGCTACCGGAACAATGGCGGTGATCCAGTTGTGCTTCAGGCCGGAGTTGGCGGTGGTGAAGCTGGCGCGAATTTTGCCGTCATCCAATACCGACAAGCCGCCAAGAGTCCCAGCCAGCGTCTGTCCATCTTTCGCCGCCAAGGCATACACGTGATTGTTCACCAGACCATGAAATGCGTACAAGCTGTTTGTGCCAGCGGCGTCGATCATGGTTAATCCCGCGGGTGTGGCCAGTGTCATCCCGTCTTTGCGGAACACGACATCGGTGACGTGGTTGGCGATCAGGCCTTCAGACGGTCCCATAACCTGCCGCTCTTTGCCGGCCGTATCGAACATCACAAGTCCGTTAGCGGTGGCGACAGCCGTCAGCCCATGAGCGCGATCCTGCACGATGCGATTTACGCAGAAGACGTGTTCATTCTCGATGTGGGTGCTGTGCTCGCCGCCGGGCTCGACGATTTCCAAACCGCGATCGAAGAAGCCTACCCACAGACGCCCGGCGGAATCCATCGACAGCGCCGAGATGTTGCGATCGGCAAGCAGAGCACTGGAGCGTTGCAGAACGGGCCGTAACGATTTGGCCGCGCCGTTGACAGCATAGAGGCCATCGCTGGAGAGACAATACATGGTTCCCTGCAACAGCAGCAGTTTCTTGACGGGCGAACTGGACGACGCCCAGTGGACCGTCCGTCCAGGACGCGCGCCGAGAGGCACGTCCACCACGCCTTCATCCACGGTTCCAACAGTCAAAGACTCGCCGTGATGGAGCAGACTCCGGGCGAAAAATCCGGGAGCCAGCACACGCAGGAATCGGCCGTCGCGGAATTCGCCAATGCCAGCCGATGTTCCGGCGAACGCCGAATCGCCATCGGCCACGAGCGAGGTGATCTGCGAATCGGGCAACCCTTCGCTCTCACTAAAACGGTCGACACGGCCGGCGCGCCAATGTATGACTCCCTGCTGCAGCGTGCCTACCCATATGTTGGAATCCGTTCCGGCCAGCGCGGTGATGTGCAGATCGTTCAGCGTTTCGTGAAATGGGGCGATCCGCGTGCCGTCGTACACCAGCAGGCCTTTCTTTTCCGTTCCAAAAAGAATGCGCCCCGTGGAGAGCGGCAGGATGGCGGTAATCTTGCGCCCGTCCGCTGCTAGAGTACGGATTTGGCGAAATTGCCGGCCGTCGAATGCAAGCAAGCCTTCGCCTTCGGTGGCGATCCACAACTCCGGCTGCGCGGCCCCGGACGCGATGCCCACGGCCATTCCCGCTAGTGGCGCGGCGGGCAATTCAAGCCCCACGCGAAATCGGGAGAGAAGCAAGCCATCATGGTCATAAGAAGACAAGCCGCCAGAGTCGGCCAGATAGAACCGGCCATTGAACTCCACGGCATCGCGAAAGTCGGCTGGTGAGCTGATGGATTCAACCCCGGCGGGCAGCGCCCGATCCAGCCGCACTGTAGTGAACTGCAGGCCATCGTCGAAAGTGGATTGCCGCAGAACGCGCGATGCATTCCGAAATGAGTACGCGACAAATCCGGCCGCGATAGCCACGACCACGGCACCAGCCATCCAGATTAGTTTCCTTCTCATTACTGAATCATCCAATGCAAACGACTCACCATTATATGCGGGCGCTGTCTACGGGGCCTTCCCGCAGAGGGATTGGCAAGCGCCGTCGATACCCGGACACGGAACGTGGAGCCTGCCACACATACATGCGTAAATTCGCCGGCAAATTACTCACGACCGGCGAATATATCGATTGTGGAACGAGCCCGGGGCCTCGCTAGATGAACGGAAACTAACATCGGCTAAAAAACAAAAGTGTAGGAGAACGTGCTATTGTAAATAGGTAACCGAAGTTAATCCGCTCGCCTCCCCATTTGTACCAAGTTGTCCAGGGCTCGCTGATTGTCCTTCCACTTAACTGAATGAAAACTTTCTCTGAACTAACTCTGTCTCCTATTTTGAGGACCAACCTTGCACGGAACTGCTTCGTCGAACCGACGCCAGTCCAGGCTCAGGCTATTCCTCCCGCGCTTTCCGGACGTGACGTCGTCGCGACAGCGCAGACCGGCACAGGCAAAACACTTGCCTTCGTGCTTCCATTGCTCGAGTCGTTGATGAAGGAACCGCTTCCGACTGGTATTAGCGCCGTAGTATTGAGCCCTACCCGCGAGCTGGCAATTCAGATCAGCGAGACGTTTGGCAAGCTTGCGCAGGGCACCGGCATTCGCGCCGCGGTTGTCGTGGGTGGCTTAAACGAACAAACGCAGCTGAACGCGATCCGCAAGGGCGCGCAGGTGTTGATCGCGACTCCCGGGCGGCTCAGCGATTTTCTAAAGCGCCGGCTGGTCAGGCTTTCCGCCGTGAAGGTTCTTGTCCTTGACGAAGCCGACCGTATGCTCGATATGGGCTTCCTTCCCACGATTCGCGAAATCATTAGCTCCACCGGTCCCGACCGTCAGACGCTGTTCTTCTCGGCGACCATCGAAAGCTCTGTCGCGCACCTAATCAATGAATATTTGAAAAATCCCATCCGCATCGCTTGCGGATCGGCTACCAAGCCCGCCGAGCACGTCGACTTGCACGTTTACGAAGTCGATCAAGACCGCAAGCTGGGTCTGTTACATCACATGCTGAATAACGAAGTGGGATCGTTCCTGGTCTTCGCCCGTACGAAGCATGGCACCGATCGTCTGGCGAAGAAACTTTCGGCCGGCGGAGTGAAAACTGCGCGCATTCATGGCGACCGTACGCAGGGGCAACGCAATCAGGCGCTGCGTGCATTCCAACAAGGTGAATATCGGGTGCTGGTGGCAACCGATGTCGCGGCGCGGGGAATTCACGTTGAGGGAATCGCCCACGTAATCAACTACGATCTACCGCAGGTGCCGGAAGACTTCATCCATCGCGTCGGCAGAACCGGTCGTGCGGGTGCGCGCGGTGTTGCTTCCACCTTTGGAACGCGTTCCGAGCGTGGCGAAATTCGCAAGATTGAACGCGCTTTGAATGTTCAGTTAGTCCGTCGCGACGTTTCCCCCGATATCCAACGGGAATCGAAGCAAGCATCGGCGATCATCGAAATGCCGGTGCCGCGAGCCACCGAACGTCCTCGACATTTCGATAAATTCAAGCCCAAGCGCCGCGTATTCGGCGGCCGCTAATTTTTACTTCCTGGCAAGCTGCTGGGCTCGGGCGATATCCTCGCCGGACCCCGGCAGCTTTGCCGCCTTCTTCGCTTTTCCCCGATTTAAGTACGCATTCCCATAGTCCGGCCGCAGCTTGATCGCCTCATCCAAATCCGCAATCGAACGCTTGTAGTCGTGCAACATAAAATATGCGTAGCCCCGGGCGTTGTAGGCCAGCGCATAACCTGGCTTCAGGCGAATGGCTTCGTTTAGTTCCGCGATCGCGGCGTCGAAACGGCGTTGGTTCGCCAGTTCCCTGCCCTTTTGATTGTGCGATTCAGCAGACCCACCCGTCGTCGCAACCGAATGCGCCGGCGGATCGGCGACTTCTATCTTTTCGCGTTTGGCGTGCTTCCTCGATTCCGAAGGCTTGCCGTCATCGCGCTGCTTGATGGGATCGCGCTGTTTTGGTTGCGGAAGCGGTTCTTTCACCGCCTCGGCGACGATCGGGGGCTTTGCCGGTTCGGTGACCGGAGGTGTTATCGCAGGTGTGGTCACGGCTGGAGTTGGCCTGGGCGGCGGCGCTTGTGTCAATAAGTTCTTGCGCGCCACGTTCTCTGAGGGTTCCGCGGGCGGCTGCACCTTGGGCCGAATTGCATCTTGCGGATGGTTCACTTCACGCAGCTCAGAGGTTGGCGGCGGGACATTCTTCGCGATGGCTTCGTCGACATAACGTTCTTGCGCGAGCGACAGAACTCGTTTTGCTTCCAGGTAATCGGGCTGGATGCGCAGCGCCTGATTCAGGTCGGCAATGGCTCGTTGATATTGGCCAAGAAGATAAAACGCGTTTCCCCGGGCGCACCAGGCTTCCGCCAGACTGGGATTGAGACGAATGGCTTCCGTGCGGTCGGCAATCCCTTTCTCGTGCTGGCCCAACTGGTGATATGACCCGCCGCGGGCGACGTAGGCTTCCGCCAAGTCGGGACGAAAAGCGACGATTTTGTTTCGGTCGGCCAAGGCCTTGTCGGCCTGCCCTAGCTGGGTATAGCTGCGGCTGCGGGCAAAATAGGAGGCGATATCCTTGGGATCGAGCTCAATTGCCCGGGTGAAATCCTCAACTGCTTTCGCATGGTTTTCCAACCGCGCCTGGGCCGCGCCACGCAGCGTGTAAGCTCTACCATTTTTCACATCCAGGACGATCGCCTTGTCGAGATCCTGCAAGGCCGCGCGGAAATCGTTGATCTGGCCATAGGCGAAGCCGCGTTCCAATAAGGCGTCGGGGTCGCCCGGTTTCAGGCGCAGACACTGGTCGAAATCGTCGATGGCGTCGCGATAGCGCCCTAACCGGGAGTAGGCGGTTCCGCGTCCACGCCAGGCATCGGAATCGTCCAGCCGCAGCCGGACGGCCTTACCGAAATCATCGGCGGCTTGTTGGAACTGGCTCATCGCCATTTGCGCGTTGCCCCGGGCGTTATATATCACGGCGTTTTCAAACTTCAGGTTGATGGCCGCGTCGTAATCGGCAATGGCCTTCGCCGGGTCTTTCAGTTTCCCGAAGGCATCGCCCCGTATCTTGCGCGTTTCGCCGTCGGTGGGCGCCAGTTCGACGGCCTGATTCAGATCGTCGATCCCTTTTGCATTTCCCATGGCCACTTGCACTTTGCCGCGGTGCAGGAAGACGCGGGCCTCGCGGGTTGGTGAATACTGCATGGCCAGCGAATACATTTCGAAGGCCTGCTCATTCTGGCCCGCTTCTTCATAGCGCAGCGCCTGTTCATAAGCGCGATCCGCCTTGCGCCGGTCCTGTCCGAAGACAGAAAGTGCCAACAGGCAAGCGGCAACCAGGATTCGTCTTGTATTCATAAGCACCCGGAGACCTATCTATTACAACATGTTACTTGCACAAAAAGGCAGGGAAATGTTTTATAACCGGACAATCCCTAATTCACCGGAGACGCCAATACTTCTCTGATCGTCTTTTTGAGGGCGAAATAGAAGGGCACTGCCTTGCTGAAACTCGAGTTCGCTGAAAATACTCCCGCCAAGTGGCGATTTACATCGAGCCAGGGGCTGAAACCGTATTGGCCTTGCGAACTGATCTCCAGTGGGCTGGTTGCTTCCAACCAGGCGCCCAGACCATAGTGCATCGCCGGCAGCTCGGGATTTACCGGGCGGAATTCCTCGTAAGGCGTATACGCAAGGCGCACTCCGCGCGATTGATCGCGGCGCATTTCGCGTACCGAGGCGCTGGATAAAATTCGACGCTCCTTGCACATCCCATCGTCGAGTAGCATCTGCAGGAACAAGGCGTAATCGTCGAGCGTGGATACAGCGCCGGCGGCAAGCCGTGGATTCCCGTCTTCGTAGGCCGTGTGGATCATGCCAAGCGGCAGGGCAAGCTTCTGCTGAAAGAGCGTGCCCCAGTCTCTGCCCGAAACGATTTCGGCAATACGTCCGGCCAATTGCATTCCCATGCTGCCGTAATGAAACGCGGTGCCCGGTGGATATAGCAATCGCAGCCGAAGCACCTCTTGCGCACATCGCGACAGCGTCATTTTGCGATCGGCAAGACAGGGGCTGAAACCTTGCACGCCTGAGGTATGAGACAGCAATTGGCGGATTGTAATCCGTCTCACTGGACCACGCAGCGCCGGAAAATACCTGACGATTGGATCGTCCAGTGCAAGCTTGCGCTCATCCACCAAAGTCATGATGACGGCCGCGGTAAGCCATTTCGTGGATGACGCCAACGGCACCGGAGTATCCACGGCGACCGTGCCGAAGCCCTTGCGGTAAACTGTTTTACCATCCTGTATTAATAACAGCGCGGCGCCCCCATCGAGAGCTTGAATGGAGTTCTCCATAGCGCGGTCGATGGCTGTGAAGTCCTGAGCGGGAAGGCGTGCGGCAAATAGACAGAAACCGAAGAGGACGGCGATAGGTCTCATGTCTTCTCTTTTAGTCTAGAGGAACTATGGCAGAACATACGATCGGCGGATATCAGATTTTGGGTGAGTTGGGTCGCGGCGCGATGGGAGTGGTCTACCAAGCGCATGACCAGAAGATCGACCGTCCGGTGGCACTTAAGGTGATTCGTGTCGACCCCGGAGCAACCGCCGAAGAAACGGCAAATGTCAGTCAGCGCCTGGTTCGGGAGGCGGGCGCGGCGGGAAAGCTATCGCATCCGGGAATTGTCACGGTGCACCAGCTTGGGTGGGAAGGCGCGGATGTTTACGTGGTCATGGAATTGGTGCGTGGATCTTCACTAGAGCGCGCTCTATTGAGTGGAACGCACATGGATCTGGGACGGCGTCTGGACATTCTGCGGCAAATCGCCGAGGCTCTGGATTACGCGCATCGCAGCGGTATCGTGCATCGGGACGTAAAGCCCGCCAATATTTTGTTGCGTGACGACGGCTGCGTGAAGGTCGCCGATTTCGGCATTGCGAAGATGACGCAGAATTTGACGCAATCGCAAAATCTCACCTCAGCCGGAACCAGCTTGGGTTCGCCGGCATACATGTCGCCCGAGCAGATTCGCGCAACGCCGGTAGACGGCCGGTCCGACGAGTTTTCGCTGGCGATCATCGCCTTCCAGATGTTGTCGGGACGCATGCCATTTGTCGCCGACACCGCACATGCGTTGATGTACCAGATTGTTGCGGTGGACCCGTTTGCCGGGCAACCTTCGAACCTGCCACCAGCCGTGGCTTCCGTGTTGGCGCGGGCGTTGGCGAAATCCCCCGCGGATCGATTTCCTTCCTGTTCGGACTTTATTCAGCAATTAGCGAACGCGGCGAACGTACCGTTAACCAGCGTGACCTACACCCAGCCGATGCCGCCGCAAGCGAAATCGACTACGCGGTTAATGCCAGTTCTATTGGTGCTACTGATTGTGGCGCTCGCGGCTGGTGGCGGTTATTGGTACTTCAGAGGACGATCGCCAAGCGTTGGCGGCACGAAAACAGCAGGCGCCGGCAGGGCCGAGGTTCCGTTAATCAAGGCCATCTACGACGGCAAACTCGACGAAGCAAGGCGGCTGCTGGCGTCGGGAGCGGACATCAACGAAGCCAATGATCAGGGCATCACGGCGCTGATGCAGGCGGCGGAAGGCACGGCTTATATGCCAAACAGCACACCCGCGGTGGCGATGTTGCTGGACAAGGGGGCAGCCGTGGACGCAGTGGATCTTAAGGGCCGCACCGCGTTGTTCCTTGCCACGATGGAAGGCAAAGACGAGGCTATGGCTCTTCTGATTGCGCATAAGGCGAACGTGAATCAGAGATCCACCGAAGGGGCGACACCGATATTCCAAGCTGTCTATTTCGGAAAAATCGCCGGCGCGAAAATGTTAATCGAGAAGGGCGCCGATATCGAGATCGGGGACGCGCAACAGGCAACTCCGCTGATGATTGCCGCCGAGGGAACGGCGTACATGCCGAATAATGCCCCATTGGTAACGCTGCTGCTGGAAAAAGGAGCGAAGGTGGATTCGGTGGATGTCCGGGGGCGGGGCGCATTATATCGTGCATCGGCTGAGGGCAAAATCGACGCGATGACGCTGCTTCTGGACAAGAAGGCAAACCCGAACTTGAAAGCATCGGATGGGACGAGCCCGTTATATGAAGCTGCGTATTATGGCAAGTTGCCGGGCGTTCAACTGCTACTCGCCCGCGGCGCGGAGGTGGATTCGGCGGATTCAAACGGCGCCACTCCGCTGATTATTGCGTCGGAAGGCAACGCCTACATGCCCAACAATGCGCCGATGGTGGAAACATTGCTGGCCGCCAATGCCAAGGTGGAAGCAGCGGATAATCGCGGACGCACAGCGTTATTTCATGCCGCCGTAGAAGGCAAGGAAGATGCAATGCGAATCCTGCTGGACAAGAAAGCGAATGGCAACGTGAAGGAAAACGATGGCGCAACGCCGCTGTTTCAAACCGTATACAACGGCAAGCTGGCGGCGGCGCGATTACTGGTGGATCGTGGCGTGGACGTGAACCTGGCGGACGCAAATGGAACTACGCCGTTGATGGTCGCCGCGGAAGGAACGGCTTATATCAAGGATGACTCCGCCGCCTTCGTGTCGCTGTTATTAAGTCATAAGGCGAATCGCGAAGCCATTGATGGACACGGCAAGACAGCGTTGCAACTTGCCACGGAAGGCAAGAATGACGCAGCCATCGCATTATTGAAGCGGTAAGAACACAGCTCGCGCTGCACGGGGCCTGTTGGCCGCGATACCATAGCGCCATGAAATCGACATCTCTGGCCGTTCTACTTTGGGCCGGTTCCGGTCTGGCTCAGATGCCGGCGGGATACACGCCGGAAGCGACGTTCCAGGTGCAGACAGTGAGTGCCGTGATTCCCGCGCCCGATGGGAAGATGGTGGCGTGGGTGCAATCTCGCGCTGTGATGGAAGCAGACCGCAGCGAACACGTCCCCCAAATTTACGTTGGCGCCGCCGATGGGTCACGCCGATTCCAGCTCACGCGGGGCGACAAAGGCGCGGCGAACCCGACGTTTTCGCCCGATGGCCACTGGGTCTTCTTCACTTCGGACAGAGCGGGAAAATCGAATATTTACCGAATTGCCGTTGCGGGCGGCGAGGCCGAAATGCTTACCGACTTCAAGGGCAGCATGGGGAATTATCAGCAGTCCCCCGATGGCAAGTGGATCGCATTCACCGGCCACGAAGCACCACCCGATGACGAGAAAGCGAAGAAGGAGAAGCGCGATTTTCGAGTTGTGGACGCCGATCCGCCAAGCCATTCGCTATATCTGATTCCGGTAGACACCGATAGTGACGGCAAGCGTGCACAGAAGAAAGTTTTCGATGCGAAGTATCACGTCACGAACTTCGATTGGTCGCCCGATTCGAAGGCGATTGCCTTTGAACATTGGCCTCTGCCGGGTGCGGACTACTGGACGAAGGCCGATATCGCCGAGGTTGAAATCGAGAACGGCAAGGTAACGGATCTAGCGAAAAGCGGCGCCGCCGAGAGCCAGCCAGTCTATTCACCGGATGGACGTTTTGTGGCGTTCCTCCGCACCTCCGATCCACCGCACTGGCCGGGCGATGCGCGCATCGTGCTACTGACGCGGAAAACAGGCGAGGCACGGGCATTGCCGCCAACCTATGACGAACAGCCTAATCTTGTGGGCTGGGCAAGCGACTCGGCGAATATTCTGTACTCCGAAGCCAAGCGAACCCGATCCGCTCTGTACGAAATGCCGGTCGATGGACCACCGAAGCTTCTCTTTGAGCCGGCGAAAGGTGTCATCGGAAACCCGGTTGTAAATCTGACCGGCACCTATGTTGGGCTAGCCCGCGAGGCCGCCGACGAGAAGCCGGAAGCCTACGTGATGAGCGTCTCCAATGGCGCGCCCGTGCGGGTGAGCCGTGCTAATGTCGACCTGCCGAATACTCCAATTGGGAAGACGGAAGCGATTCGCTGGAAGTCGAAGGACGGACGCGAAGTGGAAGGCTTGCTGACCTACCCATTCGATTATCAGCCTGGCCAAAAGTATCCTTTCATTTTGAATATTCACGGTGGCCCGGCCGGCCAATTTTCCGAGACGTTTATCGGCAAGCCCGGTGTGTATCCGATTGCCACGTTCGCCTCGCGTGGCTATGCGGTACTGCGGCCCAACCCACGGGGGTCAAGCGGGTATGGAAAGGAATTTCGCTACGCCAATGTGAATGACTGGGGCGGCAAAGACTATGAAGACGATCAGGCTGGTGTCGACAAGGTGATCGAAATGGGCGTCGCCGATCCAGATCGCATGGCCATCATGGGATGGAGCTATGGCGGGTACATGACCAGTTGGACCATTACCCAGACGCATCGATTCAAAGCGGCGGTGATCGGCGCCGGCGTAACGGATCTCTGGAGTTTTTCAGGGACCGCCGACATCCCGGGATTCCTGCCCGACTATTTCGGCGGCGAGCCATGGGATCAGTTTGAGAACTTTCAGAAACACTCGCCAATAACGTATGTGAAAAACGTAACCACGCCGACTCTGCTGTTGCACGGGGAAGCCGACGAACGCGTTCCGATCTCGCAAGGATTTGAGTATTACCACGCGCTGAAACAGCAGGGCGTAACCACAAAGATGGTGACGTATCCACGGACTCCGCATGGACCGCGAGAACCGAAGTTTCAACTCGACATCATGAACCGGCATTTGGATTGGGTGGACAAATATGTACGTTAGGAATTCATTGACGCTCTCAAGCACGAGCCCGCTGCTGTTGTTGTTAGCGATCCCACTGCTGGCCGAGACCCCGGCGGCCTGGACACCCGAATATTCGATGAAGGTGCAGACCGTTGCCGAAGTAGAAGCGTCTCCCGATGGGCACATGGCGGTTTGGACACAGACGAAGGCGATCATCGAGACGGAGAAGAGCGAGCGGTTAACGCACATCTTCATCGGCGGCAGCGACGGGACCGGACGGATGCAGTTGACCCGCGGCGATAAGAGCGCCACCTCACCGGCCTTCTCGCGGGATGGGAAGAGCGTGTTCTTCGCGTCCGAGCGCAACGGCAAGCGAAACATCTTTCAGATTGCGATAGACGGCGGCGAGGCCGAAGCGCTGACGGACTGGAAAGGTGTGCTGGGCCAATATTCGCTCTCGCCCAATGGCAAGTGGATCGCTTTCACGGGGACGGAAGCCGACCCCAACGAGGAGAAATCCAAGATCGGAAAGACCGATTTTCGCGTGGTGGACGAGGCCGCGAAGAATCACGGATTGTGGCTGATTCCGGTGCCGGCCGACATCCATGGAAAGCATCCGGCGCGGAAGTTGGTGCAGGGCGCCTATCACGTGAGCGCGGTTGCCTGGTCACCTGATTCGCTGCAAATCGCTTATGAGACGCGACCCACGCCCGATGCCGACGACGGATCGAAATCGGACATTTCAGAAGTGGATGTCGAGACTGGAAACAGCAGGCCGTTGGCAGCGACTCAAGCCGCCGAGAGTGAACCGCACTATTCGCCGGATGGCCGCTACCTTGCTTATGTGCGTGGTTCGAATCCACGGTCGGCACTCGGTGGGAACCGGATCGTGTTGTTGCTGCGCAAGACAGGCGTGGGTCGAGATCTGCCGGCTACCTATGACGAATCCCCTGCGTTGGTGGGTTGGGCGCCGAATTCAACGAAGATCTATTTCCTGGAAGCCAAGGGTACGAAATCGGTATTCTATGCGATGCCGGTAGATGGACCCGCGGTAGCCACGTATAGCGGGGTGCTGGGCTCCGGCGCAAAGTTAAATCAGACCGGGACCGCGGTAGCGTTTACGCAACAAGCATCCGATCAGCCTATTGAGGCCTACGTAATGGACCTCGCCTCAAAACATCCTCTGCAAGTGAGCGCGGCGAATACCGATCTGGGGAAGCCGCCGCTGGGCAAGACGGAATTGATTCGCTGGAAATCGAAAGACGGGAAGGAAATCGAAGGCCTGCTGACTTATCCCGTGAATTATCAGAAGGGCACAAAATATCCGCTGATCCTGAACATCCACGGGGGTCCGGCTGGAGCGTTCAACGAGAATTTCATTGGCGCGGGCGGGCTATATCCCATCGCTACGTTCGCTTCCAAGGGCTATGCGGTCTTGCGCTGCAACATTCGCGGATCGTCGGCATACGGGCGGAATTTTCGCGCGGCGAATTTGAATGACTGGGGCGGCGGCGATTTCAACGACCTGATGACGGGCGTCGACCATGTGATCGCTATCGGCGTGGCGGATCCGAACCGCATGGCGGTGATGGGTTGGAGCTATGGTGGCTACATGACGAATTGGGTAGTGACGCAGACCAACCGCTTTAAGGCGGCGGCCACCGGCGCCGGCCTGTCGAACATGATCAGCATGTGGGGCACGAACGACATCCCGAGCATTCTGGACGATTACTTTTCAGGCCCGTCGTATGCCGAAACCGATCGCTACATCAAGCAGTCGCCTCTGTTCCACATCAACAACGCCCGGACTCCGCTGCTGATTCTGCATGGCGAGCAAGACATCCGCGTGCCTACAACGCAAGGCTACGAAATGTACCGGGCATTACAGCGCAAGGGCGTGCCGGTGGAGATGGTGGTGTATCCACGCACGCAGCATGGACCGCAGGAACCGAAGTTCGTGCTCGACATCATGAAGCGCCATATAGCCTGGGTGGAGAAGTATCTTGGCGCTCCGGCGACAGCCGTCGATAAGGCCGTTAACTAATTATTCTGCGCCCACTTTGACGATGAGTTTCCCGATATTCGATCCGTCAAACAGGCGGTTCAAGGCTTGCGGCGCTTTTTCCAGGCCGTCCACCTCATCCACTTTGTACTTCAGCTTGCCGGAGAGATGCCACGTAATCAGATCCTTGGCCGCCTCATCCGCGCGGCTCATATAATCCAGCACCAGGAAGCCTTCCATCCGGGCACGCTGCATGATGAGCAGCGCCAGGTTCGACGGGCCTGGCGAGGGCTCGGCTGCGTTATAGCCGGAGATCATGCCGCATAGCGGAACGCGGGCATGCAGGTTGATCAGGCTTAGCGCGGCCTCCAGAATTTCGCCGCCGACGTTGTCGAAATAAATATCGATGCCGTTAGGGCATGCCGCTTTCAGATGCTCAAGAATATTGCCGTTCTTGTAGTTGATTGCCGCGTCGAAGCCCAACTCGCCGGTAAGCCAGGCGCATTTCTCGTCCGTTCCCGCCAAGCCCACGACACGGCATCCCTTGATCTTTCCAATTTGTCCGACCAGCGAACCTACCGCGCCGGCCGCGGCGGAAACAACCAGCGTCTCGCCATCTTTCGGTTTCCCGACATCGAGCAAGCCGAAATAGGCGGTGATTCCGATGTGCCCCAGCAATGCCAAAAAGGCTTTGAGCGGGATGGGTAATCCTTTGGGATACTTCGACAGGCCCGCGCCACTGGAGAGGAAATACTGCTGCCAGCCGACAAGCCCGCCGACAATATCGCCTTCGGCAAACTCTGGATTCTTGGATTCCTCAACGATGCCGATGCCCCCGCCGCGCATCACCTCGCCTAGCGGAATTGCCGGAAGGTATGAGGCAGATTCGTTCATCCAGACACGATTCGTCGGATCGAGCGAGAGATAAACCACACGCACCAGGATTTGTCCATCGGCGATAGGAGACAAAGGCTCCTCACGCCATGTAAAATCGGATTCTTTCACCGCGCCGGTGGGACGTACCGCCAGGCGCCATTGTCGATTCAGCTTCGTGGCCATGCCCCTAAGCATACAGAAGAAACGAGTACCCATGAATTGTCGATTGTTGATTTGGCTGTTCGTATTCGCGCTGCAAGCGGAGACTGTGAGAGTCAAGCAGTTGCATTCCCCGGTAGAAATCCTGCGCGACCGCTGGGGCGTGCCACATATTTATGCGAAGAATACGCATGACTTGTTTTTCGCGCAAGGCTACATCACGGCGAAGGATCGTCTTTTCCAGATCGATCTGTGGCGGCGCATTGGGACCGGGAAGTTGGCGGAGGTGCTGGGTGCTGGAGCGGTGCCACGAGACCGGATCGCGCGGCTGGTACGCTACCGCGGCGATTGGAACGCCGAGTGGAATAGCTATGCTCCGGACGCGAAAGAAATCGCCGAAGCCTTCACGCAGGGAATCAACGCCTACATCGGCTCGCTAGGCGGCAATCGCACGGCGGAGTTCGCGATCGCGGGCTACGATCCCGGCCTATGGACTCCGGAAGATGTTACGGCGCGGGTCGCCGGATTACTGATGACGGGTAACGCCGCGAGAGAAGTCGCGCGAGCCATCGAATACGCGAAGTATGGGCGGAAGACGATGGAAAAAATGTTCCCGCCGGATCCGCTGGTCGAGTTGCGTCCACCGGCGGGCCTTGAATTAAACACTATTACCCGCGATATTTTGCGCGATTACACCGCGGCTATCGGCGAGGTTCGATTCCCCGGTGAGCAGGGCAGCAATAACTGGGTGGCCGACGGAACGATGACTAAGAGCGGCAAGCCTCTGCTGGCCAATGATCCGCATCGCCCGGTGCAATTGCCGTCGCTGCGGAAGACTGTACACCTTGTCGCTCCGGGATGGAACGTGATCGGCGCCGGCGAGCCCGCCCTTCCTGGCGTCGCATTAGGACACAACGAAACCGTGGCATTCGGATTCACGATCGTCGGGATTGATCAACAGGACCTCTACGTAGAGAAGTTGAATGCAGCAGATCCCACGCAATATCGTTACAAGGGCGGATGGAAGTGGATGGACGTTGAGAAGACGACGATCGCCGTGAAAGGCGAGAAGCCATGGGCGGTGGAATTGCACTACACGGTGCATGGGCCGGTGTTGTACGAGGACAAGGAGAAGCACTTGGCCTATACGTTGCGCTGGGTCGGCAGCGAGGCGGGCGGCGCTGGTTATTTGCCGGCGTTGTCGCTAGCACGGTCGAAAGATTGGAGCGAATTTCGCGCTAATGTCGATCGCTATAAAGTGCCGTCGGAAAATCTTGTTTATGCCGATACGAGCGGAAACATTGGCTGGATCGCGGCCGGTCTTGCGCCGGTCCGCAAGAACTGGACGGGTCTGTTTCCGGTTCCCGGCGACAACGGAGAGTATGAGTGGGACGGATATCTGGCCACGGGCGAACATCCCCAAAGCTACAATCCAGCAGGGCATTTCATCGCCACGTCGAACAATAATATCTTGCCGCCTGGATACGATAAACAGCTTTCCTACGAGTGGGCGTCGCCTTTTCGGGTACATCGCGTGGAGCAGATTCTGAACCAGAAACGAAAATTCGATGTCGCCGATTTTGAAGCGCTGCAACAAGACGTGATGTCGCTGCCCGCGCGCCGCTTCCAGGAGATTCTACGCCGCTGGGAGCCGCGTCCGGCCGAGGCTGATCGCTTGCTTCACTGGAATTGCAGGTTGGCGGCGGACTCTGAAGATGCAGCTCTTTTCGAATTTTGGATGGCGAAGCTACCTGCGGCGCTATTCGGAAAGGACCTGGCGGCGGGATTCATCGCCTTTGAGGTAACGTTCGATGAATTAGAAAATGGAGATCACTCCAAAGCTCTTGCCAGTTCTTTGGCGGATGCCTTAAAGGATTTGCCGAAAGGCGCGAAATGGGGAGACATCCACAAGCTGACGCTGCGCCATGCCTTGAATCGCAGACAATTCGACCTGCCGGCGGTGGCTCGCGGCGGCGATTCCAATACGGTGAACGCGACCAGCGGTGCCAGCTTTCAACAAGTGAATGGCGCATCGTATCGACAAGTGATCGATCTTGCCGACTGGGACAAATCGATGATGACCAACGTTCCCGGCGAATCAGGCGATCCGGCCAGCAAGCATTACAGTGATTTGCTGGCGGATTGGGCGGAAGGCCGCTATCATCCAATGCCCTTTAGCCGCACGGCGGTGGAGGAAGCGACGGAGGAACGAATTTTATTGAAGCCCTGAGGATGCGGTGTCCGTTGCGTTTGGTGATGTCGTGAAAGGCCGGACCAGTGTGTTACATCTAGTGCGTATGTCATCCCAGCCGCCGAATATCGATTCGGTTCTCAACGAACGAAGAGTGTTCCCGCCGTCCGCGGAATTCAGCGCCGAAGCCCAAGTAAAAGATCTCGCCGACTATGAGCGTTTATATCGCGAAGCCGATGAGGATCCCGACAAATTCTGGGGCGATATCGCCAGTGAGCTGCATTGGTTTAAGACCTGGGACAAGGTATTGGAGTGGGATATTCCCTGGGCGAAGTGGTTTGTTGGCGGCCAGTTGAACCTGTCGTACAACTGTCTCGACCGGCATGTCGCGACATGGCGCAAAAACAAAGCGGCCATCATTTGGGAGAGCGAGCCGGGCGAAATTCGCACTTTAACTTATCAGCAGCTGTTAAGCGAAGTTTCGAAGTTTGCGAATGTTCTGAAATCGCGCGGCGTCAAGAAGGGCGATCGCATCGCCATCTATATGGGCATGACGCCTGAGCTGCCGATCGCAATGCTCGCCTGTGCAAGGATTGGCGCGCCCCATTCCATTGTGTTTGGCGGGTTTTCGGCGCAGGCCCTGGTGGATCGCATTACCGATGCGGAATGCACCATGGTGATCACGCAGGACGGCAGCTATCGGCGCGGCGCAGAGATCAAGCTGAAGCCGGCGGTGGACGAAGCGTTACAACATTGTCCGACGGTTAAAAATGTGATCGTCTACCGGCGCAGCGGCTCGGCCATCGGCATGACGGAGGGCCGCGACCACTGGTGGCATGACCTTATGAAGGACGCGTCCAGCGATTGTCCCGCCGAGCCGCTGGATTCCGAGCACCCGCTCTATTTGCTCTACACATCGGGCACGACCGGGAAGCCGAAAGGCATTCTCCACACGACCGGTGGCTACGCGGTTGGAACTTATATTTCCACAAAATGGGTGTTCGATCTGAAGGATGACGATACCTACTGGTGCACCGCTGACATCGGCTGGGTGACGGGGCACAGCTACATCGTTTATGGTCCGCTGCAGAATGGCGCCACCACGTTGATGTATGAAGGCGGACCGACCCATCCCGAGCCCGATCGGTTCTGGGACATCATCGACCGGCATCAGGTAAGCATCTTTTATACCGCCCCTACGGCCATTCGAGCGTTCATGCGGCTGGGCGACGATTGGCCCAAGAAGCACAAGCTGGACAGTCTGCGCCTATTGGGATCCGTTGGTGAGCCGATCAATCCAGAGGCCTGGATGTGGTACCGGTCGAACATCGGCCACGATCGATGTCCCATCGTCGATACGTGGTGGCAGACTGAAACCGGAGCGATCATGATAGCTCCGCTGCCTGGCGCGATTGCGACCAAACCAGGTTCGTGCACGCGCCCCTTACCCGGCGTGAAGGCGGCTATCGTCACTCGCGACGGCGAGCCCGTGCCCGCTGGATCCGGGGGATTCCTGGTGATCCAGCGCCCTTGGCCTTCCATGTTGCGAAATATCTATGGCGATCCGAAGCGGTTTCAAGAGCAATACTGGTCGCAAATTCCAGGATCGTATTTCACTGGCGACGGGGCGCGTCAGGATGCAGATGGCTACTTCTGGGTGATGGGCCGAGTGGACGATGTGATCAATGTATCGGGTCATCGCCTGAGTACGATGGAAGTGGAGTCCGCTTTGGTGTCGCATCCGAAGGTCGCCGAGGCGGCTGTCGTCGCCAGGCCCGACGAGATTAAGGGACAAGGCATCGCCGCGTTCGTCACGCTGCAAGCGGGAACGCCAGCCTCTGAGGAACTGAAGCATGAGCTGCGGCTATGGGTAGCCAAAGAGATCGGCTCATTGGCTAAGCCCGATGACATCCGTTTCACGGATTCGCTGCCCAAGACCCGTAGCGGTAAAATCATGCGCCGCCTACTGCGCGATCTCGCCAGCGGCAATGAAATCAAGGGTGACACGACCACGCTCGAAGACCTAAGTGTTTTGGCGAAGCTCCGCAGCGATGAAGAATAGCTAGATTGCGTCGAATTCGCCACGGCGAATTGCACTCGCCAGCGCTTCCATATCGGGCGCTAGAGCGCGATCTGGGCCAAGGCGCGGCACATGGGATCGAACAATGGCGAAGGCTCGCGCCGCTCCATTTCCCGGACGCAAGGGAAGGCGGTACTCCAGTCCTTGTGCGGCGCATAACAGCTCAATTGCCACGGCATACTCGAGATTCTCCACTATCTTCCGAAGTTTGACAGCGGCGGTCATGCCCATGGAGACGTGGTCTTCCTTGCCGCCCGATGTCGGCACGTTGTCGATGCTCGCGGGATGCGCCAGCACGCGTGCTTCATTCAGGAGCGCGGCCACCGTCACCTGAGCGATCATGAAGCCCGAGCAAGTGCCTGGATGATCGGTGAGAAATGCCGGCAAGCCCTCATTCAGATCGGGGTTCACCAGCCGATCCACTCGGCGTTCACAAATCGCGATCAAGCTGGTGAGCGGAATCGCCGCGACATCGAAAGCGAAGGCCAACGGGGCTCCATGAAAGTTTCCGCCTGATAACATTTCTTGGGATTCGGCGAACACCAACGGATTGTCCGTCGCCGCTCCGGTTTCAATTTCCACCGTACGTTGCGCTTGATCCAACACGTCGCGAACGGCACCGTGAACCTGCGGCATGCAGCGCAAACTATAGGCGTCTTGCACGCGGGAATCATTAGATCGATGCGACTCGCGGATTTCGCTGTCTCCCAGCAGTTCGCGCAAATGAGTGGCCGCTGCGATCTGCCCGGGATGCGGCCGAACTGCCTGAATACGCGGATCGAAGGCAGCGGGAGTTCCCCGCAACGCTTCCAAAGTCATAGCCCCGGAAACATCGGCCAAGCGCACCAATCGCTGCGCCCGATGAAGCGCCAATCCGCCAACGGAAGCCAGGGCCTGCGTGCCATTCAAAAGCGCGAGCCCTTCCTTAGGCTCTAAAATCAGCGGCTCGATTTCAGCCTGGCGCATCGCTTGCGCGCCCGGCATCTGAGTGCCCCCATACGATGCGACGCCTTCGCCAATTAGAACCAGCGCCAGATGCGCGAGTGGCGCCAGATCGCCACTTGCCCCGACAGAGCCCTTCTCCGGAACAACCGGATGCAACCCACGATTCAGCATCAACAGGAAGGTTTCAATCACTACCGGCCGAACGCCGCTGTAGCCGGCAGCCAGTGCGTTGGCCCGGAGCAGCATCATGCCGCGCACTTCAGAGTCGGGAAGCGCGGGCCCGACACCACATGCATGACTACGGATCAGATTGAGTTGAAGCTGGCGAAGGTCGGGGATTTCGATGCGGACGTCGGAGAGCTTACCGAAGCCGGTGTTGACTCCATAAACGGCGGAATCCATGGCGGCGGTTTTCTCCACAAGATCGCGCGCTCTGTCTATCGCAGGATAGGCGGCTGAAGCGAGTGCAACCTTTACTTCGCCGTGAGCGACAGTGGTCAATTCAGCAAGCGACAGGGCTTGTCCAGCGATCTCGAGCAACGGTTTCACTCTAACACTAGTGGAAGCGCAGTCCGCCCGCTACAATGAAACTTCATGCTCTGTGCAGGTATCGTAGGTTTGCCCAACGTCGGCAAAAGCACCCTTTTCAACGCGGTTACGCAGACTCGGAAGGCATTGGCGGCGAATTATCGCTTTTGTACCATTGAGCCGAATCAGGGGATCGTCACGGTTCCCGATGAAAGGCTGCAGGTTCTTTCGGACATCAGTAAATCGCAGAAAATCGTCCCGTCCGTGTTCGAGTTCGTCGACATTGCGGGCCTCGTAAAAGGGGCCAGCACCGGTGAAGGGTTGGGGAACCAGTTTCTCGGCCATATTCGCGAGGTGAACGCAATTATTCAAGTCGTTCGATGCTTTGAGAATGCCGATATCGAGCATGTGATGGACACGGTGGACCCCATTCGCGATATTGAAGTGGTTAACACCGAACTGATTCTGGCGGATCTTGAAGCCGTCGAGAAGCGGCGCGGTAAACAGCAAAAGGCGGCCAAGAGTGGCGACAAGAAGGCGCAGATCGAAATCGATTTGTTAAATCGGTTGGAGCCTCATCTTAGCGGGGGCCAATTCGCCTTCAGCCTGGAAATGACAGCGGAAGAACAAAATGTTTTGCGAACGTTTTTTCTGTTGACGGCTAAACCGACACTATTCGCCTGCAATGTGGCCGAAGAACAGCTGGCGAATCCCGATTCGAATCCATGGGTGGCCAAGGTGCGCGATTATGTGGCCCATCATCATGGCACGCGCGCCGTTGTAGTGTCGGCAGAAATTGAATCCGAGCTAGTGACGCTACCTCCCGACGAGCGCGCGGAATATTTGGCGGGCCTCGGCGTCCAGCAATCCGGTTCGGAGACGCTCATCAAGGACGCTTATCACCTTCTCGGGTTGCGCACTTACCTCACTACCGGCGAGAAAGAGACACGGGCCTGGACGATCCGCGCGGGGGATAAAGCGCCCCAAGCGGCAGGTGTAATTCATTCGGATTTCGAGAAAAGCTTCATCTCCGCCGAGACAGTTTCCTTCGACGACCTGGTGTCCTGCGGCAGCTTCGCCCGGGCCCGGGAACTGGGCAAGCTACGTACCGAAGGCAAAGAATACGTCGTTCAGGATGGCGATGTGATGGACTTCAAGACTTTCCTCTAGGCCTCGCGATCCAGTTCCAGACGCCTATGATAGGATCGCTCAGAAATCCAAAAATGACGCGCGGCAGGTTCTTCAGATCGGCCAGCAACGATTCCCCTTCATCGCCCGTTAGGAACGTTCCTTTTCGCATCGCATACCAGTTGAAGAGTGACCCGATGGCAGTGACGATCGTCGACACGACAATCCCCGCCGCAAGGTGGGGTGTTCCGCGAATCCAATGGACGCCGGCCTCTAGCACTTGAACCACGGCGGGCGCCAGCACCACAATGATCAAAATCGCTAACCATGGCGGTTCCATTTTGCGCAGAGCTTGCGTGATGGCGCCATAGAAGCCGGAGGTGATGGCCCGAAACGAAGTTTCGATCAGCATCGCTCCCAACGCCTGGCGCCAACCAGCTTTCAGCGTAGTTAGAAAGAAGATTGGAGCGCGATAAACTGCGCTCATCACCGCCGCCTTCCAATTCCAGAGAGTGGTCAAGCCCTTCAGTATGACGGGTGGCTTGTGTTACTTTTTCGGCTGGAGCGGAGCGCGGAAAGTGGCCGAATATTCATACTTGGTCTTTTCAAACGGGGCTTCCTGTGCGCCTTTCGTGAAGACTTTCCCATTAATGCTGGCGGGCTGTATCTTCCCCTCGAAGACATGCTCGGTGGACCCACCCGACGGCGGCATCTTAAAAGCTCTATGTCCCACCTCGAAATTGATTATCTGGCCGCTCGAGTTAATGGTGGCCCGCACGTAAGCGATCTTGCCATCGGCGACGAGCTTCTGCAAGCCGAAGTGGTCGTGCAACGTTTTCTCCGGAACCGGACCGTCGGTCAGCACGACGATCGTGTCGTCTTTCGTCTTATCGAAGAAGCCAGCCTCTGCCCAGGCGTACCCTGCGTCAACTGCGAGGTCTTTCCAGCAACCGTCAAAGTACCTGTAGCGGTACTCTGCGCGCATGCCATGCCCGCGGCCGTTAGCGTTACCAAAAAAAGTTTGTGCATGTCCGGTAATGCGCGACCGGGCCGCGATAACGGTCATCCGGTTTCTACTGTAGTTTGCGGCTCGCTTCAATGAACTGTGGAGTATAGCCTTCCCACTCCCAAGGCGTCACCGTGTCACCAAGAATTTTTTCAAATAGCGGGCGGAAGGCGAACTCTCCGTTGTCGCTGTTGGTAAGCACGATCATGCAAGCCTGGCGGCGTTCAAAACAGATCATGTAGTTTTGCGCACCGTCGCCGTGCCCTTCCTTGAAAAACGCCGGTCCGAAGCGCGTCTTGGTCAGCAGTCCCCAACCAACTCCATACGCTAAGCCTACGGCCGAACCCTCGGTGCCTTCGGATTCGTTCAATTTTAAAGGGAATTGGTGCAGGGTTCGGAGGCGAATGAGGGGCTTGAACATCGCCTTTCGTGTTGCCGGTTTGATGATTTTTCCGGCGAAAAGAGCGGACGCGAACCGGCCTAAATCCTCGGCGCTGGTAGTCATGGAGCCGGCACCGCGCGCGGGGAAGCGCTTTGTTTGCGAGTGGAACTTCTCATTCAGGTCGTAACGATCGGCGACATTCGCCTCAAATTCTTCTCGATAGATCAGTCCGCTGCGGGCCATCTTTAGTGGCTTAAAAATCGCGTCTTGCAGTAGTTGGTCAAGCGGCTTGTGCTTTTGCTGTTCAATGACAAATTGCACCAGATTGATGCCTTCCCCGGAGTAACGGAACTGCGTGCCTGGTTTGAATTGCAGGTGCATCTTCTTATCGGGTTCCACAAAGGCGAAATTGGCGAGCCCGGACGTATGCGCCAGCAGCATCCGAGGCGTCACCAGGGCCCAACTCGGATCCTTAACGAGCTCTGCAGCCGAATCGCGATAGGCGCCATAAGAATTGAGCGGTTGTGCCAACTGATTGGCAACGGGGACATCCAACTGGAATTCGCCGCGTTCCACGAGCTGCATTACATAGGTTGCGAAGACACTCTTCGTGATGGAGGCCGCCCAGGTCGTCGTCTCCCGGTCCATCGGCATTTTCGGATCCAGCCGGCGATGCCCGAAAGCACCGCTCCAGACCACGCGCCCCCGATCCAAGACCACGATTTGCGCGCCAGTCACATGCGCCCCCGCCAATGTTTCACGCGCGAATGATTCCGCTTCCGAGGCCATGATTCTAGTGCCATCCAAGCGGCGAAACGAAACCTCGTTTGCGAACACACTGTCGGCGAACACACATGCCAAAATCGCTACAGCCGTAAAGTGTCCCACGTTGCTTACAATACGGCATCGTGCGCCAGTTGTTCCACCGATCAGTCAAGTTTCGAAAATGATTGCGACCTATTCGTGCGTTTGTGCGTATCTATTAACTAGAGTAATGCCCGGAGGTATTTTAATGGGTTCGTTTGTCGCTCGCCTGAAATACGTATTGCGCCGGCTGATGCAGTCGCCAACATTTACGCTAGTCACGCTGGTTACCTTAGCCATCGGAATCGGAGCAAACACGGCGATCTTCAGTGTGATTGAAGCGGTATTGCTGAAACCGCTGCCGTACAACAATCCGCAGGAGCTAGTCGCCCTTTGGCACACGGCCCCCGGCTTGAATATCAAGGAGCTGAACATGGCTCCCGGTTTCTACTTTACCTATCGAGAATCGAACCGAAGCTTCCAAGAGATAGGACTGTGGACCGAAGACTCGGTCAGCGTTACAGGACAAGGTGCTCCCGAGCAAGTACCAAGTCTGATCGTTACAGAGGGCACGCTTCCTGTTTTAAGAATCCGGCCCATTCTTGGACGCGAATTTAGCGGCAAGGACGCCGCGCCGGGAAGTCCGGAGACGGTGATGCTGGCTTATGGGTACTGGCAATCGCGATTTGGCGGCGCTGCTACCGTGATCGGCAAACGGATCATGGTGGATGGCACAGCTCGCGAAGTGATTGGCGTTCTGCCGCAAGCATTCCAGTTTCTGAACCTGCATCCAGCGCTATTGCAGCCTTACCAATTCGATCGCGCGAAGTTATTTTTGGGTAACTTCAGCTATCAGGGAGTGGCCCGGCTGAAGCCCGGCGTTACGCTGGAAATGGCTAACGCCGACGTGGCCCGGATGATTCCGATCACGATGCAGAGCTTCCCGCCGCCGCCCGGATACAGCCTGAAAATGTTCAGCGACGCGAGAATCGGTCCGAACCTTCGACCGTTGAAACAAGACCTGGTAGGCGATATCGGCAGCATGCTGTGGGTGCTGATGGGAACCATCTCGATGGTGCTTTTGATTGCCTGCGCCAACGTCGCGAACCTTCTTCTGGTGAGAGCGGAAGGACGGCAGCAGGAACTGACGATTCGCGCGGCTCTGGGCGCGAGTTCCGCGGAAATCGCCAAGGAACTGCTCTTTGAGAGCGTCACCCTTGGCTTGGCGGGTGGTGCGCTGGGGCTGGCATTTGCCTATGGAGCATTGCAGCTACTTGTCAGCTTTGCGCCCGCGAATCTGCCTCGCGTGGAGGAAATCTCCATCGATCCACTAGTGTTGCTGTTCACGTTTGCCATTTCCCTGATCGCCGGAATTCTTTTTGGATTAATTCCGGTGTTTAAATACGCGGGGCGGCATCTCGCTGTTACTCTGCGCAGTGGGGGCCGAACCTCGAGTCTGAGCCGCGAACGTCATCGGGCGCGAAGTATTTTAGTCGTGGTCCAAGTCGCTTTAGCCTTGGTGCTGTTAGTCAGTTCGGGCCTGATGATTCGTACGTTCCAGGCGCTGAAGCATGTCGAACCCGGTTTTACGAAGCCGCAAGAAGTTCAGACCCTTCGAGTTTTCATCCCGGAATCGCAAGTGAAGGATCCCGAAGCCGTGATGCGGATGGAAAACCAGATGCTCGATAAAATTACTTCGATTAATGGGGTGGCGTCCGCGGCGATTTTGAGCACGCTTCCAATGGACGGGCAAGGCTGGAATGATCCGATCTTCGCCGAAGGCCGTAGCTACGCCGAAGGTCAAATTCCAGCCCTTCGCCACTTTCGGTTTGTTTCGCCGGGCTACTTCAACACAATCGGAAACAAACTGCTAGCAGGGCGCGATTTCACCTGGACCGACACTTATAACAAGATGCCGGTCGCGATCATCACGGCGAATATGGCCCGCGAATTGTGGGGAAGTCCAGCTCAAGCCATAGGCAAACGCATTCGTGAAAACCTGAAGGGTCCGTGGCGGGAAGTCGTCGGCGTGGCGGGCGATAACCGGGATGACGGCATCAATCAGAAGGCGCCGACGATCGCCTACTGGCCCCTACTGTTGAAAGACTTTGAGGGCGATTCCACAACCGTAAGGCGCAGTGTCGCGTTTGCAGTTCGCAGCGGCCGCACGGGCTCGCAAAGCTTCCTGGATGAGATACGGGCAGCCGTATGGTCGGTGAATCCCGACGTTCCTTTGGCCGATGTGAGAACGTTGCAGCAGATTTACGACAAATCACTGGCGCGAACTTCTCTTACCCTGGTAATGCTGATGATTGCCGGGGCCATGGCACTACTGCTCGGGATCGTCGGAATCTATGGCGTGATCTCCTACTCGGTATCGCAACGAACTCGCGAGATCGGGATTCGGATCGCGATCGGCGCCCAAAATCAAGAACTGATGCAGATGTTTGTCCGCCATGGATTGTTACTGACGGGCATTGGGATTGCGTGCGGACTAGGGGCCGCGCTGGCGTTATCGCGCCTGATCGCCAACTTACTTTACGAGGTAAGTCCGATGGATCCGCTAACCTACTTCGCGGTATCGATCGTACTCGTGGCAGCGTCGGTGTTGGCCAGTTATCTGCCTGCCCGCCGGGTAATTGCGGTCGATCCGGTGGAGGCATTGCGCGCGGAGTGACGGGCGGTTATCCCAGCATCTTCTTGCGCAGAAGGTCGCCCACATCGTCAATCTTTTCGTCCAGCATATTAAGCTTGCGGGCCAACCCCTGGATCTCCGATTCCGCGCGCCGATTGACTTCGTAATCCAGTTCGCCGCGTACACGGTCCTTCTGGTCCTGGCGATTCTGGCTCATCATAATCACCGGCGCCTGGATCGCGGCCAGCATGGAGAGAAAAAGATTAAGAAGAATGAATGGATAAGGGTCCCACGCCTTCTGGCCGATGTAGATATTGAGTCCCGTGTAGCCCACCAGGATCGCGAAAAACGTAATGATAAACGTCCATGAGCCGCCAAACTGCGCAACGTGGTCGGCGATTTGGTCGCCAATAGTAGATTGCGCTTCGATGATGTCATTTGCATTGCGCATTGCCCGAACGCGCACCAGTTGCTGCGACGCATGAAATTGCCGGCCAAGAACCGCCATCATGTCCATGCCGGCGAGCGGCTTCCTTTGCAGTAACACGGTTATATCGTGGCGGTCGACTTCAATACAGGCAGTTTCCTCCGTAGCGATCGCTCCAGTCTGATGCGGCGTGTGGTCCAGCATGGATGCGAAACCGAAAAAATCGCCGTCGCCTGGCTCATCCACGATTACCTCCTGGTGATCTTCATCGACGGTGTTCACACAGACTTTTCCAGTTACGATAACGTAGGCCGGCCCCGGCGGATCGCCGATCTTATAAATACGCTGCCTGGGAGCGAATTTTTTCATCTCGACTTGCTCGGCCAGAACGGCGATTTCTTCTTCGTCCAAAAGAGAAAACAGCGGGACATTCTTTAGTACGCCGGGATCACAGGGCATCCATCACCTCATCCGAAAATAAAATGCAAAGCAATCCATCATAGAGCAGTGGGCGTTTGCGGTAGGGCTATCGCACGGCTTCGGGGAAATCGATTGCAAATCCGACCTGTGCGCCAATGCGAGGACTGCCAACATACTTGCCGCCCAACATACCAAAGGCCAGACTCAGGCCATTCCGGACCTTGTAGGTGGCCCCGGCCATAACCTGCAGTTGAGTGCGCGCCAAGCCGTCATTGTCGGTGTATCCGCCGTACACCTCAGTTCCAACCGTCCATCGGGCGTTGATATCATGCAGCAGCGAAACGCCTCCGGTGTACACGCGTGCAGCCGGTCCGTTAATGCCAACGACGCCAGTGCTTGTGTTCCCGGCAAACAGCATTCCCCCATTCGCAGTCATCCTCGTCGTCTCGGAGAGGTGCTTCTGGATCATGAAATTTAGAGCGTAGTCAGTTAGACCGGAGCCTAATTCCTGAGTTGTGTCACCAGTGGGGAATTCAATATAAAAGCTCACACCGAATGCTGGCACTCGAGAGTTTTTGGCTTCCTTGTGAAAATTCCACTTCACCCCCAAATTGAGGTCTCCGATGCCGTTTGAGTTCTGCGGCAGAGTTCCTAACGCGCGAAAGATTCCGATGTAGGGAGAGTCCAAATCGAGTTCCAAATTATGGGGAAGACCGACATTTGCTTTGCAGTTGGTAGTGTTCTGTTTCAGATTCGGCAACTGCGATCGCTGGAGACCATCAATCTCATCGAAGCATTCCAGATGCCAGGCACCCCGATCCGTGACGGCTGGATCGTCCGTATAAAACGGCTGTTGTGCCCATAGCGGTGTGGCAACGAACAGCAGAGCAAAGAGGATTGATCGTCGCCGAGACATCTATTCCAAACCAGAGTACACCGCAGGATCGAGCTTCAAGCGTAGATGCCCGGCGCTTCATGGCCGATCGTCTGGACATACTCGTTGTAAGATCCCGAATAGATGCGTGGGTTGCGTTCCAATCCGCTTTCCCCGCCCAATTCCAGCACGCGTGAGCCAAGGCCACGGAGGAAAGTTCGGTCATGCGAGACGAAGATCATCGTCCCTTCGAATCCTTTCAACGCGTCTACCAGCATTTCCTTGGTTGCAAGATCCAGGTGATTAGTGGGCTCATCGAGAACTAAAAAATTAGGCGGATTGAAGAGCATCCTGGCCATCGCCAGACGCGATTTCTCGCCGCCCGAGAGCGAGCGGATTCGCTTATCCACATCGTCGCCGGAGAACTGAAAAGCCCCTGCCAGCGAGCGCAACGAACCCAGGCCGTCTCGGGGAAAGTCCTGTTGCAGATGTTCGATGATGCTTAGATCGGGGTCCAGAACGTCGAGCGACTGCTGGGCGAAATAACCCATGTTCAAGCTGGCGCCGAGGCGTACGCTACCGGCGTCGGGAGTGCTGGCGCCGGCGATCATCTTCAGCAGCGTCGTCTTCCCCGCTCCGTTTCGCCCCATTACAGCCCAACGTTCTCCGCGGCGGATCGTCAGGTTGAATCCGTTATAAATTACCCGCGAGCCATAACTCTTGTGAAGATCTTCCAGCACCGCCACCTGATCGCCCGAGCGCGGCGGAACCCGGAAATCGAATTTCACTATCTGGCGCTTCTTCGGGAGTTCGATCTTTTCAATTTTGTCCAGCGCTTTGATTCGACTTTGTACCTGAGCAGCTTTCGCCGCATGGGTCTTAAAGCGTTCAATAAAGCGCTGCTCCTTTGCCAACATCGATTGCTGGCGCGCAAACGCCGCCTGCTGATTGGTCTCGCGGATGGTTCGTTCCCGTTCGTAAAAATCGTAGTTCCCCGAGTAAGTAATGATTTCACCGGCATCAATTTCGGCGATCTTTGAAACGATGCGGTTCATGAACTCGCGATCGTGCGAGGTCATCAGTAGCGCACCTGGAAACGATTTCAGGAACTGCTCCAGCCAGATGATCGACTCAAGGTCAAGGTGGTTCGTGGGCTCATCCATCAACAAAACATCGGGCCGGCCAAGTAAGACGCGAGCCAATGCCACACGCATCTTCCAACCGCCCGATAGTGCACCCACATCGCCATCGATCTGATCGTCGGGGAAACCCAACCCGTGCAGCACTTCGCGGCATTGCGCTTCCAGGGTGTATCCGCCTAGATGCTCGTACTCTTCCTGCACTTCGCCGAAACGCTCCAGGATTTTATCCATGTCGCCAGCTTGGGCAGGATCTTCCATGGCGTGCTGCAATTCTTCCAGTTCGTGATGCAACTCACCGGCGCGGCCACTTCCGGCGATAGCTTCGTCCACGACGGACCGGCCTGTCATTTCTTCCACGTCCTGCCGGAAATAGCCAACCGTCAGTTTTCTGGGAACCGAGACGTCGCCCTCATCGGGAGACTCCTCGCCCACCACCATGCGAAACAGGGTAGTCTTGCCGGAACCGTTTGGCCCCACCAAGCCGACTTTCTCGCCGGGGTTCAATTGAAACGAGGCTTCAACGAAAATCAGCTGCTTGCCGTACTGCTTATTGATATTTGAGAAAGAGATCATCCGAAGTTCCAAATTATCAGAGTCTTGCACTGGGATTCGATGCGATACTGTCTTGGAGCCGAATGCGTATCTTAACTCGAAGGGCTATTTTACAAAGCGCGTCGCTTCCGTTTTGGCTTGGCTCCACATTACAGGCACAGGCGCCATCGCGCGATTACGACGAATCCAAAGTCCGCAAATACGCGCTGCCCGACCCACTGCAAGGTGTGCCGAATGCCGAGGCGTGGCGCAAACATCGCCGGACGGAATTGTTGCGGCTGTTTGCCGAGAATGAATATGGCCGCAAGCCGGGACCGCCCAAGGGCGTCCACTTTGCGGTGACCCCTGTGGATGAAAACGCATTGGGTGGAAAGGCTCGCCGTAAACTGGTGAGCGCTCGTTTAAGCAAGCATCCGAATGGCCCCGAGATAAACCTCCTGATTTATCTGCCGAAGAATCAATCCGGCCCCACACCTATTTTTCTAGGCGTTAATTTTCGCGGCAATCACACCGTCAACACGGACCCGGCTATCCCTCTCAGCACGAAGTGGGTTTATAACAACGGTAAGGCGGCAATCAATAACCGTTCCACTGAGGCTTCGCGCGGAATGCAATCGGCGTCGTGGCCAGTAGAGCAAATCCTGGCGCGTGGTTATGGATTGGCGACGTTCTACGCCGGGGACGTTTTTCCCGATCATGCCGGCGGGTATGAGGCCAGCATCTTGCCACTCTTCTATCAGGAAGGCCAGACGAAGCGCGAACCAAACGAGTGGGGCGCGATCGGGGCCTGGTCATGGGGACTAAGCCGGGCAATGGATTACCTGGAGACAGATCATGACATCGATCGTAATCGCGTAATCGTCATGGGCCACTCGCGAATGGGGAAGACGGCGCTCTGGGCCGGGGCGAGCGACCCTCGATTTTCGATGATCGTTTCGAATTGCTCTGGAGCCGGCGGGGCTACCCTGGCGCGGCGCCGATTTGGTGAGTCGGTGAAAGATCTGAATACGACATTTCCCTGGTGGTTCTGTGAGAACTACCGCAAGTACTCCGATAACGAAGACGCTTTTCCGGTGGATCAACACGAGCTAATAGCCCTCTGCGCACCGCGTCCGATCTATATCGGTACGGCGGAACAGGACCGGGGATCGGATCCGAAAGGCCAATTCTTGTCCGCCGTGAATGCGTCTCCCGTATATAAACTTTTGGGCACCAGCGGTTTCGCGGCCAGCGAGATGCCTCCTGTGCATAAGCCGGTGATGACGACAATTGGATTTCACGTGCGCGCGGGGCGCCATGATATAACCACGTACGACTGGGAGCAATACATGAACCATGCAGACATACATCTACTGAACCGAGCGGGGCGCAAATCATGAAATTTACTGGAATACTGCTAGCCGTACTGTCGATCAACATCCTTGCCGCTGCCGACGAAGGCTGGACAAATATGTTCGATGGCAAGACTCTGGAAGGTTGGAAGGCCGACCAGAATCCCGAAGCCTGGACTGTGAAGGACGGGACGATAGTTGGCGACGGCGAAAAAGGAAATCTATTTTGGATGGCCCGGGAGTTTGAGAACTTCGACTGGAAAACAGATGTGAAGATCAGCGACGGCGGGAACTCCGGCATGTTCTTCCGCAAGGGCTTCGGGCCTGGCACTCCGAAAGGTTATGAAGCGCAAGTGAACAGCACGCATCGCGATCCAAAAAAATCCGGCGGACTTTACAACTTTAAGGACATCTATGAACAGCTGGTGCCGCCCGACACGTGGTTTACCCAGGAAGTGATCGCGCAAGGCAATCACATCATCATCAAGGTGAACGGAAAAGTGACGGTGGATTACATCGACGAGAAGAACACGTTCACAAAAGGATACTTTGCGTTGCAGCAGCATAACAAGGGCAGCGTCGTAACTTTTAAGAATATGATGATGAACGCTCTGCCCTAGCGCGGCTTAGTATTCCGGCGAGATCAGCTTGTCTAGCTGCTCGATTGAAAAATCGTTAGATCGGCAAAGGTCGATCATGACCCGCTCGGCCCGTTCGATCTTCAATACGGCATCCACCACCTGACGCGCGATCGAGCGAGGGATGATGACGGCGCCATGGCGGTCCGCATGTATCAGATCGTTCGGGTATACGGTCATCCCGAAAACTTTTACAGGCCGGTTGAAATCTTCCAGGTGAGCGAAGCCGTGGGAGACGCTCATGCCGGACGCGAAGAAATGAAATCCGCTGGTTTTTACTTCTTCGACGTCACGGACCGTACCATTAGTGATCACACCCTGGCTGCCCAATGCGAGATGGATGTTGGCGTTCACCTCGCCCCAATAAGCTCCGCCCGGAGTGTCGCTTAGGTCTTGAAGCACGCTGATCTTCGGGCCTTGCGTTTTCCGAATATACTCCCAGTAAGCAGTACGCGAGACCAATCGCTTGGCGGCCGCCGGTTGACCCGATAAGATCGTCGCGGTGCAGGCATACCCCAGCATGGCGCCCATTTCCGGAAACAGGCAGCAGACTCCAGCACTGGTGATGCCATCCACTCGGGGCCGCACGGCAAATGTTTCGATCGCGTTGGCGATTGTCGGCGAACTAATTTTCTGGAGTGCCGCAAATTCTTCCTTCTGCAGCAGTTCGTCTTGTCCCGATTCTGTGATCATGCTTTCCTAGCGAAGTATAGAGAGAAAGCGTGCCGAACGCAATTGAACAGGTTGGACTCGGCGTTCACAAATCGTGAACTGTCGTTCTGAGTTTGCGATAGTCTATGGAACATGGAACTGCGGGAGATCAAGAGCCTGATCGCGCTACATGAGCTCGGCAGTATTCGCGAGGCGGCTAAACGTTGCAACATCAGCCCTGCCGCGTTGCACAAGCACTTAAAGACTCTGGAAAGCGAATTTGGCGCCCGCATTTATGAGAAACAGGAAGGCCGCTTAAGCCTGACGGAGGCCGGGCGGGTCGTGTTGCCATTCGTGAAAGAAGTCTTGATGCATCACGACGCGGCATTTACCGCAATGACAGAGTGGCGTGACGGTGGACGCGGTTTGGTGCGAGTGGGCGCGGGCCCAAGCTTTAGCAGCAACCTTCTTCCCCCGTTAGTGAAGCGATTCCGCAGACGATTTCCCCGCGTCGATGTTTATGTCGAAACCGGCGACAGCGATCATCTGATTTCCCGGCTTCGTTCCGGTTTCCTCGATCTGGTCTTCGACCTTTCCATGGCCGCGATGGAGCACAAAGATTTGGAGCAGGTGGCGCAATGGGAAGCGCAAACCGGATTCATTTCGGCCCGGCCGGAGATTCCCGCGCATTGCCTCCTAAGGGCACTCGAACATGTTCCGTTCATTCTGTTCCGCAAGGGCACGCTGATGGAGACAGCGGTCAGGAACTATCTCAGCTCTCTGGATTTCCGTCCAACCGTGGTGATGCGCTCGGACAGCTCTGAAGCAATCAAAGCGATGGTTCGCACGGGATTGGGAATTTCCGTTCTCTTCCTGTGGAATATCGAAGCCGATCAGCGAGGCTCCGTGCTCACTGTGCTGCGTACCGACGCGCCGCCACTCTCTTTGCGCATGGGGATGATCAGAATGAAATCCAGCTACACATCGAAGGCCGTGGGCGAGTTCATTCAACTGGCCGGCGCTTCCAATTGGAAGAACCTGCACTTGATCGCTAAATGACGTGCCGCCAAGTTACGCTTTGATTACGACCGCGTTCACGTCAGGTGAACAACACCTCACAAATATTCAATTGCACTGATCTGTCGCCCTCCATATACTTTGTGATTAACCGTGGGTCTTGCGCAAGCCAAAGGGCAAACTACTCTGTCGTGGTCGCTCCTGATTTTAACGGGGCTCTCTGTCTCTATCGGCTGGGGCGTCAGAGGACAATTCGGACACGAATACGGCGCCGCTCTCGCGGGTGCACTTGGCGGAATGGTTGTAGCTCTGCTTAGTGGACGAGAGGACTGGCGGCGGCGCATCCACTACTTCGCTTTTTTCGGTGCCATCGGTTTAGCATTCGGCGGTGGAATGTCCTACATGAAAACCGTGGCATACACCCATTCATCGGAACAACTAACGGTTTTCTACGGCTTTTTTTGCGTTTTTCTTTTAGGATTTATATGGTCGGCTCCGGGCGGCGCGGGAATTGCTTTGGCGGCTTACCTCAACCGCGAAGAACTGACAAAATGTTTCGCGCCGGTCTGCGCCGTGTTTGTCGCGTGGTACCTGCAGGACGCCACCCGCGCCTGGTATCACCAACTATCCCCGGCATGGTTCGGATTTCTAGCAGGCCAGGCAATGAGCGCGCTGTTGGCCGTCGCGGCCGTGGGTATTTTGGCTTTAATCCGGCGCAAAACCTGGGGAACTGGAAGCGAGTTAGTCGTTTACATGGGCCTAGGCTGGTGTGCCGGCCACCTGCTGTTGATCGAACTCCTTCACCTGGACATGAACCCTCCGCGCGGAGATAGCTGGGCTGGCTATTTAGGTTTAGTCGGCGGTATTCTCGCTTTCTGCTGGTGCAGAAATCTGGGCGGGATAGGATTCGCAACTCTCGCGGTGGGATTCCTTGGGGGCATCGGGTTTGCGCTGGGCACTGCCGTGAAACTCGTCGTGATGTCGAGTGGGTTCGATACAAACTGGCACAGCATCATGGAGCAGACCCAAGGGTTCTTCATCGGAGTTGCGATCGCGATCGGGATGGGGTTGCTGATTCGCCGGGCGCCCGCGGTTAGCGATGAGCCGCGAGTCCGGCGATGGACAGAAGTCTTCAGCGTCACCTTCGTACTCTGCGGACTTACGTATTTGAATTTCCGGCGCAGTCCGGGTGAGTGGGTGAAGGAGGTCGCCAATCTTCAGCCGCAGCTTTACGGAATTCATATTTCCGGAAATCTGATGCCCTCTCGCGGATTCATCGGCTGGTTTGAGACGGTTTACATCGCCATCGCATTTGCGATGATCCTGCTACTGATCCTGCATCTGCGCCGCCCGATCGCATTTCTTTCGATGGACTGGTTGGGAAAAGGCCAACTTTTCTATCTCGTCTTTTTGTGGTCGGTAGTGACCATCAATTTTGTTCACGTGTTGCCGCGCTTCACTCCGGTGCGTCTGGTAACCGAATGGTTCATGACGATTAATGCCGTCGCATGCACCATTTTGCTGATCTACGGATGTTCTTCGAGACCGCTCTTTGTTCCGTCACCCACAACAAGCGAGGGCCCGTATGCGCCGTGGATACACAAGGCGGCTGCGCTGGGTGTGGCGGGTACGTTGTTAGTCTGCGTTACCGGTTGGGCGGCGAAACGTGCCGCATGGGGCGATAAGCCCGCGGGCATCGTCAACACCGATCAGATCCGGTTCGGTCCGAATAATACAAACACGATTAAGTAAGGATGATCCGATGAAACCAAGTATAGTTCGTCGATTTGGCCATATCTGCTGCGCGCTGCTGTTCACGCTCAGCCTCCACGCGCAACTCGACCGCGGACAGATTTCGGGCTTCGTGAAAGACCCCAGCGGGGCTGCGGTCACTGGTGCCGCCGTCATCATTGAAAATGAAGCCACGCGGCAGGAGACGCGGATTCAGACCAATGAAAGCGGATATTATCAGGCGCCGAATTTGGTAACCGGTCTCTATACGATTACGGTGGAAGCGGCAGGTTTCAAAAAGGTTTCCGAGAGCCGTGTTAAATTAGACGCTGCTTCCACCGCGACGGTTGATGTGACTCTGCTGGTCGGCGGTGTCAACGAAACCGTCAACGTCATCGCTTCAGCGGCGCAATTGCAAACCGATAGCGCGCAAGTGGGCCGTGTGGTTGAGCTGAAACAAATTGAGGATCTCACGTTAAATGGCCGCAACCCGCTGTATCTTCCTTTGTTGCTGCCGGGCGTCAGCGGCACCAATATCGACAAATTCGATCCGGATGGCTTGGGTAATGGCGGCTTCACGATCAACGGTGGACGCACCGACGAAAATCTGATCACAGTGGATGGGGCCATCGCCATCCGGACCAGGGCCGCGGGCGCGATCATCGGCACACTAAATGTCGACACAGTCCAGGAAGTACAAGTGCTGACCGCCGATTACAGCGCAGAGTATGGACGCTCTTCGGGCGGACAGATACGGTACATCACCAAGAGTGGCGGCCACGATTTTCATGGCGCGCTTTGGGAATATTTCAAGAACGACGCGCTGAACACGAATACATGGGCCCGCAATGCCACGGGTGTCGCCGCCAACTCCGTGCCCGTTCCCTATCGCTTCAACGAATTCGGTTACGCGCTAGGCGGCCCGGTGTATATTCCACGGAAGTATAACTCCGACCGCAACAAGCTCTTCTTCTTTTCGTCAGTGGAATGGATCAAGTTTCATCAATATTCCACCAGTTCCGGCGTCGTACCTTCGCTAGCGATGCGACAGGGAGACTTCAGCGAGCTCTTGAATCCCAAGAACACCTTTTTTGGTAAGACGAGGGTTATCAACGACCCAACCACAGGTGCCCCGTTCCCCGGCAACATCATTCCGAAAAATAGATTGAGTCCGAATGGAATCGCGCTGCTAAACGCCTATCCGGCGCCGACGCCGGGCTTGAATATCATAGGCGCCACGAATTGGTTCCAGAGTGGGCCCGACCCACGAAACAGCTTTCAAAATACATTTAAGATCGATTACCACATCAACGACAAAAACACCTTTTCCGCTCGCGGCACGGAATTCCAGTTCGATGAAATCCAACCGTTTCGCGGTACCTTCAATCTGGTGCAATTGCATTCCAATCGTCCCAACTATACGGGCGTGATGAGTTTAGCCACCACTCTGAGCCCGACGCTGATCAATGAAGCGGCGTTCAGCGCCAGCGTGGATCGCAACTTTAACGACGTGGCCAACAACGGGCGTTACGATCGCACCCAATATGGCATAAACTACGCCTACCTTTTTCCCGGCACCAAGGACATTGCGAACAAAATTCCGACCGTGAGTCTGGCAAACTTCTCTACGCTTGACGGCGGGCCGTATCCGGCATTTTCCAGTGGTCCGATCTTCGTCTGGACGGACACGGTCACGAAAATTGCCGGGAATCACACGCTGAAGTTCGGAATCTATATCGAGCATTCGGGCCAGAACGATCGTGATCAGGTGCAGTCGGGATCAAGTCCCGGGAGCACTAATAATCCTAACGGCCAGTTCACGTTCTTAGACACAGGAACCACGGCAAGCACGGGCGTCGCGGTGGCCAACGCCGCACTCGGCCTGTTTAATACGTACGGCGAAGTGGGCAAAAAGGATTACACAATCTATCGCGCCACGGCGACCGAGATCTTCGTACAGGACGGTTGGAAGATTAATTCCAAGCTGAAGCTCGATGTCGGAATTCGCTATGAACATTGGCCTCCATGGTCAAGTGTATGGGGCAACATCGCGTCGTTCAATCCGCGATATTTCGATCAATCTAAGGCCGCTGTCGTGGATCGTAAGGGCGGCTTCATCATCAGCGGGCTGCCTTATAACGGAATCACCCTGCCAGGTGATGGCTTTAATGCAGGCGCCATTGGACGAGTGCCGATCGCCAGCAGTACTTCGCTCGGCTACTTATTTCATGGGCTGCCGGACGGCTTGGCGCAAACGAATAATCTGATTGATCCGCGCATGGGCATCGCCTATCAGATCAATACCAAGACGGTGTTCCGCGTTGGCGGCGGAGCCTTTCACAACCGCATTGTCTTGAACGACAGCTCTCTACTGGGAGGAAATCCTCCGCTGCAATTGACGGCCGCGGTGAGTAACGGACTGGCCGACGCGCCTGGTGGTTCGGGTGCCGCGGCGTTGAGTTATCCGCTGATCGCGACGATGCAGGATCCGGTGAATCGAGCGCCCATCGCCTGGAATTGGAACGGCACTTTGCAGCGCGAGCTACCGCTAGGTATGACGCTGGAAGCGGGATACGTGGGCCGGGCGGCGTATCATCTTACGAGAGCTCGTAATATAAACTCGCTGCAGCCGGGTACAGTGCAAGCCAACCCGGGCGTCAACGTGGATGCTCTGCGGCCCTACAGCGGGTATAGCCAAATCACTCTCTTCGAAAATGCGGCGCAGCAGAATTATCACGGGCTGCAAGCGAAGTTAGATCGGCGCTTCCACTCGGGTTTAGGATTTGGTGTAGCCTACACGTGGTCAAAGAGCATCACCAATGCCGATGGAAAAGCTGAGGCGCTATTCAATCCTTTCAACGCCAGCGTTTCGCGCGGCCCGTCGACATTAGATCGAACGCATGTGCTGGTTCTGAACTATATTTATGACATTCCATTTCTAAAGAATAATCAGAGCGTCTTCGGCAAGGTTTTGGGCGGCTGGGAAGTTTCCGGCATCAGCCAGTTTCAAAGCGGCCTTGCAGTCGCCGTGCTCGGCACCACGGATCAAGCTGGTGTTGGCTCGGGAAACGGTGCTCAACCATACAATGTTGTTGGCAACCCGAACATCAGCAATCAGGTGTTTTCAATATCCAACGGCGATCAGAATTTCTGGTTTAACCCAGCGGCATTCGCTCTGCCTGCCGCCGGAACATTCGGCAATGGTGGACGGGGAATCATCCGCGGACCGGGCACGGAAATTTCGAACTTCGCGGTCCGCAAGAATTTCACGGTTCGTGAGAGGATGAGAATCCAACTGCGCGGTGAGGCGTTCAATGTGTTCAATCATCCGAACTGGAATAATCCGAACGTGACGCCTACCAGTTCCTCCTTCGGCAGGATTCAATCGAAGACTGGCAACCGGGACATTCAAGTTGCATTGCGCTTTGAATTTTAGAATTGTGAAAGGTACATGATGAAACAAGATATTTCGCGTAGGCACTTTTTTTTCGGCAGCTTGCTGGCGGGGGCGGTCCCCATGGGGGGATTCGGGAGTGTGGCCTCTTTGAAGAGTCTCGGCTACAAATCGCCAAACGAGAAGCTGAATCATGCGGCGATTGGCGCGGGCGGTAAGGGATGGAGCGACATCATGGGAATGCGGAGTGAAAACTTCGTGGCATTCGCCGACCCGGACGATGTTCGATCGGCACGCGCCGTGAAGCTGAATCCGAAAGCGGCGAAGTACAAAGACTTCCGGCAGATGCTGGATAAAGAAGGCAAGAACATCGATTGCGTTACGGTGTCGATCCCGGACCATATGCACGCAACGGCATCGATGTGGGCGATGTCGCGCGGCAAGCATGTTTATTGTCAAAAGCCGTTGACTCGAACAATCTGGGAAGCCCGGGAAGTGGAAAAAGCGGCGCGGAAATACAATGTCGCGACACAGATGGGCAATCAAGGTTACTCGGGCGAGGGAACCCGGCAATGCGCCGAGATCATCTGGTCGGGCGAGATCGGCAACGTTACGGAAGTGCATGCCTGGACCGATCGTCCGCATTGGCCGCAGGGGCCGGAAGTAATTCCGGAGGAGGCGCCCGTGCCCGCCACTCTCGATTGGGATGTATGGCTAGGCATCGCCGACCAGCGGCCTTACAGTCCGGCATACGTTCCGCAACACTGGCGAGGATTCCCGGATTTTGGATGCGGCGCGATAGGCGACATGGCCTGCCACATCATGGGTGCACCGAACATGGCGCTTCGTTTGGGCTCTCCCACTAGCGTCGAAGCAGTGATGCAGGAAGGCAAGGGCAAATATACTTTCCCGAAGAAGTCGGTGATCCGCTTTGATTTCCCCGCCCGCGGCGCGATGCCGCCGGTAAAAGTCTTCTGGCACGACGGCCTGAAGGCCCAGCCGAAGATCGGGGGTCTATCGGACAGCGAGTTGCTTGGCGATAAAGACATCAACGGCAGCGTCTTCATCGGCGAGAAAGGCTTCGTCACCACGGGGTGCTATGGAGAACGCACGCGCCTGATGCCGGACGCCAAAATGAAGGATTACAAGCTACCGCCTCCGGTGTTGTCGCGATCGCCCGGGCATTACGCCGACTGGATCAGGGCATGCAAAGGAGGCGATCCGTCATGTTCCAATTTCTCGGTCGCCAGCCCGTTTGTGGAGTGGATGTTACTTGGCGTTATCGCTTTGAAGTTTGAAGGCAAATTGGAATGGGACGGACCGAAGATGCGGTTCACCAACAACAACGAAGCCAATAAATTCCTTAAGCCGCATGTGCGAAAGGGCTGGAAGCTGGCTTAGGGTTGGCGTAGACGCTAGTTCCACCAGGGGCTGCCTGATCGGCGGAAGTAGCGCGACTTGGAAAAGCCGCGCTACCCTCGCGTTACTGCTTTGGCGTAGAGCCCAGGTCGGCAATCTTGCCCGTTGGATTCGGTTTCGGAAAGGGCAATGTATCGGGTGTCACCCGGACCGCCGTCGTGAATTTGAACGGATATTTTCCACCGCTGGCATAAGTCAGTTCCACAAAATAAGCAGTGTACCCTCTCTCGGGCTTATCGATGTGTCCGATATAGACGTTATCGCCATGGTCGGGCACGCGGCTGCTCTTGTAAGCCGGCCCGATGGACATCAGACGAAAGTCACGCTTCTCGGGATTGTTGGCTACCCAGATTTTGACGTCAATTGGTTTGTCGACGCTGGTCACCTTGATATCGCCATTCTTTTCAAAACTCCAAAAGAACTTCGGCCGTGGCTGACCTCGAAGAACGGCGTCATAGAAGGCCACCATGCTTTCCCGGGCGTCGGCGTTCTGCGAAAGCGAGTGGTTCGTATTGGGGACATAGCGAAGATATTTCTCACCCGGCAGATCGTCGAAATAATATTGCGAAGAGTCCGGCAGAAAGTATTGATCGCCGGCGGAGTTGATGATTAGCTTCGGCATCGTGAAGCGGTCACGATAACTGTAAGGCTCGACGAGATCCATCAGTTTTTTGTACTCCGGAGTATTCGAAACACTCATAATGCCCATGTCTTCGTAGTCCTTCACCGCCGGCGAATAGAAGCCATAAGCTTGAAAGTGATGCTCGAACGATTTCTTACTATTCAGGAGATCGATCACCATCGGCGAGATCGCTACCACACGTTTATCGACAGCCGCGGTAGTCCATGTGGTCCAGCCGCGCTTTGACCCGCCGGCGACAATGAACTTGTCCACGGCCACTTTCCCGGCGGCGTCGCTGGCGCAGAATGATGTGATGGTGTCCATCGCCCGCACCGACGCCTTCGTCATCGGCATCCGCAAAGGCCAGGTTTCATCGCCGGTCTTGAGATACTTCATCCACGTGTAGGCGATTATCTGATCTTCTGTCCGCAACTTCGGATCGTCGGCGAAAATCAGCGGTTCATTGGGAATTCCCCGAAGTTCCGTGACGACGCTGTGCGTAGTCAGCGCCATGTCCACATTCATTGGACTCGGCTTGTCGGGCGACTTATCCGTAATCGATCCACCCGTGATGAAGAGAAATCCCGTGCTGGACTTGACCGCGTCAGGCTTGATAATCGTGAGCCAATGTTTCCAGATCGGATGATTGACTTCGGCGGCTGTTCGCCAGGCCTGCGACGTCATATCGACGATGTAAGTTGTATAGCCTTCGCCTGGAATAGTTTTTACCAACTCATATTTATAATTTGCGTCCGGCGCATGGACGTAGCGGTCGAGACCCGTTTCTTTGGGGGCGGCAGCATATGCCGCGACGGTTAAGCAGAGAACCGCCGCGGATGTCAGTGTCAGTCTTCTATAAACTTTTCGAATCACCTGGACTCCTTGGTCGCAATTGGCACATCTCTCTAACGATCTAATAGTGCTGAAGGTTACCGATTCAGGAACGCGCCATCGCTTTTACCTCGGCCAAAGTCTTTAACGCGTCCTTCGCCGGCAAATATTCCATAGCTACGAATTCGCGAAATCCTGTCTCGCGAATCGCTCTAAAGACGCCGCGATAGTTAATCTCGCCGGTACCAGGTTCATGACGCCCGGGAACATCGCCGACGTGAAAATGCGCAATGGCATCGATATTGGCGCGGATTGTCTCGATGAGATTCCCTTCCATTATCTGGACATGATAAATGTCGAACAAGATCTTGACGTGGGGATTGTCGACGGCGCGTACGATTGCAAAAGCATCGCGGGTTGAGTTCAGGTAGTAATTGGCGTGATTTTGCTTCGGATCTGGACTGAGCGGCTCAACTTTGGCGAGGGTATTGATGATCTCGACGATCAGTGTGATCCCACTGGCGGCGGCTAAATCAGCGGCCGGTTTCAAACCTTCGATGATGTTCGCCTGGTGCTGCTCATGCGTCATCCCGGCGATCTTGTTGCCTGTCAGCACCACCAGTTTCTTGCTCTCGAAACGCTTCGCGGCGTCGATGGATGCTTGAATCTCAGTCAGGAAACCGGGGCGTTCGGATGGATCGCACAACCCCATTCCCTTGGGATTTACGCCGCGATTGCCCACTAAACAGGCACATTCCAGCCCCAGCCGATTCTTCAGTCGAGTGATTTGCGCCGGATCGGCGGCGCGCCAGTCGCCGAACTCAAACCCCTGGTAACCCGCTGTTGCGACCATCCTGACCTGTTCGGCGAGCGGGAGCTTTGGGAAAAGCGCCTCAACGCGGACGGACAATTTAAATCCCGCCGCGATGGGCTTAGCCAACGCAGCCATCGCCGGCAATTGAAGCAGTGTTCGACGGAGCACGGATCAGATCATATCACTAATAGTGAAACGCGTTTCACAAAAGCAAACCCGGGTTGACAAAACCGAAACGTAAGGGGTACATTCCCGTAAAGGGGTGTTGCATGTCGCTTCGTCGCGCCGCGCTTACATTGGCGCTAGTTGTGAGCGGTCTTCAAGCTGAGGGCCCGACCGTCCGCCTGATCCGGTTCTCAGAGGGCAATCCTTTTCAGATGGGCGAGGTCACCTCGATGCGAATTGTAAGTCCGGGCACTGGCGCGAAACGACTAACGCTGAATTATTCTTTTTCGCAAACTGGTTCCGAATTCTCGCAGCACGTTCACGATTACTCCGACGATACGATTCTGGTCCTGCAAGGCGCCGCCGATTTACGGCAAGGGCCGACTCGCACACCGATGCTAGCGGGGACTTGCGCATTCGTGCCGACCCCACAAATCCACGGCACGATTACCGCCGCGCCGGACACGGTCATGATCAGCACCCAGGTCCCGCCCGATTTAATCTTGTACACCGGAGCGCGCGATTCTTCCAAGCCAGGAGCGGCGCAGCCGAAGGGCGTTATCACTCCGGGCGCCGTGAAATATATCCAGTTCGCCGATAAGAATGGATTTTTTGTGAACTCCGCGATGGGAGCAAAACAGGTGGCAGTAGCCCGGCGGGTGTTGAAGAAGGGCGAGTCGCTGAAAACCGTGATTGGCCCGGACGGCGAACAAGTGCTCTTTGTTTGGAAGGGCTCCGTATCCGCCAAATCCGGGCGCGAAACTTATAACGCAGGCGAGAAAGACACGATTCTGGCGGTGGGCGCGGCTTCTGTGAAGCTGACCGGCAGTTCCGCCGAACCGGCGATCGTAATTCAAATTCAAGCGCCGCCAAATTCCAAGCATTAAGACAAAAGGACGAATCAATGTCAGATATCTTGAGACGAAGCTTTTTGCAGACAGCGGCGATTTTGCCATTACAGGCCATTCGCGGCACAGCCCAGAATTCCGCCATCAAAATCGGCTTGATCGGTACTGGCAGCCGCGGCTCCTATGAGGGGCGGATCATTTCCAAAGATCCCCGCGCTAAGTTGACCGCTATTTGCGACGTCAAGGAAGAACAGCTCACCGCGGCGAAGGCAACGTTCGCGCCCGATGCCAAGGCCACGAAAGACTACCGGGAAGTGCTGGCAAGCGACGTCGATGCCGTCATTATCGCGACGCCCGTGTTTCTGCATCCAGACCATTTTGAGGCGGCGGTGAAGGCCGGCAAACACATTTATGTGGAGAAGCCCGCGGGCGTTACCGTGGCCGATTGCAAGCGCGTGATTCGTATTGCCGACAGCGCCGACCGGAAGATTAACATCTCGTTCGGATTTCAACAGCGCTATGGCCCGGTCTATATGAATGCCAAGAAAATGATCGACGCCGGAGGTATCGGCAAGATCCGCGAGGTTCACGCGCAATTTCTAAAGTACGCTCTAACCGGCGATGAGCCAATCCCACCCACTCCAAAAACCGACGCAGAAAAGCTGGACCAGTGGAAGCTCTGGCGGGCAGGATACGGGGATATCATCGTCGAAACGTACTGTCACAACATCGACGCCATCAACTGGTTTCTGGACGCGCATCCATTGAAGGCCATGGGATCCGGCGGGCGCACCGTGGAAAAACGCGGCGACATGATGGATCACTTAAACGTGACTTACGATTATCCCGGCAACGTGCAGGCGACGATGATGGGATCGCAGATCACGCCGAAATTTTATCGGGCGAATAATGAGCGATTCATCGGTGCGGCGGGCGTAATCGAGACGGCGCGCGAATACTGGAAATATGATATCGGCAAAGGATGGGTGGAAGAAAAATCGCAGCACGACATCACCATCGATTCGCTTGCCGCATTCGTGCAGCGCATCGCTGAAGGCAAGCCGGAAAATACCGGCGTGCGTGGAGCCGAGAGCACATTGACGGCGATTTTGGGCCGCATGGCGATCGATTTGCATCGCGAAGTCACGTGGGACGAAATGATGAAGTCGGCGTAAGATATCGTGCGAAGGCGGACCTTCTGTTCTCTGGCAGCATCGCTTAGCTTGACGCCCCGCGCGTTCGCGGACACGCGGATTCGCGTCGCCATGATCGGTACCGCTCATGGGCATGCAGCCAGCAAGATTCGTGCTTTGCGCAAGCTTCCCGACTACGATTTTGTGGGAATCTGCCGGCCCGACGATGACGAACCAAGAGACGGGGAAGTCTTTCAGGGCATTCGCTGGTTGTCGTTGGACGAGATTCTGAACGATCGATCGATTCAGTTGGTGGCGGTGGAAACCCGTTACGCCCGAAATTTAGGATACGCCGAGAAAGCCGTTCAGGCCGGTAAGTTTGTTCATCTCGACAAGCCGCCGGGATCGAATCTGGCGCGTTTACGAGCGCTGTTTGCTGAGGCCAGCCGGCAAAAACTAGTGGTTCAATTGGGATATCAGTGGCGGTATCACACGGCAATGCAAGCGGCTATCGAGGCGGCGCGCAAGGGCTGGCTGGGCGATGTTTACCTGATGCGGGCATCAATCGACAAATTGCTCGGGCCAGAGGAACGTCATGAACTCGCGCAGTTCAAAGGGGGATTGCTGTTCGAGGAAGGGTGCCACTTAATCGATCGTGCCGTCGACCTGTTTGGAAAGCCCACGAAGGCTACCGGGTTTCTTCGCCACGATGGAGAGGCGGCCGATGGCTTAGCCGATAATTGCCTGGCGGTTTTGGAATATGAGAAGGCCATGGTTGAAATCACGATGTCGGCGTTCCAAGCTCATGGAAGCCTCTATCGCTTTCTGGAACTTTCGGGCACTAACGGCAGGGCGTTAGTACAGCCATATGCTCCTCCGTTCCGCTTAGCCGTGGACTTAAAGAACGCGGCTGGACCATACAAAGCGGGCGAGCAGCAATTGCGGTTACCCGAGCCACAGGGCCCGGTTTATGGACCCGATTTCATGGAAATGGCACATATTATTCGCGATGGCGCGAAGCCATCGTATTCGCCAGAGCACGATTTAATCGTTCAGGAAACCCTGTTGCGGGTCTGCGGCATGGGCTAGATCGGGTTACTCAAACGTTTGTATTCAAACACTTTTTTCTATGCATATTCGATTACTTTTTTCAATCGCTATCCTTTGCATGAGGGCCCAGGCGGCGCCTAGAGCCGAGTTCATCTATACGTCCGCGCCGTTCGCTTCGGCCCACGCATCGACTGTGATCGAGCTAAAGAATGGCGACATTCTAGCGGCTTGGTTTGGAGGAACGGCGGAAGGTAATCCCGATACCGCCATTTGGTCTTCCCGGCGCGTGAATGGACAATGGAGCGCGCCTACGGAATTGGTGCGCGAGCCCAATATCGCCAGTTATAATCCGGTTTTTTTCTATACCAAAGATGAGCGCCTGTGGCTTTACTACAAGTTTGGCGTTCATCCCGTGAGTTGGACCGCCGGCCGGATGTCGAGCACCGATGAAGGAAACACCTGGTCTAAACCAGAGCATCTTCCGGCGGGATTGTATGGCCCGATTCGGGCGAAGCCGCTGGTGCTCAAGGATGGGACGATTGTCAGCGGCACGTCGGTAGAAACATACCGCTCGTGGGCTGTTTGGATTGAACGCAGCACCGATAACGGCAAGACTTGGGTCAAGATCGGGCCTATCACCATCGCGCCTTCCGCAGCTTCGACTGGCGGACAGGGTCCAGCACCGCCCGCCGTTCCCGGATCAGATGAATGGAGCCGAACCGATGGAATTATTCAACCCTCCGTAGTTTCCATGGGCGGCCAAAAACTTCGCCTTTACGCCCGCTCTACCGCAAAAACAGCAAAGATCTGTGTCGCCGATTCTACCGATGCAGGCCTGACTTGGACGCAAGCTCGGACCATCAATGTGCCAAATCCTAACTCGGGGATCGACGCGGTTTCGCTGACGGATGGCCGGGTAGTCCTGGTCTACAACCACACGACAACGGATCGCACGCCGCTAAATTTAGCGGTGAGTAAGGACGGCGAGCATTTCCGTATGTTCCACGTATTGGAAGATCAGCCTGGCGAATATTCGTATCCGGCGATGATACAAGCGGCGAACGGCGATTTGCTAATCACCTACACATGGAATCGAAAACGCATGCGATTCGTGCGTGTGCCCCTGGCCGATATTCCCAAACAATAATGGCCGACTATAAGGACCCAACGATGAATGGCATCAATCGCCGACATTTTCTGGTAGCTGCCGGCGCGACTCTGGCTCCGGCGGTGATGAGGGGTGCGCCAACCAAGATTCGCACTGGTGTCTTGTGCATCCAGCACAGTCACACCGCCGGAAAGCTCAAAGCGATTCGCGAGAATCCCAACTACGAGTTGGTTGCGGCTTGTGAACCAAACGAAGCCATTCGCGCCGAGAAGGGCGGCAGTCCGCTCTTGAAGGATGTGAAGTGGGTCTCATTCGACGATCTTCTGGCCGACAAATCAATCGATCTGATCATTTTCGAGGGCGAAGTGAAAGATGCGATTCCGTTCAGTAAACGAATTCTGGAAGCGGGAAAACATATTCATTTGGAAAAGCCTCCTACGAACAAACTGGAGCCTTTTCGCGAAGTCATAAATATCGCCAGGCAGCGCGAGCGAAGGTTGCAACTCGGATACCTGTGGCGCTTTCATCCCGGTACCGATCTGGCGATGGACATCTACAAGAACGGCTGGCTAGGCGATGTTTACATGATTCGCGCCACGATCAATTCCGATCGCGACGCGACACAGCGGGCGATAGAAGGACGATTCCGGGGCGGTGGCATGTTTGAGCTTGGAGGACATGTTATCGACCGCATCGTCGCATTTTGGGGGCGGCCAGACGCCGTGAAGCCGCTGCTTCGGCATGACACAAGCATGAAGGATGCTGTTAACGACAACGCGCTGGCGGTGTTTGAATATCCAAAGTCCCTGGCAGTGGTGATCGCGCAAAATCGCGATGCGTTCTCACACCGCTCGTTTGAGATCACCGGAACCGACGGCAGTATTCTAATCGACCCGTTGGAACCCAACAGCAACGTCCGCATCCAATTGCGGAACGCACAGGGGCCATATCAAAAAGGAACGCAGGAAGTAAAATTCGGGCCGCAACCGAGGTTCGTCAAGGACTTCGAAGAACTCGCACGGTCGATCAAGACGGGCACTCCTTTGAAATATTCCTACGAGCATGAACTGACGTTGCACGAAACCCTTCTGCGGGCATCGGGAGAAATTGCATGACCGGTAATCCCACGCGGCGCAGCATGCTATACGCCAGCCTGATCTTGCCAGCCGCCACGATTCGCGGAACGAGCGCGAACTCAGCTCTAACCGTAGGATTGGTGGGCTGCGGTAATCGCGGTACGTTTCTAGGCCAAATAATGGCCGAGCATACGCAAGCTCAATTGACGTCGCTATGTGACGTGTCGCCCGATGCGATCGCCCAGGCACGACAGAAGATCGGCCGAAGTAGCTTCTCCATCTTCCCGAGCCTGGATCAGTTGCTGAGGTCCCCCGTCGACGCCGTCATGATCGCGACACCTGTGTTTCTGCATCCGGAACATTTCGAGGCAGCGGTGCAATCGGGTAAACACGTTTATCTGGAAAAGCCCGCGGCGCCGGACGTCGAAGGATGCAAGCGCGTCGAGAAGGCGGCCGCGAACGCCGGAAAAGATCGCGACCTGGGTTTCGGGTTTCAACGGCGCCATTCGGAGGCTTACCAAAATGCCTACAGATTCATGCATGACGGCAAATTTGGATCGCTGCGCATCGCCAGCGCCCGGTTCGTGAAGTCGGGAAGTAACCGGGTTTCATCTTTTCAGGGAACACCTTCAACACTGGAGGAAAAAATCAAGAATTGGTTCTACTGGCGGACACTTTCCGGCGACCTCATCGTCGAGAACAATTGTCACTTGATCGACGTTTTGAATTGGTTCGCCGGCAATCATCCGGATTCCGCGGCGGGCGAAGGTGGACGTACCGTAATGAAGTCGGGCGATATCCGCGATCACGGCACCGTCCATTACCAATATCCAAATAAAGTGCAAGGCGATTTATTCGGCACGACGTTATCGCCGAGTTACCACCGCGATGTGCGGGAAGAGTTCTTCGGATCGGATGCGTGGTTGGAAACTTCCGAGAATGGTTGGCGTTATCAGGTGTCGGAGAAACCCGCCTTGGAAGAGAAGAGCCCGCACAACATAACCATCGATTCCATTCAGGCCTTCGTTAACCGTATTCAGTCTGGCAAGACGGAAAACACGATCGCACGCGGCGTGGAATCGACATTGACGGCAATTCTCGGACGGTTAGCCATGGATCTTCACCGGCCGGTTTCGTGGAAGGAACTCCTGGCGTCTAGTGGCTGGCCCGCCTAGGGGCCGAACAATCTAAGAATATATGCGATCTAAAATAGCCGGCGCTTTCGCCGCACTTATAACTCCGATTGACGATAGCGGACGGATTGATTTTGATGCGTTTGACAGGCTAATCGATTTCACCCTGGAGCGGGAACTGGATGGCGTCGTAATAGGCGGAGCGACGGCGGAATACACCCATTTCAGCGTGGATGACCGCGCCAGAATTGCCGCGCAAGCTTCCAAACGGATCGCCGGGCGCGCGAAGATGATTGTCTGCGCTGGAACGTCATCCATTTATTCGACACTGGAATTGACCACCCGTATCGAAGAGCTACAACCCGCGGCGGTGCTGTTGCCAATGCCTTATTTCTTCCGTTACGAACAACAGGATTTGCACGCATTCTGTGAGCAGGCTTGCCAATCGTCCGATCTCCCTTTTCTACTTTATAATTTGCCCGGCTTCACAAATCCACTGGAAGTGAAGACGGCCATTCACCTGATGTCGACGGTCCCAAACTTGATCGGGATGAAAGACAGCAGCGGATTTCGCGAGAATCTGACGCCCCTGGCGGAGGGTAAGAAGAGCGGCGATTATTGTCTCCTGGTGGGCTCGGACAACTTGTTGCTAAGTTCCGCGCGGGCTGGTTGGGATGGAGTAATTTCCGGAATCGCCTGCTTTGCGCCGGAATTAATTGGAGCGATTCATCGCAATTATCGGAATGCGAATATTGAGGAAGCCGAACGTCTGCAAGGCCTGCTGGATGAAATCATTGAACAGGTGATTTGTTTGCCGGTCCCGTGGATCGTGCGGATCGGCTTGAGTGTTCGCGGTATAGCCAACGGTCCGATGCACCTGCCCCTGTCCCCCTCGCGGGCAAAACAAATCTGCGATTTCAAAGTCTGGTTTCGGGCCTGGGCGGAAAGACACGATCTGGCGCTGGAAGGCGTGTGGTCATTTTTCAGTTAGTGAGCCCGTTCGGCCACGATCGTGATTTCGATATCCCGCGCCAGGCGGGCAACCCGTTGCACCAGATCGCGGGTAAAGGGCGAACGCCAGCCTTGCGATTTGGGTCGCGCCAGGTATATCTGCGTTACCGCATGTTGCCTGGCAAACGTCACAAGCTCTTCCGCCGTATCGTGGCCTGTAAGTAAGTGTGTGATCAGATGAAGGCCTCGGGCGAAGTGCAAATGCTTTTCCAAGGATTCGCGATGCGCCGGGTCGAGCTCACTCAGCTTTTTGGCCGAGCAAACAGCCACGGCAAGACAGTCGCCTTGGAGATAGTCGGCGACACGTTTTCCACGCCGGATCAGCGCGGCGGAGGAAGGATCGGGTGTCACGTAAACTAAAATTCGCTCACCCGAACGGGACGTGACCTTCGGCCGCGATTTTTCTTCCGGCGTCTGCCGCGACTCGATTTCAAAAGCAGTTTCTCGCAGGGCCAATTCGCGCAGAGCAACCAAAGTAGATTCCTTAAAGAAATTCTCCTTGGCTCGCTGTGCTTTGTCGCCTTGATAAACCACGCCACGATCCAAGCGATTCAAAAGCGCACGCGGGGTGAGATCGACCATCACAACCTCGGCAGCCTGCTGTACAACCCAGTCCGGAACGGTTTCGCGGACGCGGATGCCGGTCATGTGAAACACCTGATCATTCAAACTCTCCAGGTGTTGTACGTTCATCGTCGTGTAAACGTCAATGCTATTTCCCAGCAGGAACAACACATCCTCCCAACGCTTCCCACGAGTGGAGCCGGGCACATTAGTGTGGGGGAACTCGTCGACGATACAAACCTGGGGATGCCGCCGCAAGATCCCTTCGACATCCATTTCCTGAAATTGTGACCCGCGATAGTCATATGTACGGCGCGGAATCACCTCCAGGCCTTCGAGCATGGCGATCGTGTCTGGCCGGGCATGCGGCTCAAAATATCCGACCACGACGTCAATCGCGCGGCGCTTCAATTCCTGCGCTTCTTCCAACATCTGATAAGTTTTCCCAACGCCGGCCGCGTATCCGAGAAATACTTTCAGCTTCCCCTTGGGGGCATCGGCCTCAATGGGGGAAGAGTTTGACATCGATCCCTTCCGCCGCCCGAATTAGCCGGTCGACGGGGGTCCGTGCGAATCGAGACCACCACGTTTCGACGAGGCTATGTCCGATAAAAATCTGGGTGATTCCATGCGCGCGAGCAAAATCGACTATGGTCTGGATGGCATCCTCGCCGTCCAGTAGATGCACTTCAGCCCCTGCCGCACGAGCCAGCGATAGATTGCGCTCCAGGGCAATTTCCCCCTCCGCCGTCAGATCGTGCTGGCCTACGTAGAGAACGTAGAGTTCACCGTGAAATCGATCGCGTATCAGCTGGGCGCGTTCCATCATCTTATTCGCGTTCGCTCTTGGTGTGACGCAAACAAGAATCCGCTCCTGAGTGCCCCAACTCTGCTGGACGCCTTGACGCTCCAGGTAAGACTCAAGCTGATCGTCCACCACATCGGCGGCTAGTAGCAGGGCGATCTCGCGCAATTGGGAAAGCTTCTGCTGGCGCGCGTCGGGCTCGGCGTTCACTTCATCGCCCCCGTTACGAGCGAGGCATGAATCGGCGGGTGCATCGACAATTACAACTTCGTCGGCTTTACGGAGAAGAGATTCGGGGACGGTGACGTTCACCGATTTTCCGCGGATCCGCGCCACTTCTTCGCAGTGCTCCTGCACGTATTGCAGATTGATCGTCGTAATTACGGAGATACCGGCGGCCAGCAATTGTTCGACATCCTGCCACCGATGCCGATTCCGGCTGCCGGCGGGATTATCGTAGGCCAGCCCATCGATCAAGCAAACCTGAGGGTGGAGCCGGAGAATCTCTTCCACGTTGATAGCCGGGACGCCATCGGTCACCAATAGCGGAATCACGCGAAGTTGTTTTAGCGCTTCTTCGATCTGAGGCGAGGTTTCCGGTTGAATCGCCGCCACCATCACTTTTTGCCCGCGGTCCTGACGGCGGCGCCCTTCATCCAGCATTCGAAAGCTCTTGCCCACGCCCGAAGCGTAGCCGAGAAAAACTTTCAGCTTTCCGTTCTGGTCGTAGCTCTCTTCAGCTTCCACCTGACGGAGCAGTTGTTCCGGTGTAGGTCTAGCAACAAATCCCATTTATCTCTAGTTTACGAAATGCCAAATATGAGAGGACGATCTTTAGGAAATCCTTAGGTGATCCTAAGAAGACATTTAGAACCGGCGTTACACTGTAGGTCGATCCATGTTGGCGCGCTATCGACAGCTCTTATTTCGCATGCTTCGAGTTTTTGGCGGGCTAATTCTGATCGCGATCGTGACAGCGCTCGATTTCAAAGTCTTCCATGTAAACAATTCCACGGCGGCATTCTCTTACCTGCTGGTGATTTTGGCGCTTGCCACATGGTCCGGTTTGGAGGAGTCGATCGCGGCATCACTGGCGAGTATCTTTTGCTACAACTTTTTCTTTCTGCCTCCGGTGGGCACGTTAACAATCGCCGATCCCGAAAATTGGGTAGCACTCTTCGCATTTTTAGTTACCGCCATAACTGCCAGCCAGCTGTCGGCCAGTGCCAGGAAGAGGGCCGATGAAGCGAGTGCCAGACGCCTGGAAATGGAGCGCCTCAACGAATTTAGCCGCGCACTGATGCTGGGGGAAGCCGGGCCAAGAGTTTCCCAGCAGATGGCCCTACAGGTAACGGAAGCTTTCGGTGCGCCGTCAGTCGCATTCTATGAATTAGCGTCCGATTCTGTGTGCTACGCGGGAACTTCCGCAGTGGAGTCCGCTTCTCTGGAACAGCAGTTGCGAGAGGCCGCAAAAGGGGGCGAGCCGTGGCAAGATGAGAATGCCTCTTCGTGGATCGCACCCGTTCGATTGGGAAGCCTGACGCTAGGTGCTTTAGGCATATCGGGGGTTCGGCTTTCAGCGGCGGTGGTAGCTTCCATCTCGCAACTTGCGGCTATCGCCATGGAACGGGCGCGCGAACAACAGGTGTTGAATCGGGCCGAGGCGACGCGTCAGAATGAGCGCTTGAAATCCACGGTGCTGGACGCCTTGGCGCATGAATTCAAGACGCCGCTGACATCGATCAAGGCTGCCGTCTCCTCGGTACTTTCGCAACGTCTGCATGACGGCGTGGAGACGGAATTACTAACCATCATCGACGAAGAAGCCGATCGTCTTACAAATCTTGTTACAGATGCGATTCGCCTGGGCCGGATTGGCGCAGGTCAGGTGCATCTGCGGCGCCAGCCCTATAGTCCGGCGATGCTGATAGAGTCGGTGCTGGCCGGGGTGAAAGGGCTGCGGGAAGATCGCAAGATCGGGTTACATGTGGACGACGATCTTCCTGAATTGAACGCCGATCCGGATCTGGCCGGGCTGGCATTGCGACAACTGGTGGGCAACGCCTTAAAATACGCTCCGGCCTCAAGTCCGATCACAATCTCGGCGGAGCGGGAAGGCGATTCTATTGCCTTCCATGTGGCAAACGGCGGCCCTGGTATTCCAGCCGCCGAGCACGAAGCGATCTTTGAAAAATTTTACCGGGGCCCGGCGGTACGCGATCGAATTCCAGGAACGGGGATGGGACTACCGATTGCTCGCGATATCATCCAAGCTCACGGCGGACGCATTTGGCTGGAGAGCCGCCCCGGCGAAGGAGTCTGCTTCTCGTTCACTCTGCCGGTCAACCTGGAAGGGTCATGACTACCGTAAAGATCCTGGTTATTGACGATGAACCACAAATTCGCCGAGTAATGCGGGCCAGCCTAACAGCGCAGAATTATCTCATCATGGACGCGAAGTCGGGTGAGGAAGGTCTGGAAAAATTGCGCAAGGAGCATTTCGATCTAGTCCTGCTGGATATGAACATGACGGGCATAAGCGGCCTTGAAACTTGCCGCGAAATTCGCGCCACCTCCGATGTCGCAATCATTATGTTGACGGTTCGCAACACCGAAGCGGACAAGGTGGCCGCGCTGGACGCCGGAGCGGACGATTATATTACGAAGCCTTTTAGCATGCCCGAGTTGATGGCGCGGATAAGGGCGAATCTACGGCGCGTGCCATTATCGCCGACGGCCAGTCCGTCCAGCCTCATCGTCGATGGCATTGAGATTAATCTGGCGACCCATCGGGTATCGGTGAACGGCAAGGAGATTCGCTTCACGCCGAAGGAGTTCGAACTACTCCATTACCTTGCCGCCAACCCTAACGTCGCCATTCCCCACGGCAGATTATTGCAAGCCGTTTGGGGACCGGATTATGGCGATGAAACGGTATACCTGCACGTATTCGTGAATCAAATTCGTAAAAAGATTGAGCCAGATCCAAGCAATCCGCGATACATTCTTACCGAGCCGCGCATTGGGTACCGCTTCTCGATCGCTAGAGCAAGCCTTCCTTAGGGAATCATTAGTAGATCTTTAGCGGTTCCTTAGGATCACGGACCTATCATCGGATAGGTGCTGACTGTGAAAAGCATTACGGAGAGAATCGTAAACGCCGGGCGAATTAAAGTCCAGCCCCAGTCACCCATCCGGGATCCCCAAAGTTCATCCCTGCCGGTCGCAGTTGTGTATACCAGCGCTTCGGCAACGGTGCTTGCGCTAAAGCGTGCGGGGAATTTGGCGAAGGAACTCGACGCCAGGATTCGCGTCATCGTGCCGCAAGTGGTTCCTTACCCGCTGCCCTTAGATCAGCCGGCGGTGTACCCGGAGCGTGCGGCCCGTCGTTTTTTGACCCGCATCGACGGCCACAGCATTGAAAGTCAAATCGAAGTACTTCTTTGCCGCGATGCCGCGCAGGCGATTCATCAGATGGTGGCGCCGGAGTCGTTATTAGTGCTCGGCGGCAGGGCAAGCTGGTGGCCAACCCGGGAAAAGCGGCTCGCGAAGGACCTTCGCCGTGCCGGGCACCACGTCATTTTCGTTCCCGAGAATTGAAAGGATATTCATGTTATTCGACCTGTTTTATTGCGCTTTGACCGTAGGCTTTTTTGCCCTTTGTTGGCTCTTCACCAAGGCTTGCGACCGTCTCTAAGGAGCATGTAAATGGATTTCATCATTGCCGGACTCGCTTCCCTGTTTCTGTTTGCATATCTTCTCTACGCCCTATTGCGCCCTGAGAAGTTCTAAAGAGGATTCACATTTATGACCGGTATTGGCATTCTGCAAATCGTCGTCTACTTTTTGGTGTTGCTGGCAATCACAAAGCCGCTTGGCCTGTTCATGGCGAAGCTATTCAGTGGTGAGCGAACTTTTCTGCATCCCATCCTGCACCCCCTGGAACGTCTGGTGTACCGGCTGGCCGGGGTCCGCGAGGATGTTGAGCAACGCTGGACGCAGTACGCCGCTTCGCTCTTGGCTTTCAGCATCTCTAGTTTTGCGTTCGCCTATTTGCTCCAGCGGTTACAGGCTTTCCTGCCTTTCAACCCGCAGGGCTTTGGGACCAGCCATGCTCCAGCGGCAGCAACCAGCGTAACGCCCGACCTGGCTTTCAATACCGCCGTCAGTTTTCTAAGCAATACAAATTGGCAGGCCTACTCCGGCGAATCGACGCTCAGCTACCTGGTGCAGATGACCGGCCTCACGGTGCAGAACTTCGTCTCGGCCGCAGCCGGGATGGCCATTGCGATCGCGCTGGTTCGCGGCTTTGCCCGCCAGCAATCGAAGAGCATTGGAAACTTCTGGGTAGATCTGACGCGCGGCACGCTGTACATCCTTTTACCGCTTTCCTTGATCGGCGCACTGTTCCTATGCTCGCAAGGCGTGATCCAAAATTTTAAGGGCTACGACAAGATACAGACCGTTGAGGGCGCAACGCAGACGATAGCGCAGGGCCCGGTTGCCTCGCAGGAGGCTATCAAAATGGTGGGCACCAACGGCGGCGGATTCTTCGGCGCCAATTCCGCGCACCCCTTTGAGAATCCGACGCCTTTGTCTAATTTCGTCCAGATGCTTATGATCTTCTGTATTCCCGCCGGGCTCACTTACACGTTCGGCAAGATGGTGGGGGATACGCGGCAAGGCTGGGCGATATTTGCCGCCTGTAGCGTTCTATTCCTGGTTGGCGTATTCATAACTTATCCGGCGGAACAAGCCGGCAATCCGCAATTAACCGTTCTTGGCGTGCAGGCCACCGCATCGGACGTACAAGCCGGCGGCAATATGGAAGGCAAGGAAGTGCGATTCGGAATCCCCGCCACGGCGCTGTTCGCGGTGATCACAACAGACGCTAGTTGCGGCGCCGTTAACGGCATGCACGATAGCTTTACCCCGCTGGGCGGATTGGTGCCGCTTTTCAATATTCAAACCGGCGAGGTGATCTTCGGCGGTGTTGGCGCGGGCTTGTATGGCATCCTGCTCTACGCTATTTTGGCCGTCTTCATCGCCGGGCTAATGGTCGGCCGGACCCCGGAGTATCTTGGCAAGAAAATCGAAGCGAAGGAAGTGAAGATGGCGATGCTAGCGCTAATTGCGACTGCCTCCAGCATCCTGCTTATGAGCGCCATAACATCCGTCGCCCATTTCGATTGGGATAAGTCGCAATACCTGAATCCGGCCGCGGGAACACCTAAGCCAGCACCCACTGCAAGCGTGCCCGCGACCGCGAATTTGACCAATAACGGTCCACACGGATTCAGCGAAATCCTGTATGCCTACTCCAGCGCAACCGGCAATAACGGAAGCGCGTTTGGAGGTCTAAGCCCGAACACTCCATGGTTCAATGCGACCTTGGGCTTAGCGATGCTGATCGGGCGCTTTCTGTTCCTGTTGCCTTTATTGGCTGTCGCCGGAAGTCTTGCTTCGAAGAAAAAAGTAGCGGCCACTAGCGGCACGTTCCCCACGCACGGTCCATTATTCGTTGGCCTTTTAGTTGGGACAGTGGTCATCGTAGGAGCGCTTACATTCTTCCCCGCTCTGTCCCTTGGGCCGGTTGTAGAACACTTCCTTCTTTACGAAGGGAAGCTGTTCTCCTAGGTATCGATAAGGAGCCAAAGAAATGACACCGACAATAAGTCCCGCTCCCGTGACGAACGACCCGGGATCGTTAATCCCGAAAAAACTGGCGCACTCCAGGCCACTGTTCGATCCGGAGATCGTGAAGCGCGCTCTGCGGGATTCTTTTATCAAATTGAATCCGAAAACATTGGCTAAAAACCCGGTAATGTTTGTCGTGGAAGCCGGCGCAATGCTGACTACTGTCCTGCTGATCCGGGATATTGCCATTGGTGCGGCGAATATTGGTTTCACATCGCAGATCGCGCTCTGGCTGTGGTTTACCGTGCTTTTCGCCAACTTTGCCGAGGCGATGGCCGAAGCGCGCGGCAAGGCGCAAGCCGACACTCTACGCAAGACCAAGACTGACTCTATTGCCAAGCGCGACATCGGCAACGGCAAGACGGAAGAAGTCGCTTCCTCTAAGTTACGTGCGGGCGATATTGTTTACTGCGAATCGGGCGATACGGTTCCCGGAGACGGCGAAGTCATCGACGGCATCGCGACCATCGATGAGTCGGTGATTACGGGCGAGAGCGCGCCGGTGATTCGCGAGTCGGGTGGAGATCGCAGCGCTGTAACGGGCGGAACACGAGTGCTGTCGGACAAGATCAAGATCAAGATCACATCTAACCCCGGTGAGACTTTTCTCGATCGAATGATCGCTCTGGTGGAAGGCGCCGAGCGGCAAAAAACTCCCAATGAGATCGCCCTCAATATCTTGATCGCCGGTCTAACTCTGATTTTTCTATTAGCAGTAGTCACGCTCCAACCTTTCGCTGCCTACAGCATCGCGGCGACCGGCACAGGCAGCGTTCCTAGCGTCGCGGTGCTGGTTTCCCTGTTGGTCTGTTTGATTCCGACAACCATCGGCGGTCTGCTTAGCGCTATCGGAATCGCCGGAATGGATCGGGTAATGCAGCACAATGTGCTGGCGATGAGCGGCAAGGCCGTGGAAGCCTCAGGCGACGTTAATACGCTGCTGCTGGATAAGACCGGCACCATAACCCTGGGCAATCGGCAGGCAGTGGAATTTCTGATGGCGGAAGGGGTTCTGGCGGAAGAATTAGCCGATGCCGCGCAGCTTTCGAGCTTGGCCGATGAGACCCCCGAGGGGCGGTCCGTGGTGGTGCTCGCCAAAGAAAAATATGGACTCCGGGGGCGCGAGTTATCGGAGAAAGACGCGCAGTTTATTCCCTTCTCCGCCTACACGCGGATGAGTGGCGTCGATCTGGAAAGCCGGCGGCTGCGCAAGGGCGCCACCGAGGCCGTCATCTCATTTGTCGAAGAACAGGGAGGCAGCGTTCCTCCAAATTTCCGCGACCTTTCCGATAAAATCTCCAGGTCCGGCGGCACTCCGCTCGCCGTCGCCGATGGGCGGAAACTGCTGGGCGTGATTCATCTAAAAGATGTCGTCAAGGGTGGCATGAAGGAGCGCATCGGGCAGTTGCGGGCGATGGGCATTCGCTCCGTGATGATCACCGGCGACAATCCACTAACGGCCGCCGCGATCGCGCAAGAAGCCGGTGTGGACGATTTTCTCTCTCAAGCCACACCCGCCGATAAGCTGAACTACATCAAGAAGGAACAGGCCGAGGGACGGCTGGTAGCGATGACCGGCGACGGCACCAACGACGCACCAGCATTGGCTCAAGCCGATGTCGGACTGGCGATGAATACCGGTACCATGGCGGCCAAAGAAGCCGGCAACATGGTGGATCTGGATAGTAATCCCACCAAGCTGATCGAAGTGGTGGCAATCGGCAAGCAGTTGTTGATTACCCGTGGGGCGCTTACGACGTTTTCAATCGCCAACGATATCGCGAAATATTTTGCCATCATTCCCGCTATGTTTATGGTCACGTATCCGGCGCTTGGTCATCTCAACATTATGCAGTTGCACTCGCCGCAAAGCGCCGTGTTGGCCGCCGTGATTTTCAACGCACTAGTGATTATCGCGCTGGTTCCACTGGCTCTGCGGGGCGTGAAATATCGCCCCCAAGGTGCCGCGGCCCTGCTTCGACGCAATCTGTTGGTCTATGGCCTGGGCGGAGTAATCGTGCCCTTCCCGGGTATCTGGATTTTAGATCAGATGCTCTTCCATTTGCACTTGGCGTAAGGATCAAATTTCATGTGGACTCAAATTGCACCGGCATTTCGCATCACACTTTTATTCACGGTTCTGACGGGATTAATATACCCAGGCATTGTCACTGGATTGTGCCAGATCCTTTTCAGCCAGCAGGCCAACGGAAGCCTGGTTTCCGCCAATGGACACGTGGTCGGATCCTCGTTGCTCGGCCAGAATTTTGCCAAGCCTGAGTACTTCCATCCTCGCCCGTCCGCCGCGGGCTCTGACGGCTACGATGCAACTGCGTCGAGCGGTTCAAACCTTGGTCCCACGAATCAGAAGTTGATCGATCGTGTAAAAGGCGACATGGCGAAATTACGTAAGGAAAATCCGCAATATGCCGCCGCGGTTCCGGCCGACGCTCTCACTACTTCGGGCAGCGGGCTCGATCCCGATATCAGCCCGGCCTACGCGTCGCTGCAGGCGGATCGGGTAGCGGCAGCTCGTGGAGTGCCGGCCGATCAGGTGCATCAACTTGTCGATGGGCAGATCCAACCGCGCCAATTGGGATTTTTGGGCGAACCACGAGTAAACGTTTTGGCCCTGAATATCGCCCTTGATAAGATGTATCCCCGCAAGTAACCCGCAACCTAAAAAGCCTTTCCCCTATGCAAACTCGAAGAAGAACTGGCGGGTCCGCTGGACCGATCGTCGCGATGGCGATGTGTCTCCTATCTGGCGCCGGGGCGCAGGTGCCAAATCGTCAAACTGAACAGCCTCTCAGCGCGCGGGAGCGGCAACTTCTGGAACGGATCGACAAATTGGAACAGCGGTTGAATGCCCTCGAAGCCAGAGGAGTGCCGGAACCCACATCGCCTCCTCCACCGGAAGCTGCCAGCTTGAAGAAAGCTACTCCCGTCGTAAAGGACACCATCCCGACGGAAGACAGTGCATCGCTGCCTGGATTCTTAGCGGGCACGACGCTGAATTTCAACTTTGACGGACATTACGGTTACAACACGAATCGTCCGCTTGGCCGGATAAACTTGTTGCGGGCGAACGATGTAATTTCCAACAGCTTTACCCTGAGCCAAGCTGACATTGTGGTTGAGCGGGCCGCGGATGTTAGCGCCGGGCGGCGGCTAGGCTTGCGACTGGATCTTATGTTCGGCCAGGATACGGAAACGCTCCAGGGTGGAGCACAGAATGAGCTCCGTCCGCAGGTGTATCGCAATATATTTCAGGCCTACGGCACCTACATCGCGCCAGTAGGCAGCGGCTTACAGCTCGATTTCGGCAAGTTCGCGAGTTCTCTAGGTTATGAAACGAATTGGACGAAAGACCAGATTAACTACTCGCGGTCTTACTATTTCAACTTTTTACCGTTTTACCACGTGGGCCTTCGCGCGGCCTATAAGTTTAACGACAAGTTCTCGGCGCAGTATTGGCTCGTCAACGGCAGCAATCAAACCGAGGACTTCAACGGCTTCAAGTCCAACGCTTTTGTGTTCGCCATAACGCCCAATAAAAATATTGCGTGGACTTCGTCTTATTACACTGGGAAAGAGGGACGCGATCTGGTTCCTGCTTACAATCCCGCGCTGCCCGAACTAGCGACGCAACCGGGGCTCTCCACCATCCCCGTCCTGCCCCGCCCCAATGGCACGGAACATATTTTCGACACGTATGTAAATTGGGCCGCAACCAGCAAGTTAACGCTCGCCGCTGGAGCCGATTACGTGCTCCATCGGGTGTTTAACAACAGTAGCCCTGAACGCGTCACTGGCGGCGTGGGTTACGTGAAATACCAGGTTGCCCCAACATTCGCACTTGGAGGCCGGTTCGAATACCTGGACGACAGAGGTGGATTCTTTAGCGGTGTAACGCAAGCGCTCAAAGAATCGACGCTGACCGCGACCTATCAACCGGTGAGTGGATTTCAATTGCGCGGAGAGTATCGCCGCGACTTCTCCAACCGCGCGTTTTTCCTGACTTCCGAGCCCGGCGTGTTGAAGCGTGAGCAGGATACCGTCACTCTCGGGCTGATTTGGTGGTTCGGCGGTAAACAAGGGGCTTGGTAAAGTTCTCACCCTTTCCCGCCGTCGTGAAATAATACGGCATGCTTCGATACACGCTCACTTCCCTCCTGCTTGTTTACTCCGTCGCGGCCCAGCTTTTGCCACCTGAACCTGAGCGGCAACTCGCTCGCGAAATCTATAAAAAAATGGTGGAGATCAAATCCGGGTTCACTACCGGATCGACGACGCCCGTCGCTGAAGCGGCTGCGGCTCGATTGAAAGCTGCCGGCTTTGCCGACTCCGATATTTTCATCGGTGGCGCGATTCCCAAGAAAGCCAACCTCGTCGTGCGTTATCGCGGAACGGGCACGCGGAAGCCCATCCTCTTGCTCGCCCACACCGATGTCGTCGAAGCAAAACGCGAGGATTGGAGCATGGATCCATTCCAATTTATCGAAAAGGATGGCTACTTTTATGGGCGCGGAACGGGAGACGACAAAGCGCAAGCGGCGGTCTGGATCGCAAACCTGATTCGCTATAAACGCGAGGGCTTCCAGCCTGACCGCGATATTATTGTCGCCCTGACGGCGGATGAAGAGGGCGGCGGCCCGTACAACGGCGTGGAGTGGTTAATCAAGAATCATCGGGAATTGATCGATGCCGAATTCTGTTTGAACGAAGGCGGGTGGGGAGAAATGGCCGGCGGCAAGCGCATCTCCAACGACATCCAGGTTAGCGAGAAGTACGTGATCAACTTTCGCTTTGAGGTGGTAAACAAGGGCGGTCACAGTTCCATGCCCGTTGCCGATAACGCCATTTATCATCTGGCCGGGGCGTTAGACAAGCTGAGCCGGTTCGGATTTCCTCTGAAAACCAACGACGTCACGAAGGTTTATTTTGAACGGATGTCGAAAATTCAGACGGGGCCGGTCGCAGCCGATCTCGCGCTGGTAGCACAAGGATCTGGGGAAGCAATGCAGCGAGTGGCCTCGGCCTCCACTGGATGGAATGCCACGCTGCGAACAACCTGCGTCGCAACGATGCTGGAAGGTGGTCACGCATTGAACGCGCTTCCGCAACTCGCCGCGGCGAACGTGAACTGCCGCGTGCAGCCGGAAGATTCCGTCGAACTCGTGCAGTCTACTTTGCAGAAACTTGTAGCCGACGATCAGGTGCTAATCAAAACTGTCGGGGAGGTGTCCAAAGGCCCCGCCTCACCAATGCGCCCGGACATCCTGAAAGCGGTCAGCCGCGTTACCGACACGCTTTGGTCTGGCGTACCAACTGTTCCGATGATGGTGATGGGCGCGACCGATGGACTCTATCTGCGCCGGGTAGGGATTCCAACCTACGGCGTCCAGGGCTTCTTTATGGATCGTGATGATATTCGCTTTCATGGGCGCGACGAACGGATGAATGTCCAATCGTTCTATGAAGGCCAGACGTTCTTGTATGATCTTGTGAAGATTCTCAGCAAGAGCGGCGATTAGCTTTTCATGCGCCCCGCGATATCGAAGTCTCTGCGAGTGGTCAGCGTATAGACACAGTCAGATTCGGCTGTGTTCGCGCGGATCCCACCGTTACGATGATCGGCTGATTGCCGGACGGTATCTGTTGGGAGATCTGAACGTTTATCTGTAATAAACCCGCCACCTGAAAAGGCACCGAACCCTTGTAGAGAATGGTGGCCGGCAGGCTGCCGACGTTCGCCGTAACGGGAAGCGTTGGCGATGGATACGGCGCAACGCTGGCGATCTTTCCGTCCACGCCGGCGGGTGATGTCAATCCCTCGCCAGTTCCATACAAAACGATGACCGAGCCTTTATCCGCGGGGTTGGCCGGAGAGTTTACCGTCCCGTCCTGGTTATACACGACCGCTGGACCACTGCCCGTAAAGTTCGCCGAGAATAATCCGGGCGCTGCCGCGACAACCTGCGCTGTGAGTGGCGGCGATTGCCGCCCCTGATACTCAGACACAATTTGTGTGGCGTCGTTAATTGTGACTCCATAGGGAACGATTCCGCTGAATTGGTTCGCCGAGCTATAAACGATCGGGGCGGGACGCCCGTCAAATAGCATCCGGGATCCTGACTGCGCCGCGGCCAGTAAACCATTGGCATCGAGTGATGCGCCAACCAGAGTAGTTGGGCCCATGTTCGTTCCGTAGGCCACGAAAATCATTCCTGGTGAGATAGGCCCCGTCAGGTTGCTTGCGCCATTCGTAATCGCCGCGAGGGTGGGCGCGGACGGAGGCGATCCCGAAGTGGGAAAACCGGAGACCTTGGTGTAGAACGCATCGCCGCGCGCATAGTAGGCAACGGCCGTCGACCCGCCGAAGGATTTCTGAGCGGCGTTTGCCGACAACTTGAAATCCGAAGATCCGGCAACTCCCGCGACATGCGCGTTGCCACTGTTGTCCAGGAACAAACCAAGCCCAATATCGTCTTTGCTACTCCCCAGAAATGTACTGAAAAGAAGAGCCGACCCCGTATTATTGATCTCCGCGAGAAATGCATCGCCGAAAAAGAAATAGGGAAAGGCTCCTCCATCGCCCGCAAAGGCTGGTTGAAGGGCATCGGCTGTAGTCGGAAAGTCCCGGGAATCGGTAAAGCCGGTGACGTACGCATTGCCTGCGTTGTCGATGGCAATCGCCGTGGCCGATTCATTGAGACTACCGCCTAAGTAAGTGCAGTACACCAGGGCAGAGCCTGCCGGGTTCAACTTTGCAACGTAAGCATCGCCTGCCAGGAACTCAATCAGAAATGGGAGGCTGGCATATCCGGCATAGGCACGCTGATATGCTCCGGGCGTGGTCGGGAAGCCCTGTCTAGTCGACGTGGATCCGGTGAAAAAAACATCTCCCGGCCCGTCGACGGCGATCGAGGAAACCCAGTCGTCGCCGCTGCCTCCAAAATACGTCGAGTAGATAAGGGCGGTGCCAGATGGGTTAAACTTGGCCACAAATCCGTCCCCAAGATGAAAGAATTGATTCTGCGGCTCCGTGCCGCCGAATGATTTCTGGAAGGCTCCTGCCGTTGTCGGGAAATCGGATGAGAGCGTGGAGCCCCCGATATACACGTTATTAGACCCATCGAGTCCTATCGACGTGGCCAAATCATCCAAGCTGCCGCCGATTAGAGTTGAGAAGATCAATTGCGATCCGGCGGGATTGAGTTTGGCCACAAATGCGTCACCCGCAACCGTGTTCGGCAGTCCAAGAACTGGGACGTCGGGTTGTCCGCCAGCGCCATGGTTGTTTGTTTGATACGCGCCGGCCGTCGTTGGAAAATTCTGAGAGACAGTAGATCCGGCGACATAGGCACTCCCGCTGCTATCCACGAGTATGGCCGCACCCGCATCATCCAAACGGCCGCCCAGATAGGTGGAATAAATAAGCTGGTTCCCCGCCGGATTCAGCTTCGTCACGAATGCATCGCCCGCGCGAATGTAACCGTTTCCGCCGAATCCTCCAAACGACTTCTGAAACGCATTCGGCGTAACGGGGAAGTTGCTTGAAGTTGTAAATCCGGTGACGTAGGCGTTGCCCGCTGCGTCTACCGTAATCGCCGTGGCTGACTCGTCAGCGGTGCCCCCAAGATAAGTGAGATACAGCAGCGCACCCGTTGAGCTAAATTTCGCCACGAAGGCGTCCCCACTGATGTAGCTCAAAGTCTGACCACCCAGCGCGGACTGGAACGCGGAGCTTACAGCAAGATTATTCGAATTCGTGTTTCCGGCGATGAACACGTTGCCTGACGCGTCTACGGCAATTCCGCGAGCCGCATCGTTTCCACTACCGCCCAGAAATGTCGAGTAGCTCAAAGTGGGATCGATGATCAGCTCGCGTTTATGATCGTAGCCACCTACTCTGAAGCCAACCTGATTCTTGCCCAGCAACGCAAACCCACCGCTTATCGCTCGTCGGCTCCCGTCTATTTCCTGATAGATCACGGGCCGCTTCCAATGAACATCTCCCGCTGCGGACCCCACCACGAGATCTCCCTGATCGTCGATCCGCAACGCGCGCTGTCCCGTCAACTCAAGGCGGATTGTACCCGGGTCAGCCTGCGGGCCGACGACAAAATCGTACTCCAGTTTGGCTTCGTCCTCGTGAAAGATGAGGTCGATCCCCCGATAGATGCCGGTATACTTGACGCCGGAATAACTCGGAACGTCTGTTTGCCACTCGGCTGGGGTTCCGATAAAGTAATTGACCGATCCAGTGGAACGATTCACTCCCGCAACTATGACTTCAGGACGAGAACCGAGTAAGCGCGTCCGAAGCGTGGCGGCTTCTCTCCCATTCGATGCAGGCCAACTAAGGACACTCTCCGTGGTCGAAAGGCAAAGCGAGTAGTGTTCCCCGCGGGCAACATAGCGAGCTCCAGGCACCACGGAGCCAGTGCGATTCTCTTCAAAGCGCAGTGGAATTCTTGGTGCAAGCCCGGCCTGCAAAGGAAGAATTCCCAAGACCCCAAGCACGATAGCGGATCGCCAACTCATAAATTCCTCCCACTGCTCTATTTAAAAGGTGGCCGTATCGCGACAAACATCACGCAAGTTACTTTGGTCTAGCGCGATTGGTGTTGTCGAAGAATCCGTAACGGTTTCTGGCGATCGCCCCGGGCTACATACTTGGCATTGCGTACGGCGGAGCCGGCTCGATTCTCTTCAAGAACGTAAAGGGACCTTATGCCCTACTAATGGGTGAGCGTATCACGGAAAACATCTCGGAGAGCCCTTTCCGGCGAGCCAAGTTGCCAGCGCCGCCAGCAGACTGATTCCCACTCCCGCTACTACGTCGGCCGCATAGTGATAGCGCCCGTACACTACCGATACCCCCACCGAAATTGCGTATGCCAGCATCGTATAGCCGATCCACCGGTAATTGGGCAGGATCAACAGCAAGGACCACACGGCAGCGAACGCGGCCGAAACGTGGGCGCTCGGGAAAACACTGGAATGGATGCCGTAGTGTCCGGTCAACCAAAGATTGACCTGCCGAATTACACCTTGGAACTGGGACAGATCGGCCCCCGGAAACACGCGGCGGGGTGGATCGGAAGGGAAAAACGGAAAGAGTGCATAAGCTCCCAAGGTCCCTACCAGATATCCGATCCAGAACCGGTCTAGCTGATCCCGGCGGCGCAAAACCAGGATGGTAACCACAGATACCGGCGCGGCGATGTATAAGAGCACGTAACAAAGCTCAAGATAACCGGGAATCAGCCCACCCACGCCTTCTATGGCCGCGCGGAAACCAATCTGATCCAGCAGATATCGATCCCACAAGATCCATCCTTTTTCCAAGTGATAGTCACGGACGGTGGGCGTAAACCAGTCCATCTGGCGATAGGCCAGCAGAGTGTAGCTGAGTGGTGCCCAATCGCGAATCCTGGAAGGAACCTTCGTGAGCGAAAACAGTGTCAACAGCACGACGAGCGCAACCGCGAAACAGACCGCGAATCCCCAGAGTGGGCGCTCCATCATAAACGGCGCAATGATACTTACGTACACGAAATAGTACGCAATCAGGCGCTCCGACGGGCTTAGACACATGAAGGATTTATTCATTCTGCCACGATTCGAACCGAGGGATCGTCGCGGGACAGTGGTTTTCGCATGCTACGTTGATCTGGTGAATCAGCCCGTACTGATTAAGCCGGTGGTAAGCAGGTCCGATAAAAAAGCGTTCATCGAATTTCCTTACCGGCTATATCGAGACGACCGTAACTGGGTTCCACCTCTTCGCTTCGAGCAGCGAGAGACTCTGGATCCATCGCGTAACCCGTTTTTCGAACATGCCGAGATGTGTTGCTTCCTGGCAATATCCGGCTCCGACGTGTGCGAGCGGATAGCTGCCATCATCGATCGGGACGCGAATGCCGCCCTCAATCGAGCGATCGGAACCTTCGGTTTTTCGAATCGATTCATTCCCAGGCAGTCGCCGATGCGTTGTTCGAAGCGGCTGCGTTTTGGCTATCGTCCCGGCAGATGAAGAGTATCGAAGGGCCGTTGAACCCTTCCATCAATTACGAAGCCGGGTTGCTGGTCATTGGCTTTGATTCTCCTCCGCGGGTGATGACGACCTACAATCCGCCATACTACGAAGGGTTATTTACGGCGGCTGGATTAGAAAAGACGCGCGATCTGTATGCGTATCGCATGACGATAGCAGAGTCTGATAAGGCGCTTAAGAATCTCGCGCGCGCCGTACGTCTTCTGCCCACCCCCGATTTCACAATTCGAACCATGCAGCCCAATCGATATGCCCAGGACGTAGATTCCATCTGGCATATCTACAACACTGCCTGGCAAGGGAATTCGGGGGCGGCGCCGATGGGTCTCAAAGAATTTCGCCGCTTAGCATATCAGCTTAAGCCGATCCTGATTCCAGATTGGGCCATGGTCGTCGACGTGGCGGGAAAACCGGTGGCCTTCGGCTTGGCGATCCCCGATATTAACGAGCCGTTACGACATGCCAAGGGATCGCTATTCCCCACCGGATTATTGAAGATCCTATATCACAAGCGGCACTTGAAAAGCGGTCGCATTCTGGCGCTAGGCGTCTTGGAAGAGTATCGCGAAACCAGCATCGCCGCTCATCTATACGTGCGATTGATTCGCGACATGATGAAGCTGGGGTACACCGAAGCTGAGGCCTCCCGGGTTGTCGAAGACAACCGAACCATGAATCGCACGCTGCAGTTTATGCGAATGAAGCGTTATAAGACTTATAGGATCTATGCAAAAAACCTCGCCTAGGTTGCTCTGAATTCGCCCCGGCACCGCGCGAGTCTGTGCAGATGCGACAACAGGCAATTCATCGCAAATCGTTTAGCTTGCGTTTTCTTTGTAATGCAGAATTTTCAGCATTGTAAAAAATGGCTATGTTGCCACACTTGCGGGTAGGGGGCTCCGCGACGGTCCCTCAAATACGAAGATCTCGTTTCTTCGTATGCTCTTCCCCGCTATTGCCCGGCCGCTCCCAAAACCTGAAGTGCGCCGCTCAAGCTTATGGCACGAAGCGTGCTTATGCCTAGTGCATGAGCCTGATCCTGATTGTTTTGATTGTGCTACTTCTTGTGGGCGGTGGCGGTGGGTTTTACTACGGTGGACCCCGAGTCGGCGGTGGGATCGGAGGGCTGCTTCTTGTGCTCTTGATCCTCTGGCTGTTCTTTGGGAATCGCGTATAACCCCCCAACATAGCCGAACCCAAACCTAATGAGACGCGGTCCGGAATCTCCGTACCGCGCCACACCTGTAGCTTTTAATGCCTCCCACCTACCTCCCGTATACAGAATCCGTCGAGACCATTCGACCCAACGAAGAACAAGTTTTTGACGAGCTCGCGGCCACGATGCGGCACATCTCCGAGACCATCGGGGATCGCGCTCGTCACACTGCGCGGCCTGTCCATGCGAAGAGCCACGGGCTTTTGAGGGGCGAACTTACTATTAATACCGGGCTGCCGGAAGCGCTCAGTCAAGGGCTGTTTAGTAAGCCTGCTTCCTATGCCGTGATCATGCGATTCTCCACCAACCCGGGCGATATGTTGCCCGATAGCATTTCTACTCCGCGCGGGTTGGCGACCAAGGTACTCGGTATCGAAGGCGTCCCCATGCTGTCGGGCCACGAAAGCGAAACCACCCAAGATTTCGTCTTCGTGAATGCGAAAGCCTTTCAGGCCCCGGATGCGGCGGGATTCTTAAAGCAGTTACAACAGCTGGAAGATCACGTTACGGATTCCCAAACGTTGAAGCAGGTTGTTTCGACGACAGCCCGCCTGGCAGAGACCGTGCTGGAATCGGTGGGCCAGGAAAGCTCGCAACTGAAAGGCTTCGGGCACCCGGAAACGCATATTCTGGGTGAGACTTTCTATAGCGTTGCGCCGCTACGCTACGGCAATTACATCGCAAAAATCTGCTTCTCGCCCGCATCCGCCAATTTGAAGGATTTGACGGACAAGCACTTAAAAATCGGAGACAATTATTCGGCGCTTCGTGATGCCATTGTCGCTCTTTTCAAGACCGACACGGCCGAATGGGACGTCAAGGTACAACTGTGTACCGATCTTGCGAAAACTCCCGTTGAAGACGCGTCGGTCGAATGGCCGGAAGAAGAGAGCCCCTATGTCACGGTGGGCAAGATAGTTGTAAAGCCGCAAAATGCTTATAGCCCCGAACGACAGGTATTCGTCGATGAATTGCTCTCGTTCAATCCGTTTCATGGCTTAGCCGCTCATCGCCCCTTGGGCAACGTCATGCGAGCCCGTCAAAAAGCTTACGCGATGTCTTCGCAGTTTCGACATCGGATGAATTCGCGCGTGGGCGTAGAGCCGAAATCGATAGATGAGCTTCCCAGCTAAGTTCCGCCCGCCGCTTCATAGTCGGTAATGAACTTCTTACTTGCCGGCCGGGCCCGCCAAAATTTCAAGACCTCTCGCCGTTTGGCTTCGGCTTTTGCAGATTCTTGCGTCTTGCCCGCCTTGGCATAGGCTGCAGCCATAAGGTGCAAGCGACGTGCTAGTAGCAGCGCATTTCGCAGAACCCTCTCCACCGAATCTCCGCCATACTGAATCTTCTCAAGCCAGGCGAGATGGATGGCAGCGGCTTCGGCGAATTTGCCTTCCGTCAGCGCTTGATCGGCCTCGGCCCTCGAAATGGCTTCCAGCAACATGCCAGGCGATTCCTGGTGTGCTGCTTTATAACTTTCTACAATCGCCTTCGATTCGGCAAGCCGTTTCTTCGCTTCCTGGAACCGCCCTACTTTCCGCAATGGGAAGGTCGATTCAGCCAATACGATCATCAGCGGTAAATCCCGGCTGGCCGCCTTCGCCGGCATTCCACGCAACAACTCAATTGATTCGTCATAGATAAGCAGCGCCCTGCGCGGGTCTTTGTGCCGCAGGATGTTTCCATATTTCAGTGCTGCCGCCGCCGTGTTGTAACGCACCTGAACTTCCCGCGGATCCAGCAAACCCAACTCGCGGCCGTATTGCAACGATCGCTCGTACCAACCTTGCGCCGCGTCATATTGCCCGAGGCTTACAATCCGATCCTCTTCGCCAACAACGTCCGCCATGGTGGAGTACGACGCCGCAAGATTCAAAGTTATCCGGACGTCCTTTTTTTGGTCTTTTGAAATCTCTTCCAGAATCGACACGTCCTGCTTGAGGGCTGCCAGCGCCCCGTCCAGATCGCCGTCCGCGCGCAATATTCGGGCATAGGAGGACAATGACGTCGATAGATTTCCACGATTCCCAAGCGTAGGCTGCACCGCCACTAATTTCTTCTGATACTGTACCGACTGTTCACTATATTTCCGCGCTTTTTCCGGCTGCTGCACATGATTCAGTCCTATCGCGAGCGAGTCGAAGATGGTGCTTAGAAAGTCCCACCGCTCGGGATTATCCGGGGCGATTTGCTCATACTTCGGCATCAGCCGCTCAAGGTCGCCTAGCCTTACTTCCAGATCCTTTTCGTTCCGTTGCCCGTAGTCGATGCGCGATTGTGTCTCTACGGTAGAGATCAAGTCTCGTAGAACCGGCTCGCTGGCCGGAGCTGCCTTCCATGCATCGCGAAACAAAGCTTCCGCTTTCCGCAAACTAATCTGTGCATCGGCCGGCCTTCCGAGGTTTGTTCTGCGGAAACCACCTTGAATATTAGCCACCTTGCGATATGCCAACGCCAACTCCGACTTCAGTGCAACATCGTTACCCGACTCGTTCGACAATTGCTCCAGATATTCGAGCGCGATTTTTACGATCCGCTCGCGCGCTTCCGTCGACCCGGGCAAGTTATCGATGCTTCCTTCCACTTTCAGTAATTTGTTGGCTAGCTGACGCACGGCCTCAAAACGCCGCCTCTCGATATCCCGCTCATGCAGCGTGATCAGCAATCCGGCGGCCAGAGTCACGATCGCAATCCCAACCGCGGTGGCGGGCACCCAGTGCCTCCGCAGACTACGACGGGCGACATACCACCAATTGCCTTGGCGCGCCCGAACGGGGCGATGATCAAGCCACGCCCGCAAGTCGGCTGCAAATTTGCCGGCGGTGGCGTATCGCTCTACTGGTTCTTTACGCATCGCTTTTAAAACGATGGCGTTCAAATCCTTATCCACCTCGGGATTCAGTTCACTTGGGCGCGTAACGGGCTTCTCGCAAATCGCCAGGGCTAGTTGCGACGGCGTCATTGACCCTGTAACTTGAAATGGTTCCACGCCAGCAAGCAGCCGGTAAAGAATCGCACCCAGCGAGTAAATGTCAGTGGCAGTACCCACCGCTTCGCCGCGGATCTGTTCCGGACTCGCATATGTCGGGGTAAGCCGCCGTTCTCCATTCCCCGTCATGTCACTGGCTTCGTCCATGAACTTGGCAATCCCGAAGTCCAGTAGCTTCGGCCGGCCGTCGTCACCGACCAGAATATTGCTGGGTTTAAGGTCGCGATGGGCGATTAGATTCTGATGCGCGTAATCCACCGCCGCGCATACTTCCAGCAATAGCTCCACCCGCTGCCTGATCGGTAACAGTTCGCAATACTTATCGATCGGTTCACCATCGACATATTCCATCGCCAGATAAGGCTGTCCGTCGTCGCGATGGCCGGCATCCACCAGATGGGTAATATTTGGGTGCGAGAGATTCGCCAGAATTTGCCGCTCTTGCAGGAAAAGCTGGCGCGCCTGGATGCCGTCCATGCCCAGACGGAGCATCTTTATCGCTACCTGTTGCCGCATCTCTCCGTCAACGCGTTCGGCCAGATAAACAAAGCCCATACCGCCGCGCCCTATGGATCGCAGCAATTTATACGGACCGCAACGTCCTTTAACCCAAGGCTCATCGGACGCCCCGAAACTCGCCCCTACCGCCTGTTGAACGATTCCATGCAGAGGATTTACTTCCGCTTGATCGAAGGAAAGCAACGCCTCCACTTCACGTTGCAGCTCAGGCGCGACGGCGTGTTCGGCGTAATACTTTGCTCGATCGGCGGCATCTAGATCGATGACGGCGTGGAAGACAGGGGCAACGTCCGGATTGGTATCCATTTCGCAGGGTCCAGTGTATACGCGCTTCTCCGGCAAGACAAACGGAAAAAAGCGCGCAATGTTGCACGCTTATTCGGGCTTGGAAAGCGAGCGCTTCAGAATTGCTTCCGCCAGCCGCTGGTCCCGGCTCACCGTGGACGCCGAGATATTCAGCAGCTCCGCGATTTCCAGTCCGCTCAACCCCCCGAAATAGTGGAGTTCGATAATCTGCGCCAAACGCGGATTGTCTTTCGCCAGACTAGTCAGTGCCTGATCTAAAATCAGGAAATCCTCAATCTGGTTGGGCGCTCCATCGCGATCGGTATCCAGTTCCACCGGCAGCGCTCCACCGCCGCGCTTGGCTGAACATTGAGCGCGAGAACGGTCCACCAACACTTGGCGCATCACCTGTGCGGCTAAGGCGTAGAAATGCTTTCGGCCATTGTACGTATCGCTCTGATTGGTAAGCCGGATATAAGCTTCATGCACCAAAGCCGTCGGCTGCAGCGTCCCATTGGGCGATTGGCGCAGATACTTCTCGGCAATCCGGTGGAGCTCCGAATAGATTAGCTTAGACAGCTTCTCGAAGGAGCCGGGATCCCCCTGTTGCCATTCGTTCAGGAGCTTGGTAACGACGCCAGGCGCCTCAAAATCGACCACCCTAGGATGCTACCACGCCGGCCTACTCCGATCGGAGCGCAGCCATTGGATCGAGCATTGATGCGCGCCGCGCCGGCAGAAAACTCGCAATCGCCGCGATCGCCGCCAGCAGCCCAGCCGCTATAAACAAGGTCCACGGATCGTACGGCTCTAGTCCAAACAGTACGGAGCGGATGCCGCGTCCCGCCGCTAACGCCATCGCCGTTCCCACAGTCACCCCGATCAACAGCATGCGGCCCGCTTCGCGCATCACCATTGCCACAATCTGCGTTCGCCCGGCACCTAGCGCGACGCGCACCCCAATCTCGTTGCGACGTTTGGAAACCATGTATGCAATCACTCCGTAGAGCCCGATGGTCGCCAGCACCGCCGCCAGCAAACCAAAGAAACCTGCCAGCATTGCCATAAGCCGCTCACGTAGCAAGCCTCCGCGCACCATTCCCTGAAAATCACGCAGCTCCATGATCATGTTCGGGTGGTTCCCGGCAAGGGTGTGCTTCACCATATTCATCACCATTAGAGGATTCAAATCAGAGTGAATCATGATCGCCGTATAGGCTTGCGGGTCGGGTAGTTGAGAATCGGGCGCAAAAGCCATCGCCGGAATGCTATCGCGCAGATTGTTGTACTGCGTGTCCGGAATCACTCCGACAATCTCATAGATAGTCTCCGGATATTGCGGCTCGGGGCTGGTTCGCAGAGTCTTTCCGATCGGGCTCGCGCCGGCTGCAAACTGCCGGGCGAAAGCTTTATTGACGATGGCCACCCGGGGCGACGACGCCGTATCACTGTCTTTAAATTCCCTGCCGCCCAACAGCGGAATCCCCATCGTTTGAAAATATGTTGGACTCACCCAAGTAAATTTCGACGAACCTTCCGTAGCGCCAACCTGTATTCCATGTGTCCAACTGCCTCCCACCAGTGGAGGATTCGTAGTCGTCGCGCAATCAAGCACGCCCGGAACCGCGCGGATCTCACTCCATAGCGTTCGTCTACATTCGCTCCGGCGTTCCGGAACGATGTGGTTATCCTCAAATCCAATGAACGCAATGGTGATGCCCGCCTCCCGCATCCCAGGGTCGAAACGAACCAGATTCCAGAAACTGCGAACGAATAACAGCGCGCCGACAAGCAACATCGTCGATAGTGAAATCTGCGTCACCACAATCAACCTCTGGAGTGAGAAACGCTCCCGGCTGCCGGTCATCCCACGTCCACCCGCCTTCATCGCTGTACCGGGGTCGATGGCGGAAGCTCGTAAGGCTGGCACAGCCCCAAACACCACGCAAGTCACCGCCGTAACTGCCGCGGCAAATAGAAGCACCCGCCAATCGAGCCCAACGGCTAAATGCACGGCGTCGTTTTCACTTGAAATGGACCACACTAGAATGCGGCTCAGCCCTTGGGCCAGCACAAGTCCGGCGGCAGCACCGAGCCCTGCCAACAGCGCGCTTTCCACCAGCAGTTGCCTGATCAGACGAACTCGTGATGCGCCCAACGCCAACCGCACCGCTATCTCCCGCTCTCGCGTGCTTGCTCGTGCCAGCATCAAACTCGCCAGATTCGCGCAAGCGATCAACAACACCATCCCCGTGATCGCCAGCAGCAGCCACAATGACGATTGGTAGGATTGCCGCAGCCAACTTACGCCCTGCGCCGCCGGGTACGCCGCTAGCCTCGACTCCTTATACCGCTCGATGCTCTTCGCCGCATATCCCGCCGGAGCGGTTGCTTCGAAGATACCGGGGCTGCTAGCGTCCAGACGAGCAGTCGCCTGTGGTAGCTTCCACCCGCCCTGTAAACGGCCAATTACCGAGAGCTCGAACTGGTCGCGGCGCATCTCCTTGGGACGGCAAAATGGGATCGCGATTTCAAAGCTCTCCCCCACCGCCAGTCCGAAAAATTCCGGAGGTGTCACGCCAATCACTTCCACCAGATGACCGTCCAACATCAGCTTGCTAGCGGAGCTCAATTCCCGTCCACCCATCTGACTCTGCCAATATGCGTAGCTGACGATTGCTCGTGTTGCCGGGCACGCGTTTGCTTCATCCACGGGAAGCAACAACCGCCCGCGATAGGGCAGAACGCCCAGGACTGTAAAGAATTCGCCACTTACATTCAGCCCCTGCCTGCGTCGTGCCGATTCCCCCGTGCCTACGCGGAAAGCGTCCGGTTTCCAGGCAAATACGCCGGAAAAGCCTTCGTGGTGATCGCGTAATTGCTCCCAAAGCGGGCGTGTCAATTCGCTATAGGCGCCGTTGACCAGACCGAATCCCTTGTTGCCGCCGACTATGCGGATCTCCGCCAGTTGCTGTGGATTTTGAACCGGCAGGCTCCGCAATCCCACGGCATCCAGCAACTGAAAGATTGCCGCATTGGCCCCAATTCCCAGCCCAAGGGAGGCAATGGCCACGCATGCAAATCCAGGATTGAGCCGCAAAATCCGCGCACCGTGGCGCACATCTTGCCAGAGGTCTCCGATGTTCATGGCGAAAGTTCCCTCTCGCCATCATATACAACCGTTTTGAAAAATAGTTACCGCGTAACGTAACTCGCGAATCGGCTTACCACTGCACTTCGGTGGCCCGCGAAAAGCGTGTCATCGAGCGAGACTCCCCTTCGATGTGGGTAAATACCGATTGAATGGCGACTCGGCCTGGACCGATCAGCCGCAGCCACAAATAGCGGTTCCCCCAGGATGTCCAAAAACTGGAAAATCCCGTGCTTGGCCGCTCGAAATGCAAGTGCATCTGGACTGTCGGCTCTTTAAAGATCAGCGCCGTTGGCTTCACCAGGATCGTTTCCCCGGGACCGAGCTCGCGCACGAATGTATTGCCGCCGGCATGCAGCAACAGCAGGCCCGGTACTTGTGGAGCAAAAAATCGGTCCATGAACATCCCAATGGGATAGTGCGTTTCCGTCTCATCGCCATTGCGCGTTGTGAACCAGACATCGGTTGAAAACCAATCGTATTGCACCGGTCCCGACGCGGCAAGAAACAGATGCTCCTTCACATCGATCGCCTGCCCCGGTTGCAACGGCAGCGCGATCAACTCACCGGGCTCGTCTCGCGAAAAAGCGATGTGTCCCGGCCCTTGCGCCTGTGTCATGATCAACGGCATGCCCGCGAACAGGCGCTTCCATGCGCCCTTCAACGGCATGGTCGTGATGGCCACTTGCGCATCCTTCCAGAGCAGAACATGATGCGCGAAGTAGACGCTATCTTGCGGCGAGAGGTTCATGTCGGCCACCGGAACGTAGGTTCCCTCAATCTGGCAGAACGAGTCGCCGAACTGCAGCTTCGCCATATCTTTGCGGCCCGGCAACTGGCCCCATCCCGATTGCCCGGCGCCCTGCGGTACTTCCATCGTGGCTCCGCAGCGCGGGCAACTGGGCAAGCGTGCGTCGACTATCGCGTTACACCATGGACACTGCGCGGGTCGTGGCGCGGAATGTTCTACCCGAGCCTGCGACAGATGACGCACCTGTTGCACCACCTCTGGTTCCGCCGGTACCGGCATCGCCGGAACAATCGCCTTCGGCCCGGCATTAGCGCCGCATGACGGGCAGAAGTTAGCGCCCTCGCGCATTTGAGTCCCACAATTAACGCAAAACATAGGGCTCCTCTAATCCGTCTTGTGATGCATATACATCGACTGTATTCCAAGGCGGCCGGGCCCGGTCATCCTCGCCAAACTCATCCGGTTCCCGCCGAAAAAGCCGGTAGTCAACTGCTGGAATTCAACCTGCATCGTGACCGATGAATCTTTGTAGAGAAACGCACCGGGTTCCACCATAATGCTCTCGCCCGGCGCCAGCCGCCGCTCGAAAACATTCCCGTAACCGTGCAGGATTAGCAGCCCAGGCGCGCCCGTGGTGATGAACCGATCCATGTACATGCCTTGACCGCCGAAGAGGATATTGGTCAGTCCTTTAACCCGTATGAAGTCGTAACCGATCTGATGGGAGGCCAGAAGGAATGCATGTTCGCGAACGTCCAGTTCCATCCCTGGATGCAGAGGGAGCAGCACCAACTCGCCTGTGGCATCACGGGAAAAGGCGATGCGCCCAGGACCCGTGGCGACGCTGATGATGAACGGCATTCCAGCGAATGCCCGCTTCAATCCACCGGATAAAGACATTACCGTCAACGGAACGCTTTCATCTTTCCAGAGCATCACATGATGTTCGAAGAAAATAGAATCGCCCGGTCCAACATTGATCTCGGCAACCGGAACGATCTCCCCTTCCACTTGGCAAGTGCTGGAGCTGAACTGGACCTTCGTCATATCCCGAATCCGCGGTGCCTCCCGCCAGCCCGATTCACTAACCAGATTGCGAACATCCAACGGCGCGCCGCAGGCCCAGCAGGATAGCGAGTTCTTCTCGTTCATGCTCTGGCACCACTGGCATTGGATACGCTCAAGCGGTTCGGCCGGTGGCCTGTCTGACATAGACGCTCCTTGCGGAGCTGGATAGCGCCGCGAGAGACATTATAGCGAGCGCCGCGCAAAATTCCTTTCGCGATTCCGTTTGTTCTGGATGAGGTGATATGGAACGTTTGAAGTATCGAATCCCCGATGAGCCGAACTATGCAACGTATCTGGATCAAATCCCCTGCAAGCTGAGCGTGCCCCATGCCATGGCTAGCCTTGGCGAACTATGGATGCAGGGCATCGGCGCGGACGAATTCCCTCCTGTCATTTGCGGCGAAGTGGTGAATCATTGGTTTCGTCTCGGCGCGGGATATGTAGACGGGCACCCTCGGGAACGCACGGCAATAGGCTTCTCATTGGGGGCTGTGATGGGCGCGGATCGCAGGCAAGGCCATGTGGTGGCTCGCTACTTCTGGCAGACGCCCATGTTGACGAATGCCTTTGACGATCGACCCTGGCGAGAAGCGCAGGATGGCTTCAATGCAGGATTGCTGGCCGGTTACGTTCAGGGCCGTGAACTCAATTTTCAGCAGAGAAAAATCTTGTGGGCATTTCTGGTCGGCCAGGTAACCTGTAAACCCGATCTTGCCACATCGCGCCAGTGGCACGACTCGGAGTGGAAACAATGGTACGAGACCGTAGCCGCCGTCTTCCGCCAGCACATCGCCGAATAGCCTGACAATACAGTGACCGCTTCACAGGTTGCTTTGCGCATGTTCTGTTATAGTGACTCGCATGCGCAGTGTGGTCCGCCGGCCGCTACAATCACGAAACACGCGCTGGGCGAAGGCAACCGCCGGTTTGTTGATTCGCCTCAGGGTTCAACCGAACCACATCTCGTTAATCAGCGTTGCGTTCGCGGCCACGGCAGGATTCTGTTTCTACCTCACTTCTCAGGCCAGTAACCTGCAACGTGCCGCCCTCTTTCTAGTGGCTGCCGGATGCATTCAGCTTCGGCTACTCTGCAATCTGCTGGACGGGATGGTGGCTATCGAAGGCGGCTTCGGCTCTCCCGCCGGCGAAGTTTACAACGATTTTCCCGACCGTATTTCCGACGTTCTCATCCTCGCCCCGGCTGGCTATTCCATCGCCGGCATCGCCTGGGGCCGTGAGCTTGGCTGGATTACCGCCGTGCTCGCTCTGCTTTCCGCATACACTCGAGTACTCGGCGCGTCGCTTGGTTTGGCGCAGGATTTTTCGGGTCCCATGGCCAAGCCTCACCGGATGTTTGCTCTCGCCCTTGCCTGCCTGATCGCGGCGATGGAATCGCTTTTGTCCGATCACGTTTACGCGATTCTCGCCGGGCTGATCCTGATCGCCTTCGGAACAGTTGTCACCATTTCCCGCCGCCTTGGGCATTCTCTCCGGCAACTGAGCCGCCCCTCACAGGAGGATGCGCATGGCTCCCCCAGCAGTGCCCGCACCGCCCGCTAATCGCCCCGCTACGGAGCATGAGTTCTCCGCCAAAGACGGCGTGCGCCTCTTTTACCGAGCCTGGCTCTTACCCCCGCCGCCCCCGAAGTTGCCCGGTAAGCAACTTGGCCGCCCGCCGGAAAAGCCCAAGCGAGCCGTCGTCCTCTTCCATCGCGGACATGAGCACTCGGGGCGTTTTCAGGAGATGGTGGACCTGCTGGCGATGCAGGATTATTCAATTTTTGCCTGGGATGCGCGCGGCCATGGGCGCTCGCCTGGCGATCGCGGTTTCGCCGCCAGTTTCGGCCGCTTTGTGAGCGATTGCGACGCCTTTATCGCCCATATTTCGGATGAGTACAAAATTCCGATCGAGAGCATGGCCATCATCGGTCATAGTGTTGGCGCGGTAATCGCGGCCACTTGGGTTCTTGATTACGCTCCGCCCATACGCTGTCTTGTCCTTGGTGGCCCGGCCTTGCGCGTAAAGCTTTATGTCCCACTGGCTATGCAAGGATTGCGAGCGCTGAGCATCGTCAGGAAGAAGAGCTTCGTCCAAAGTTATGTGAAGCCATCGATGCTTACGCACGACCCGGCCGAGCAGGATGCCTACCGAAACGATCCGCTTATTACACGAGCCATTGCTGTAAATATTCTCATCGGCATGCACGACGCCGCTACTCGATTGCTGGCGAACGCGTCGTCCATTCGTGTGCCCACGCTGATTCTGGCATCCGGCAAGGATTGGGTGGTCGAAGTGCCGCCGCAGCGCGACTTCTGCGAGAAACTGGGCTCGGCACGCAAGGAATTCAAGCTGTATCCGGAATTCTTTCACGACCTGTTTCACGAAACCGATCGCCAGCAACCCATTGCGAAGGCGCGCGAATTTATTGTCCGAGAATTTGCCGAAACAGCGGCCATACTGCCGCCCAGCGAAGCCAATCAAGCACGCTACGAACAGCTGCGAAACCCTCTACCCCCTTACTCCCCGGCTCGCTGGGCGTTTGGCGCGCAACGTGTTTTCCTGAAGACGATCGGGCGTCTTTCGCATGGCGTCGGTATCGGTTGGAAGAGCGGTTTCGATTCCGGCGAATCATTGGACCATATCTATCGCAACGCGGCGAAAGGGACCACGCCGCTCGGCCGCATGATTGATCGAATTTACCTGGCGAGCCCCGGTTGGAATGGCATCCGCCAGCGCAAAGTAAATCTTGAGCGGCTGCTGACATCGGCGATTGATCGCTTGGGCCGCGACAGAAAGCCGGTGAATATTCTGGATGTCGCCAGCGGGCATGGACGCTATGTTTTGGAAACGATGCAGCGCTTAGGAAACGCCGAAACTTCCGCCGTTCTGCGCGATTTCGATCCTGCGCATGTCGAAGCCACGCGCCTTCTGGCCCAGCAACTGGGCGTCTCCAACATCAGCTGCGTTCAGGCTGACGCCTTCGACCGCGATTCTTACAACAGCCTCAACCCCGCCCCGAATCTGGCAATCGTTTCCGGATTGTTTGAACTCTTTCCCGATAACAAAATGGTGCGCACCGCCCTCCGCGGAATTGCGTCGGTGATACCGAAGAACGGCTGCCTGATCTACACCAACCAACCTTGGCACCCGCAGCTGGAAATGATCGCCCGCGTGTTGGACAATCGCCAGGGGAAGCCCTGGATCATGCGCTGCCGGGCTCAATCGGAAATGGATGAATTGGTCCGCCGCGCCGGTTTCGATAAGGTGGAAATGCTCACTGACGACGACGGCATCTTCACCGTGTCCTTAGCTCGACGCAATGAGTGAGAAGGCCCCACAAACTGAAGTTTCCTTTGCGCGCTCCGCGGCTTGGACCCTCTTTATCGTCCCTTTTTTCTTTCTCGTTTACGGATTGTGCAATTGGTATACGGCGCAGCGCCCTGCCGTCGGCACCTTCGCTTGGGATTGGGAACAAGGCATTCCATTCGTCCCGTCGATGATGCTGCCATACCTTTCCATGAACTTGTTTTACGCGGCTTCGCCCTTCTTCTGCCGCACCCGTCATGAACTGCGAGTGCTGGTCAGCCGCATTATTTTCGCTATCGTGGCCGCGGGAATCTGCTTTCTGCTGTTTCCCTTAAAGCTGGCATTTGTACGGCCGCCGATGACGGGCGTGTATGGTTGGATCCTCGATTGGCTTCGCCTGGATGAGCCCTTTAATACGCTTCCTTCGCTGCACATCGCATTCTGTTTTATCGTCTGGGAACCCTATGGCCGCCTGCTTCGTGGCTGGGCGCGCGCCGCGCTGCGCTTATGGTTCTGTATCATCGCTCTTTCTGCCGTACTCACCTATCAGCACCAGATTATAGATATCGCTGGCGGCCTCGCGTTGGCGATACTGGCAATCTATCTGTTCCCCATGCATCATCCGTCGCCGCTCTTCTTTCGCGAGCCATATCACCGCAAGCTGGGTCCAATGTACGCTTCGTTTGCCGGGCTAATGTTGTTCGCCGCCATCGCCCGCTGGCCTCGGGGCGCATTGTTCCTATGGCCCGCGTCATCGCTCGCGATTTTCGCCCTGGCTTACAGCGGTGTAGGGCCAGCCAGTTTTCAAAAGTGGAAAGGACGGCTCTCCTGGCCCGCCAGAATTCTGCTGGCGCCGGTGCTTGGCTCGAAATTTATTTCTCTGGCGATCTATCAGCGTCGAAATCCCGCAATCGCGGAAGTTGTTCCAGGGATACTCTTGGGTTCGTATTTATCCGCCCGGCGAGTGGGACCGGACGTCTCCGTATTGGATGCGACGCCCGAGCTTTCCGAGTGGCCCCGGCTCCGAAATGACAACTATTGCAATATCCAGTTTCTCGATCTGACAGTGCCCACAATGGAGCAACTGGAAGCGGGTGTCGCATATCTCAAACAGCAGACGGCTCAGGGTCCTGTCTTCGTGCACTGTGCGCTTGGATACTCGCGCAGCGCGGGGATCATTGCCGCTTATCTGCTTGACTCCGGCATCGCCACAACACCCGAAGATGCGATCGCGAAAATTCAACGTGCCCGCCCGCAGATCGTGCTCCGCTGGAGCTGGGTGGAATTGTTGCGGACCTACGCCGCCAGGCACGTGCGAGCGCTATGAAAAATGCGCACCTCACCGCTTCGGCGATCGCCGCCGCAGTGCGCGTTGGACTAGCTGCGCATGTCACCTGGACTGCTGAGCTCATCGGAGCGCAGCAAATCTACTACGCCAATCACTCGAGCCATCTCGATTTCGTTATTCTCTGGTCTGCCTTGCCAAGCGCCCGCCGCGCGCGGACCCGGCCTGTTGCATCGAAGGATTACTGGGGGAATGGTCCCATTCGCCGTTTTTTGTCAGCCCGGTTATTCAACGCCGTCCTTGTGGATCGCGCGGGATTCGGCGCCCGCAGAATTCTCGATCCGCTGCTTCAAGCCATTGATCAGGGCAGTTCGTTGATCTTGTTTCCCGAAGGGACGCGTAATTTGGGCGATGAAATCCTGCCCTTCAAGAGCGGCATCTATCATCTGAGTTGTCTGCGTCCGCTTCTTCCGTTGGTCCCCGTTTACCTTGGAAACCTCAATCGCATCTTGCCCAAAGGTGAGTTCATACCGCTACCCGCGCTTACCCGCGTTGTGTTTGGAGCACCCCTGCACAATCGGCGGGATGAATCAAAAGAAGATTTTCTTGCCCGGGCCAGAACCGCGCTTTGCGAACTAAAGGGTAGACCTTCGTAATGGGTTTTCTGGGCGATCTTACGCTGCAGCGGTTACTCTTCATCGTCAGTTCCCTATTCCTGCTGGGCACCGTTGCCGGCCTGATTCTGCGCTTCACAGCCAAGTCGGATAAAGCTCGCGCGACGGTCTCCAATATGAACACGCGTATGCTTACCTGGTGGGTCCTGCTGGCCGTCTTTGCCCTCGCCTGCGTCTTTCAGCAGACGGGACTAATCGTGATGTTTGGAATCTTTTCATTCGTCGCGTTGCGCGAATTCATCACCGTCACCCCCGCCAATCCAGCCCGTCATCGAACACTGTTTTGGAGTTTATTTCTGTTCACACTGCTCCAGTATGTGATGATCGCCCTCGGCTGGTATGGCATATTCAGCATTCTGATTCCCGTTTATGCATTCCTCTTTATCCCCATCTACTACGCCATCGCCGGGCACACCGAACAATTTTTGGAACGCACATCCAGGATTCATTGGGGCCTGATGATTTGCACGTACTGCCTCAGCTATACGCCGGCCCTTCTTACGCTGAAGGTGCCCGGATACCCGAAACATCCTGTCAATCTCGTGTTTTATCTGATCATCATCGTGGAGGCCAGCGACATTCTGCAATACGTCTGGGGAAAACTCTTCGGCCGCACACCGATCGCGCCCAAAGTAAGTCCAAGTAAAACGGTAGAAGGATTCGTGGGCGGAATTCTCAGCGCTTCGGCTATCGGGACCGCGCTCTATTGGGCGACGCCGTTCCTCTGGTGGCAGGCCTCGATCATCTGCCTCATAACGACGCTGGTTGGTTTTGCTGGTGATCTAACGATGTCGGCGATCAAGCGCGACCGGGGTGTAAAAGACTACGGCACTCTCATCGTCGGTCACGGCGGGGTACTTGATCGCGCCGATTCTCTTTGCTTCGCAGCCCCAGTATTTTTTCATTTAACCCGCTACTTCTTCGTTAACTAACCAATTCACGCAATTCAAACCCTGTGGGCCACCAGTGATAAAAACTCGTCGCGCGTTTCTTTGCGATTCCTGAAGTCACCCAGCATCGCGCTCGTGATAGTCCCGGAATGCTGTTTTTCCACCCCGCGCATCATCATGCAAAAGTGTCTGGCTTCGCAGATCACTCCCACGCCCCGCGCGCCGACGATGCCGGAAATAGCGTCGGCAACTTGCTGCGTAAGACGCTCTTGCACCTGCAACCGGCGGGCATACATGTCGACAATCCGGGGAATTTTGCTCAGCCCGATCACCTTATTCTCTGGCAGATAACCCACGTGCATCTTACCGAAGAATGGCAGGACATGATGCTCGCACATGCTGTAAAACTCGATATCCTTCACAATCACCATGCCGTCGGTCTTCACGTCGAAGATCGCGCCATTGATCATGTCCTCTAACTTTGTTTCGTAACCACTGGTCAAAAAGCGCAATGCTTTGTCTGCACGCTCCGGAGTACGTAGCAGGCCGTCGCGGGTCGGATCTTCGCCAAGCGACTTCAGAATTGCCCGCATGTTCTCAGAGATATCGCCGGATTCTTTTCGCGGGCTTTGCATCTCCACAACCGCTTTGTTCGTCTTCATAAGTTTCAATTCAGATCAAAGATGTTTCTGTCAGTCTCACGGATGCGTATTCTTTCCAGCCGCGGGAAATCGGAAGGCCATGCATCATCCAAGGACCGCCGAATCTCCACCGCGAGATTTTCCGTGGTCGGCACCACTGTGGCAAAGCCCGCTACATCCAGATTCAAATTCCGGTGGTCGTAGCGCGGCAAAATCTCATTCCGTAATAAATCGTCCAGCTTCGCCACGTTCATCACCCGGCCATCTTGCGAATCCACTGAACCCGTCACCGTCACTTCCAAGATGTAGTTATGGCCATGCCCATAGGGGTTGTTACATTTCCCGAACACGGCATCGTTCCGCTCCTCGGAATACTCCGCCACGTGGAGCCGGTGCGACGCGGAAAACGTATACGCCCTGGTTAACCGAATCATGCGCCACTCCCGTCGTAATCCACAAAAAGATCGCTGGTCTCGTATAGCCGAATGTTCCGCAGCTTGGCTGGCGGACCGGAGAAGCTCGGAGCAAGCCGTGTCCAGATCTCAATCGCAACATTTTCCACCGTAGGCACTACACGGTCGAAAGGAGCCACTTCGCGGTTCAAAAAACGGTGATCCATCGGCTCTACTACGTCGCGATTCAAAATATCTTTCAGTTCCTTCAGATCGAAAACCATGCCCGTCACACCGTCGGGTTCGCCCTCTAAAGTCACTTCCAACACGTAATTATGGCCGTGTCCATTTGGATTTGCCGCAAGACCGTAAATCGCCCGATTGTCAGCCTCCGACAACTCCGGCCGGGCGCAAACATGCGACGCCGAAAATTCTACTTTACGTGTAATTAGCATGTCCAGAAGTTGGATGCCCGCGAAGGCTTCTTAGATACTCTAAAATTAAAAACACGACGATGACAAGCAAACAGATCAATGGCCTGCTGCTGGGCTCAATGGCGATCCTGATTGTGGCGCTGGTCTGGTTGGTCGCCGATACCAGCAAGGAAACGGTGATCGAGGCGGGCGACAAAGCCCCATCGTTTTCCATCAAGACCGACGACGGCAGAATCATTACCCCTACGAACTTCGGCGGACGTTACCTTATGGTCAATTTTTGGGCTTCCTGGTGCGCGCCCTGTGTCGAAGAGGCCCCTTCGCTCGATCAATTAACGAAGCAACTGAAGTCATCGGGCGTTGTGGTTCTGGGAATCAGCGTCGACAAAAACGAAGCGGCCTACAAGCGCTTTCTCGGGCGCCTGCATCCCTCATTCCTCACCGCCCTGGATCCATCGGCAAATATTAGCTCCGATTTCGGCACCTTCAAATATCCTGAAACATACATCATCGATGCCCAAGGAAAAGTGGTCATGAAGGTCATCGGCCCGCGCAACTGGACGGAACCGGAAACCCTGAAACAAGTAACCAGCCTGCTATGATGCCGGCGATCGTCGAGCAATTTGCGAAACTTCTTGGCCCCCGCGGGTACCTCCACAATCGCGAAGATCTTACCCTCTATGAGTACGATGGCGGCGTCGACAAAGGGCGCCCCGACATCGTCGTCTTCCCGCGATCCACCGAGGACGTAGCCGCCATCGTGAAGATTGCCCTTGAACATGAGATTCCGCTTGTCGGGCGCGGCGCCGGCACCGGGCTAAGTGGCGGCTCCATTGCAGCGTCGGGTGGCATCATGGTGGGATTCTCACGGATGAATCGCATCCTTGAAGTCGACCTTGCCAATGAGTGCGTCACAGTCGAGCCCGGCGTAGTCAACTTGGATGTCACGCTAGCCGTTCAGGCGCAGGGCTACTTTTTTGCACCCGACCCTTCCAGCCAGCGCGCTTGTACTATCGGCGGGAACGTAGCCGAAAACTCCGGGGGTCCACACACGCTGGCCTATGGGGTCACGACCAATCACGTGCTAGGCCTCGAAGCGGTGTTGCCCGACGGAAGCATCATTCAGACCGGCGGCAAGGCCCAGGATCAAGGCGGTCTCGATCTCACCGGTCTGCTGGTCGGTTCGGAAGGGACCATGGCGTTGATCACGAAAATTGTCCTTCGCGTGATGCGCCAGCCGGAAATGGTGAAGACCATGCTCGCGATCTTTGAATCGGTGGAGGATTGTGGGCGCACGGTAACGGAAATCACAGCGCGTGCGATCACGCCCGTTGCAGTGGAGATGCTGGATGGCGTCATGCTGCGAATGGTGGAGGAGGCGACGCATGCCGGGTATCCGCTGGACGCCTCGGCCGTCTTATTAATTGAACTGGAAGGTGCGCGAGAAGCGGTGGAGGAACAAGTGGAGCAGATCCGTGAAGCGTGCACGCTCTGCCGCGCGCGGGAGATTCGTGTCGCCCGTTCCACCGAAGAACGCGACCTTTTGTGGAAAGGCCGCAAGAACGCATTCGGGGCGGTTGGCCGGGTCAGCCCGTCATATTACGTGCAGGACGGCGTCGTCCCGCGTACCAAAGTGGCGTCCACGCTGGCCCACATCCAGCACGTGTCCGAGAAGTACGGGCTCACCATCAGCAATATTTTTCACGCCGGCGACGGCAACCTGCATCCCATCATCCTCTTCGATTTTCGGAAACCCGATGAACTGCGGCGCGCCCAACAGGCAGGCGAGGATATTCTGCGCTACTGCATCTCGGTGGGCGGATCCATCACGGGTGAGCATGGCATCGGGATGGAGAAAAAGGAACTGATGGCGCATCTGTTCACAGCCGACTCGCTCGAAATGATCGGTCGCTTCAAGCGTCTGTTCGATCCCACAGGCCGCCTCAATCCCGGCAAAATACTGCCCACCGGCAAAGGCTGTATGGAGATTCGACAGCCCCCGTCGATGGTGGTTTGAACTTACTGTCCGCCAGCCTGAATTATCGCCGTCACGATCGCATCCACATTGCCCTTGGGCACGAAATTGTAATTTCCCCCGCCGCGCAGCTTCACGTGAAACGCGCGATATCCGTGAACGTTGATGCGGTTCACGCGCGTCTCCAGCACCGACGATAGCGGCACATCGAAGCCATCGCCGACCTGCGATTGAAACCGCAGATGCCCGCCGGTTACGCTGAGCGTGCCACTGCAATAGCGCCATGGCTGATTGTTATTTAGCTTGATTGCGCCGTCGTGATCATGCTCCACTGGCCACGAAGCCCCAGGTGTCGGATCGGGAGGCGGCGGGCCCCCCACCACTACGTTGACCTCGGCCGTCAGTTGCCGGCCGGTGGCGTCAATCGCCGTCAGGACGAAGCGCTCACTCGACTGCGGATACAGACTCGTCTGCCCGCTGGGATTTACCTTGCCATATATCGGATCAATGGACACATTGGTTGCCCCAATCACCGACCACATTAAACGCGTCTGCTGGCCCTGACGAACCGCCCGGGGATCGGCCGTAAAGCTGACGATGCGAAATTCCGGAAGCGGAATCGGATTCGGCGTCACCACATTCACCTGCGCCGATCCGTTGGCAACGCCGCCCGGACCCTTCGCCACAATCTTTGCCCACGTATTTTGCTTCAGCGGATTCGTGTTGAATGTCCCCTCTGATTTCACTTGACCCAGGCCGGTGATCTCCACGCTGGTGGCGTTACGGACCGACCAGAACAACTGCGTCCTTCCGCCCATCGGCACAGTGGACGCGGCGAATTCGAAACGAACGATCTGCGGCGCGGTGGGCGTCGGCGAGTCCGCTATTGTGATCGAGACGGTGCTTTCGCGGACCGCCCCGTCTGCCCCTTTCGCGCGAATCGTATAGTTCGACGCGGTCGTGGGCTTCACCTCAGCGGTTCCCGACGCATTTACTTTCGTTCCGTTAATCGACACCTCCACCGCGTTTCGAACAGACCACGACAAAACTGTGGATTGTCCCACTTTAATGGCCGGCGGGCTGGCGCCGAAACTCGTGATTTCAGCGGCCGGAGATGGCGGTGGCGCCTTCACGGTTACTTGTACGGAGCTCTCCGCGGGCGAGCCCGACGAAGCCTTTGCCACCAGGCGATACGTGCTATTCACCGTTGGCCGGATCGTGACCTTGCCTACGGCCGGCTGCTTTCCGATTCCGCTATCGATCTCCACTTCCGTCGCATTCTCCACCGTCCAGGAGAGCGTGGTCTCTTCGCCCTGCGTCACCGCCGCAGGCTGCGCGGTAAACGATTTCACCACCGGACCCCTGCCCTTACTGGCGAAGAACGCCACCGATCCCAGTAGCATGATGGAGATAATCGCGATCAGCCAGCCGGGTATCGGCAGCTTCGAAGGGTCGGCGCTGTCCTTGGTCTTTAGCGGTTGCGGCAGCTGCAACTGATTCAGATCGCCTATTGGTTGCGGCTGCGGTTGCGGCCTCACCACCACTGGTGGCTGCGTCAACACAGGCGCGCCAGGATTCATCAGCGCCCGTTGCAAAGCCCCCATGTCGGGGAAACGATGCTCGGCATTCACCGCCAATGCCTGCAAGAGAATCGCTTCATTATCCGCCGACATCACGACACCCAGCGCGCGCGGGCCCACCAGTTCGTCTTTCTTCTGTCTATCCAAGGCGGCTGGCGGAACCTCACCGGTAACGGCCCGGTATAAAGTGGCCGCCACCGCGTAAACATCCGTCCACGGACCCTGATTCCCTTTGCTGCGATATTGCTCTTCCGGTGCGTAGCCTTCCTTCAAAATGATGGACCAGTTCTTGCTCTGCTGCCCCATCGCATTCCGCGCCGCGCCAAAATCCAGAACCTTAATTTGTCCGCCCTTCGATAGATAAACGTTGTCGGGACTGATATCGCGATGCAGGATGCCCGCCTTATGCACTTCGCGCAGCGCATCCATAACCGGCATCATCACCTGCAGGCCGGTTTCCCACGTGATTTTTCCGCCGCGCCGTTCCAGTAATTTCTCGAAGGTCATGCCTTCCAGATATTCCATGATCAGATAGGCGGTGCCATTTGCCTGAAAGAACCGTTGGACCGATACAATCCCCGGGTGATTGTGAAACTGCGCCACGACGCGGGCTTCATCCAGATATTTTTCCAGCCCCCAATCGTAGTCCTTCTTCATGTTCGCGCTGTACGGCACAACTTGGGGCGTGCCCGTATTACGGATCGCCACGCCGCTTGGGAAGTATTCCTTCACCGCCACCCGGCGCGCCAGATTGATATCCCAGCCAAGATATGTGATCCCAAATCCGCCATGCCCTAACACCCGCCCAACCAGAAATTCGCCGTTAAGAATCGAACGTGGCGGCAGGTACAGCGGCGATTCCGCCTGTGACCCTTCCTGCCATCCGCAATTCGGGCAAACCGGCGCGCCAATCGATTCGCCCATGCAGCCCATGCAGAGATTCATTGGATTCACTGCCATGTCAGTTCACCAGAATCGCGATGGCTGAGCAGTTGTCGTGGTCCGGTTCGGCCCGCGCTCGCAAGCGTGTCAACATCCCCGCAATCCACGTCTCCGGGGTTAGCGCTTTCGCCAACTCCACTTCCATCTCGGCCTCCGTCACGTGTTCCCAGAAGCCATCGCTCGCCAGCAGAAATGCATCGCCTTTGGAGATCTGCCGTGGCTTGTCTTCGACGCTTGCGCCCAGATCGCCGCGTCCGCCGATACTTTTTAGCAGCCGGTTGCGGTCTTCGTGAAAGCGTATTTCATCGGGCGTCAGTTGTCCCGCATCCACCAGCGATTGGGGAACGCTATGGTCCAAGGTCTGGTGGGCGATGCGGCCGCTGGAAAAGAAATACAAGCGGGAATCTCCCACATGGCCCCAGATCGCCTGGTCCTGATCGGCCAGTAAAATCACTGCCGTGGTTCGCATCGATCCAGCTTGTGGATTTTCCCGCTGGCCTTCTTCCACTGCGCGATTCGCCGCTTCCAGGTAAGTGTGTAAAGCGGCAGCCGAACATTCCGCGTGCGCTCCGAAGAAGGCGAAAATGGCCCCTACCGCCAGCTCCGACGCAATTTCTCCCCCGCCCATACCGCCCAGTCCGTCAGCCAGCACCCAGCATCCAAACGCCTCCGTGATCTGAAAGTGCGCCCGATCCTGGTTGTATTCGCGCCCTCCCCGGTCGCAATAAATGCTGGTCATGAAGGCCATCAGTGGGCTCCTGAATTGATTTCAAATGTGGTGTCCGTGTTGCCCAGATAAAAGCGATCGCCGGGTCGCAGTTCCCGCGGCCGCCCCGCCGCCAGCTGTTCCCCGGAAGAGAGAAACGTCCCATTGCTTGACCATGTATCTTCAAGCAAAATTTTTCCCGTCGTTCGTTGATAGCTTACCTGGCAGTGCCGCTTCGAAACATGGCCGGTCTCCGCCGGGAACACCAGATTCGATACCTGCTTATCGCGCCCCAGAACCCACGGGCGATCTTCCAGTGGAATCGATTGTCCAGCGTAGTAACCGGAAATTCCACGTAGAACCGGCGCTGGCGCTGGCGTGACAGGCGGCTGCCATTGCTGCGGATGGCCGATGGAACTTAAACGCCGGCTCACCGTCTGCCTTACCCGCCGATTCATTGCCAACCCAACCGATGCCAGCGCCAGTATCGCCGTACCCACCTGCACCGGCAACACCCAACTGGGCATCGCCGATACCGGCGTCTGGGGCACCGGTACTTGCAGCGCGCACGATGCGGCCGCCACGCTGTATTTGATCTTCAGTTGATCCAGCTCAGGAAGTAATTCGTCCGCTTCCACCGCCCAGTTGATTCCGTCCGCTTCGGGGACTCGAATGGCACGCCCGTCCGGGGTAGTCACCATTACCAGCGCCTTCGCGCGATTGATCCCGATCACGTTGCCGCAATCGTCAAACAATGGTCCGCCGGAGTTGCCGGGATTCACGGCGGCCGTGGTCTGCACCAAACGGATCGATGGCAGGTCACGTCCCACTTTACCGTTGAAGAACTTGCCGATAATGCCCTGGGTCAGGCTGGGAATGAATTCGCCCTCTTCGTCGGCGATGCGGTTGGCTGCGCCAGGAAATCCGATAGCCCACACCGATTGTCCATCGTGCACCAGCTTGCGGCCCGCAAAGGCTATGGAAGCATGCGGCAAAGCCTTACCGAGTTCCAGCACGGCCAGATCTTTCGTCATCGAACTCCACAGAACTTTGGCTTCGACGATGTTGTCCTTCGATGTCGCCACGGCTAGTTTCGTCGTCGTCGGATTCTCGGTCTTCTCCGCCTCGGAACCACAACAGACGTGCCAGTTTGTCACCACGTGACGGTCATCGACGATCACGCCGCTGCCATGACCACTGCGCCGTTCCAACTCATGTCCGTTGCTCCGTTCCTCCACCGTCAGCACCAGAACGGTGTTTTGCTTCATTTGCTGGACGGGAACTTCGGCGGCGGAAAGAGCAGCCACCAAGACTACAAGCAGCGCGGATCTCACTTCGCCTCCCGTGGGTCTATCGGCGATGGCTCTACCGGCTTATCTCGCGGTCCGGTTGGCGGCAGCTTATCGAGTTCATAGCGTTTACTTCCGGTTTCCACTCGCGGTCTTGGCGGCGCTGGCTGAGGGATCTGATGCAAGTGCCAGAAGTAACTGCCCAAGCCCGTAGTCAACACCAGCAGCATCATTAACCACAGCAATTTGCCGCTGCGCGCCGGAATCCGCGCCGATAGCGGCGGCAACGTTGGGGCCGGATGATCGGCAACATACGGAACAAATTCCGCCAGCGCCAACTGCTCGCGAATCGCCACCGCAACCGTGGTCACATTGTCTTGATGTTCCCGCTCCTTGGCGATTGTCGTCGCCACCAGTGCTTCGCATCTTTGCTGCAACGTTCCACGCATCGCCCCGGCCATCTCCGGTTCGCTCAGAGTTTTGAAAAGACCGTCGCTTGCCAGCAAGACACAATCGTCGTCACCCATTGCGAACGGCCGCGCGTTGCGATCGATGTGCCGCAACTTTGGCATCCCCACATAGCTTGTCAAAGACTCTCGTTCAGGATGCGCCAACGCTGCCTCGCGCGACAGTAACCCTTGCGCCACCTTGTCATCCAACTCGCGGGCATATGTATGGCTCGCCGTTAGCAAAATGAATTCGCCCTCGCGATATATAAAAATTGCGCTGTCGCCAGCCGAGATCCATTCCAATTGATTGCCGTGAATCACCGCCGCGATTAGGGTTGTGCCAATCTCGGTTGTGCGGAATTGCCGGATCAGATCGCAGACTGCTGTATTCGCCGCAAGCAATGCCCGGTCCAGCGCGGACCCAATCGATTCTTCGGGCCGCTTGGCTTCGTAAGCGCTTAGAAAAGCCTTGGCGGCGCTGCGGCTGGCGACGTCGCCATGTTCCATCCCACCCATGCCGTCGGCCAGGATTACGGCGAAACCACCGTGCGCCAGAAAGGCCGCATCGTTGGGGTCTGAGAAAGCGAAAGCATCTTGCTGTTGTTTCCTCAGTCCGATGTGTTGGGCGTTTCCAAAGGCGTAGCTCATAGCCGTGGCGTTACAATCCGCAGGACCGTAGCTCCAGCGGTAATCGTGTCTCCGTCACAAACCGGGTAGATGCTGTGGATCGGAACGCCGTTGATCGACGTTCCCTGCCCCGATCCCAGATCCCGAATCGCCAGCCGCTCATCGGCCCGCAGGAGTTCGAAGTGTTGGGGCGACATTGTAAGCTCCAGCGGAAGTGTCAAATCGCTGCTCGGGGCGTGGCCCACCACTGCCTTCTGTCTCACTGTCAGATCGAAAGTGGCGCCAGGCTTCTGCCCGCGAACCACCACCAGCTTTACCAGGATCGGCGGCGGTTCCAGTGTTACTTTCTCCACCAGCGTCAGAGCCTCCGGCCGGTTTAAGCGCTGTGGCGCCGGCAGCGGTTCAGGGGTTGGCATGCCAGTCGGTTTACGGCGCAGCACAATCGCGGCTATGAAAATCGTCAGAAAAATTCCTGTGCCCAGCGCGGAATACGCCCAAAGCGGCAATCGCAAATACCATGCCTGGGGCGGGACCTTCGCCGTCAGCGGCTTGCCTTTCGGAACGTCCACGGCTGGTGGAACCCGTACGTCCAATCCGTCGGTTAACACTCGGTCTCCAGCCGTCAGCGTTACTTGCAGCCGAGCGGCTCGCCCGTCCTCCAAAGCCTCGCCACCGCCAACTTTCGCCACGTAAACTCTAGTGATCGCCGCCTTGGTAGCGTCATATGCCACTCCTATCGGCGCACCCTGTTTAATAGGGAAGAATTCTCCGCCGGATTCCGTTGCCAGGCGTCGCAACACATCGAAATAGCGCGTTTTCTCCGGCGCCGGGAGTCGGCTAAAACCGATCGCGTAAACCGGTGTCCGATTTTTCCGCACGTCTCCCAGCACATCCTCAATCGTGATCCCGCTGCCTTCGTCTTTTCCGTCCGTCAACACGACAATCGCCCGCCGGATGGGCAGGCTTCCATCCAGTCGGCGTCCCAGTTCCAGTCCCTGCTTCAGGGCGAGATGAAATGCCGTCCGGGAATCGGCGGGACGTAATTCTTTTAGCTTCGCCTGCAGTAAATCCTTGCTTGCCGTGAAGTCGGAAAGAACCCGCGAGTCGTCGCCAAACCGGATCAGAGCCATCCGGTCGACATCCCGCAAGCCGGCCGTAAAGGCTTGCAGAGCTTCCCGCACTTGTTTGAACTCTACCGGCCCCAAAGACGCCGATACATCCACTAGAACGATGTATCCCACGCCCTCGCGAAACGGCGCCAGACCCTCAACCACCAAATTTTTCTTCCCATACGTCGCCCGCAACGCGGCCGGACCAGCAACGGCTAGCGGTGTCTTGCCATCTTCGCCTATCGCGTCCAGATACACCGTAAAATTGGCCGGTTCAGCGCGAACCTGGCTAATCGCCATACGTTGGGCGTGACCCGGTATCGAGACGGCTACAAGCGCCGCTCCCAGCATCAGACATGAGAGCGTCCTCTTCATTTCTCCCAGCGGAAAGACTCGTCCACAAAAGGAACCAGCATCAGCTTCGTCTTACCCAATTCCAGAATGTCGCGGGCTTTCAGTTGCGCCGGCGAATACAGCACGTCGTTGTTCAGGTAAACCAATCCCATCGCCTCACCGGGCAGCAACCAGAAGATCTGTTTCTTCGGCTCGAAAGAAAGCGTCGCATGTTTTTCCCGCGAGATCGCTTCATCGCCGGCGATGCAGATGTCCATCGTAGGGGCCCGTCCAATGAAATTCTTTTCCGAGTGGATTCGATAATCGCGGCCCCGATCGGGACCATCGACGCACACCAACCACCCCACCACCGGGTCCATTCCAAGCTCCTCGTGAACCATCCGCCTGGTGGCCCCGGGCGACAGGCCTGGCGTTACCGCAGGTGTTCCCCCGGCAGCGGGTTTAGACTGCGCTTGCATACCCGGATCCCGCAGCGGCGTTGTCTTTCCCGCAGGCATGTCCGGGCCTGTCGCGTGTCCTCCAAAATCCAGAGGCTTGTTGCACCAGGGGCAAGAACTATGCACCTGCGGATCGAAAAAATGACCTTCCTGACAACGAATCATTGCGTATCCTTTCTACTTTTGGGGCGGCGGTTGTTTCTCGGCATCGATCATCTTCTGGTATGCGGCGGCGTACTCCGGTGCCGGCTTGAACTCGATCTTATAATCGGCTTTGACGAAAATCGTGCCCAGGAACGCCCCTGTTTTTTCCGTCTTCATCTCCACCATCGGCAAACGGTAAAAGTCTCCATTGTTCAGGAAGTACCCGTATATCAAAACCGGTTCCGGATTGCCGTTTGCTTGAAAAAAGCGATAGTAAATTTTGATCTCGCCACCGGCCGGAGTATCGCGGATCGTCCAGATATCCGAACATGGGCCGGAGGAGCAATCGATGTAGCCTTCACCAAAAAAAGTTTGCCCTTGCTTCTTTGTAGGGTCGAAATCCGCCGGCCGGTGCTTGTTCGCGCCCACATAATTGGATTGCAGGTATATGTCGACGTCGTGTTTCGCCGTGCGCCACATTGCGATCACCTCGATGGGATTGCGAATCTCCAGCTGTTGCACCTTCTGCTTAGATTCCTCCAGATCGCGCATCGCCCGGTTCAATTCGCCTTGTTGCTGCTGCATCCGTTGTTGCAGTTGACCCAGCTTCTGAGCGATATCCCCGCCCCCGCCCGGCGAATTTGCTACCGCCTTTTTCAGCTCTTCCATCTGCTGCATCAGTTCCTGGGCCTTTTTCTCGGCGTCCACGGCGTTCGGTCCGCCCGGCTTCCAGAATGGAAACAGAACCAGCATCATGAAACAGAACGCACCCAACGCACCGCAAAGAACGTCCAGCAAGGACATGTTGAAGATATTTACTTCGCGATTGCGGGGCTTCATCGCAACTACCCTTTCCCTGCGTAAAGCCGGTTAATCAAATGCCGCAGCGTATAGTCGCCGGCAAGATTCACCGCGGTCTCTTCCTTTTCTTGCACCAATTGCAAGATGAAAACCAGCACCGCGCTCTGCGCCAGGGCAACCATCGTACAATCGAATCCCACGCCCAGCGTCCCCGCCACCTGCTTGATGTCCAGCGCCTTATTGGGATCTCCCGCTTCGGCCAGCGACGCGCCCAAACCGTAAACCGTACCGATGAAACCGAGTGTTGGAATCAGCCAGGCGACGAACCGCACGATCCCAAAGCGCAGGTCCACCCGATGGGCAATCAGTTCCAGGCTGCTGTTCATCACCGAGGCCGTCTGATCGACGGATCGGCTTGCCTGGAATTGCAGGATGCTCAAGTTGATCAATGACGGAAGAAAGCCGTGCTCCCGATCGAATTGCTGGGCCACCGCCCGGCGAATGGGCCCCAAATCGCGCATTTGCAAAACCGTTTGGTCGTCCTCCGGCAGATAGTGAACGTCCAGGAAAGAACTCTCCCGGACACCCGATCGCCAGCGGACGAATAATTCGCCGAGACCTAAAAAGAATATGATCCACATCACGTTCTGAATGGTCAATGGATAAACGAAATGCTGCGAAGGGTAATCAAGCAACAGGACGGCCGCGCGACCGTGGAGCAGCACGCTGGCTGCCGCGACGAAACCGATTCCCAACATCGTCGAGAGCGCCATTACTTGTGAGCGATGCGGCATCGACCAGAATCCGCGCGACACCGCTACCGGTGCGGGCGCCGGAATTGGTGGCAAAGGCGGCGGCGGCGCATAGCCCGCTGGTGCGTTACCCGGCGGACCATAACCGGGAGGGCCGTATCCTGGCGGCCCATAACCGGCTGGCGCTTGACCCGGGGGACCTGGCGGAAAAGGTTGTTGTGGATTCATAGTTGGCTATTGATGACAGCTCGGACATGGCCCCTGCGCCGGTTTCACCGCACCGCAATAACAGCGGATCAGGTATTCGGCCGGCGGATTTTGCTCGTAAGCCTGTCGCTGGTGAGGCTGAGGCGCTTGCTGCTGCTGCTCCTGCCTTGGCCCTTTGCTATGAATTACCGCCAGGATGTCAGCGACAGAAAGCGTCACGCTGCCAAATTTCACCTGATCGGTTGGCAGAAACGTATCCTGTTGAATCTGCCGCGATGCCCCGTTCCGGACCAGAAAAGTTCCGTTGCTGCTGCGGCAATCGGTTACGAACAAGGTCCCTCCGTCCACCAGGGTCAACTCGGCATGCAGACGGCTTACCGAGTCGTCAGCGATCGGAATGTCGGCGCCCTTGTCCCGCCCCACGGTGAATTTGGTCTGCCCCATTACTCATACGTGAGCGTCGCTCGTGATCTATCACGCATAAATCTGCGCCCTGTCCCTCAACGTGGCGTATCATCGAAGAATTATGGCTGATATGATTCGCTGGCCCGCGGAACACGATCCCACTGACGCTGGGGTCTACGTGGTCAATGAGCTGAGCATGGAAGCTCCCCCCGCGGTCGTCTGGGCCTGGCTCGCCCGCGCTCCGCTATGGCCCGAATGGTATCCCAACTCCAAGGATGTCGTTCTGCAAGGTCCCGACAAAAATCTCAAGTACGGTACCCAATTTCGCTGGAACACCTTCGGCGTAAACATTGCCTCCACCGTGCTTGAGTTTGAACCCTATGAAAGTTTGGCCTGGGACTCACAGGCTTTCGGCATCAATGCCTATCACGCCTGGTTGATTGAGAAAACCGAGACGGGCTGCCATGTCACCACCGAAGAAACGCAAAGTGGAATCATGGCCAGACTACAAAAGTTATTCATGCCCAATCGCATGCAACAGCAGCACCAGATCTGGTTAGAGCGTCTTGCCGAAATGGCCAAGACCGGCCTTCCCCCCGATTAGCCGCGAGTGCGATGCAGTACAATTCCGGTGATGAGAATCGCTGAACCACTCTTACGGGAATTCGACCAGGAAATCGCCACCACGCGGAAAACCTTGGCCCGCGTCCCCGACGATAAATTCGATTTCAAGCCCCATGAGACATCCATGACTCTGGGCAGCCTGGCGAACCACACAGCCGAGATCATGTCTTGGGCGCTGGATATTTTGGAACGGGATTCGTTTAATGTCGCTCCCACCGAAGGCGCGGCCCCACGGCCGGCGCCTTCTTCCACCAGAGCCAATCTGGTTGAGGCGTTCGACAAAAAGTGCGCCGAAGTCCGGTTTTCCTTGGACGCCGCCAGTGACGAGACAATGCGCAAGCCCTGGTCGCTGCTCGCCGGCGACAAGACCCTTTTCACCATGCCAAGAATTGCCGTGTGGCGATCCATGATCATGAATCATCACGTTCACCATCGCGGCCAGTTGACGGTGTACCTGCGCATGAACGCCGTCCCCATTCCGTCTCTCTATGGGCCGTCGGGCGATGAAGGCTCCCTCGCGGGCTGATCAGCGAGGTTGAAACTTCAGTTCGCTGTTTAGAAATGATTTCACGCCCACCGGACCTTCCACAAGTAACCAGAAATCCTTCCCGGCGGGCGCCATCCGCAGTTCAAAGCTCAGGAACGGACAGCATCGGCGCTCCATCGAAATCCATTCGGCGGTATCCGTCAGTGTGTGGACGCCTTGATCGATACGGAATCGATATCCCTTTTCCGTTTCCTGGCTCTCGCGTACGGCGGAGCGAAGTTTTCCCAGAAGGCTGTTGTAGCGGGGACGTTCCGCCGCCGTGATGGCTAGACGATCGCAAGCGAATACCGGCGGGCGTTGGTCCGCCATCGCCGCTAACAAGGTAAGAAAACCAAAGAGAAGTCGCATACATGGAAGTTACAACTTCAAGTAAGCTTTAAGTCAAGGTGAATATGACCATCGGCCGGCTGGCACAACAAAGCGGCATTTCCGCATCCGCGATCCGCTACTACGAAAAGCTGGAGATCCTGCCCGCTCCCGCCCGTATCAGCGGACGCCGGCAGTACGGTCCGCGGGCGCTCGAACGTGTCGCCGTTCTTCGTCTTGCCCAGGCCAGCGGTTTCACACTCGACGAGATTCGCCGTTTGTTCCATGGCTTTGATAAATCCGTGCCGGCGGCGGAGAGATGGCAGCAGTTGGCGCGCGTCAAGATGGAGGAAGTCACCCTAGAGATGCGCCGTCTGGAAACACGAAAGACGATGCTTGCAGCCTTACTGCACTGCCGCTGCACTGACCTCGTCCAGTGTGTAGGGTTGTCGTAAACTAGGCACATGAAAAACGTCCGCGCCAACCTCTGTCTCGCCCTTGCATCGCTGGCGCTACCACAGTTTGTATTGGCGCAGAAACCGTTTGAAGCCATTACCGGTAAGCCGTTCGAATCGGCCATTCCCAAAGATTTTTATCTGGAAGGTAACGCCATTCCCACCGCTAAACGCAACGCGATTCTGGTTCACACGCCGGGGGGACAACGCGCCATCTTTTCGTTGATCGATACAACAGGCTACTCGTCAAACATCATCGCGAAATATATCGGCATGATCGTCACCGAAGGCGATGTCACCCTTTGCGGGAAGAAAATCACGGTCGGCAGCTATGGCTTTGGTTGGGAGCGTCCGGCAGCCGGCGATGATAAACCCGGTACTTTCTCGCTGTACAATCAAGCCGGATCGGAGATCGCCAAGTGCACGTCAACCCGAGATGCCGCTGCAACTCTGCCGCGACCGCTGCAGATTGTTCCCGGGCAGGATGGCGCACGCTTGTACGCCGGAAGGCACTACATCGAACTGCGTTAAGACTCTTGCAGCGGATTTGGAAACGAGTCGTCTTTGGCCGCGATTCCCTCATGCAGGCACTGGAAATCCTTTTCAATCAAGATGCCGGGTGCCTCAAGTCCAACCTGGTCGGAGACCACCCAATCGTTAGCCATCGCGCATGGAACGGAAAGAAGAATTCGCGAGTCCACCAGACTCGCCGTGATTTTCGGAACATCCGTGGATGCGATGGAAAAACCGAATGTGCCGCCATCGGGGAACGCCACCAATTCTTCCACCTTCCCATTCGCTCCTAGCTGCGCTACTTCGCACCGGCTCAAGCGTAAACGAATCGAATTCGCGTGCAGTCGCAATTTCATATGTTCTTTCCTGGTGTGACGATGCGCTCGAAGCCCGAATAAATATTGAATCGTCCATCGCGGACGAAGCCTGCCAGCGTCAAATTGAAGCGTCGCGCTGTCTCCACGGCTAGGCTCGAAGGTGCGCTAACCGCCGCCAATATTGGGACCCCGGCCATTACCGTTTTCTGTACCAGCTCAAAGCTGGCGCGCCCGCTCACCAGTATTATCTTTTCCGCAAGCGGAGTCTTGCCGGCAAGAAATTCGCCGCCAATCAGTTTATCCACGGCATTGTGACGGCCCACGTCTTCTCGCAAATTAAGCAAATTGCCCGAAGCGTCAAACAGCGCCGCGGCGTGCAATCCACCAGTGCGCTCGAACACAGCCTGCGCGGATCGTAGCGCCGTGGGCAATGCATGAATCGTTTCCGCGGACACCTGCATCAGGCCTTGCGGAAGGAACGGGCATCCGCTGACATGCAAGGCTTCGATCGATGCTTTGCCGCACACGCCGCAACTCGATGTCGTGTAAAAATGACGCTCTAGCCGGTCAAGATCCATCGCAACATCCTCACGCAAGCTGACCGAGATAATATTCCGCGGCCCAATCGTATCGATGCTTTGAATCTGGTCGTGGCCCGTGAGAATCCCTTCGCTGAACAGAAATCCGGCGGCGAGTTCCGCGTCGTGGCCCGGAGTGCGCATCGTGATCGAAACGCTTCGCTCTCCAATGCGAATTTCCAGCGGCTCCTCGACAGCCAGGAGATCCTGGAACGGGACCGCCAAGTTCCCCTCGATTTTGCGCACTGGCGCGGTCAGAATGCTGCGCTGCATGTAATCTTTTACCAGTATAGAAGTCCCTACAGCGCGGCGTTCCGCATAGCTTGCAGAGACTCCCGGGCGAAGCGCTTTTGCAGACCTCGGGTTAACGGATAGCCCAGCCGGGCCAGCAGCGCATTCGGTGTAGAGAACGCGTATAGGTCATACCAAATGGAATCCTCGTCCGGATTGCGCTCGATTAAGAAGCGCTCTTCCCCCGCCTCGGCATGTTCGCCCAGCGTCCCGTAAGCGAAGCCGAAACGATCCGGCTCCTCGATGGTATAAACGATGCGCGCCGCATTCATCGACCAGAATCCATAATGCCGCACGATCACCGCGACAGTGGAATCAATTTCTATCGGCGCTGCAGACGAGCATAGTGTAACCCAAGTCAGCGCGAACATCTGCCACCGGCGCAGCGCGTCGATCGCCTTGTCATACACCGCGCCACCATGGCCCAGAAGAATTCGATTATGGTCCACCGTCGCACCCGCGGGCGCCGGACAGTCGCGCGTTGCACCGATATCTTTATAAGAGAATGGCCGTCCCGCCTGCGCCGCGATAAATTTCTCAATTTCGCCATCGCGGGGGCGCCGGTAGAGAAACACTTACGGCTTCACCGACACTTTCAGAACGCTCTTCGCTTCCACCTTATCGAACTGTAAGGGAAAACTCTTGCCGGCATAATACGCATCCCATTGATCGCGATAATGCCCCGATAGAATTTGTCCCGACTCGCCGATCGTCAGATTATTCAGCGATTGCTCCCAATTCGACAGATCGGCGATAAAGCGCATCGAAGGACCCAGCCTCCGCGTCGTCTGCTTCACCGTTGTCGGCGATCCACTCATCGCTATCGGACCTATATTGAAATACCGGCCAACAAGCGGAATTTTCGAAACCACGGGATTTGGAATAGTCAGCTCGTTGTACTTTCCGTAATCCCAGCTGCCGACGTTGCCGCCGTTTACATGCCGTCCCTCTTCGATAGCATCGTTTAACGCTTTCACCAGCACCTGATCCCAATCGGCGAACCAATCCTTCGGACGTTCCCGCAATAAACGATCGATCACCGGCGAAGCCATTTGATATTCGTACACGGCGGCATGCTTCGGCGATGCGCGCCCGGCCACGGCCTTACGCAATTGCTGGAATACCAACGCCGCAATCAGGGGTTGCGGAGTTCCCTTCTCCATCTGTCCATTCCAATTGCGCAACAGATCGACGGCATTCTTCTGGCTGGTATCTTTCTTCGCATTGAATGCCGCCACCACATGCTTGGCCAGCGATTGCGAGAAGCTGGAATAGACGTCTTTCTGCACTACCAACATATCCTCGGGCTTCCAGCCGTTCTTCGCCTTGAGTAACGCGCGAATCTGATTGGACCGATACGGCATCGCGAACCCGCCGCTCACCCGATACGCATACTCCCCTGGGAACGGGTTCTGGTTAGCCGTGACGATCAATCCGGTTGGCGGATTGAAGGATTGCGGAAGCTGATCGAAGGGAATATATCCGTCCCATTCGTTTTGGCCCGAGCTGCCGTCCACCGGAAGATCGCCGTCGTAAGTCCGGCGGATCGGAAGATGTCCGGTGGCATGGTAGCCGATATTGCCATCCACATCGGCGTACACAAAGTTCTGTCCCGGCCCGGGAAAGCGCGACAGAGCCTTGGTGAACTCGTCCCAACTTCCCGCGCGATTGATTTCCAGAAAAGGAAACTGAAAGCTCCCCGGGTCGGCCGCCGTCCAGCGCAAAGCCAGAGCCCGGCCATTCTCAATAGCCATCACGGGACCATGCCGCGTCACCCAGTTATCAAAGGTCACCGGCGTCTGCCCCTTCACCGGAATCACCTCTCGTTCCAATCGAGCCTGCTCCAGCTTTCCTTGAAATTCATAACGTCCCGTGCGGACATCGAACTTCTCCTGATAAAGGTCCTGCACATCGAATTCAAGATTGGTAACTCCCCAGGCGATACGGCGATTGTGACCCACGATCACCGCGGGCGCTCCGGGCAGCGACACGCCCTCCACATCCAGATCCGGCGCCTTCAAGTGAATCTGATACCAGACCGACGCCAGACCGAATTCCAAGTGCGGATCGTTCGCCAAAATCGGTTTTCCCGAAGCCGTATGCGCGCCCGCCACAGCCCACGCATTCGATCCCGGTTGAACTTCCTGACCCGTTCTGGAGGGAAACAGTTCCAAGACCTTCGCTCGATCACCGCCGTCGAGCATCGTCTCTTTTTCCACTTCCGACTTCCACGATGTTGTCAGGTTGCGATACATTTGCAGACCGGCGAGAATGCTGTCCACCGCACTCCAAGGACGCGGATCGTAGCGCAACAAGGTGAACTCGATCGGCAGATTTCCGCGGTGGGTCTCAATCCAGAAATTCACTCCCCGGGCGTAAGCAGCCAGCATTTTGGCATCGGCTTCGGGAAGTGTGCGAACGTGTTCCTCGGCCATCCGGCGCATCCGCAGCCGTCGCGATTCCTTGTCGGTCTCAAGGGTGCCCGGGCCAATGATTTCCGACAACTCGCCAGCCGCAAACCGGCGCAATCCATCCATCTGAAACATTCGATCCTGGGCCGTCACGAAGCCTTGCAGGAAAATAGCGTCTTCCACGCTGGCGGCTTGAATATGAGGAATGCCAAGGGCATCGCGAGTGATCGTCGCCGGACCGGAAACCGGCGCTTGCAGATCGCCCGACACCTGTGGCAAAGGCCGCCACGCATAATAATAAGTAGCCACCGCGAGTAACAGCAGCGCGATCGCGACAAGAATGTTGAACACGCGAACGATGCGGGAAGACACTGGACGATTGTGTCACAATTCAACGGGCATAACGGCCAACGGGTAAGCTCTATCGGCGCGCTGACAGTTTCACTACTAAGCCGTAAATCATACTACGGGTTAGGTTTATTCTCACTGAGCGAAATTCCAGGAACTGAAAGCGCACCAGGCGGATTTGCACGTGTACCCGGCGAAAGGATAGAGTGGCTGTCGATGGCGTCGCTGTCCACGCTGACCACCACTACCGTCAAGCCCGGCCGGGGCTCGCGCTGGCTTTTGTTAAGCCTGCTCGTAATCTCGGTGTGCATCAACTATATCGATCGCGGGAATTTGTCGGTGGCCGCCACGGCCGTCAGCCGCGACTTGGAAATAGATCCCCAGAAAATCGGACTCCTGCTCTCGGCTTTTTTCTTGACCTATGCGCTCTTTCAAGTTGTGGCCGGTTGGGCGATCGACCGTTTCAATGTTCTGTGGGTTTACACAGTTGGCTTCGTTTTGTGGTCATTGGCTACGGCGGCCACGGGGCTTTCCAGCGGCCTGATCACCTTGCTCTGCTTTCGGCTCATTCTGGGAATCGCCGAATCTGTCGCTTATCCTTCTTACTCCAAAATCCTGGTGACGAGCTTTAGCGAGACTGAGCGCGGGACGGCGAACTCGCTGATCGATGCCGGATCGAAGCTGGGCCCCGCTCTTGGCCTGATGCTGGGAGCGGCGCTCGTCGGCAAATTCGGATGGCGCGGAATGTTCATCGGCATCGGCGGCGGCAGCTTACTGTGGCTGATTCCCTGGATTTTAGCGGTTCGCGCCGAGCCCGATGCGGCGAAGATCAGCAGTGATTCCCACGGTCCTGGCTTCGCCGACATATTGCGCGAAAAATCGGCTTGGGGAACTTTTGGTGGCCTTTTCTGCGCCAATTACGCCTGGTATTTTCTATTGACTTGGCTGCCATGGTACCTGGAACGGGAGCGGCATTACTCGGTGCAAGCGATGGGACAGTTTGGCTCTCTGGTCTTTTGGGCGGTGGCTGCCGCGTCGATTATCTCGGGCTGGGCCTCAGACCGCCTTATCGCCCACGGGTTCACGCCCAACCACGTAAGAAAGACCTTCGTCATGAGCGGTTTAGGGCTAATGTGTATCTTTTTACTTCCAGCGGTGCTGGTGAACGATCGAACCATAGCTTTGATGCTCTTAATAGCATCTGGTGCATCCTTCGGATTGTTTTCATCCAACGTTTGGGCCGTCACGCAGACACTCGCCGGAAGGCAGGCGGCCGGCAAGTGGACGGGCTTGCAAAACATGTTTGGTAATTTGGCGGGGGTGATAGCCCCTTTTCTGACGGGCTTCATTGTTGTCAAAACCGGGGAATTCTTCTACGCGTTTGTAGCGGTTTGCGCCGCGCTCGCAATCGGTGTCGCCTGTTATGGCTGGGGAGTAAGATCGATTGAGCCGGTTTCGTGGAATAATCGAATCGAAAACCTGTGATTTTCTAACCTGCGCATTTTTATTGTGTTACAAAAAGCAACCTTCCGTGTAATCTAAACGTCTTTTAATTTGGTGAAGCTCATCGCGTAGACAGACGTTTTGAGCAGCCTGCGGTTGGCCCGTCGTTTCCCAACGAGACGCGCGCCGAGGCCGGTGAGTATCTTCCTCCGAGTACTCACCGGTTTTCTTTTCCGGCCGGACGTGTCAACTGGAAAAGCATTCGAGCCGGGATTAGGGGCGCCAAGTATTCCATCCATTTTGTTCCAGCGGCACTGCGGCAAAGAGATGCAATTTCATATGGTTGACCCAAAATCTTATTGCAATGCTTAAGATAGCTGCTAGATGGTGTCCCGGCTGCTGCGGCAAGCCCCGCCATCCGTCCTGTCTTGATAGACCCTAATAGCCCCGATCCGGTGAATGGATCGACAAACGACAACGCATCACCCGCCGGATAAAACGATGCGGGGAACGAATCCTTGAAGTGATTCTGAAAAATCAGCGGGCCCGTGGAAATCCAATCCATTGCTCGCGTAAGTGGAGCAAGACGGCGAGATAACGCGGGAGATGAAGCAGTTAGCTCGTCAAACTGAAAGTTAAACCTTCGAAGTAGATTTTCCGGCCCCAGCCCGCAGATATTGGTTAATTGTCCTTCCACACAATTGATTCCCACATAGCAGCCGGAAAAAAAGTACAGCTCCACCGCATCGCTTACCGGGCCGGAATAATGCGCCTTGAATCCAAAGAGCCTTTGGCTTCGTTTTGCAGATCCGCGCCGACCGATGGCCAGCACGGTCCCGGGGGACTCGTCTACCACCGCCCGTTCCTGCCGCCAATTCGTTCCCACTGCGATCGCCGCATTCGCCAGTAGTTGATCCAGGCGATAGCGCGTTAAACCGTAGGCTGGCTCCGGCAGGCGAGTGGACTTTTCGCTGGATCCAAAGCAAAGTAAGAGCCTTGAAATTCTCGCCGGCTGCAAAGCCAGAAACTCGTCCCACACTCCCAGTTCCCGCAGAACCGGCACGATCTCGGGCGAGAGAAACTCACCGCAGACCTTATGCCGGGGAAACTTGGATTGCTCGAATAATTCGACGGGAATTCCCATCTGGCGGGCCGAAATTGCCGCCGCCGACCCGGCTGGCCCCCCGCCGATAATTCGCAGAACAGATTCTCCGGTCATCAAGAGTTACTGTCCTATATCGTGCAATCCAGCCGCTGACTTAGCACTCGCCGGATATTGCTCCAGGGCTCGAGTGAAGGCATTCTTCGCTTCCTTTAAGTTCCCTGTATGCATCGCAATCCGACCCATAGCTTCCGCTATTGGACGAGGGTAAAAAGGCGGCTCGGTATAAAGCAGTTTGCATTCCGCTTGAGACGCCCTGTCCAGGGTTTGCAAACCGCGCCGCAGCTTACCGGATGCAATCTGAATCTGGCCGGCAAGCTCCCCGCGGGCGACCGTCAATTCCGGCGGCACCTTATGCTTCGCCTGAACCACATAATCGGCAAGCGCGACATCCATCGCTTTGGCGTCAAGCTGTGCGGCCAGCGGATTTCGATTCGCGGCATGCGCTAGCCCGAAAGCCCAGGATCGCCACGCCATCTCCCGCGGCCGCTCATACACCGGAAGCGTTTTCCCTTCCAAAATTTCGTCCCATGATTCCGATTGCACCAGGATCCGCAGCATCGCAAACCAGCCTTGGCGGTGGGCCGAATAGAACCCGTCCACGGATGCCAGTTCGCGCGGGTTCTCCTTAAACTCCAGCAAGCTCTGCGCGGCTTGTTTCGCCTTTCGATATTTACCTTGAAAGGAATAAGCTGTCGCCAGATAGTTCACGTTATGCCCATGGTGCCCGGTTCCATATAGCGAATCGGCCTTCATATAACCCCACTCGTTTTCCGCGGCTGCGTCGAAGGCTTTGGCGGCTTCGTCCCACTTGCCTGTCTGCGAATAAATATGTCCCGGCATGTGCAGCGCATGGGGAATGTTAGTGACCAGCTCAGAATAGCGCTGGCAGCTGGTCCAGGCGTCCTTGGCGAACGACGACCCTTCAAAACCGTGGATCACATAGTGATGGACACCGGGGTGGTTGGGTGCGTCAATCAGCAATTGCCGTAGAATCGCCACAGCTTCCATCGTTCCTGCGCGTGGCGTGTGTTGCGGCAAAACATAACCGCGCATTAAATGCAGAGCGAGAAAAGTGCGAGCGTCCACCTCTTGCGGATATTTCGCGGCGATCGCCCGCAGACCGTCGATATAGGCGTCGTCTGCATTCTTGGCTCCCGGTAAGCGGCGGCCGGCAACCGCGGCGATGTACATCTTTTCCAGGTCGCTCGCCTTGCCCGGAACCTCGCTCAAGGAGACGGCTTTCCCGGCGGCGGCGTTTGCCCGGCTAGGGGCTACACGCGGATCCTTTCCGAAAACTTCGTTCAGCCGGTCAATCTGAAATCGTGGCCGGTAATCGCCCGCCGCCACCATGGCAACACCCCACCACGGCATGGGAGCTTCGGGATCGAGCGCCGCTGCCTGCAGGAAAGATCGTTCCGCTTCATTTGCCCAAAAGGAATGCAACTGCGCCAACCCCTGATCGAAGAATTCCTGGGCCTTGGGGTTTGAGGTAGTGATGGCCATATGGACGATTCCCTGCCCCTTCAGGATGGTGGCGGGTAGAGACGGCGCGACTCCGGCGGGCGGGGGCACGCAAAGATCCTGCGGTTTTGTCTGGCCGAACGACACTCCAGCGGTCAGCGTTAAAAGCAACGCTATTAGCGGACACTTCATGTAGGCTCCTGGCGAATTAGTGTAACAGGCTACGGAGAACCAAATCGCGCAATTGTTCCGGGCGGTATGAACTGCCCTCGATGCGGCCCTCCAACCTGCCGTCGCGTCCGATGACAGCCGTCGCCGAAGTATGCGTGATGACGCCTTCCTCGGGCCAATAGATGAGCCCGAAATAGCCGGCGACTTTAGTAATTTCCGGAATGCTTCCCGTCAGGAATCGCCAATCCCCGTTCAGCGATCCCCATCGTTGGGCGTACTCGGCCAGAATCGGAGGACGATCGTACTGCGGATCGAGCGTGATCGAAAGCAGCGCCAGGTCGTGGGGAAAGCGGTCGCTCAGCTTGCGGTGCAGATAGGCGAAATTTCCGGACAGGCGGGGGCAGACATTGGGCATAGGGCAGCGAGTATATATAAAATCGACAACCACCACCCGGCCCCGTAGATCGGACAGCTTCAGGGGCTGGTCCGTTTGATCGATGAGCGTGAAATCGGGAACAAGCTGACCGTTCGCGACCTTGTCGGGTGCCGGCGGAATCACTACTCCGGGGATGTCTGCCTGCTGCCTATGCAGATTGGCCGCCAGCACTCGGTTTCGCGAAACTTGCAGATCGAAGCGAACGTGATCGCCTGCGCCGAGAGTGGCTAGCGACGCCGCGTTGCCAACATTGAATTCCATCGCCATCGGTGGCATGTAGCGGGGGATTTCGCGATGCGAGACCAGGATTGTATTTGTGTTTCGGTTGACCCCGAGTACGATTCCATCCACCGGATAGTGCCTGACGCAGCCACTCGTAAGCAGCGCCAGAATCGCCGCGAGCTTAGCGGAAATAGAGCACATCCGGATGGATCGCGTGGTCGCCTTCGGCGCAGGGTCCGCAGAACATCTTATAGTCGGGGCGGGTAGATAAAATCAGCGGTGGAATTTTCGCGGGATGATCTTCCTGGTTGAAGCTAGCCACCGAAATTCTCGGCTTCCATTTCGTCAAGGTGGCGGCAGCTCCAGCCAAGGCGCGTAGTTCCGAGCCTTCGATATCCATCTTGATGAAATCGACTCGATCCAGTTTCAGCTCGTTCACCAGATGGTCGATCGTAGTGAGAGCCAGTTGCTGCGTGCTGACCGCCTCTTTGGGATGAAGCACGAAGCTGTCCGACGCGGAATTTTTCGGATTGATGTTCATCGGAAGCGTGTCTTCCTTGTCCCACACGCCTTTGGGATAAACGATGACACGGCCGGCCGCAATCTCTGGCGCGAAAGTACGGCGCAGGCATTCGACATTCTCGGGCGCAGGCTCAATAGCGATCACTTTGCCCGCCCCATTGTCCAGGGCCACGCGCGTGAACACACCGACGCTTGCGCCACAATCGAGCACGATATCTCCACTCTTCACTGCCTGCTCACCAGTCCCGTAGATCTGACGTTGCTGCTCACCAAGATTAAAGGGAAGCGCATAGTCGCTGCCGTCGGGAACCCAGTACGTGCCACGCGGAGTCTGCCATTGGTGAAACCCCTTCGGGTCGGATTGCAGCAGCTTGCTCGCATTGGTGATGTCGTCGCGATATTTGATCTGCAGCCGAAGATTTTCGGGGGCCTTCAGCGCCTCTTCTAGAGAACAACCCGGACTTCGGCCAATCACCCGGAACGTAGCAATTCGAACTGCCGGGATGTAGTTATAAGCGGCAATACCAACGATGAGAAGCAGCAGAAAAATACGAACGATGTATTTCACAACGCTTTACTCTATCACCGGTAGCGTCGAAACGGACATCGAAACGCCCTATCAATTGACGGCTTCGAATATTTGGTACTCCACCGCTTTTGGGACGAAGCGGCCTGCGCCTATAGTCACCGCACGATTGAGCCAGCTATAGCGAGCATCGCTCGTCTCAAAGCGGGGTTGGATCATGAAATGAGTATCTCCGTATTCGGTGGCGCCGCCCGACGCCATGGCCGCCTGTATTTTTTCATTCACTACTAGCACGCCGAAATACTGAACGTAAATTTTTGCCCCGTCGTCTGTCTCCAGCAGAAGTCGAACGTCAAGGCGCCACACTCCCTCGCCATCGGCCAAAACCCAATCGCCGCCGCCGGGCAGAACCTTGCCTTGTAGCCGAGCGCCTTGGAAGGTTCCGCCGGCGATATGCAAGATCAGGCGCTTGCCACCGGAAACGGCTCCCATATCGATTGGCGGCTGAAGATCTATGTGCAGAGTGAGTAGCGGTGTCAGATTCATAGCTGAATTTTCTCTGACTAGATTGGACCACACCTACGGCGTGGGAAGTCCGGCCCAATAGCCGGGGCGAGCCCGGACCAAATAGTCCCTACCGCCGATCTTGATTTCGAGATTATGGTATCCGGCGGTGCGATTGTCGGGCTCAAATGTGAGCACATACTGCGAGTTCAGGTCGGCGCCCAGCTTTTCAATTGCTTCCTGCAGGCCCTTCAGCCGGGTGAACGGAAAGGTCGCTCCTCCTGTCGCCTGCGTCAGTGCTTGCGTCGTATTGGTCTGTCCCATCCGCACTAATTCGCCGATGCCGCCAAGCAGGTCGACGCGCTGTTCGGCAACCGGTACCGGCGGAACCGGACAGCCCGCAGGACCGCGGGCAGGTGGGCCGCCCGTGGTGGTACCGGTTTGTTCACTGGGATTTTTCGGAACCTTCGGTGGATGCGCTTCGCCTGTCGCCGATGCTCTTGTGGTCCAGGCAGTCTTAAAAGCAGAATACGTCGCCGCATATACCGTCACTCCACTTCTTTGCGCGGCCACTAAAACTTGATCGAGTGCCGTCTCACTGCCGCGATCGCGCGATTCCGAAATCAACAACAGAACCCGCCGTGAATTTGGATGTTTGCCTAGACGCTCTATCGATTGATTGACGGCGTCAAGCATGTGTCCGCCTTTTTCTTCGCCGGGACGAATCCGCTCCAGTGCGTCCGGTATCGCGTCGGCATCGGCGGAGCATTCCTGAAGCCAGTCGATACGTTCTGAAAACGCTACCACGGCGGCGCATCCACGTTCGCCGGTGACAAGGGGCTGAATCATCGCCCCGATCTTACGCACTTTGTCTAACACAGCCTTCGAGATTCCGGAGGCCTGGACGCCGATTACGAGTGCGATAGGCGCTACACCTGTGGCCATCGTATCCAGGGTCGCCTTTTGCGGACGGCCGTTATCGAGTACTACGAAATCCTTTGCATCCAACTCGTCGATGGACCGTCCTTTGGCATCCGTAACCGCCACGGGTACGATGACGAGCGGAGCTTGCACGCCAAATCGCGGCTCCTGCGCGTTCAGCCCGAACACCAGCATTGGGACAAGAAACCTCATGCGGTAATCCACAACGCAGTTTGAGGTCCGCGTATGTAAATCAGGCCTATGCGAATTCGGTGCCAGACACCTCTGGCACCTATTAGCCGAGATTGTAATCGGCGCGTAATGTAACTCAAGAGAATGGTTTAGTGTGGTTTAGAAGATTGTTTCGGAGCGAGTGGCGAGGTCTGTGCCGGCTTTCTAATAAATTACAATTTGCCTTCATATGTTTGGGATGCCACAAAATCCTAATTTGAGCCCGAAAATAACACGTAAAAGCGCGGAATTCGGTCGATAAGCCGGCTTTCGCAGGGCGTGCATGCATTCTTCACCTATAAAATTTAGTCGCTTAGAGCTAAACTATCGGAGGCAGAGGTGTCTGACCCCGGTACATTGGGGCGCTTTTATGGTACCTTGGGCGCTTTTATGGGTGCATTGAAGCAACTCAGTTTGCTGGCGCTGATGGCGGCGGCTTCAGCCTGTCAATCGAATGTTAGACTCGATCCTCGTTGGCTCGACCAACCGGCGTGGATGGATATCGAAGCAGCCAGCGTGGTTGCGCTGGGTACGCCCGCCTCGCGGCGCTACCCGGAGTGACCGCAATCACCAGCGCTCGGGCACCGGACGACAACGGCGGGAGAAGAGCCGCCGCCTCAATTAACGGGGAACAACCGTCGACCCGAAATAAGCACGCGATTCTTTACTACACGTGGGTGCAGCCGAAATACTTTCAGACACTCGGCGTTCCGCTGGCAATAGGCCGCGGGTTCCAATCGGCCCGGCGAATTGGGGCGCTTCGTCATCCTCAGCGAATTGGCTGCCCGGCGGCTCTGGCCCGGACAAAACCCCATCGGGCGCACCCTGCGACTTGGTACCGACGCGCAATTTCACAAGAAGGGTGAACTTCTTCCCGACGGGCCGCCAGGATTACCCAATTCTTATCCGGACACGCTATCCGACGCTCGTGGTGCAAGCGATGGACCCGGTGATCTCGGCCGTCGACTCCAGCCTAGCGGCATCCGCTTCCACTCTCCAGGAGATGCTCAGTCAGACAGACGCGTTCCTGATAGACAGCTTTTCGGCCGCGATCGCATCCGTTATTGGTATGTTTGGGCTGCTGCTGGCCTCGACGGGGATCTATGGAACCGCCAGCTATATGGTCGTTCTCCGCACGCGCGAAGTAGGCATCCGCATGGCGATAGGAGCGCAAAAGCGCGACATCCTAAAGCTGATGCTGCGCGGAAGTGCCGGGCCTGTCCTTGCCGGATTGGCGGTTGGTATGTTTCTTACTGTCGGCGCGTCGCACCTTTTGCGCGGGGTGCTTTATGGACTCAACACCATCGATGCCATTCCTTTCATCGGCGGGTCTCTCTTGTTTCTGGCCATCGCACTTATTGCAACTTGGCCGCCATCCCGGCGAGCGATGCAGGTTGATGCTATGGTGGCGCTCCGCTACGAATAAAACACCGCTCAATTTGAGTCCGCCAGAAACAATTCGGCAAATAAATCGGTGTCAGAGACCTGTGGCACCTTTCAGATGAGATGGAAGGGACGCGTAATGTATGTCAAAAGAATGGCCTTAGTGTCGGTTAGAGACTGATTTGAAGCGAGTGGCGAGGTCTCTTGAGGCGTAGCGATAATTGACTGATCCCTGTAAACCGTTGATAATACGAAACTACAATTCGCCCTTGAGATGTTTTACATGGCACAAAATCCGAATTTGAGCCTCAAAATGATGCGTAAAAGTGCGGAATTTGGCCGATAAATCGGCTTTCGCAGGGCATGCATGCATCTCTCATCCATAAGATTCAGTCGCTTAGAGCTAAACTATCGGGGGCAGAGGTGTCTGACCCCCTCGGTATTGACGACCCCCTCGGTATTAGCGCCCGCCGGTTGGGGCTCGTATGATGAAATGGCGTTCCGGGGGTACTACCCAGAGCATCGTCGTCAGCACCGCCAACGGCCAAATTTGGATTAGCAGCCGCATCAAGGATGTCGTCAGTTGCCATGCAATGTCGTTCGAGAGCGTTAGGTACACGCAGGCATACCCAAGCAGCATCAGGATCACGGAGGATATCGATACCTGTCCGCCAGCCGACCGCCGCGAATCTTTATCAATCCCCATGCAGTAAATATAAATTGCCAGCGCGATTAGGGGGCTGACGACGAAGCCGCCGAAATCCCAGAGGTTTTTCGCGAATTCCTTGACCACCGTCCCGATTCGCGTGCCGTCGAACAGCGCTTGCCCGTGGTTCGCTAGCAGATCGTTCGGCGGCGCATATCTCCACTTGAAGAAGATCACCACGCATAGGACCGGCAAAGCCCCGCTTATCAAAAGCAGCATCGTCTTCGGCAGCTTATTCGCGGTTCCACTCATCCATGCCGCATAAATTATCGCGATGAAGATCACGCCCAAAAATAGGACGCCTTCATTTTTGGTCCAGGCGGCGAAGCCAGCGCTGAGTCCGGCTAGAAGCGTGTACCGCCCATCCGCCGCAAATTTAGCTTGCAGCGCCAACAGGCAAACAGCCGCCAGCATGAAGAAGCCTACAGGGATGTCGGCATATTGCGATGCCCCATCGCGCACGAAGGCCGGAGCCCCCATTACCAGCATCGCCGCCAAGAGCCCTTGCGACCCGCCTCGTAAAACGCCGACCGTGACACCAAGCAATCCCGCCGAGGCGAACGTGAAGACAAACGCAACCATCATGGGACCGAGCGTGTCGTCGACGCCGGCAACCTTCCATAACGAAGCGACCAACGCCGGGATCATCAGTGGATAATCCGGGTGACTCCACAACAGATCGCGGGAAAGAGCGTCTGTCCAGAAGTCGCCACCAGCGAACAGGAATCGTGCCCGCAAATTCCATATCGAATACGCATCCCACTCGCCGTGCGGACTTAGAATGGACAGCAACACGAAACAACAAAACGAAGCCAATATCACCGCACCGCATGTGTAGAGCAAGACAGGTATTGGTTTTTGTGGGTCGCCGGACGCCTCGCAGAACGGGCAACGCTTCTTTTGTCTCGCCGCAAGCGCCAACAATAAAAGGGCGATGCCGATTTCGATTCCGATAACAGGCCAGACTGAACTGAATCCCAGCGCCAGCGCAAGGAATTGAATAGTTGCAGCGACTCCGCAGCCGATGCCCGCACCTAACGATGCCCGCCAGAGATCATGAATACATAGCCGGCCACCCGTGCCCCAGGCGACGCGGATCAGCAGCCAGCCGATTGAAACGCCCAGCAGAAGCGGCAAAGCAAGAAGCAAAGCGATCATTTAGCGGACCCTCGAAACAACGCAACGCCGTTGCCGAAGTCCTTCAGCAGGGTTAGGTTCCTGTCGAAGTAATAGGACGGTTGCGGCGCCGTACGAAAGTTGCCGATCACATAATCCTGGTTAGGGCTATTCACCACGATCACTGGCGCCAGTGCGTATTGGGTTACGTAAAACTCAGCCACGGTGATTGGATCGGCAGGATCGCGGCTCGGCTCGGTGATGTAGCCGACGACACCACGTTTCGGCAGTACTTGGCGGAGCGGCTCATAGTGACCCTCAAAGCCCGCGATCCCGTAGGTTTCCCGGCTGGGACTTGTGTAGTCGCCGAACAATTCCACCAGCAAGCGGAGATTGGAAAGGATCGCGACGGCGGCAAGAACCAAGAGTCCCGCTTTGGCGCGGAAGGTAAGAGACATGGAAGAAAGCGTAGTGTACCAGAAGGGGGGCCAGAGCCCGCCACAGTCACAGATCGTCCAAGTTTATTTTCCGATTCGTAAGCTCCAGCGGCACAACATATTGCGACGGCTCGATGGAATTTCGCCGTCTTGATAAATTCGTTTTCACACTTTCGATTTTTACAATCGATCAGCTTCTATGACAAAGGCCAGATATCACTTCTGCTGGATGCGCGAAAGCTCGAAGGGTCAACTAGAGTCGGATTTAGGTTTCCTTTTGGATGACGATTCGCTGGAGCTAGCCGTCGCCGGTTGTCACCCCGCGCAAACGCCGGAGTGGGTGGATGGGCCGGCTAGTAGCGAGGATATGCGCGTGGTGCTAGGTGAGAATGCCGATCGCAAATTGAATCTGATCAAACAAACCTGCGGGCACATTCGTGAAGCGGCGGGCGATGTTGCCGATTTGGAATTGCACTTACCCCTGATTGATCGGCGGACCTGGAATCGACGCTTCGAAATTCTGGCCGCGACGAAGTTCGCTTTAAGCCCGGATCTGGCGCGGGTTCTGCCCCTAATGGATGGCTCGGACTGGCACCGGCATCTCGCCTTACTGTGCCAGGGAGTATCGGCATTGCCGGCGGAGTTCTGGTTACGCTTCGAACACGAGTTCATCCTGGATAATCCCATCGCGCGGATGTCGGTCAGAATTCTGCTGGAGTCCTATGGCTTTCAAGAACCGCTGGAAAACTGCCAGACGGCGGCCTTGCGCTTTTCGATGCCGGGTGAGACCGGACTAATCTGGCGGCAGTCGCCCCCGGAAATGAAAACTGGATTTTTTCCCGCCTACGTGGCTGTGGGGAAGGCGGTGCAGAAGACCATGCGCCGTTGGCTTCCCTGCCTCTACTTTCAAAATGCCGAACCCTTTGGGAAAACCTTCTTCACATATCCGATGCTGACGTACACGCATTCGCGGATCCATCCTGGCCGGGGCAGCAACGAATTCACGTACGATGTCCTGGATGAGGCGGCGGTACGTCTGGCGTGCAATTTCGGGCAACAACATCTTCAGGAAAGGCTGACCCAGATTCGCCAGGCATTGCGCGAGATGGGCCATATGGATACCGAGCGCCTCTACAATCCAGGTAACGCGCGCAACATCGTGGACTTGGTTTTCCATCGCCGGACCGGCCTTGCGAGTCTATTGTCGGCGGAAACTAAGATTATGGATGCCCTGGTCAGTTACGGCGCTGGAACGCCACGGCGTATCCAATCGGGTCAAGTGCTGCGTGCCGCCGATGAACTGGCGACGGCGGTAGACCGGCAACTTCATCGCGCGTTGAAAGGTCACGATTTTTCGGAGCTGTTCCCGTTGTTACTGATGGAAGCCGCGAACGCTTTGAGCGGAGCCCTCGGGGGCAACACCGGAATCCAGGTTGAACTACGTCTTGACGATCGCAAATTCCAGACGGTCATCGGACAAAAAGTCGCGGACGCAGCCTAGAACGTCGTCGACGGTTGCATCCTGGAGGACACGCACGTTCGCGCCGCGAGGAGCCCACACCACCGGATTCGTGGACGAGAATAAAGCGACGGTGGGGATGCCGACCGCGGCGGCGAGATGTGTGATCCCCGAATCATTTCCGATGTAGGTCTTCGCTCGTCCTAAGAACTGAGCCACCTCGTCAAGTCCGTCGAACCGTATGGCCCCCTCCAATTCCTCTTCCGGTCCAGCGCACCAGCGAATCGGGAGTGGCAATCTGCGAGCCAGTTCACGATAGCTTTCGAGAGGCCAATTTTTCTTTCGACCGCCAGAAAAAGGATGGATCACGGCGTAGTCTTCGGTGGCTCGCTCAACGAATATTCGCGGCAGCGACGGCAGCGGTGCCCCGACTTGCAGGGCGAAGAAATCCGCCGCATGCAGGGATCCGCTGGAATCGGGCAGCGCCGGGAAGAATGCAAAAGGCAGACCTGCCACCGCGCCGCGGAATTCCTGGCGATTCGCTCCGTACCAGGAGATTACAGAATCGAAACTCTCTAACGCCCGCAGCACGGAAGCTGGCGGTTCCACTCCGGCGAGTCCAACATGGTCAAGGCCGGTGTCCATGATCGCCCGAACGCGATCGGCAAAATAAATCAGCGGGACGATCGCCCTGTTGGTCCAGACTTCGGTGTACTCGGCTTTGGCGAATTCCATTGCTGGAAACGAGAGCAGGCAATCTCCGATTCCACCGGGACGGATGAGCAGCCGACGCAGAATGTTACCGGATCCCGTAGAGTTTGGCGGCGTTATCGTGCAGGACCATATGAGCCAGATCGATTGCCCGCTGCTCTGTGATTTCCCCGTCCGCCATCATCCCGCTCAGCGCCAGCCCTAGTGCTTCCCGACCGGTGGAGGCGCCGATCCAGCCCGCTTCCTCCCACCCGATTTGCGGCGAGCCGGGATAAGCGTCCGTGGCAAAGAGAATTTTTTCTGGCGCAAATTCCAGCCATTCCCGGATCACCAGCGACACACTATGCGAATAGTTTTGCGTCGTCTGAAATGAGAAGTCGGCATAGACATTGGGCTTCATCAACATCGCCGTCACTTCCCGTGTGAAGGGCCAGCCACCGTGAACCAGAACAAAATTTGTTTTGCGCAGAGCTGGATCGTTGAGAACCGGTTCCAGCAGCAGCGGGTTGACGCCGGCGATGGCGAAGTATCCACCCGCCCCCGCGGCGGAGTGCAAATGAACCGCCAACCCTAAGCGGCCGCACTCCTTGGCGATGTAGCGAAAGATGTAATCCTGCAGTAGCTTGTATTCGGAATCGAGGGGCAGCGCGGTGGTCTTGGAGAACGTGCTATAAACTCGATCGGCATCGAGCTTTTGCGGATTTTGGAAATCGAACGAGCGCAAATAGGCGATCTCAAACTTCTCGGCGACCGCGTTCTGCCGCTTGTGGCGTTCGAGAGTCGCCGTTATCACCTTGCTGAGATATTCATCCAGCGTCCCAGGCATTGAGGCAGGCGAGTATCCGGCCTGCGCAAGATAGGATCGCAGCAACTTCTCCTCATCCGCGACAAACTGTTTGGCGTCGGGATTGATCTTGGCGAGAGCGGCATTGTTCAACGGAAACAGATAGGCGTCGGCAAAGGGGACCCAGCGGAAGCGCGACGGCGCTAAAGAATTCCCCATGGTTACGCGATTGGCCAGCATCACTTGAATGCCAAGCCGATCCAGCACCCACGACGGATAATCCTCGCCCTTTTCCGACATCATCTTTTTCTTGTTCTGGAACAGCGCGGTGGTGGGCGGGTTGCGAGAACGAATCGGTTCCGACCAGGGTTCCATGGACTCGACCGGCATCGCATCGAAATCCTTATCCGAGGCGTCGTTGCGCACGGGATGCGCATGATTGTCGATTGCCTGGATCTTCTCGATTTCCGCGCTCAGGGTCTGATTGATCGCCGGGTGTTCCTGCCGGCCACATCCACAAACAACCACCAAGCTCAGAAGCGGCAGGCGGCGGATCACTGCACTTCGACAGGAAGCTGAACGTCGATCGTTCGTGGCGGAAAACACATGTTGTTCGAACAAGCCTGATATTTTAGCTTGCCGGTCTGCGTTCCGCTGGCGGCTTTTGCCGGAACTTTAAAGCGCGTGACGATTTCGAACTCGCCCGTATATACCGAAATCGGCTTCGGTGAAAACTCGTACTTTTCAGCCTTTCCAGGCGGATACGTGATTTCCGGAGATTCCAGCGGACCAGCAGTCCAGGTCAGCTTCAGGGGAATCATGTATTCATCGCTTGGCACATTGCTATTACAGTGCAGGCCGTCGCGCAGGTGGACGGTGATTTTGCCGGTAGCGATTTCCCCGCGCTTGGCCACCACGTTTGCCGGAGGCATCACCACCGCTTGATTAGTTTGCGCTTGCGTCGGCGGCGCTAGCAATGCCATTGCCAGCAGCGGTACGCTTCTGATTATCGAGCAAATGGAGGATCTCATTCTTATACTCGTTCTTATCTATTAGTCCAACATGCATCGAGGCGATTTTGCCATCGCGATCAATTATAAAGGTCGTGGGCAGTGCTTCCACGCCGCCGTACAGGGCGCTCATGGTCTCGCTCCCCATCAATACACGGTAGTTCATCTTGCGGCCGCTGACATAGGGCTTAACCGATTCCCAGCCGTCGTCATCCATGGCCACTCCAAGAATCGCAAAGCCACGATCTTTGAAACTCTGCTCGAATTCCATGAACCACGGAATCTCCGTGGTGCACGGTCCGCACCAGGTTGCCCAGAAGTTCAGCAACACTACCTTGCCCTTGAAGTCCGCCAATTGGACGGTTTGACCGTTCGAGTCCTTCAGCTTAAAGTCGGGCGCGTCTTTACGATCTTTTTCCGCCCTGACAGACGACTTCGGCGTGCCATGAGACGCACAGCTTGTGATTACCGAAGCAGCGAAAGCCAGCAACAAGGCAGGCAGTAACAATCTGGCGGACATCTTCATTGAGGGTATCACCATTGGCCGTCGAGGATTGTTCAGACGCGAAGTATTGCCGCCGCCAGCAGATCTTCAAACCAGCGTTCGCGGCTATGCCTGTTTCCCTGCGCAAGCGTGGCTTCCTTGTGTTGACGGCGGCCTCCGAGGTACCACGCGGCCGTATCGCAGAAGCTTTCGCAAACGTATTCGCGCCATCGACGGCTGCGGCGCATCACGTCGCGCGATGTTAGACCGGCCTTTCGTTCTTCGGCCGACCATCCCAATTCTCCCCTGGCACTGCGGCGCATTTCCAGGCAGAGAATCGATTCAAATGCCAGCCGTCGCGGATTTCCCAGCTTGGGCCAGACGAAGTGGAATAGCTCATGCACCAGGATCCTCAAAAACTCGGCGCTATTGGCCAGGAGTGCCGTATCCAGGGTGATGGTGCGTTCGCGTAACAAAGCGCCAGCGTGAACCGGCACGCCCTTCAAGTCGCCTGACAGGAGTTTGCCACGATAAGCCGTTAGTTCCGGTTGCACGCCGACGCGAATGGGCCGCCCCGTTATTCCAGGCAGGCGGAGTGGCGCCAACGACGGCGTGCTCATCGGGCTATTTAACCGTGAACGTCCCGGCAGCGGGCGCGGGCGGCTTGGGAGCGAAAAACGCCGGGTTTGCGACTTCGACATCATACTGCTTTTGAATTCCTTCCATGAACTCGCGGAAGCGCGTCTGCTTCATATCGTTGTAAATTTTTTCACGAACTTCGGCGAAGGGTATCGGCGACTTTTCGTCGACGCGAAAGATATAGAAGCCGTTGTTCTGACGGACCGGATCGGTAATCGTCCCGGCCTTAGCCGTAAAAACCGCTGTCATTATTTCTTCGGGAATGGTGTCGGTGCGCTTGATGCTGCCGTACTCGCCGTCTTTTTTCTTCGAGTCCTCATCTTCGGAGTTCTCGTGCACTGCCTTTACGAAATCGCCGCCAGCGCGAATCTTCTTCACCAGATCTTCCGCCTTGGCCTTCGCTTCGGCTTCGCTCATGCTCTTCTTGGCGCTCTCATCCGGTTTGGAATCGGTCTTGGCGACAAATGGCAAATAGATCACCCGAATCTTAGCCGATTCGTATTTCGCCTTGTTGTCGGCATAGTATTTCTGCTCTTCTTCCGGCGTAACCTTCACCGCATTGGCTTGCACGTTGATCTCGGTCTGGGCCAGGAAGGATCTGGTCTGGAATTCCAGCTGTTCCTTGGTTGGACTCTTCTGGTCGTCACCGTTCTTCACGGCCAAGTCGGAGAGATAGCGCATCATCAGCAACGTGCCCAAAACCTTTTTGGGATTCTGCTGATAAGCGGTTTCGACATTGGGCGGAAGGCCGGAAGTGAGCTTCTTTACATCGGCGGCGGTCAGATTCTTGCCGTTCGCTTTGGCGACTATAGTGTCGGGGGGAATGTCGGCCGGCGTGGCCGCTGGGGGGGCGGGCTTCACGGGCGATCCAGGCGTTAGAATGGCCGGGGATTGCCCAAACGCAAGCGACCCGGCAAGAAGGCAACAAACAACGCAGATTTTCATTATGGAAGATTCCTGGTTTTGGAACCTTCAGTTTACCATCGGCTGCTACTGGATCGCCATGGGGCCAAATACCGGGAGCGCCATATCGGCTGCATCCCGCAGATTACAATATGGATCCTTGCCGTAGCCGTACCACAATGCAGCTTTTTCGGGAAGCGCCCCGCCGACGTACAGCAAGACCGCATTGGCGTCGTTTGGATCGAGCATTTCCTTGTAGAGAACCGGCGCAACATCACCATTCGCGGAATGAACGGAAAATCCATTCAAGCGGCCTTCCGACTGCAAACGCCCGTTCACTTGCGAGAACGTGACTCGTACCACGCCGTTTTCCATCTTGGCGGACACCGGCCGGGGACCCCGCTTCAGCTGCGCGTAATCCTTCATCGAACTGAACAAATCGTGCGAGACCAGATTCGCCAAGCGCCTGGCGAGCCGCTTTTGATCCTGCGTGCCAATGTGGATGGCATCGTCTAACGACACATCGACCGACGCGATCATCGCCGTATGCGGAATCAGCTCTTCTGCTTTACGCTGCGATTCCTGCAGTAAATTCCATGACGCGGCGTTCTCTCCGTTCACGTGCCGGCCGAGTTGCACGTAGTAAAACGGAAGGTCGAGGATCCCGAAATCGGTACGGACCGCGCCGACGAAAGCCTGGAACTTCGCCAAAAATTCTCCAGCCGCCTTCGGATTCGCATCGGCCTCGCCTTGATACCAGAGGACACCCTTGACCTTGCCGCCTGCCGCGAGGACGCGCCGAACCATCGAGCCATAGAGCGAATTGCCGTTCTCTCCCTTCAGCGCCGGGCTCCATTGATCCATCGACGTACCACCATGGGCGCAAGGGATCAGGCCCACCGGCACGCCCGTGCGGCGCAGCATTCCACACCAAAGGGCAAGCCCAGGCCGGCGCCCTTCTTGCGGGTGGTGACGTATTGTTCCAGCTTTTCACCCGTCAAACGCTCCGGCTGTCCGGCGGAATTCTTGGGCCAGTGCACCGCGTCCGCCGCGCTTGGGACGGTGTGAAGTGGCTCCTGAGCGATCATCCACTGGTCGGCCATCGTGAAGCTATGAACCAGTTCCTGGCCTTCCTGAACGTCGATCAGATTTCCCAGGCCCTCCATATTCGACTGTCCGGCGAGCACCCATAGGTCGCCCACCAGAAAGTCGTCAATCGATGCCGTATTCGGGATTCCGCTCACGCGAATTTCCAGCCGGTAGGGGCCGCCCGTGGGGATGCCTTTCATATCGCCGGACCACTTGCCGTTCTTCACCTTCATCAGCGGAACCCAATCCAGGCCCGCTAACGGCGCGCCTTTCTGGGTAACTCGCGCTTCCACGAACTTGCCGATGGCCCGCTTATCGGATACCGATCCGGAAATCTGCAAACTTGCGCGTTCATCTACGCCGCGCTGGATTACCTGATTGTTCACCAGACCGCTGGTGACCTTTAGATCCTGCGCACTGGCGCAGCTGAGCAGTAAGAAGAAACCCGTCCACTGGACGCGCCGTAGGAAAGTAAACAAGAGTGCCCCCGCAAGGCGGATTTTAGCAGATCGGTTGCGGTTCTGGCCCTCATCGGAGGCCGGGAAAAGTACTCGCTAACGCACCATTTTCGCGTCGCTGCGCGTGTCGCCCCGCTTTACCTGTGCCCGACGCCGACCGCTCTCCAGATTACTGGCGGCCTTCGCTTTGGCTGCGTCGCTGATCTGGATATTATTATTCACTGCTGTGGCGCCAGCGGTTCTCGCCATCCGGGTGGCACTGCCTTTATGCTGAATCACGTCGGTGCGTCCTTCCCACGTAGCGACTCCACCCTGCACATGAACCTGGAACTTGTCGACGCTAATCTTACTTTTCGCCAGCTTTTCGCGGATCGTTTTCTCAATCTGCGCGTCGGTCTGGGCGTTCGTTCCGCCCTTCGCTCCAACAACCGGCTTCGCCGCTACAGCCTTCGTGGCCGCGCTGGCAGTCGTCATCAATGCCATGGCCATCATAAATGTATATAAAAATCTCATTGTTTTCTCCCGTGAGGCGCCGTTTTCCCACGCGCTCGTTTTACAACCACGAGATAGAGTGTGTTTTCGCTGATATAATTCGCAGATGTCTCAGGATAAATTTCCACGCCGAGATTTTTTCCGTGGCGTCACCACCGCGGCCACGGCGTTAACCGCCGCCTCCTATTCCCGTGTAATGGGCGCCAATGACGCGTTCCAGCTAGGTGTGATTGGGCCTGGCGACCGCGGCCGACACGTCATGAGTCAGTTTCAGAAGACCCCTACATTGAACGTCGCCGCGCTGTGCGATATCTATAGTCAACAAATCGATTTAGCGAAGCAGAAAGCGCCAAACGCGCGAACGTTTTCCGATCATCGAAAGCTGCTTGAGATGAAGGAACTGGATGGCGTCCTGATCGCCACGCCCGACCACTGGCACGCCGTTTGCGCTATCGATGCATTAAACGCCGGCAAGGATGTCTATGTGGAGAAGCCGCTTACCCGAACGCCGGAAGAAGGCCCGGGGATCGTCAAAGCCGCGCGAATCAATGAACGGATCTGCCAGGTGGGCATGCAGCAACGCTCGGGCATCCACTATATCCAGGCCAAGCGCGAATACATGGACAGCGGCCGCTTAGGCAAGATCACGCTCTGCCGGACGTGGTGGCATGGCAATGGTTATCATTTGCGGAAAGCACCGGAATCCCTGCAAACGAAGCCATCGAATCTGGATTGGGCGCACTTTCTTGGTCCGTTGAAATGGCGCGATTACGATCCGCAACAATATTTCAATTGGCGCGCTTATCTGGATTTCGGCGGCGGGCAAGTGACGGATTTATTCACCCATTGGATTGATGTGGTGCACATGTTCATGGGCCGCGACGTCCCAACGGCGGCGGTAGCGAGCGGTGGAGTTTACGCCTACAAAGACGGCCGCACGGCACCCGACACGATTAACGTTTTGTTGGAATATCCGGGCGACTACACCGCCACATTCGAGGCGACGCTGGTGCCGGGAGTAAAGGGCGAAGGCATCGAATTTTGCGGAACGGAAGGGCGGCTTTTCATCGACCGCGGGCATTACGAGTTCACGCCGCTGGGCAAGGGCGCCGATCCCGTGATCGTGAAAGCGGAGCCGCACGACATGACGCTCGATCATGTTAATAACTTCCTGGAATGCACGCGAACGCGCAAATTGCCGAATGGCGATGTGTTGATCGGGCACCGCTCGGCGCAGGCTTCGCACCTGGGGAATATCGCTTACCTGCAAAAGCGGCGCATCGATTTCGACCCGGTCCGGGAAGAAATATTACCGTTTTAGCTGGGGTGTAAACTATGCCGTGGCGTCGGCCATTGCAGGGCTAGCGAAGCTGGGATCGGTTTCTTCGCTAACGCTGAAATAGGCGCAATCGGGATGATGGAACACCAGCGCGCTGACGCTGGCTTCCGGTTCCATCATCATTTCTTCGGTGAGATGTACGCCGATTTCATCGGGGTTCAGCAGCTTCCAAATCCCTTGCTGATCTTCCAGGCGCGGACAGGCCGGATAGCCGAAGCTATAACGCTTGCCGTGATAGCGCGATGTAAACCGGTCCTGCATTGTCATCGACGGCGAATCGGGGAAGCCCCAGTCTTCGCGAATACGACGGTGCAGCCATTCAGCGCAACCCTCTGCGGTTTCGATGCCCAGCGCTTGAATGGCGTGGCAGCGGAAAAACTCACCGGCGATTTTCGCCGCCTCGGCCTTTTCTCGAATGCCGTCTCCGGCTGTTACGACGAACAGCGCAACGTGATCGCGCTTCCCTTCCTCGGCTGGCAAAACATAGTCGCTAAGACAGAGACCATCGGGGCGAGCCTGCCGTCCAAAACGGAAGGTATGAATCGGGGAAGCGCCGCCGGGGGAAAACAGATGCACGGCATTTCCGTCGCGTTCCGCTTCAAAGAATTGCCAGACGGCGCGAATCTTAATAAAGTCGCGGGCCCACGTCTTCACTTCGTCCATGTCATGCAGCAAGGCCAGCGCCTTCGGATCGCGAGCCGCCACTTCCTTTTCGAAGTTGCCCTTAAATCCCATATGCCGCCCATAGAGCATGAACGGATTGATGTAGCTCCAGATCTCGGCGTGCTGCGGCAAATTGCGCACACGGCGATCGAGATAGGGCGCCGGCGGCGTGGGAATATTCGTGCGAACCTTCTTGCTTCGCAGTTCCGTTATCTCACCGGTCTCCTTCGCCGGCCCCTCAAAGCCCGCGCCCACTTCGGTGAAGATATGCGTCAGCAGCATTTGCTCACGGCGCTCGGGGTCCATGATTTCGTTCAGCAGACGCAGCCCCGTCATCGCATCCTTGGCATAGAACGTCGGAGCGGCATAGCTGGGCGCGATCTTCAATTTCGTAAAGCGTTCCGATAATGCCGCCCCACCCACCAGAAGCGGAACGGTGACGCCGTGCTCGCGCAGGTCTGAGCCCGTGATCACCATCTGATGAGCGCTTTTCACCAGCAATCCCGATAGTCCGATGGCATCCGGCTTATGCTTGCGGAAGGCTTCGATCAGTTGCTCCGGCGGAACCTTAATGCCAAGGTTAATCACTTCATATCCGTTGTTACTTAAAATGATATCCACCAGATTCTTGCCGATGTCGTGTACGTCGCCCTTCACGGTGGCCAGCACAATTTTGCCGCGGGAAGCAACATCGGCCTTTTCCATGAACTGTTCCAGGTGGTTCACGGCGGCCTTCATCGCCTCCGCCGATTGCAACACTTCGGCGACGATCAATTCGTTGTTGTTGAACAGCCGGCCGACTTCAGCCATCCCGCCCATCAATGGACCGTTGATGATATCGAGCGGCGCCGTTCCTTCCGCGCGCTTCAACTCCAGATCGGCCACTAGCCCGTCCTTGGTGCCTTCGATAATGTAATTGCCCAGGCGTTGATCCAGCGGAAGATCGGCGGCTTTCTGCTTGGTCTTCTTGCCCGTTTTACGGAAATGTTCGGCGATCGCGGCAATGTGATATTGATTGACGGCGGCTTTCTGCTCCCGGCTTTGCTCGCGCCAATCTTCCGGAAAACCCTGAAATTCGCCACCCACGGGCGTGTTGAAGAGCAGATTTTCGGCAAGCCGCCGTTCTTCATCGGGAATGGAGGCGAAGCGCTCCAGCTTTTCCGCATTGACAATCGCCAGATCCAGGCCGGCCTTCGTGCAGTAGTAGAGAAAGACGGAATTTACGACTTCGCGAGCCGATGCTGGCAGTCCGAATGAGATGTTCGACACGCCCAGAATCGTCTTCACGTAGGGAATGTTCTCTTTGATCAGGCGTAGAGATTCAATAGTCTCCACCGCGCCGCCAATATAGTTTTCATCGCCCGTGGCGCAAGGAAACACCAGCGGATCGATGATGATATCTTCAGCCGGGATGCCATATTTTTCGGTCAGCAGTTGGACCGAGCGCTGCGCCACCGCGAGTTTACGCTCGCGTGTGAAAGCCTGCGCTTGCAGCTTGTCTTCATCGATAGTGCCCACCACCAGCGCCGCGCCAAACGAGCGGGCTACCGGACACATCTTCTCGAACTTCTCTTCGCCGTCTTCCAAATTGACGGAGTTGATAATACTCTTGCCCTGCGTATAGGTGAGCGCCAATTCCACCGCGGCGGGATCGGTTGTGTCGATCATGATGGGCGCTTTGATCTTCGCAATCAGCAGTTCGTAAAACCGGGGAATGTCGTTGATTTCTTCGCGATCGCTCGATTGCAGGCAAACGTCGATTACATGCGCCCCGTTTTTTACTTGACGGCGGGCGATGTCGGTAGCCTCGTCAAACTTTTCCTGGGAGATCAGGTCTTTGAACAGACGCGATCCGATTACGTTGGTGCGCTCACCCACGATCAGCGGCCGGCTGGTATCTTCGGCTTCCACAAGTTCCGCGCCGGCATACCAGGCTTTGTGTTCTGAGCGTTTCACTACACGCGGCTTGCGCGTCTCAGCCATTTGCACGATCGTCTTAATATGTTCCGGCGTAGTGCCGCAGCAGCCGCCCACGATGTTCAGCCAACCATGATCGGCGAATTTTGCCAACTGCGATGCCAGTGACTCGGGCGATTCCAAAAACTTGCCCTCTTCATTAGGCAAACCGGCGTTCGGATAACACGAGATGCGCGTGCTGGCCATGTCACTCAAGGTTCGAATGTGGTCCGTCATCAGATCCGGACCGGTGGAACAATTCAATCCGATTGACAACAGATCTTCATGTTCCAGCGAAGCGTACAAAGCGTCCACCGGCTGGCCCGCGAGCATCTGGCCGGAGAGCATCAAGGTGCCCGAGACCATGACCGGAATGCGCCGGCCAATCTGCTGGCGCAAGCGCTGAATCGCGATTAACCCGGCTTTGATGTTCCCGGTATCAAACTGCGTTTCCAGCAGCAGGATGTCCGCGCCGCCATCCACCAAGCCCTTCGCCTGAAGATAAAAACTCTGCACCATCTCTTCGAAGGTGATCAGTTTCACGCTTCCATCGGGATTGGACTTGCTGCGCGATAGCGAAAGGGACCACGTCGTAGGACCCATTGACCCGGCGACGAAACGCGGCTTATTGGCCGTGGAATATTCGTCGGCGATCTTGCGCGCCACCTGCGCCGCTTCCATGTTTAAACGATGGGTTTCATCGGCGAGATCGAACTCCGCCAGCGCCACCAGCGAACCTTGAAAACTATTCGTTTCGATGATGTCGGCCCCGGCCTCCAGATACGCCTGATGCACGCCGCGTACCCACTCGGGATGCGTGCGCACCAGGATCTCACTGCAATTTTCGCGTCCCAGAAAATCGTCGATGGTGGGATGATGCTCATGCAGCATCGTTCCCATGGCGCCGTCGATGATTAAAATCCTACGGTCCAGGGCGTCGAGTAGCTCTTGATATCGGTCATTCATGCAATTGGCGGTATGTACATCATTGTACCGGACCACCAACTCCGAGAAGGAAGCGCGATTAACCCCTGGCGAATACGGAAGGAATGGATGGGGCGCCGGCCGTGCTCTCTTCTTCAAAGCTCAAGCGGAGGAACGATTTTGCCCGGTATTCGATGCGGGTGGGAATTCCGGTCGCGTCGTCATCCAGGTAAGAGGTACGAAAATCGGAGCAGCGCGCTCCGTCGTGGTTGCGGACAGTCCCTTCCAGATCGTTCTTATGTTCCGCGCGGCGGCGGGTTTCCAGCCAATATAGCTTCCCACCATGGACGAATTGCTTGCGAAACGGACCGGGGCTTAAGGCGGCTTCGCGCATCGCGCATAAAAATGACACACAGGCCCCGGCGTCCAGCATCCGCTCTTCGGCACGGGGAGCGCGGCGCATCGCTCCATCGAGTGTCGCGCTCAAAGTGGACCAGTTGGAACCCGCTGGCAGGTCGATCGATTCAACCCATGTCCGAAGTGCACCATTACGCGATTCGCCTCGGGCCATGATGGCTTCCGCATACGGCGCGGCAGCCGTCAGGGCATTCTTCGCCTGTTCGAAATTTTCTTCGCGGGACTTGGTCATTAATCCCCCGAATGCCAGATTGGGAGGATGACCTTCCCGCTCCACGATGGCTTCCCTCCATACGCCAAAACGATTTAGGCCACGAGCGCGTTCCGGCCAGGACCCGGCGGCGAACTGCAGCGCGGTGGCACGGGAATCAACTTGTTGCGCGGCTTCGACGGATGCATAAGCCCCGCCGACATTGCGGCGGGTGAGCAGGTGAACTCCGCAAAACAGGATGGTGGCATCTACACGATAACGCCGGTGGTGTATCGTGCTGGGCGCAAATTCCTTCAACATCGAAGGAATCAAATCGTTGCTGGATTCTGGCGTGGCGGCCCCAAGAGCAGGAACTGAAAGCCAGCCAAGAAAAAGTTAGAGCAGCGTGCGTCTGGAGGTGTTGCCGCCGTGATGCATGATACACTTTCGCCCGCGAACGTTGAAGCTCTGGTGTAGCTTGGGTGAATTTCTTGTGAACCATTTCAGGAAAGATATGTTTCGGGCCGCGTGGGTGGTTGCATAATAGAGAAATTGCTTTTCAGGAGTCAGGTTATGCCAGCAGTAGCTCAAGTTGCGCGATCCTTCATCGGTATTTCGATGGTGGCTTTCGGGATTCAGCATGTGGTGTATGCGGATTTCGTAACAAGATTAGTGCCTACATTGCCGGCGTGGACTCCGGGGCAATCCTATCTGGCTTATCTTTTTGGATTCGTTCTGATCGTGGCCGGCGGGGCTATGATCACTCTGAAACAAACCCGTGCCGCGAGTCTGGTATTAGGTGCGATTATTTTTCTCTCGTTTCTTTTCCTTTGCGCTCCACGCTTGCCGTCAGACCCGGGTATCGGAGCTATTTGGACCAATGCCGGTAAAGCTCTCGCGCTTTCCGGAGCGTGCTTTCTTGTCGCGGGATCGTTGAGCCAGCCGGCCGATCCGTTCCGCTGGTTGTACGCAGCCTCACCCTTTTTTCTCGCCGTCTTCCTGATTCTAGGCGGCGTCCAGCATTTCCTGTTTCCGCAGTTCGTAGCGACGCTGGTACCATCGTGGATTCCATGGCATTTCTTCTGGACCTACTTCGCCGGAGTGGCCCTAATCGCGGGCGGCATCGGCATTATGATCCCGCTTACCCGGCAACTGGCGGCGTATTTGGTGGGAATAATGATATTCCTTTGGGTGATAACGCTGCACATCCCCAGAGCGTTGGCCTCGATCCGCTCTTCGAACGAAACGACGGCCGTCTTTGAGGCGCTGGCTTTGAGCGGAGCGGCCTTCCTGATCGCTTATCGGCAAAGAGGAACAGCAAACAGGAGTTGACGCGTGAGTGAAATCGAGATCCAAGAATGGAAGCCTGCTGGCGGAGCCGATGAGGTTCGGGACGCGCTGGCAACGGTGCTGCATGCAGCCGTCATCAATGGCGCCAGTGTCAGTTTCATTTTGCCTTTTTCCATGGACGACGCGCGCGCGTTCTGGCGCGAGAAGGTGCTGCCGGGAGTTCGCAACCGGACACGGCGAGTGTTGTTCGCCCGCTGGAATGGCGAAATCGCCGGCACCGTGCAACTGGACTTGGCAATGCCCCCAAACCAACGTCACCGGGCCGATGTCGCGAAGCTGTTGGTGCATCCTGAAGCCCGGCGCCGCGGAATCGCCCGTGCTCTGATGGTCGCGTTGGAAGAGGTTGCTCGCGAGGAAAACAGAACGCTATTAACGCTCGATACGGTCACCGGCGGCAGCGCCGAACACCTCTACCTTTCGCTGGGCTATCACATGACGGGCACCATTCCCCGCTACGCCTTGAACTCCGACTCGACGAAACTGGAGGGCACCAGCATCCTGTATAAGGAGATGGGAACTCCGGCCGGCGACGCCAGTACACTCTAATTAATGTCCACGAACAAGCTAACCGCCCGTGTGAAAGCGGGGGGGTGCGCGTCGAAGCTGAGCCCGACGATTCTAAGCCAAGTGCTGGCGCGCATTCCCACAGTTGCTAATGAAAATGTTCTGGTGGGTTTCGACACCTCCGACGACGCGGGTGTTTACAAACTGACAGCCGACCTCGCGCTGGTGCAGACGGTGGACTTCTTCACACCTGTGGTGGACGATCCTTACACCTATGGAGCGATCGCAGCGACGAATGCCTTGAGCGACGTGTATGCGATGGGCGGCAAGCCGCTATCGGCGTTATCGATTCTGGCTTATCCGGCCAAAGGCGATTTGGACGACCTTACCGCAATCCTGAAAGGTGGCGCCGACAAGGTTCATGAAGCGGGGGCGGTGATTCTGGGCGGCCACAGTGTAGCCGACGACGAAATCAAGTTCGGTTACGCCATCACTGGCACGATTCATCCTGATCGGGTGAAGGCCAATGCCGGCGCGCTGGTTGGCGATGCGCTGGTCTTCACGAAACGTATCGGGACCGGCGTGATCTCCACGGCTCTGAAGCGCGGGATTGCCGACAACGCGCATGTGGCCGAGGCCACGAAATCGATGTTGACACTGAATCGCGCGGCCTGTGAAGCGATGCTCCAGTTCGACGTGCATGGCTGTACCGACGTCACTGGATTCGGCTTGATGGGGCATGGGCGAGAGATGGCTCTGGCGAGCGGCGTCACGTTGGAAATTGATCCGGCCCTGATCCAGTATCTTCCCGGCGCTGAAGAATATGCCCGGCAGGGCGCGATCCCCGGGGGTTTGCGAAACAATCAGGACTACGCAGCCTGCGTTGTGGAAGGCGATGCACCCGACTTGCTTTACGATCCACAAACATCGGGCGGCCTGCTGATCTCATTACCGGAGGCCGATGCCGCGCAACTGGAGCGCACACTACCCGGCGCTTATCGCATTGGACGCGTGGTAGCCAAGGGACCTAAGGCGATTCGAATTCTATGAACCCTATCATCATTGCGCTCGATCTGGAATCGGCAACGGAAGCCCGAACTCTGGTAAACGATCTGGGCGATTCGGCGTCCTTCTATAAAGTCGGCTTAGAGTTGTACGCCGCGGCTGGCATGGACTTCGTGCGAGAGCTTCTGGGGAATGGCAAGAAAGTTTTCCTCGATCTCAAGATGTACGACATCGGTGAAACCGTGAAGCGCGCGGTGGCTCAGGTATCGAAAGTGGGCGTGCAGTTTCTCACCATACATGCCATCGGCGGCGTGATGGAGGCGGCGGTGGAGGGCAAAGGCGATTCTTCGCTCCAGCTGCTGGCCGTAACGGTTTTGACAAGCTTCGATGACGGCGACGTGAAAGCGATGGGCCACAACTGTACACTGCATGAGCTGGTGCGGATGCGGGTCAAGAACGCGATGGCGGCGGGCATGAACGGAATCGTATGTTCACCGCTCGAAGTGGCGGCGGTGAAGGCGATCACGGGCGAGTCGATGGTGTTGGTGACTCCCGGGGTTCGATCGGCTGGAGCGAACGCCGGCGACCAGAAACGTGTGGCGTCCCCTGCCGAGGCAATCCGCGGTGGAGCCAACTATCTGGTGATTGGACGCCAGGTGACGCGAGCGGAAAAGCCCCGCGCCGAGATGGAGCGTATCCTCGCCGAAGTCGCCGGTTGAGGTAATCTGACACCATGTCCGATGACTTGGTCCTGGTCGATCACGAGAACCTTCGCTCCTTTGCCGCGGCTCTGCTTGAAAAGAGTGGCGTACCCGCCGACACGGCGTTATTAACCGCCGGCGCGTTAGTGGAATCGAATCTGCGCGGCGTCGATTCACACGGCGTGCAATTGCTGATTTTTTATCACATGCAGTTGGAAATGGGCAATATGAAGCCCGGCGCCCGTGGCCATGTGGTGAGTGAGAACGGTGGTTGTCTTGTGTATGACGGCGAATCGGGCGTGGGGCAGCGGGTGGCGGATACTTGTTGCGATCACGCAATTCGCCTGGCGAAGGATCGCGGTATCTCCATCGTCGTCGCCCGTGATTCCAGCCACTTCGGAGCGGCGGCGCATTGGGCGCAAAAGATGGCCGACGCCGGATGCATCGGCATCGTGATGTGCAATGCATCGCCGATTGTGGCGCCGTGGCAGGGGAAAGATCCGCGCTTCGGAACAAATCCAATCTGCGTCGCGCTGCCAGGACCGCGCGCCTGGCTGTTGGACATGGCCACCACAACGGTTGCGATGGGTTGGATCTTCAAAGCGCACCTGACCGGCCAACCTGTAATCCCCGCCGGTTGGGCGATGGACAAAGAGGGCGTACCCACTACACTAACGGACACGGCGATGGAGGGCCTTCTGATGCCGCTTGGCGGGTATAAGGGGAGCGGGCTCGGCATGATGGTGGAGATTCTCTGCTCCGTTTTGAGCGGTGGCGCGATGGCGTCGGAAGTTAATGGATTGCGCTCGAAGGGTCCGATGCGGATCAGCCAATTTTTCCTCGCCATCGACATCGAACGGTTCATGCCCGCGGATGAATTTTCGGCGCGAATGCAGAAGCTGCGAGCGGTGGTGAAGGCCTCAGCGCCCGCGGCCGGATATGACGAAGTACTGGTGGCGGGCGACCCCGAGTGGCGCAGTGAAGAGAAACGCCTTGTGGAAGGCATTCCGCTTCCCAAAGGCGTGTGGGACGGGCTGCGGGAAGTGGCCAACAAGCTGGGCGTTCCCATTGCGCCCCTGAAATCGTAAAAATACCGCCGCGCAGACAACGGCGATGCAGAGCGACGTTGCGACTGGAATTTCGGTGAAATAAACGCCTCCGTTATAATGGAGGTAACCCACCTTGGAAGACTCCATTATTATTCGCGGTGCCCGGGTTCATAACCTGAAAAACGTTTCCCTGGCTATCCCGCACAACCAATTAACCGTGGTCACCGGCGTTTCCGGATCCGGCAAATCGTCGCTGGTTTTCGACACCGTGTATGCCGAAGGGCAGCGCCGTTACGTTGAATCTTTATCCGCTTATGCGCGGCAATTTCTGGAGCGGATGGAGAAGCCCGACGTCGATGAGATTCTGGGCATCGCGCCACCCATCGCCATTCGCCAGAAGAATCAGACACGGAATCCGCGGTCCACTGTAGCCACCTCGACGGAGCTTTATGATTTCCTCCGTTTGCTTTACGCGCGCACGGGCCGCACGTATTGCCCCAAGTGCGGTGAACAAGTAATTCGCGACACCGTGGATCAAGTAGCGAAACAATTACTGACGCTTCCCGACGGCTCGCGCTGGTACGCGCTGTTTCCCATCGTCACGCCGGTTACCGATAAGTCGAAGCGATCGGAAGCCCTGCGCGATCATCTATTCGAACTGCGCAAGAAGGGTTTTAATCGTCTCTTCCAGGACGGCAAAACGTTTGAATTCTCCACGCCCGAATCGCTGCTCGATATCGATTTCGCGAGGCCACTATGGGCCTTGGTCGACCGCCTGGTAATCAGCCCGTCGCAACATCAGCGGCTGGTGGATACGGTGGAAATCTGCTATCGCGAATCGGGTGAGGTTGTCTTCCAGTCGGCATCGACGGACGAGCAACTTCGCTTCAGTGAAAAGTTCGAATGTAAGACCGACCTGATCGAGTTCGTTACGCCCGAACCCAGTCTGTTCAGCTTCAATAATCCATTCGGCGCCTGCCGCCGCTGCCAGGGTTTCGGCAACACCGTGGATTACGATATGGACCTGATCATTCCCGATCAATCCAAGTCGCTTGCCGATGGCGCGGTGGACCCTTGGACCAAGCCCAAATACGAACGCCACTACAAAGAGTTCGCGGCCCTGATGCGCGGCAAAGTTCGAACGAACGTGCCATTCCAGGATCTGAGCGCCGACGAGAAAGCGCTGATCATCGGCCATATCCGTAAGTTCTTCGCGCTTGTGGAAGCGAAGAAATATAAAGTCCATGTACGCGTCTTCCTGGGCCGTTATCGAGGTTACGCCCGCTGTCCGGATTGCCAGGGTTCGCGGCTCCGTCCAGAAGCGCTTTATATCCGCGTTGCCGGCAAAACGATGGGCGACATGGTGCAATTCAATATTCGCGAAGCCTACGATTTCTTCGCTTCGCTACAGCTTTCGCCGGAAGAAATGATGGTTGCCGAGAAGATCGTCCTGGAGATTCAGCAACGCCTGAAATTCCTAAACGATGTCGGGCTGGAATACCTCACTCTAGACCGTCTTTCGGCCACATTATCAGGCGGCGAGGCGCAGCGTATCCAGCTTGCCACGTGTCTTGGGTCGCGGCTTGTGGGCGCTTGCTATGTGCTGGACGAGCCGTCCATCGGCCTGCACTCGCGCGATACCGGCCGTCTGATTCGCATTCTGGAAGAGCTGCGCGAAATCGGCAACACGATCCTTGTGGTGGAGCATGATCCTGACGTCATGCGGGCCGCCGATCATATCGTCGACATGGGTCCGGGCGCCGGTGAAACGGGCGGACGCGTGATCTTCGAAGGATCCTACGCAAAGATCATGAGCGATGGCAGCAACTCGCTCACTTCGCGTTATCTGCGTGGCGATCTGCAAACATCCATCCTCACCGAACGGCGCGAGATCAATCCGCGGCGCGTCGTCCGCTTCCTTGGCGCCAAGGCCAATAACCTGAAAGGTTTTGATGTTGGACTCCCACTGAACATGATGGTGGCGGTTACGGGCGTTTCGGGCTCGGGCAAATCCACGCTGGTGCATGACGTGATGTACAAGACGCTGGAACGGCAACTGCGCAAGGAGCCTGAGCAGCGCGGGCTGGCGGAAGAGTCATTTGGATCAGTGGAAAAGGCCACGTGCCGGGCGGTGGAGCATGCCGATCTGTTGACGCAGGTAATCCTGGTGGATCAGTCTCCCATCGGTCGCACGCCACGCTCGAATCCCGTCACCTACATTAAGGCATTTGATCAGATACGCGAGCTATTCGCATCCACTACGGAGGCCGAAAAGCGCGGCTATAATGCCGGCCATTTTTCCTTCAATATCCCCGGTGGCCGCTGTGAAGTTTGCCAGGGCGATGGCACCGTAACGGTGGAGATGCAATTCCTGGCCGACGTGGAACTGGTATGTGAAGAATGCCGCGGAACGCGCTACAAGAGCAGTGTGCTCGACGTGAAATATAAAGCGCTCAACATCCATGAAGTGTTGCAACTGACGGTGAAGGAAGCACTCTCGTTCTTCGCCGAGACACCGCGCCTGGCGAATCGCTTGAAGGTGCTGGTGGACGTTGGATTGGGCTATTTGCGCCTGGGTCAATCGGCCACAACGCTCAGCGGGGGCGAAGCGCAGCGGGTCAAACTCGCCGCCCATCTTTGCCAGGCCACGTCCCGCGGAACGCTTTTCATATTCGATGAGCCAACCACTGGCCTGCACTTCGACGACATCGCAAAACTGCTGGACTCCTTTGAGCGCCTGATCCAAGCCGGCGGCAGCATCCTGATCATCGAGCACAACCTGGAAGTCATCCGTAGCGCCGACTGGGTAATCGATTTAGGGCCCGACGGTGGCGCGGGAGGCGGAAGAATTGTCGCCGAAGGAACTCCCGAAGAAATCGCCGCGACGCCGGAATCGTGGACGGGACAATATTTGAAGCCGCTGCTCGCTCGTTAATTACTCACCGCGTATCTTGCTTTTTAGACTAAATCGTGCGTAAGGAACATTCACCTGCCGGCGTTCGTATTACATAGCGGTAATCGGCTATGCTTACATTCCTACTGTGGTGCCTCCTGCTTGTCGTCTGCTGGCCATTGGCGCTGATCGCGCTGATTGCCTATCCATTCGTGTGGCTGATCTGCCTGCCATTCCGGCTGGTGGGCGTGGCCGTACATGGCGTGCTGCATCTGGTGTGGTCCATCATTACTCTGCCCGCTACCGTCATTCGCGGAATAGCTCGCGCTTAGATTTGTATTTGAAACGATCCGTCGCGTGGTGTCACGTTATTGTCGGCAATTGCATTTTCGAATTGCCGCGCAGGCGAACATTTTCTTACTCGCCGTTGTCTGTGACGCCCATGCAAGCGGAACTCCGCCTGCTGTCGCGCCATACGTAATTCACGTAGCAACCACGCACAATGAGGTGCCATTATGACCGATTTTATTTTCCGTGTAGAATCCTTTAATTTGACTCCCGAACAAGCCAAGCATATTTCCGCCGCCATTCAAGGAACGGTGATGCACGAACTTGCCCGGCTTGACCTGAACGGCGGTAAGCAGCCTGGCGGCGCGCATGCGGCTGCTCATACTGCCGGCCTAAGTGGCGGGTCCTTCGCATTCTTTCCGGTGCTGTGGAATGGAGGAATGCTGCTCAAAGAGTTTGCGAAACTTCCAAGTCTGGATAAGACTGTACCTACCTTGAACTTTTCGGCTGGAGTGTAGGGCTACCGCTATGTCACAGTCGCCTGTCCTCTGTCCGAGTTGGAAGTGCGAGGAAGGCGCGACGCTGCTTGGTATCGTACTCGGGGACGGCTCCGTCGCGTTTGCAAAGGATCGCATCGTGATTGACCAGGCGTTTGTAAAAAGCGCGCGGGAGGGCCGTTCCCCAGAGCAGCGATTCCGATTCAGCAGCCCTTGCCGGCAGGGCGGATGCATGCAGTGGAAAGACGATCGGTGCGGCGTCATTGACCGCGTAAAGGATAGGGCCGAAGGATCCGCTCTCGAACTTCCCCACTGCACAATTCGAGCGGACTGCCGCTGGCATTTGCAATCGGGAGATACCGCTTGTTTTGCTTGTCCGTTGGTAATGACGGACGAAACGCAGCGTTAATTCACGCTTGCCGCGGCACGTTCTTCGACGATGCGGCCATCGAAGAGTTGGACCGTGCGATCGGCGCAGAGCGCGTATCGCGGATCGTGGGTAACCATGCAGATGGTTGCGCCTTCGCGATGAAGATCGCGCAGTAACTCAATGACGGCTTCCCCGTTCGCCGAGTCCAAATTACCAGTGGGCTCATCGGCAAGCAGGATCGCCGGCCGTCCGGCTAGTGCCCTTGCGACGGCAACGCGTTGCTGTTGGCCACCCGACAATTGAGAGGGATAATGTTTCATCCGGTGCGCCATGCCCACCTTCTCCAGAGCCTCCTTCACCATCTTCTTCCGCTCCGATGACGGCGTGTTGCGATAGGTAAGCGGGAGCTCCACGTTTTCGTACACCGTCAAGTCGCCAATTAAATTGAAGGCCTGAAATATGAAGCCGATTTCGCGATTGCGAATGCGGGCGCGGTCGGATAGCTTCAAACTTTCGACGGGGGTTCCGTTGAGCACGTATTTGCCGCCAGAGGGCGAATCGAGCAAGCCCAAAATCGCCAGCAAAGTGGATTTTCCGCAGCCGGACGGTCCGGAAATGGAGACATACTCACCATCGCGAATATCCAGATGGATGCCGGCGAGCGCGTGCGTTTCCATGTCGTCGGTCTGAAATACTTTCGTAACGCCTTCCAAATAGATGAGCTGTTTAGCCGATTCTGTCCGCATGATTGTGATTACTCCCGAGTGATATGTTGGTTACGAAGAAATGCGCGAAAAAGTTCAGCGAGCGAGCACTTCTTCAAAAAATTGTAAGGCGCGAGCGTCCTTTGATTGCCCGAGCCAAAACATCGCCTGTTTTCGAATTTCCCGGTTACGGTTCGTGCGCGCCACCTGTATCAGCAATGGCACACCCTGTTCCGCCGGCATCTGAGTCAGGGCGAATACGGCTTTCTTCTTCACTTCCGTCTCCGGATCTTTGTCGATGGCCTCTTGAATCGCCGCAGCTGCAAGTTGCTTCTGGGCGGTATGCGCCAGCCAGAACAGAGCTTGCCCGCGAACCCGTGAGTCCTTGTCGTTCTTCGCCGTGTCCAGCAAAGTCTTGATGGCCCCGGGGTCTTTACTCTGGGTCAGGCAGAAGGTCAGATGCTCACGAACCGTGGGACTCGGGTCGTTCTTCAACATTCTCAGCAGCGTTTCGTAACCATGATGGCCGCGCGCGTTAGCCAGCCAAAAGGAACTCTTGCGACGAATTTCCTCCGATTGGCTAGGCTCGCTAAACTGATCCAGAGCACGGTCAGCCGCCCCATCGGCGTGGAATGCGATTACCATAATCGCGCTATCGGCGAGCTTCATGTCGCCATCCTTCACTAGCGAAGCCAGCAATCCAACGCTCTCTTGCGGCTTGACGTCCGTTAGGAAGTAAACGGGCAACCCGCCGGCATCGATTTCGCAATCCGCCGAATAAGCGCGCACCTTTTCGATCTGCTTATTTTCGATCCTGTAAAAAACATACATCTCCCGCGAGCCTTCTAACTTTATCGGCCCGGCGTTGCCGCTAACGGAAACCGTAGTTTCGCCATTCTCCAGCCGACACGCCCCGCAACACTGATTCGAGCCCCCATTCCAGCAGCACAAATTCCGCTCTCCTGGCGTTGCCGTTACACCATAAACAACCCACGCCGGACCCGCGATCGCCCGCAGGGTGTTGTCCAATCCGGCGGCGGACGAACGGGATTGCACCTTCGCATTCCGCATGCGGGGTTGCGCGCTGAGCGTCCCAACCAGTAATAATCCGGCGGCCACAGCGAGTCTCATTTGTTCAAAAGCTCCATCATGTAATCAGTCGACTCCTTGCTCTTCATCAGCGAGAGCCAGTGCACGGCGTCACGCTTTAAATTCGGATCGGGCTCTTTGCGAGCGATTTCCACCACCTGCTTGGCGTTACCCTGAATGAACAAAGCGTGTAGGATCTGGCTCTTGTTCGCTTTGTCGGTTTCAGTCGAATACATTGCCCCCAGCGCATCGCCCGTCTTTTCACGGGGCGACACCCCCATCCAATGAATCGCCTCCTTGCGCACCTGCGGGTCTTTCTCGCTCTTGGCAATCTGAATCAGCCGGTCGGTATCGCCGCTAATGAAAATCGCATTCAGGATTCGCTTCCGGATCTCCGGCGATTGCTCCACTCCAAATAACTGCACCAGCTCCGCCTTTCCTCCCGTGACTCCCAACCACTGGATGGCTTCCCCGCGCAGTTCGGCGTTCGGTTCCGATTTCGCCAGGTTCAACAGTTTTTCCGTATCGTGGCTGATCATGTATCCGCGCAGCACAGAGCGCTTCACCGCCGGATCGTTTGACGCCGTATAGATTTCACTCAGCAACTGGCGGCTTTCCTTCGATCCGAATACGCCCAGGTATTCCACAGCTTTCATCTGCAGGTCGGGATTCGCATTCCCTTTCGCGAATCGCGCTACCACCGCCCGTGCCTGCTCACTGTGGCTTTGCGCTAACACAAACAACGCGCGTTCCTTTAGCTTCGGCGAACTCTTTGGCTCATTCAGCAATTTTTCCAACAGAGGAACCGCACGCGATGGTTCGGAATTCATCAGGCTGTTGATCGCATAAAGCTTCAGCTCCTCATCGCCCTCCAATTCCGGGGAAACACGTTGGCCGGAAGCTTGGCGCACTTCCGCTTCCAGCGCTTTGCCGTCATTTAACCAGCGGCTGGAAGCATACTTTTTCTTCAATTCCGCCAGCGCAGCCACCGCGTCATCCCGGCGGCCAAGCTTGTTCAACGTGTAAGCCTTCCAATACAGCGCTCCATCGGCCCGTGCCGCGCGCTGATCGATAACCTGTTGGAACTCTTGCAGCGCTCGCTCATATTTGCGTTCTTCCAACGCTTCCGTGCCACTCTGATAGAGATCGCGCAAACGCTCCGCCGCTTCGCGATCCCGCTCGGCCGTTTCCCGCGCACGCTCCAGGTCCTCACGGGCGCGCTCTTGCGCATCGCGTGCCTTTTCCTGCGCGTCACGGGACTTCTCTTGTGCATCACGGGCCCTCTCCTGGGCGTCCTGCCCATCTTGCGCCCGCAGCAGCAGCGCAGCCGATAGTGCTAATAATCCAAAACGTTTCATATTGAATCTTTCTTCTTGCCTTGCCTGTCCTTCACCTGCGACGAAAATACCTTCACCTTGAATAAAATTCCCCGCTCTTCAATCTGCTTTCGGAGTGCCACCAGATCTTTCTCCGTCAACGAAGAAGGTCCATGCGCGATCTCCAGCAGAAACCGCTCCAGGTCATCCAAGACATTTGCGACGCCGGCATCACCCGTGCTCAAAGCGGTCTGTCGATAGAGCCTATTGGCCTCGAGCAAATCTTCGGCGGTACGCTGCTCATAAGAAATGTCGAGCTTACCCGCCTTGTCGCCTTCCAGATTCTGCAGTTCGGCGATAATCATCTGCGAACGTTCCAGATGATCGCCCACGGCCACTAACAGCACTCGTTCCCGAAGCTGTGAATTGCTGGCGGTGGCCGGCGGAGCGTTTTGAAACCCTCGTCCAACGAAGAACGCGACCACAACCAGAGCTGCCATCGCTCCGGCGAATGCCCACTGCCGGCCAAACCCCGTACGCCACCACGGCAATCGCCGCCGCTTCAACTTCGGCCCGATTCGTCCCCACACTTCACTCCCATACGCCGCCGAACGTTCGGGCACCGGTGCCGAATCCACCGTGTTCAGCACCCTTTGCAGCGCCTGATATTGCAACCGGCAGGCACCACATCCGCCGAGGTGTTCCTCCACCTCTTTAGAGTTTTCCTCGCCGTAGTAATAGAGGATCAATCGCTCTTCGTTCAGATGATTCATCGCGCACCTACCAGCGGCTCCAGCATCTTTCTCAACTTCTGTACCGCGCGAAAAATGCTATGCTTCGCTGCGTTCCCGCTCAATCCCAAAGCACCGCTGATTTCTTCAATCGACAGGCCTTCGTAATGTCGCAGCACAAACGCCGTTCGCTCCTGTTGACTCAATTCGCTCAGCGCCTGCTCGACACAAACCTGCACCTGCCCGCTCAGCAGAGTCCGTTCCGGGCCAGGAGACGGCGAGGCGACCGCGGCCAACATTTCGTCCCCGGATTCGTTATGCTTACTTTTTCGCGACCGCAAAAAGTCCAAAGAATAATTCGCCGCGATCCGATAGAGCCACGTCCCGAAACCAGCGCGATTCTCGTAGCGATTTAGCTGTTTATAAGCCCGCAAAAACGTCTCCTGCACGATATCCTCGGCATCCTGCTCATTACCTGTCATCCGAAACGCAAGCCGGAACACACTTCGACCGTGGCGCTCCACCAGCACCCGAAACGCGTCACTATCGCCAGCCTGAGCCCTGGCAACAGCGGCTAGCTCGGTCTCTTCCATTCACCCCTTAGACTCTACAATTGTGTAGCGGTTAGGTGGGACCCGGTGGAAAAAATAGCTCTAGCGGTAAGAGAGACCCAATCGAAGGTGGGTAGCCCGCTCCCGTGTTCACAAGATCCCAACCCATCCTGCCTAAGTACACGTACCTAGGACACGTCGTAAATCCAATCCGCGGCTTTCTATTACCCGCCCCGATCCCCGCTAAAAACCCGACGGCTCATCCCCATTTGCGCTCATTAAAACTCTGTTTCGGGATATATACTAAAGTCCTATGCGTTTTCTTCGATTATTGGGGATTTTACCTATCGCGGTGTGTGCCGCTGCGCAAACGCCTGCCGCTGGCCTGTGGGCACAACTCCAGGAAAACCGCGAAAGGCTGCCGAGCGTGCACCAGGTTTTTGATGTATCGCAAAAGGTAAAGACGGCTGTTAACAGCCAAACTTCCATCTGGCAGCTTGTGCTCGATATGTCGGCTCAGAAATGGCGCGAGGAATCCGTCACCCAGTCTGGCACCCATATTCGGCTTTTCGACGGCACGGATTTGCTATTGATCGAAGCCGGTAGCACGGACTTCCGGCGGATGAAGCGTAAGGCTAAGGATTTAGATCCGATTCCCAATCCCTATAACGCCGACGAACCGGATTGGGCAAAGGCCGTGGAAGCAAACCGCAGGTCATGCGGCGACCTTTGGAAAGATCATCTCTGCGTGTTGGTGGATGTTCCGCTCAAGCAGGGAAGCCGCCATAACGGCGGTGGTTTCGCGAGGCTGGTGGAAGGCAACGCCCGCCTCCTGGTGGACGCTGAAAATGGGTTGATCCTGACGATCAACACCATGCAGTTACTGGAGGATCACTCCCACCGCTGGCGCGCCGACACCACCTACACGATGAAAGAAATGAAGGTTGGAGAAACCGCGAACGCCGGCATATTTAAGTCACCCGCCGAAGGCAGCGCCCGCTAACACCGAATCCGTGCGATCCGTATATTCGCGCATTCAATAGAATCCGGCTCAGCCAAATTGCGCCCGATATTCTATATCGCTATGCGCTTTCTTCCATTATTTGGAATTTCCCATCTCGCACTATCGCTAGTTGCGCAAACGCCGGCAAGTACCCTGTTATCGGAACTCGCAGGCAAGCGGGAGAAACTTCCAGGGATCCATCAGGAATTCGACGGTTCCCAGACGGCGAAGTCCGTTGGCACGAGCCAATCATCCAAGCGCGAGTTGGTACTCGATATGGCAGGCCGGCAATGGCGCGAAAAGTCGGTAACCGGATCGGGCACCCGTATCCGGATCTTCGATGGAACGGACCTGATTTCAATCGAGGAAGGCAGCGATGAATATTTGCGAACCAAGCGCCGCTCCGGCGACGCCGATCCCCTTCCACAACCATACCGCGCCGGCGACCCTGAATGGTCGAAGGCGATCGAACGGCAGCGGCGCCCATGCGGCAAACTATGGAAAGATCACGATTGCGTGCTGGTGGACGTGCCCCTCAAACAGTGGACCCATATGGCAGCCGGAACTGCCTACACAAAGTTGATAGAAGGCAATGCCCGAATCCTGTTCGACGTGGAAACTGGACTGATCCTGTCGATGAGCACCGCCCGATTACTTGAGAATCGGAGCCGACGGTGGCAAACCGACATCATCTATACGGCTAAGGGGATGACCTTCGATGCGCCCTTGACTGCCTCGCTCTTCACACTGCCCGGCGATGATATGCGTGAAGTAAAACTGCTGTCGTCGTGGAATGCCGCCAGAATCAGGAAGGACCTCGTCGGTAAGCCTGCCCCCGAACTGGCAATCACGGACATCCGGGGAAACCCGATCACACTCTCCGCTTGGAAGGGAAAAACCGTCCTCCTTGATTTCTGGACAACTTGGTGTCCGCCCTGCCGGGCCGACGGTCCCGCGCTTGAGAAGCTTTACACAAAATACGGCGCGAAGGACCTGCTGATACTTGGCATATCGGTTAGCGAGGAGCGCGAGCTTGTCGAAAAGTTTTTGAAAGAGCATCCTCATACCTATCCCGTTGCCCTAACCACCGAAAGTGAGATGCCGCGCCGGTACCAGATTGGCGTTTTTCCAACCTATATTGTCATCGACAAGGACGGCATGGTGGCCTCGGCTGTCGAAGGCGATCGAGGCTTTGGCGACCTTCGGAAGCTTCTAAAAAAGGCTGGAATGGAAATCGACTAGCGACTCTCCGGCCCCGGGGCCTAAGTTTCAGCCCTCTCTACTCCGCTACGCAGAGTTAGGAAAACACTCGCCACAACGATGGCCGCTCCAGCCAGCATTCGAACCGTGATCGGTTCCCCGGCTACAAAGTAGCCCAACGCCACCGCGACAATCGGATTCACATAAGCATGGCTCGCCACCCGAGTGGCCGGCATGCGGGCGAGTAGCCATACAAACGCGGTAAATCCGATCAGTGATCCGCAGACTATTAGATATAGCAGTCCCATTCCCGCCCGTAGCGAGACGTGTGGAAACGGCTGCATCTCACCGAACACCGCCGATAAAATCAGCAGCATCCCACCGCCCAGCATCATCGCCGCTCCGGCCGTTAGTACCTTCGATTCCGGCAAAGGTAAAGATCGGTTGAGTACCGAGCCCAACGCCCAGGCGACAGCGCCGCCTAAAATCGCCACGCGGGGAAGTATTGTCAGATTTTGCGCTCCATTTGGCAGAAGCAGCACGCCCACTCCGCAGAACCCTATAAGAGTGGCGGATACCAACCGCCAGCGAAATGGCTGCTGCCTGAAAACAAACATTCAGAGTAATTGCGATCAGGGGAAGCGTAGCTTCAAGGACGGATGCGATTCCCGATGGCACGTACTTTTCAGCCCAGAACAGCGCCCCATACTCCGCCACGAACATCAGGAAACCAATGATTCCAAGGCTGCGCCATTCGACGAATATCGGACGGGCCTGCCCTTTTACCCGCATGAAGATGTAGAGCGATACACCAGCGATAAGGAATCGGACGCCAGCCGCGGACAGAGGTGGCACGTCTTGCACTACTATCCGAATCGCCAGGAACGTTGTTCCCCACAAAACGTAAATCGCAAAAAACGCCAGTACAACACGCAGGTCAATCTTGGAATTCACAGGCGCCGAGGTAACCGTTGTCGATAGCATAGCTGGTTACCATGCTACAGTGGGCGAAGTAACCTTTTAATTCGCTTTGGAGGGTTAGCGATGGCGAAACCATTTCTCTTGATATCCGGCCATCCGGCGCTCGATTTCGTCAACACACTGGATTGGCGCTTCCGCAATGAAGGTCCGGAGGAGTTGCTGCCAGCCTATGCCGACCTTGTACGATTCACTGAGCAGTCGAAGCTAATCGGGCACAAGACCGCGGAACGGCTCGTGCGTACCGTGAATGATCGTTCCGGTATAGCCGTCCTTGAATCGTGCAGAGAGTTTCGGGAGGCGATGGCGGAGGTGATGTATGAGACAGGCGCGCCTCTAGACACGCTGGAGCACTACTTCAAAGACGCGAGTGGCCACCAGAAACTCGGCTGGAAGGGCTCACGTTTGGAATGGAGTTGGTCTGGAATGGGGCGGCAGGCCGGGCTCCCGCTGTGGCTGCTGGCAGCAAGCGCGTCGCAGTTGATGCTGTCGGAAAACGTGCGAATGATGGGCGAATGCGGTAATCCCGAGTGCCGCTGGCTGTTTCTGGACAACAGCAAGAATCACACCAGGCGCTGGTGCGAGATGAAGATCTGCGGCAACCGGATGAAGGCTCGGCGATTCAAAGCGAACCGCCTCTGACGCTATTTTCGCGCGTCGGGATTCGGCTTGTAGGCATCGAAGGGCAGCGTATCGGGCAGCACTCGCACTGGCGTTGTGAACTTGAATGGATACTTGCCCCCACTGGGATAAGTCAGTTCCACAAATGCGGCGCTCCATCCCTTGGGGGGAGCGGAAAAATGCGCTACGTATACCCCATCGCCTCTTTCCTCTACCGCGGAACTCTTATAAGCCTGGCCAATTTTCTCCAGCCGGAAATCGCGCTTCTCTTCATCCGTCGCTTGCCATAATTTCACTTCCGTCGGCTTGGTGGTGGAAGTCACGCGGATCGATCCGTCCTTTTCAAAACTCCAAAAAAACTTCGGCCTTGGCGTTTGCCGCAGGATTGAATCGTAAAACGCAATCAAGCTTTCGCGTGCATCGGAGCCTCGCATGGAGTGATCCGTATTCGGGATGTAACGCAGGTATTTCTCGCCCTTCAACTCATCAAAATAAAATTGTGAAGAATCGGGCAGAAAAAACTGATCCCCGCCGGCATTCATCATGAATTTGGGCATCGTCAACCGGTCGCGATAACTGTACGGCTCCTCAATCTTCATTAGCGCCGCGTATTGCGGAGTGCCGTTCCAATCCATGATCCCCTTTTGGTCGTAATCCTTCACCGCTGGAGCCCAAAACCCATAGGCCCTGAAATGATGTTCGAAAGATTGCTGGATATTGAGAAGATCGATCACCAGGGGTGCGATTGCCACAACGCGCTTATCGACGGCGGCCGTGGTCCACGTGGTCCAGCCGCGCTTCGATGCGCCCGAAACAACGAAATGATCGACTGTCACCTTATGTCCAGCCTGTTTCGCGCAGAAGCTGGTGACCGTATCCATGGCGCGCACTGCCGCCTTCGTCATCGGTAATCGCAGTGGCCAATTCTCATCGCCGGTGCGCAAATATTTATCCCACGTGTAGGCGATGATCCCATCCTCCACGCGTTCCTTGCCGTCATCGGGAAACACCAGCGGTTGATTTGGCACCATGCGGAGTTCCGTCACAACGGATTTCGTCACCGTCGCCATTTCCACCAGGAACGGGTCGGCTTTATCGGGGGCTTTACTGTTATTATTGCCGCCCGTGATGAAGAGGAACCCGGTGCTGAACTCCACCTTATCTGGCACAACAACCGTCACCCAATGCTTCCAGATATTCCGATTCACTTCCTTCTCGCTACGCCACGCCTGTGATGTCATATCCAGCACGTAGGTGGTAACGCCGTCGCCGGGAATCGTCCCCACAAGTTCATATTTATAATGTGAGTCGGCGGCTTTTACGTAACGATCAAGCGCGGTGGGCGGACTCTTATATTCGGCGGCGAAACACGCAGCGCAAAGCAGCGCGGCACAGGCAAATGATTTTATAGGCAAGGTGAATAATATCAGAGGCCAGCCGGCGATATCGCGGCAAGTTCTTCCACCTTACGCAGCGCCGCGCCGGAATCGATGGAGTGCGCGGCCTTGGCCATCGCCCGCTTCAGGTCTGTAGATTTTCCGCTAACCACCAGCGCGGCAGCGGCGTTGACCAGTACGATATCTCGCTGCGGCCCGCGAATTCCGTTCAAGATTTGGCGCCCGATGCCGGCATTATGGGTGATACCGCCACCACGAAGGTCGGCCAGACTCGCCTGCCGCACTCCGAAATCCGCCGGGGTCCAGGTATGTTGCGTCACACCTTCCGGCGTTACTTCGAACACGAATGTCGGCCCCGTCGTGCTGATTTCATCCAGCCCATCAAAGCCGTGAACGACAAACGATCGATCGGTGCCGAGCCCAGCCAGCGCGGTCGCCATCAATGCCGCTGCTTCGCGCGATGGAGCGCCGATCAGCTGACGCGTGGCAAAAGCTGGATTGGTCAGCGGGCCTAAAAGATTGAATGCAGTTCGCATTTTCAGCGCCACGCGCGCGGGTTGGGCATGCCTCATCGCCGGATGGAAGGCCGGGGCATAAAGAAATCCGATCCCGATGTCTTGAATCGTGTGGGCCGCCTTATCCACATCGTCGAGAAGGGAAATTCCGAATGCCTCCAGGACATCGGCACTCCCACAGAGGCTTGAGATCGAGCGGTTGCCATGCTTCGCCACGCGGACTCCAGCGCCGGCGATTACGAAAGCCGCGATCGTGGAAATATTGAACGTTTCAAGACCATCGCCACCGGTTCCACAGGTGTCTACCAGAGGGTTCCCGTCGGATAGCACATCCACCCGCCGGACCTTTTCCCGCATCGCCTGGGCGAACCCTAAAATTTCGTCCGCAGTCTCGCCCTTCATCCGTAAGGCGACCAGAAAAGCGGCGATTTGCGGAGGTGAGGCAGCGCCCTCCAGGATGGCCGTCATCGCTAAGCGGGCGTCCTCCGGCGATAGGTCCTGCGCGGCGACGGCGCGGTGAAGGAATCGAGCGAGAGGCATGATATAGTGGGGTGTTTGGTTCTCCTGAGGTCTACCCCAGATATAACATAGGTCTCAAAAAACCAGGCGGATTCCTATGAAAATTCACGAGTATCAGGCTAAGGCAATCTTGGCCAAATACGGTGTACCCGTGCCTAAAGGCGAAGTCGCCTACACTGTCGAGGAGGCTGAAGCGGCGGCCAAATCCATTGGTGGACGCGTCGTCGTAAAGGCCCAGATTCATGCCGGTGGCCGAGGTAAAGGTGGCGGCGTCAAACTCGCCAACGACGCAACCGAAGCCCTGGAAATTGCCCGCAAAATCCTCGGAATGACTCTGATTACCCATCAGACGGGACCCGAGGGACGACTGGTCCAACGGTTGCTCGTAGAAGAGACTCTGCCCATCGAGCGCGAGCTCTATTTAGGTATCGTACTCGACCGCGCACTCGGCAAACCGGTCTTTATGGCATCGGCCGATGGCGGGATGGATATCGAAGAGGTGGCCGCGAAAGATCCCACGCGTATCCTGAAAGAACCGCTTGAGCCAGGCCTTGGACTCACCCCGTTTCAAGCGCGCAAACTCGCTTTTGGCATCGGAATACCGGCGGCCAGCATCAATCCCGCCGTCGCCGCGATGATCGCACTCTCCAAGGCCTACGACGGTATCGACGCCTCGTTGGCGGAGATTAATCCGTTTGTCCTGACCGGTGACGGCCGCGTCGTGGCGCTCGATGCGAAAATCACGATCGACGATAACGCTCTCTATCGCCACAAGGATCTGGTGGAACTTCGCGATCTGAACGAAGAAGATCCATTGGAAGTGGAAGCTTCGCGCTATGGCCTGAATTACATCAAACTCGACGGCACCGTCGCCTGCATGGTAAATGGGGCGGGCCTGGCGATGGGCACGATGGACATCATTAAATATGCGGGCGGAAGTCCGGCAAATTTTCTTGACGTCGGCGGCGGCGCGAATGCCGAACAGATTAAGAACGCGTTTCGCATCCTGCTGTCGGATACCAGCGTGAAGGCGGTACTGATCAACATATTCGGCGGGATTCTGCGCTGCGATACGCTGGCCACGGGCGTAGTTGCCGCCGCGCGAGATTTGAATATTACGGTGCCCATCGTGGTCCGCATGGAAGGTACCAACGTGGAATTAGGCCAGGAAATTCTCGCTCACTCGGGATTCAATTTCACTATCGCCGACGGCATGAAGGACGCAGCGGAGAAAGTCGTGAGGTTGGCGCAATGAGTGTATTAGTAAACCAACACACCAAAGTGATGGTCCAGGGATTTACCGGGAAGGAAGGCACCTTTCACGCGACGCAATCGATCGCCTACGGAACGCAAGTGGTGGGTGGAGTTACCCCCGGCAAGGGCGGTCAGAAACATCTCGCGCTTCCAGTATTCGACACGGTGATGGAGTGCGTTCAGGAAACCGGAGCGAATGCGACAGTCATTTTCGTTCCGCCGCCATTCGCCGCCGACGCCATTATGGAAGCCGCCGACGCGGGCCTGCCGCTAGTGGTATGCATCACCGAAGGCATTCCCGCGGCCGACATGATCAAGGTCTGGGCCTATTTGAAGAATCATCCCGCCACCCGCCTGATTGGGCCGAACTGCCCGGGGGTGATCTCGCCCGGCAAATGTAAAATCGGAATTATGCCCGCGCACATTCATCGCCCCGGAAATGTCGGCGTGGTGTCGCGCTCGGGAACGCTGACGTATGAAGCAGTCGGCCAGCTGACGAAGTTGGGCATTGGACAATCCACGTGCATCGGTATCGGCGGCGATCCGATTATCGGGACCAGTTTTACCGATGCCATCCGCATGTTCAATGAGGATCCGGATACGCACGCCATCGTGATGATCGGCGAAATTGGCGGGGATGCGGAAGAGCAGGCCGCGGCCTACATCAAGGCGAACGTGAAGAAACCGGTTGTCGGTTTCATCGCCGGCCAAACCGCGCCGCCGGGACGCCGCATGGGACACGCCGGGGCGATCATTTCCGGGGGATCGGGCAAGGCTGAAGACAAGATCAAGGCGATGGAAGAGGCGGGCATCACGGTGTGCCCCTCCCCAGCCGATATCGGAGCGAAGATTCAAAGCAGATTGTAATTTTATGAGCACAGAACGTACATTCGCCATGATTAAACCGGACGCCGTCGCGGCCGGCCAAGCGGGACAGATTCTCGCCGTAATCGAAGAGAACGGTTTTAAAGTAATTGGAATGAAGTTGAAGCGCATCTCCACCCTTGAGGCCGAGGCTTTCTATGGGGTGCATCGCGAGCGGCCATTCTTCAAAAGCCTGGTCACTTTTATGACCGAAGGACCTACGGTCGTGCTTGTTCTAGAACGCGATGACGCGGTGAAGAAATGGCGCGAAGTGATCGGCGCTACCAATCCCACCAATGCCGCCGAGGGCACTATACGCAAGCGATTCGCGGCCAGCATCGAACGCAACTGCGCCCATGGATCCGACGCCGCGGAAACAGCGGCCATCGAAATTCCCTTCTATTTCAGCTCGTCTGAACTGCTGTAATACTTCGCCAGACTCGTTGGAAATCCCCGAGGAAATTGTGTGGAAAACTTTCTATGGTTTTCCACACCATACTCAATTTGAGCTCTGCTAGAATCGCCTCCGTACCGTACGACTATGCCTACTGATATCGCCTACGAGAAAGGGCTGCCGGCCAATCCCGACGCCGAACGTTTTGTGCTCGGCTCCATTCTGATGAACGATTCGGCGTTCATCCAGGTGGCGGGCACGGTCCAGCCCGACGACTTCAGTCTGGAAAAGCATCGCCGCATCTTTTTGCGGATGATGGAAATCTACGATCGCCGCGAACGTATCGATCGCATAACACTGGCAAACGAGCTGATGAAGCAAGGGCAGCTCGAGTCCGTCGACGGTCTAAGCTACCTGGTTTCGCTCGACGATGGCCTGCCGCACATCGCAAATCTGGAAGGCTACGTTCGCATCGTCAAGGAAAAGGCGACCATGCGAAAAATCATCTTCGCAGCCCAGAAGATGATCGATCGCTGCCTGATCGGCGAGGATCAAACCGATGAAATTCTTGCCGGCGCCGAAGAAACTTTGCTGCGTTTGGGAGAGTCGCGCGCTAAAGACGATCTGGTAAATCCCGGCCGTATCATAGAGGATTTTCAGGGTGGCTTGAACGCTTTCCTCGATCCCAGTAAGCGTGTCAAAGGCTTAAGTACGGGCTTCACGAAGTTCGATGAGATGACCAGTGGTCTGCATGAAGGTGAGCTGTTCATTCTTGCGGCAAGGCCGTCGATGGGTAAGACGGCGTTTGCACTTAACATCGCCCAGCATGTCGCAACCTTTCCCGATGTGCGAGCCACTGTCGCCGTTTTCTCGCTTGAAATGTCCAAGGAATCGTTGCTGATTCGTATGATTTGCGCCCGCGCCCGCGTCGATCAGCAGAAGTTTCGTCTAGGCTTTCTGAACTCCGATGAACGCCGCCGGCTGCAACTGGCGGCCGCCGAACTGGTCGACGCGCCAATCTTCATCGACGACTCAGCGGGGACGAATCTGATGGACATCCATGCGAAGCTGCGGCGCTTGCAAGCCGAACAGAAGAGCCTTGGCTTGGTTATCATCGATTACCTGCAACTGATGAGCGGCTCCGGCCGTTCGGAAAATCGCAACCAGGAAGTGAGTGCGATCTCACGCGGCATGAAGCTTCTTGCCAAGGAATTGAAAGTGCCGTTCATCGTCTTATCGCAGCTGAGCCGGGCATCGGAAACCCGCCCTGGCGATCATCGCCCGATGATGAGCGATCTGCGCGATTCTGGATCGATTGAGCAGGACGCCGATCTTATCGGCTTCATCTTCCGGGAAGAAGTTTACAAGCCCGATCGGGAAGATCTGCGCGGTGAAGCGGAACTGATCCTGGCCAAGCAACGTAACGGCCCCACAGGGAAGGTCAGGATGGTATTCCGCCGGGAGTTTACCAGATTTGAAAATCGAACGGAAGATTTGGGCGAAGATCCCAGCGATTGATCCGGCGCTACCACATCACGATTCCGCCATCGAAATTTATCGACTGTCCGGTCATGTAGGATGCCGCCGGCGTGCATAACCAAGCGATCAATCCCGCCACTTCTTCGGGTTTCGCGGCCCGCTGCAGTGGAATCATCGAGCGCTGCAATTTATCCCACTCGTCACCGCGCCCCAGCGAATCCATTCGTGCCGTATCGATTAGCCCAGGGCAAACCGCATTCACGCGAATATTATGAGGCGCCAATTCCATCGCCAGCGCTTGGGTGAATCCTTGTAGCCCGAAGTTCGCCGCGCAATACGCCGTGGTATTCGCCGCGCCTCGCTTGCCCATGACGGATGAAATATTGACGATGCTTCCGCCTTCGTCGCGTTCCAGCATCGGCGGTACAGCGGCTTTAGATAGAAGAAAACTGCCGGTCAGTTTCACGTCGAGTACCTTCCGCCAGGCGTCTTCGGAAAGCTGATGAATTGGGACCCGATCTCCGCCGCGCTCGACAGCCGCGTTGTTAATCACGATATCCACGCGTCCGAATTTCGAAAGCGCGGCGTTTACCGTACGCTCGGCATCCGCCGACTTTTGGGCGTTGGCGATAACCGTTACGGCGGAACTTCCATGACTGCGAATCTGCTCCGCCGTGCTCTCAATATCGCGCCAGCCGATTTCTTTTTCGTCGGCGGGATAATTCTGCGGATCGCGGCCGGTTCCAGTCACGATCAGGTCGGCCCCAAGTTCGGCTAGGGCTACGGCGACTGCCCTTCCAATACCGCGCAACCGCCCCGCTCCCGTGACGATAGCGACTCGCCCGCCGAGTGGCCTCGACATTCTTTATAACGACCGAACGGCTGTTAAAGTAGCGTCGTAATTGGGATGCTCGCCCACCTCCTTCACATATTCCACGTGCACGAGTTTATCGTCCTTATCGACGACGAAAATAGCGCGGCTTTCAATGCGTAATTCCTTGATCAGCGTCCCATAATTCTCACCAAACGACCCGGTTTTGTGGTCGGAAAGCATCTTCACCTTATCTATTCCGTACGCCCCGCACCAGCGCTTCTGGGCGAATGGCAGATCCATGCTGACCGTATAAATCTCCACATTCGGGAGGTTGGAAGCTTCCTCATTAAAGCGCTTTGTCTGGGCATCGCACACTGGCGTATCAAGCGAGGGAATGACGCTGAAAATGCGAGTGGACTTTCCCGTACCGGCCAGATTAACCGGCTGTAGCTTGTCGTCGATCAGATCGAAATCCGGCGCCTTATCGCCCGCCTTGAGTTCCGGCCCAACCAAAGTGAATGGGTTGCCCCGCAGAGTAGTTGCTCCTGCTCTTTCCATGTGTCTCCTCAGTTGTATCTCTTATGTAAAAACTCTCTCATTGTAACAACTCAGCCAATTCCACGGCCTCGGTAACGGGCAACTGGCAGGCGAAGTTTTCGCAAACATAAGCGGCGGCGGTTCCTTCCGGAGCAGTCATTTCACCGAAGACCGTCGAGTAGCGCGACAAACCTTCCCGAGCTTCCGCGCCGTCAATCGCTAGAATCACGGCGTTTGGCAAAAACCGCAGCCGGACCTCATCGAGAAGAGCGGAAAACTCGTCGGTCCGCCCATCGCTCGCAATCACGATCTGCCGTGGCGAACTCAGCGACAGCATGTAGGCGGCCAGCATCTGCGGCATTCCGAAGGGCGCCTTGCTCAGGCCCTGTGAAAAACACTGCAGCGTTCCTTCGCCCTGCTCGCGAAACGATTCTTTATCGGCCATGCGTGCCAATCGCAGCAAGACCAACGCGGCTACGGAGTTACCCGACGGCTCGGCGCCATCATAGTCGTCTTTCAAACGCATCAACAAACTGCTATCGCCTTCCGCCGCGCTAAAAAATCCGCCCCGTTCGCCGTCCCCAAATAGCTCGATCATCTTAGCCGTTAGTTGCACCGCGAGGTCCAGATGATAGACCTGGAAATTTGCTTCGTACAGATCCAGTAAACCCTGGATGAAAAACGCGTAGTCGTCCAGGAATGCCGGAATCGCCGCGTCCCCATCACGGAATCGCCGTAGCAGCACCACGGTTTCCGGATTGTACATATTCTTCAGGATGAACTCGGTGGCGCGCGCCGCGGACTCCAGATATTTCGGCTCATCCAAAATTTGCGCGCCCTTGGCAAATGCTGAGATCATCAGCCCGTTCCACGAGGTCAGGATTTTGTCATCCAAATGCGGTCGCACGCGCAGAGATCGTGCTTCCATCAATTTGATTTTCGCCTCGTCCAGCGCGGAGATTACCTCATCTTCGAGAATCTTGAAGCGCAGCGCCGTCTCTTCCACAGCATGGGCCTCATACAAAATATTCTTTCCGCCAAATTCTCCATGCGGGTCCGAATCGACATTGCCGTGTTCGCCGACGCCATAGTGGTAAGCAAACCAATCGGCTGCCGGTTCGCCCAGAATTTCATTCAGCTCCTTGCGGGTCCAGACATAGAAAGCGCCCTCCGCCTTTTCATGCGGATGCTCCGGATCCACAACGCTGTCGGCATCTTCGGCCGAGTAAAACCCGCCATCCGGCGCCGTCATATCGCGAATGATGTATTCGAAGATGTCGTGGGCCACCTCGGCAAAGTAGTTTTCCCGCGTAATCTGAAAAGCTTCCAAATATGAGATAGCGAGTTGCGCCTGATCGTACAGCATTTTCTCAAAATGAGGAACGAACCAACGCTCATCCACTGAATAGCGATGAAAGCCTCCACCCAACTGATCGTTCATTCCGCCCTTCGCCATCTCCCGCAGAGTTTGCAAAACCATCTCCAGCGCTTCCCGATTTTTCGTTCCCTGGTAGTAGCGCAATAGAAAATTGTGAACCGATGGGCGGGGAAATTTCGGAGCTCCTCCGAAGCCGCCATGCTCGGAATCGAAGCTACGCTTAAAACCAGAAAAGGCCGTGTCCAGCAAATCTTTCTGCAACGCGACCTGCGTTGTATCGCCCGCTACGTGCGCCTTCAACTGCTCCATGACAGATGCGCCGGATTTTAGAATCGCCTCTCGATCGTCCCCCCATGCTTTGCCCAAATGCTGTAAAATCGCCCCAAAACCGGGCCGTCCGTAGCGATTGTCCGGGGGAAAATAAGTTCCCCCGTAGAAAGGCTGCAGGTCGGGCGTGAGAAATACGGACATTGGCCAACCGCCACTACCCGTCGTAGCCTGCACGAAGAGCATGTAAATCCGATCCACGTCCGGCCGTTCTTCGCGATCTACCTTCACCGGCACGAAAAACTGATTCATCGCCGCCGCGATCTGCTCATTTTCAAACGACTCGCGCTCCATGACGTGGCACCAGTGGCAGGTGGAATAGCCGATGGAGAGGAAGATCGGCTTATCCTCATCCCTGGCCTTGGCGAACGCCTCCGGTCCCCACGCATACCAATCGACGGGATTGTTGGCGTGCTGGAGCAGATAGGGGCTTTTCTCTTGACTCAAACGGTTGGATGGCATGGAATTGGGAAGACTCGAATCGCTATCAGCCCACGATATCACCTGCCTTGGCTCAACCAAAATACACCCGAGGTGGAGCGCCTGATAGCCGACGAATTATTGCTGCGAACATGAGTTGCGAAGGTCGACTTCAGCGCGCGACTGCAATCACAGCGCCTGCGGGCGTGGTGGATCCGCTATAGGTGCAACTGATCGGGTTGTCGACATTCGCCGCATTAGCTGGCAGCGTGATGTTCAATTGATACAGCCCCGGACTCGTCAAGCCGGCGAAACTTAAGGATGCAGTTTGACCGCCCACCTGGCAAACCGGGAGGGTCGGAAGCGGGCCGGATTGCGAGGATGAACCGTCGACTAACGAGTTCGCCGGCAATCCAAATCCAACCGCGTAAAGTACCACTTGCTCGCCTGGCGTCGCGGGTGTGGACACGCCGGGATATAAACTCACGGGTCCCAAAATGCCGCCGTTTGCGTGTGTCGCGGCCACGTATCCTTGCGCGTTGAATAAGAGGAATGCGGGAGCGACGCTCCCGAGGTTCGCCGAAAATGCGCTACTGCGCGCCGTACCATTGGTCACGATCACTGAAACCGGTCCTGTCGTTGCGTCGAGCGGCGTCAGGACATTGATCTGATCGCTGCCGCATACGGTGCTTGTTGCCGCGCTGCAATAAAAATAGACGTAGGCCGGCTTGCCGTTCACGGTGACGCTTACATCGCCAAGCTTCGTGGGAAGTTGACCAGTGGCGAAGTCCGGTGCGCTGCTCCAATCGGCGCCCGAGGCTGGCGTAGTTGCCGGAACCAGGTTGGTTCCCTTAATCACAATCCAAGTATTCTGGGCGATGTCTGGCCCGCCGTTTGCGGTTGTCACGGAACTGATAGACGGTCCGGTGCCGATCAATATCTGCGCCCCGATCGACCCCAAGTCCGCATTCGACCGAACGGAATTATCCAGCAGCACAATCATTCGCGGCAACGACCCGCCTACATATCCCACCCAGGAATTAAACGGACCGTTCGATCCGTCTTTCCAACGCTCCAGCTCGCCGGTTCGCAGTGTAACCGTTTGCCACCCCAGCTCTTGGCCGCCGACGGGTGAGCTTTCGTATTTCTGGTGGACGATCGGTAATGCATCGGCAAGCCGCTGGTTCGATGGAGCGCCATAGGCGTTATAGGAAAGGAATAGCAGCATGTCTTGAGCGGTGGAGAAAAGACCACCCGCGCCATTGCCCACCGGAAGCCAACCCAGCAGTTGACAGTTGACATTCGTGGCTCGCGTTGCCGGACTGCAGTGGTTCGCCGCACGCGCAATCTGACTATCTCCAAACGATTCCAGCGGCATCGTATCCGGCATATTCAACGGCTGCGTGAGCTCCTGCAAGTTCGCCTGATTCCAATCGGGATAGCCGAGCCAGGTCGCCACCGTCGCCCCCAACACCTCAAAACCCAGATTGGAGTAAACCCAGCCTTGTGCGCCTTGCGTCGGCGCATGTGTTGGACAGGAATAAACCGGATTCGCGACGTTGGTGCCACAAGTCGGCGTAAGTCCCAGCAGCCGCATATAGACCGGATCGCAGCAGCCGCAATCGTGGATTAATTCCGCTGTCGATGGCGTGCATGTGAGCGGATCGGCGGCGTAGTCGTTATAAAGATCGCTGACCGAGCTAAACAGGTGACCCTCATTTTTCGGCAAGCCTGCGTGATGATCGGCCAAATCGAGAAGACGGACATTGCCGCGGTTGGCCGTCGATGGAACGGCGGATGCCGAGGGCAGCAGCGACGCCACGGGTGTTGCCAAGTCCAAGCCCTTTTCATTGGCGATTGCCAGCAGCGTGGCGCTAAACAGCTTGGTTACAGACCCTACTCCGAATAGCGTTTTTTCATTCAAAGCAACAGTATGGTCCGCCGATGCCACGCCGTACGATTTGTATACGGCTCCGAAATCGTCGAAGTATCCGATAATCATGCCTTTGAATCCCGACGGTAACTGCGGGGAATTGACGGCGCCGTCGATGATTTGCGAAACGTACGCGGAACGGTCTGGAGATGCTGGCCGAGGCTCAACTTGGGCTGACGCTGGAGCGGCTAGAAAGAAGGCTAACGCTATAAGTGCGAGAGTACGCATAGACGTCTCCTGTGGAAATTATATGCGAAAGGTTCCTCGGCTAGGTAGACGTTTGCGTTGGCCTTCACCTACATTTACACTCGCATCCAATTGAATTCGGTATGCTGAACGTAAGCTCAAATGCGATCTTCGTACACGCTACTCACCGCTTTCCAGTTGGCGTTTGATTCGATTCGCGCCCATAAATTACGTAGCTTCCTTACGTTGCTGGGAGTGATCATCGGCGTGTCCAGTGTCGTGCTGGTTGGGGCGGCAATCGAAGGGCTGGGCGCATTCGCTGAACAGGAAACATCGAAGGCATTCGGCACGGAAAGTTTTCTGTTGGGCCAGATGCTCGCCTCGGGCCGCTTGGATGAGCGGGCTCGCGCCGAGAAGATGCGCCGCAATAAGCCGATCAAGAAGGCCGATGTCGATTATCTTAAAGCGACAACGGGCGACAGCGTCATCTACAGCCCCTATCAACAAAAAACCATCGATATCAAAGGGGAGAACGCCATCCTGGAGGGGACTAGCGTGCTGGGCGTTTCCGCCGCACTGCCCGAAATCCGTGACGTCAATCTAGTGGATGGCCGCTTCTTCACCGACGACGAAGAACGCCGCAAAGTGCAAGTGGCCGTGGTGGGCGATGATATTCGCACGCAACTGTTTCCGACGATTTCCCTGATGGGCCGCACTATAAAAATTTCCGGTCTCGACTTCACGATCGTCGGATTGCAGGAGAAGCTAGGCTCAAACATGGGCCGCAGCCAGGATAACCAGATTTACATTCCGTTCACGGTCTACGCCCGGATGTACGGCTCCAGCCAAAGCACCGTCGTTTTCGGGCGGTCTCGTCCAGGGTCAGGGCTGCGGATGGATGACGCTCTGGATATTTCTCGCGTTTCGCTGCGTAACAGGTTACGCACCCGGCCGGGCACGGTCGACAATTTCGACATTCTCACGCCCGATTCCACGCGGGAATTCGTCAATAGCATTCTGAGTTTGATCGCCGGCATCGTGATCCCCGTCACCGCGATCTCGCTGGTGGTTGGGGGAATCGTCATCATGAACATCATGTTGGTTAGCGTCACCGAACGAACGCGGGAGATCGGTATTCGCAAGTCTTTAGGGGCGCGCGCCGCCGATATCCGTTTGCAGTTCCTGGTTGAGGCAGTCATCTTGTCATCGTTCGGCGGGCTGCTGGGGCTGGCGGTTGGAGCGCTCTTCGCCGGCCTCGGTTCATTGGCATTCGGCGTGAAACTGGCGCTGACGCCGCCGTTCATTTTCCTCGCCATCGCCGTCTCCAGTTCCGTAGGCATCATCTCCGGCTGGTATCCCGCGGCCAGAGCTTCCAGACTTGATCCAGTTGTCGCGTTGCGAGCTGAGTAAACATGCGAATCAGTATTACTGAGACTCTGCACATCGCGGTTTCGGCGGTCTGGACCAATCGATTCCGGTCGCTGCTAACGATTCTCGGAATCGTGATCGGCATCACAACCGTCGTTACCGTTTCATCGCTCTTGACCGGACTTCGCAAAGGCATTGTCGACTTCTTCCAGGAGTTCGGCCCGAACAACATGTTTCTGCAGCGATTGAGCGGCGATCCCAGCGGCAATTTCGCGCCGCCGAAGGAACGCAAGCGCAAGCCGGTACTGCCGGAATATGCCGAGATCATCAAGCGGCAAGCTCCCGATGTGGACGACGTGGCGGTCAGCCTATACGTCCCGCTCAGTGCCTCGGCTAGCATGACGGCGAAGGTGCCGGGGTTTGAAACAGGAAATATTCTGGTGAACGGAATCACTTCGAACATCATCGCGATTCAGCCGCGAGACTTTCTGGCGGGGCGGATCTTCACGGCCGATGAAGACGCACGGGCGGCGCGCGTCGCGGTTATTGGGTCAAGCCTTGCCGAAGCTCTCTATCCCACAGGCAAAGCCGTCGGGCGAACCTTCATCGTGGATGGCGCGGAATTCTTGGTGATCGGCGTTTTCGGTCCGGCCAAAGGCAGCTTCTTCGGCGAAAACCAGCTAGACCGGCAAGTGCTGATGCCGTTTCAAACCGCCCGCCTGCGTTATCCGCAATCCGATCTGATCACGTTCACGATCAAGGCCTTTCCGAACAAGCGCGACGACGCCTTTGACGAGGTCCAATCCATTGTCCGGCGGATCAGGAAAACGCCGCCCGGCGTGGAGAACGATTTCAATCTTTCCACCGCGGACCAGATTATTCAGAACTTCGACAAAGTAACGGGAATGGTTGTTGTGGTCTCTATCGCTATTTCTGCGTTAGGTCTGCTGGTGGGTGGGATTGGCGTGATGAATATCATGCTGGTCAGCGTGACGGAGCGGACGCGTGAGATCGGCGTGCGGAAAGCGATTGGAGCGCGCCGCTTCGACATCATCATGCAATTCCTTCTGGAGGCGATCTCACTCACCGGGCTCGGCGGGATTTTGGGGATTCTATTCTCCGTGGGAGTGACGCTGCTGATCGGCGTGATCTTCCCCAGCCTTCCCTCGCAGGTGCCGGCCTGGGCGATCATCGCTGGCTTCAGCGTATCCGTATTCGTTGGCGTATTTTTTGGGGTGTGGCCAGCGGTAAAAGCGTCCCGGCTGGATCCCGTGGAAGCATTACGGTATGAATAGGGGAACCAGGGCCTGAACCTGATTCCCCGCTCGGCGCGCCGGACTGCTGGGAGCTACTACTAGGAGAAATGCCGAAGTAAGAGATCGGCAAGTCATCATTTACCAGGTATACGAGATTTATCCCGCTTCAGATGTTGCGGCTGCGAAATTCCGCAAAAATAGCCTGGCCCACCGCCCCTAATCCTGCCAGCAAACACCCCCAGGCGAACCAATCGCCGTGTTCGGTATAAAAGGTTGTGCCTTCCACAAAACCGTAATGGACCGCGGCCGCCGTCTCCTCAAATGGCGCCAACCTTTCGACAATTCTACCCGCCGGGTCCACCGTTGCCGTAATGCCGTCATTGGTAGACCGGATAATCCACCGCCGGTTCTCCACGGCGCGCATCCGAACCAGATTCAGGTGCTGTTCGCGCGCGGCTTTTCCGCCAAAGTATCCATCGTTAGAGATATTAACCAATATATCCGCGCCCGCTTTGGGAAATTGGCGTACCAAGTGCGGAAATGCCGATTCGTAACAAATAAACGAACCCAATTTGTGTGACGCAAAAGGAAATACGACGATGCGCGTACCTTCCACAAAGTTCCCCGCTTCCTGGCTGATCTTGTTGACCCAACCGAATAGCGGCGGGACAAATTCGCCAAAAGGCACCAGATAGACCTTGTCGTAGCGATCCAGCGCTTCCCCCTGGGGCGAAATCAGGACCGCGGAATTCAACGGCTCGCGTGCTTTCGTTTGCCCAACGGTACCTAACAGGAAATAGGAGCCCGTGGTGCGCGCCAAGTTATTTGCCTGCTCGCGAAAATCTTCATTGCGGAAATAAGAAACGGGCAAGGGAGCTTCGGGCCAAACAATTAATTTGGGTTCGTTCCCGCCGTTTCCTACCATCGCGATCAATGACCGCCGTAACTCCCGCTGGATCGTTTCGTCTACGGTCCGTATCGTCCACTCCGTATCTTCGGGCACGTTCGATTGCAGCACGATCGCCGTTTGCGTGGGAGCGGCCGGTTCCGGTAGGCGAGGCAGCAGATACATGAGCGGCAGTAACGCGACACAGAGGAACTGCCATCGCGGACGGCGGAGAATCACCAGCGCCAACGCCGCGGCGGTTAGGGCGAAGACGAACGACATGCCGTAGACTCCGGTGAACGGCGCCATCCGCAACAGCACCCCCATATCGCTGGCGGCGTTTCCCAGCGTCAGCCAGGCAAAGCCAAATGTGCCGTGCGTGCGTTCGATTCCTACCCAGAGCGCGGCGACACCCGGTACAGCCCACGGCCTCGGCATCAACCATCCCGCCAGCATCGCGAACACGCCCAGATGTAGACCCTTGTAAAGCGAGAATAAAAAGAACGTTCCCCAGCCACCCCAAAATCCCATACCGCCGTGGACTTCAAGGACGAATTGAATCCAGTTGCAGACCACAAACCAGAACAGATTTCCCGCCGCATATCCCAACAGGAATCGATGCAGGGGACGCCTCTCCCGCAGGGCGGCGAGCAGCAAGGGCGTTAGAGCGACGGGCGCAAGCCAGGTCCAATCGAAGCGTGGATAAAGAAGGATGAGTAGAAGTCCGGACAACAGGGCCAGCAGATAATTCGTCGCGGCGTCCTTCAAGCGCGGTTGGCTTCCTCACTGACTTGATCGGCCATGTAAGAACTGCGCACTAAAGGCCCGCTGAAAACCATTTTCAATCCGACTTTCAAACCGTGGTCGCGATAGGCGTCAAACTGCGCCGGGGTGACAAATTCTTTCACTGGCAAATTGCGCCGCGTGGGTTGCAGATACTGCCCGATGGTTGCCACGTCCACTTGATTTGCGTGAAGGTCGGCCAGTAATTCGTGAACCTCTTCGGACCTTTCGCCCAAGCCCGCCATAAGACCCGACTTGGTCAGAATATCGGGGCGATACTTCTTGGCGAATCGCAACACGTCCAACGACTGACGGTAGTTCGCCTGTGGACGCACTCGCTTATAAAGCCGCGAAATCGTTTCCATGTTGTGATTGAAGACGTGCGGACTGGCGTCTAGGACGCGCGCTACCGCGTCGAGGTCGCCGCAAAAATCGGGAGTTAGAACTTCCACCCGGGCGTTCGGTACAGCGAGCTTCACTTCCCGTACCGTCCGGGCGAAATGAAATGACCCGCCGTCGGCCAGATCGTCGCGATTCACCGCCGTGATCACCACATAGCGAAGGTTCATCTGCGATGCCATCCGCGCGACATTGGCGGGCTCGGCGGCGTCCAAAGTAAATTCGCGCTTTTCAGGCGACCCTTTGGGTACTGAGCAAAAACCGCAGCCGCGCGTACACAAATTACCGAGGATCATGAACGTTGCCGCCCCACGATGGAAACACTCGTGAATGTTTGGGCAGCGCGCCGATTCGCAGACCGTGTGGAGATTCAGCCGGCGCAGATCCGTCTTCAATTCATGGACCGACTCGAAGTGCGTGCGCCCCTTGCGCAGCCACTCCGGCAGCCGCGGAGATGCGGGGATTGGCTGCTGAATTTGAACCAGAGGATCGGTAACCAAACTTCAGTGTACGACGAGCCTTACAGCAGCCGGAAATTCACTTCAATGGTTGCTCGCGCGGTGATGGGCTTCCCGTCCGCCAGCGCCGGGCGGAAGCGCCAGAAGGCGACAGCTTCCAAAGCTTTTTCATCCAATCCCAACCCCAAGCTGCGAACGATTCGCAGGTTATGCGCTTTCCCGTCCTGACCGACCTCCACCATCAGCACCACGGTTCCCTGAAAGCGCGCTTTGCGCGCCTCTTCCGAGTATTCCGGCTCCAAGTGATAAATCAATTTCGGTCCGGTGACACTGCCGCTATGCCCGGCGATGATTGGACCTCCGCAGCAGCCCGCGCCGTCTCCCGGTCCGACTCCCCTCCTGCCTGGACCCCCCGCACCATCGATTCCCGAACCACCCGATGGAATTCCAGCTTTCGCAAAAGGGTCTCCCAGATGAAATGTCGCCGCGGGAAGCACAACGTCCGGCGGAAGCAGAATCGACGCATCGATAGGCAGTGCCGGCGTAGGATTCGGCGTTTGCACGGGCGGAATAAAGATCTTGTGGCGAGGCGCTGGAGGAACGTCGCCTTTGGTTGCCGGAAGCGATGAGCGCTGTCCTCCGCCAGATATCTTACCGGGAAGAGGCGGTGCCACGAGAGGTGTCACGCTCTTGGCGATTTCCAATAGTTTGGGGGGAGTTGCCACCGTCACGCTAAGCAGCAAGAGCAGCGCAACGAAGCACGCGTGAACGATAAGCGAAACAAGAACAGGCGTCTTTCGCATACCCGCCATACGGCAGGTCACATTCCAAACTAAAATGGCTATAAATTCGGGTTAATTGAAGAATAAGGCTGGAAGATTTCGCCACACGTGTGCTGGCCGGGGGTCACTTTATTCAGCGTGGGCGATGCGTACGATCTCGCGTGCAATGTCCTCCGGCGAAAGAACAAAGTCGATACACCCGCTGGCGATTGCGCTCTCGGGCATCTCAGGTTGCGAGGCTGTATTCAGCTTCTGGGCGATGGTGATGCCTCCCACTTCCTTGATGTCGCACAATGCCTGCGACCCGTCGCCATCGTAACCGGACACGATCACGGCGATCAATTTACCATCCCAGTGATCGGCTAGAGACCGCAGAAATAACGTGATCACGTCGGGCCAGCCCCAGGGTTTGGAGATCGGCTTCAAACGGAATTCTCCGTCTAGAACATGTAAATCGCGATTTTCGGGAATGATGAAAACATGATCCGGCTCGATGAGTAATCTTTCCGTGATCAGGTCCACCGGCATCTCGGTATAGCGCGGTAGAACTTTATGTAGCGTGGTGGCAATAGTCCGCATGTGGTTCACGATGACGACAGCCGCACCCATATCGCCCGGCAAACATTTTAATAAGCGGGTATAAGCATCCAGACCGCCGGCCGAACCGCCGACGCAAACGACGGGAAAATCTCTGGCTAATTTGGTGGAATTCATTTACCCTCGCTCGAAATCTGTTCGCGGGCGGCGCGTGTTGCCAGTTCATCGCAGCGATTATTATCGCGATGTGAAGCGTGGCCTTTGGTCCATGACCAGACCGCGTGGTGGGTGGCGTTCAGGCGGTCCAGTTCAATCCACAAATCCTGATTCACAACGGGCTTCTTGTCTTTCGTCTTCCAACCATTTTTCTTCCACCCCAAAATCCACGTGCTGATGCCGTTCTTCATATAATTCGAATCGGTGATCACTTCGATCTCACAGGTTTCCTTCAAGGCCTTCAGGCCCTCGACAGCCGCCGTGAGTTCCATCCGATTATTTGTTGTATGGGACGCCGAGCCGAACATTTCCTTGTCGTAATCTCCGAAACGAAGAATGCAGGCCCAGCCTCCCGGACCGGGATTGCCCAGACAAGACCCATCGGTGATTAACAAAATCTTCTTCAAACATTTCCCCTGTCCCGATCATTCTATCGCCAGTCGCCCGCGGCGATAAATCCTGCCCAATAAAAGGGATGAGTGCTGCGCCCTTTCGCCCGGCGATCTCGAAGCAGACGCAGACTCGCGTCGCGAACCGCGGTGGGCACGTCGCTGCCATCGCGAAAGCGTCTTTCATAGAGGCCTCGCATCCAGAGCCGGGCTGATTCGTCGTCGACGCTCCACAGACTCATGATAACGGTCCTTACACCCGATACCTGAAACGCCCGTCGCAAGCCGAACACGCCCTCCCCGGTGGTCACCTCGCCGGCCCCTGTGTCGCAGCCGGAGAGAACCGCCCAATCGACACCCTGCAGATTCATTGCGGCGATCTCCTCGGCGGTGACGATGCCATCCTCGGCTTTCGTAGTCTCATGGGTGTTGGCGCCGGCAAACGCAAGTCCCGCGCGCAATAAAGGACTGTGGGCTATGGGATGAGGCGCCTTGCATTCCCCGCCGAGAAAAAATCCATGGGTAGCCAAATGAACCACGCGCTTGCCCGGAGCGGCCTGCTTGAATAGCGTTTCCGTCGCCCGAGTGCCGGTGATGCTGTTGTCGGAAGCGTGTTGGGCCAGGTTCCAGGCACTGGCAATTTCGCGAACTTCAATTCCAGAGGCGGGGAGCGGGTCAAACTGCAAGGTCGGCAAATCCATGCAGCCGCGCGTCCGGCGCGGTGAGTTCAGCGGCTTTGCATCGCGTCTACGAATCGCGCTCGATGCCACTTGCTTCTGAGCCAGATTGAAATCCGGGTCGCCCATCGCCAGCAGGCCGGTTCCGTGTTGCGACGCCGCCGGGACGGCCAGATCCCGCTCGGTGGAAAGGTAATGCGCCGTTGGGCCGGTCTCCGCCAGATACCGATTCTTTACCACTGGAAGGGCGGCGAAATCCACCAGATGAATGGCGCCATCGGGCACAATAAACACCCGCTGGATCCCCGCGAGTCGGGGCATAACCGGATCCCAGATCAGACGTCGAAGACTCTCGCCAGCGGCGCGGTAACTGGCTTCGTTTCGCCGGTCGGCTATTCCTGGAGAATCGGCTTGACGGCTGATTTGCTCGTGCCATTTGGCAACGGCGGCGTCGATGGCCAAAGCCGGTCCCAGGGATACGAGGGAAACATTTTCGCCGTTCAGGACGAACGCCACATATTGGCGAACCGATTTCTCATATCGCTCCCGTTGAAAAGGAAAATGCTCATAGGCGGCCAGGGCTACCAGACCAGCCCCGGCGGGTAAAGCCTTGCGTGCCGCATCCAGACCTAAGTGGCTTTCCAGCAGCTCCTCGCGAAATGCCGAGCTCTTCATTCCCATATCGCGCTCGGCGATTTCTTTACTTTGACGGGCGGCATCGAAGGCGGCCGCATATTCCCCCGCTGGACGCTTGCCAGGACCTTCCACCACCAACTTCGACAAGCGCGAGCGAGCGTCCGCCAGGGCCTGCGCCAGGCTCGCTACTTCAGCACTGGATGACGCATCGACCGTTCGCTGCCTGGCCGCCATTTCATCGAAAACCAAAGCTCTCGACCGAATCAATGCGTCCCATGCTTTCTCCGTTACGTGGGGCAGATCCTTTCCCGGACCGGAGGCGAGTGACAACAAATAGTCCAGCGGCAAATGATAATCGGAGGCGTAGTAAAGCAGCGCCTGCCGCTCTGACATACCGCGGACGGTCCAGCGCACATGTTCACGGCGGATCTCCACGCTCCGCAGGTCGGCTTCTAATGCTCCGGCAAAGTCGCCCAGGTAAGCCCGGGTTTCCGTCAGTTCGCGCAACCGCGTGGCGGTGTCCGGATGCCACGCCCCCATCGCTTTTTCAGTGATCGCCAAAGCCCGTTCGCGCAGCGGGAGCGCTTCCTCATAACGGTGCAGCGCGCTCAAACAGCTAGCCAGATTCGATATGCCGATAGCAACGCGCGGATGATCCGGTCCAAGGCGCTTCTCGCGGATGATCATCGCCCGTTGCAGAAGCGGCAGCGATTCAATCTGAGCCCCTGTGGCGTCCAGCACTAACGACAAATTATTGAGGCTCGCCGCCACCCATGGCGAATCGGGACCGTTCTTCTCTTCGCGAATCGATAACGCCCGCTCCAACAAAGGCCGAGCTTCTTTGTAACGTTTCAATTTCCAAAGCATGATGCCCAGATCGCTAAGACTTTGCGCGGCGGGCTCCGATCGCGGGCCGTATGTCACTTCCCGCAAGGCGAGAACTTTTTCACATAACGGAAGAGCGGCCTCGTAATCGCCGATGTCGTAATAGAGTGAAATCAATCCAAGGGAGCCTTCCATCACTTGGCGGCTGGCCGGACCGAATGCATCGCTGTGAATTTTGAGGGCTCGTTCGTGAAGTTCGCGAGCCCGCGTATACTCACCTGCGAGGACAAGCACGGTACCCAGTTCATGCAGGGTGTGAGCGATTCGCGGATCGCCCGGCGGCAATAGCCGTTCTTTAATGGCAAGTGCCTCTTCAGCCGGAGCCGCGTCTGATTTTCCGTTTGTTCGAACGGCCTGGCTCAATAAGTCCAGCGCTCCAGCTACCTCTAGCGATTCCCGTCCGCTGGTCTTTTCGGCGATAGTCAACCAAGCGCGCGCTTCTACTTCCGCTTGCGCATATTTCGCATCAGCGATTAGATCTTCGATGTGTTTTGGGGAGGGCGTCAGATCTTGCGCTGCCAACACCGTACAAAGCGCAAAATAGAAGGCGTAACACATTACTAGTTAGTGTATACGGGCAACGATCCGTATCGTTCAAGCGTGATCGACCTTCGTTCTTACTTTCTTCGCGGTTTTTTTGGTCGCCGCTCTCTGCCCCGCTTCTATCGCCAGGCCGGCCCATAACTGCAATCCATCTTCGCTTTCAAAGATGTCGGCGGGGGCGGCGAAATATTGCATCTTCGCCTTCGGATCCTCAAAGGGATTGAATTGCGCAAGCCCCTTACTCTCAAATCGCTCGCGAGTGAGAGCATCAACCTTCAAAAACAAAGTATTCCGCGAGACCAGGGCAAATACGACGCCATCCCGATATATGGCATGGCCTCCGAAAAGCGGGCGCGACGTAATTTTCCCTAGTGGAGCCAACTGCTCCAGCACGAAATGTAAGTAGTCATCCTTGGCCGCCATGGGAAATATTGTCGCAGGGTTAGGCCTGCGGATTTACCAGGCGGATCGCGGCGAACACAATCGCCGCCTTTACGTGTCCTCCCGGCACGGATTGAGCCCTGTTTCATTTGCGTTACGCGGTCTGCTTGTCGCCTTCGCGGCGACGCCCGGCAAAAGGCCACTAGACAGGCACCTGCGAAGATCGCTACCGTACCAATGTGGGCAACTTTATCGGCGTTTACGACGACAACCTCGACAAGCTGAAAAGCGTTATCGGATCAGGCAAATCCGCGCTTGTCGATGAGATCCTGCATGACCAGGAAAGCAATGAAGAGGAGATAGGGGCCCTGCGAAAGTTGATTCACGGATACTACGCGCCGGGCGAACAAACCGACGGCGCGCATTTCATCCGGGCCTTTGAGGCCATCTGCCGGAAGTACGCAAAATTTCAGACTACGGTGGAAATCTATGTCGACGAGGAACTCTTCCCCGAAATATTTCAATTCGTATGGAAGGGCGATGGCGATCCCTTTGGGCTTCCTCTGTCGGAATATGGAGCGCCGGCTTGCGGGCACTGGGAAACTAAAGAAGTGCCCGAACTGATCAAGAAGTTTCGCGGGCTGAACTTCGACGACCTGGAAGATAAAACCGGCAGTAACTATGAGGACGCCATCGGACATATACTAACCGTGCTGGAGAAGGCGAAGGAGGCAAACGAGGGTGTCTTCGTTTTCTACGGCGAATAAGCGTGGGTGAACAAGCGGCGGCGATCTTGCGTTCTTTTAGTTAGGGATATTCATGGCCGATGGACCAAGACTTACGTCACTGGGTAAATTTTGTCTTGTGCTGTTCGTGGCGGGTTGCTTCTACCTTGCCTATCGAATGTTGGAAAAGTAGCGGTATAGGCCATCCCAGTGGGCTTGGAATACAATAAAACTTGCAGGTAGGTTATCTTGCCATAGGGAGCAAAACAGTCATGTTCAAGCGGTTGTCGAATCTGATACGGGGATTTTTAGGGCTTTTTGTCTCCGGCCTCGAGCGGCAGAACCCGGAAGCACTGCTGGAAGTGGAGACCGAGAATCTGCGCAAGCAGGTGTCGCAATATAACCAGGGCTTGGCATCCCACGCCGGACTTTGCGAGCGGCTGATGACGCAAGTGAAGAAGCAGGAAATTGAGCAACGCGATTTGCGCGCGAAGACCAGCGCGAATTTGAAAGCCGGCAATCGCGACCTTGCCGCGCAATACGCGGTCCGCTTACAGACGGTGGAACGGGAACTGGAAGAGAATCGAACTCAGCTTGGAGCGGCCGAGAATACCTACAAGGAATTGGTGAAGGCGCGCGACATTTCGGTGGCGACGGCGCGCCAGAAGATCGAGTCCTTACGCAGCAGCATTAGCGATCTGAAGATGAAGAAGGCGATGGCCGAGTTGACTGAGATGGCTTCCGGCATGGTGTCGAATATTGGCGGTTCCGGCGACACACTGGACCGTTTATCGCAGATGGTGGAGTCGGAACGGGAGAAGGCGTCGGGCCGTATGCGTGTGGCCAAGGATAGCCTGGATACCACCGGCGTCCACATGAAGGAGGCCGAGCAGAGCGCCCTGGCCGAGCAGGCTCTGGCCGATTTCGCGGCCAAGGAAGGCATCGCGCTGGATCCGTCGCCATCCATCACGCCGGTGGTAACGGAGACGCCCGTGAAATCCATGGGACCAGCCGCGGCCCGCGAGCAGGCTTAAGAAACGGCGCCGGGCGGCCCCATCATGCTCCGATATTTCAATGCCGCGTTTTGGCTGGGAGTGGACGTACCAGTGCTTGGCCGCGTGCCTCTCAACTTCATCGCCGTTCTTGGTGCTGGAGTTCTTGGCTACTATCAGCATGCGTTCTGGTTTCTGGGGCTAGGCGTTGAAACGGCCTATCTGTTTTCACTAGCGTTCAGCACTCGCTTTCAGCATGTCGTGGATTCCCGTAGTGTCGTCTTTTCGCAGAAGGAAGCGGACCAGAAACGCGAAGCCATTGTGCATCAATTGCCCGTCGATTCCCGGCTTCATCTGGCGACGCTGAGCAGAAAGGCCGAGCAAATCGACGCGATTTACAAAGTCCAGGATCCCGATGAGTTCACCTTGGGGAGTAACCGTGAGGCCGTCCAACAAATGGTTTGGACTTACGTAAAACTTCTGGTGGCGCGGCACACTCTGGCTAGCGCAGGCGCGACGGAACCGGGACAAGTCATCATGCAGCGGATCGCCGCGATAGAAGTGGAGCTGCAACCGATGCCGGAATCCGATCCGATGCGGGCTCCAAAAGTTGCCACCCTTGACGGACTCAAGGATCGCCTGGCGAAATTGCGGCAAAAAGAAAAGGCCATCGCCGACGTGGATGGCGACCTTCTTCGCGTCGAGAGCCAAGTGGACGCGATACTGGACGATGCCACCAAGTCCGGTGGATCGGGGTTGATCCCGAAAGAAGTGAGTCTGGTAAGCCAGCTTTCGCCGGGGACTTTTGGTGAATCCGAACTTGCGGTGGCCGATCTGGAACAGTCGTTTGCAAAAGGTCAAGACAAGCCTGCAGGCAAACCGCCTTTGAGTCAGTTGCAATGACGCCGGCGGCGGGCGCTAAGGTTGCGCCGATCCCGGAATGGGCGCGCGACATGGCGGATTTATACGAGAGTAACGCCGCCAGCCAATTCATCGTTTATGGAAATATCAACGACCGGATGGTGGTTCCCGGCCCCAATTCCTCGCGCCTTGGTACGTTGACCGATTTCTTGATCGAAGTGATGATGCCGCGCTTCGATGTTGTCTTGAGCTACGATCTGGGAAACGGAATCCGCGTGGAAAAAGGCGGTGCTATTTTCGCGACCTGGCCGTTCGCGAAAAACAATCCGGATTTGCCTAAGACCCCCCGCGCGGCGGTGGAAGTGCTTACGCATTACTTCCGTTATTGCGCGAATCTCAGCCGCTTGAATCATGACACGATGCAGGTGGGCTGCTTCATCAAGGGTGCCGATCTATTCGCCCCAGCCGGTGCCGGAAGCACGGACTACGACCTGGGCGCATTGATCACGCTGGTTCGCGACTGGGCAAACGATAGCCTGCTAACCGGCCATGCCCTGGCGACGTTTCTGATTACGGAAAACCTGAATGATCTGCATCCCCTGATCGCCAATAATTCGCGCGCAGCCCGGGTGAAGATATCGCTGCCAACACCGGAAGAAATGTTGGCGGCTTATGAACTGATCGGGCCCAAATATCCGATCGCGCTTAGCGAATACGCCGATAATCTGAACGGGATCGCCCATCAACTCTCCGGTGCCACCCTGGGCGCCGTGGAGAGCATGTTCAAGTCGAAGGAACATGCGAAGCAGAAGATCACCGGCACGGACCTGATCAAGCTGAAAAAAGAGCTGGTGGAGAAAGATTGCAACGGGCTGATCGAGTTCATGGAAGCCAAGCGCACCCTGGACGACCTTTACGGCCAGGAAAAAGTGAAGGCCTGGCTGCGGCAGGATATCGCGCTGTGGAAGAACAATGACACGGCGGCGCTTCCCAAGGGCTACCTGATTTGCGGGCCTGTCGGCACTGGCAAGTCGTATATGGTGGAGTGCCTTGCTGGAGAAGCGGGCGTACCGGTCGTGAAGATGAAAAACTTTCGCGATAAGTGGGTGGGGAGCACCGAAGGCAATCTTGAAAAGATCTTTCGCCTGCTACAAGCCCTGGGCCGGGCCTATGTTTTCGTCGACGAAGCGGACCAGTCGCTTGGACGGCGGGAAGGCTCGGCCAATGATTCCGGCATCGGGGGACGCATCTATTCGATGATCGCCGAGGAGATGGGCAGCAGTTCGAATCGCGGCAAGCTGATTTGGGTGCTGGCTTCGAGCCGGCCGGATTTGATAGAAGTCGATCTGAAACGTCCCGGCAGGATCGACGTCAAGATTCCCCTTTTTCCGACGACGACCGCGGCCGAGAGTCTGAACCTGATTCGCGCATTGTGTAAATCGCGGGGAATCGAGCTGCCGCAGGAGGGGTTGGGCGAATCCGAATCGCGCATTCCCTTACTGCTGACTCCGGGAGCCGCGGAAGCGCTAGCCGTGAAAATCTATCGATTGGTTCGGACTACCGGGCAGCAACCCGTCGAAGCGTTTCGAGCCTGTTTGGTGGATTATCGCCACCCCGTGGATCCGGAAGTAATGGCCTTTCAGATTCGCTTGGCCGTACAAGAAGCAAGCGATGTAGAGTTCGTGCCGACAGCGTTCCTGGAACCGAAGAAGTAGTTCTTCTCACCGCGAATAACGGATTCGTGATCTTCAGAGCTTCTGCAACTCGCGCAAGTAAGCTTCCCATACATCGCGTTTCAGCTGCAGGGTCATGAACTTTCCATCCCGGCTGGCCTCGATCAATCCCGCGGTTTCCAATTCTTTCAAATGATGGGATAGCGTCGCGGCGGTGATGGGAAGGCACTCGCGGAGAGCTAGGCAAGCCATCGAAGATTTTCCCGCAATGCGCCGGAAAATATCGAACCGGCGCGGATCAGACAAGGCACGAGCGATCAATTGCATCTCATGCTCTGTCAGCTGTACCAAGCGATTACTTCGTGCCCGCGATCCAGTAACCGGGCCGCGTGCGGATGATCAGCTCAGGACGATTCACAACGACGCGAATGTCGTGGAAGCCGCCCTGCTCAATGTTGGTCGGCGCGTAAGTCAACAAATATTGGCTATGCAACTCGCGCCCTAAGTCGGAGACAGCTTGTTCCAAAGCACGCTGACTGGCGAAGGCATACTCACGGCCACCGCTGAACCGGGTATACACCTGTGCGGGATTGTCGACGAATACTCCTTTCACGGAGCGGAAGATTTCAACGAAGGCTGGAATCCAATTTCCCACGTTATTTTGCGCCTGGGTCGTGGGCGTGGCTTGCACTCCCGCCGGCAGATGCTGCGCCTCCGGTGGAATGGCGCTGGGCCTCGGCGGCTGCGGCTTCGACGTGAGGGTAGCCATCAAGTGACCTACATCGATTGAGTAAATCACGGCGTTGGCAAATTGTACTTCGGTGGCGACCTCGCGGAGCCGGGCCTCGCTACCGGAATCACGGGCCTCGCCGATGATCAACAATACCTTTCGCCGTTCCGGGCCACGCGTCTTCAGCATCCGCAACCCCGCGCTAACGGCGTCGTTCATGGCATTCGACGAACTCCCGGGCTTTAATTTCTTCATCGCTTCGGAGATCTTATTCGGCTCGGACGTGAAGGACTGCAGCGTCTGAATACGGTGGTCGTACTTAATTACCGCGGCCTCGCCCTGCTCCCCCAGAACCAAATCGTCGAGGACAGAGCCCAGCCGTTGGATCTTGGGAATAAGACCTTCCATGTTGGCGCTCCCCTGTACGGCGATCACAAGCGAGATGGGGTGAAACGCGATATCCTGCGTAATCCGCTGCGGATTATCGTTGTCGAACAACTGAAAATCGTTCGCTCGAAGGCCATTGATCAAGTTCCCACTCTTGTCGGTGACGGTGACCGGAGCAACGACGAAGGTGAATTTTTCGACGATCAACGGCTTCTCCGACGACGGCGGCGGAGTGTCTTGCGGTTGTCCAACTGGTTGTCCAAAAACAGGAAGGAGCAATGCGAACGCAATTATTGAAAGTCTCATTTTATGATGTAGACGCAACCTCATTTTACACCGTGCCCGGTTTTCCCTTGCAAAAGATCCACCATATGCGGGATCAGGCTTTGGACCGTCACCAGACTTTCTATCGCGCCCTTGGGTGAGCCCGGCAGGTTCACGATCAGCGTCGTACCCAGTGTTCCCGCGGTCGCTCGCGACAAAACGGAGAATTCGGTCGACTGCCGTCCTTCCGACCGCATCAACTCGCCCAGGCCTGGAATTTCCCGTTCGATGACCGACCGCGTGGCTTCCGGAGTGACGTCGCGCAGAGCCACGCCGGTGCCGCCGGTAGTCAGAATCAAATCGATATCGCCGCCGCCAGCTACGGAACGAAGCCAATCCGCAATCTGGCTTTGCTCATCGGGCACAACATGAGTCACAGCGATCTTCCAACCGCGTTGCCGGGCATGGTCGGCCAGCATCGGTCCTGAGACATCGTCGCGAGTTCCCGCCACGCTTGAATCGCTTACCGTCAGAATCGCCGTTCGAATCATCGCTTGTAGTCTCCACTCTTGCCGCCGGTCTTTTCCAGAAGATAGACGTCTTGGATTTCGATCGATTTATCCAAGGCCTTCATCATGTCGTAGACAGTCAACCCCGCCACGGCCGCGACGGTCAGCGCTTCCATTTCGACTCCGGTCCGCCCGCTGGTGGACGCCGTCGACACGATGCGCACGCCTTGACGCTCCACCGTAAGCTCGACATCGACATGCGACAGGGGCAGCGGGTGACACAGCGGTATCAACTCCGCGGTCTTTTTAGCCGCCATGATTCCGGCAATCCGCGCAACCTCCAGCGGATTCCCCTTGGGATTTTCGGGCAGCTTTCGAAGCACCGCGGGACGGATCTTGACGAAGGCATGAGCCCGGGCGGTGCGCGTCGTTTCGGTCTTATCCGACACATCCACCATGCGCGCGCTGCCGGCATCGTCGTAATGAGAAAGTTTCTTCAAGCAACCCCTATTGCAACAGAACGCGAATCCAATCGTCCGCCTGCCAGCTTTCACGATTCTCTTCCGTCACCAGAAACGCGTTGGCCCGAACAAGGGCCGGAACGTCGCCCGACCCCGTCCAAGATACTGGAGTCACTGTCGCTCCGTCGGGACTTAAGAGGGCTGGAAGGAAACGCGTCAATCCGGACTTCTGACGAAAGGCAATTGTCAGCTTCGCGTGCAGCAACGGCAACCGTGTTTCCGTACACCCGCTCAAAAGCTCCACGGCGATGCGCCCGAACAGTTCGAAAGTCATCATCGTAGATGCTGGATTTCCAGGCAGGCCGAAGAAGAAACGATCGCGCGCCCGCCCGAACACCAGCGGTTGTCCGGGCTGAATTCGCACGCGATCGAAGAAGAAGGACGCGCCCAGATCTTTGAGGACTGGCTCGACGATGTCATAGCGGCCCGCCGAAACGCCGCCCGACAAAAGGAGTAAGTCCGCCTCCAAGCCCCGTTCAATCAGGGTTCGGGACGATGCATACAGATCGCTCGCTACCGGTAAAATCTCCGGCACGCCGCCCGCGCGTGTCACCTGCGCCGCTAGCGAATAAGAGTTGGAGTTACGAACCTGGTGGGACAGTGGATTCTCTTCGATGGCGACGACTTCATCGCCTGTCGCCAGAATCGCCACACGCGGCCGGCGATACACCGGAACCAGCGGCATCCCCACTGTCGCCAGCATTCCAATCCCGGCAAAGCCGAGCCGCCGGCCTCGCGGAATGACGATCGAGCCTTGGCGGGCATCGGCGCCTTGGGAACTGATCGCATCGCCGGCTGTAGCGCTGATTTCGATTACGACAAAGTCGGAATCGCGGGTCGTCTTTTCCACCATCACGACGGCGTCCGCGCCCGCAGGAATCGGAGCGCCGGTCATAATCTCGACGGTCTCCCCCGCCCCCACCTGGCCGCCATATGTCTCGCCGGCCCGAACCTCGCCGATAATGCGCAAGCGCCCCGGCAGATCCGCCGCGCGAACCGCGAAGCCATCTCTCGCGGAACGTGCCGTGGCCGGATAATCGCGATCAGCAAAGACATCCCGGGCTAGCACTCGTCCTGCTGCTTCGAGTAAGCCGACCTCTTCGCTATCCAGTGCCGGCAACGCTTGCCCGACTTGTTCGGCGACTACTTTTCGGGCCTCTTCAAATCCAAGCGTCATCACTTCTCACGCAACATCTTGGTTAGACGTTCCAGTTGGTCGTTCAGTGTGTGCAAGACCCCAGTCACGGCTTCGGCCTGCTGATTGGCTTCCGTCCAGCGCCCTGCTTCCACGGCTTCGCGCACGCCAGGCAAGGTCTTCGCGCCATAACCGGTGTACAAGCCGGGGGCGTAAATCTGATTCTTGTACCACTCCCGTCCGGGCAAGCCCTGGGGCAGCGTCAGGGCCCGTTCGGTCTGATAAATCGCTTCGCTCATGCGACGCAGACGATCGGTTGGAATTTCGTCAACTCGGGCCAGCGCGCCATCCAGCGCCTCTTCATAACTCTTGGCCCGCACCATCAAGCGCGCCAGTTCCGCCACGATATCGCCGAACTCGACGTTGCCCCCGCTTCGGGCCACCTGTTTCTGAATCTGCTCCGTATAAACCTGCAGGGTCTGCGCTAATCGCACGTATTCAAATGGAGGCAGGCTCGAATCGGAAAGCCGGGCGATGGAAGTGGCCATTAATTGCGTTAGCGCTCTTCCATAAGCGCCGTCCCCGTCGGAGAATCGCTGATACCAGGCCAGGCTATCGTAGACCGAGTGATAGACGCCAACCGAATCCGATCCGCCGAAGCCGAGATTCAAACTGGCGATTCCGACATGATCGAGAAAGGCCACATAGTCGGAACCGGCTCCCAGAGGACCGAGTGAAAGTTCCGCCGGCGCAGCATCGTTCGACCCTCCATCCTGGCGCAAGGTCTCCAGCAAAACCTTACGCGTGGAAGGATCGGCCACATCACGCAATACTTCGGTAAGAAATTTTTCCAGTGTATGAGAACCCGCCGCGGCTAGCGTTCCCTTTCCATTGGAATCGGAATTCAAATAGACCAGGGCTTTCCGGTTCAGCTCGGCCTTATGTTTCTCAACCCATTCCGTGGAACCGATTAGGCCGAACTCCTCGCCATCCCACAATGCCAGTACGATGGTGCGCTTCGGTTGCCACCCGGCTTTATGTAACGCGGCGAGAATGCGGGCGGTTTCGAGTAAAGAGGACGCACCACTGATGGGATCGCTGGCGCCATAAACCCAGGCGTCGTGATGATTGCCGTAGATGATCCACTGATCGGCAAATTCTTTTCCCGGTATCGTGGCGATGACGTCGTAAACGGGACGCGTGCTCCAATCGAAATCCACTTTCAGATGCACCGTCGCCGAGCCCGGCCCGATGTGATAGGTAATCGGCAACGAACCGCGCCACGGCGGCGGAGCCACGGGACCACTCAGATTTTCCAACAGCGGCTTGGCATCGCCATACGAAATCGGCAGCACGGGAATCTTCATCAGCGTCGCCGCTTCGGCGATCGTAAGCCGCTTCGAACCGGGTTCCGAAGCCCAGCCCGGCGACAGCGGATCGCCTGTATGCAGCGCCATATCCATCACGCTGCCACGCTGTACACCTTGCTCGGGACGAAATGCTCCGCGGGGATAGACGTCGCCCCGGTAGTATCCGTCCTCATGTGGATCGGAATAAATCAGACAACCGATCGCGCCATGCTCTTGCGCCACTTTCGGCTTCACGCCGCGCCAGCTCCCGCCATAGCGGGCGATCACGATCTTACCTTTCACGTCGATGCCCAGGGTTTTCAAAAGTTCGTAATCCTCGGGCAAGCCGTAGTTTACGTAAACCAGCGGCGCGGTGACGTCGCCCGAAGCGGAATAGGCGTTGTAGGGAGGCAACTGATCGGCGGTGTCGCTATCGCGATCGGCCGCAATGTGAGGCTCTTGCAGTTTGGCCTCGTAATACACCGGCTTGACCATCTCCAGAGCGCGTGTGGTGGGATATGGAATCAGCCCCTCGAAGGTTTCGATATGGGCATCCAGATCCCACTCCTTCATCAAACCGAGCGCATACTGGGCGACCGCTTTCGATTGCGGCGAGCCGGCGGGATGGGGTTTGGCGGCCATCTGTTCCATGTACTGGCGAATGCGCGAAGCATCGGCGAGGGCACGCAAACGGCCTTCCAGATCGGCCTGCTTCCCCCATTGCGCCGGCGGATAACCACGTATCGGAGCAATTTGGGCGACGCCGGAAAACGGCATGAAGAGAAGGAAGAGAGCGGCTACCTGGCTGGCCGGCGAAGCGTTTGCTGGGAAGGTAACCTTCATCGGCACTCTACGTTTTTGATTTCAGGAATGACAGAAATTCTTGCGGATCCTTCGTCAATCCGGGAAATACTTTCACTACTTTCTCATCGGAATCGAGCAGAGCATAATACGGCATGGCTACGGTTTGAAACCGCTTGTCTTCCATTTCCTGATTCAGCCGCGAAGCTTCGTCGGACCCGTCGGTATACAACTCCACCAGCACAAGATCCTTCAGAGCGGCGGCGATTTCCGGCCGCGGAAACATGTTCGCTTTCATCCAGTGGCAGTTCGTGCAGGCGTAGCCGGTGAAGTTCACCAACAGCAGTTTATTTTCCTGCTTCGCCTTTGCCAGCGCGTCCGGATACTGGTTCTTCATCCAGAGATTTGGATTCGCCGCGCCGCCGCCAAAAGCCATTGGGCCGGTGGCCGCCGGAACATAGGCATCGAGTTCACCCAGGCTTGCGCCAAACATTCCCGGCAGCAGGCTTACCGCGAAGATCAGGAAAGCGGCGCCCGTCAGCATGCGTCCGACGCCCAGGGTTTCATCGCCCTTGATCCCCTCCAGCCGCAGTAGGCCGAGCAGATAGAGACCGGGCATGGTGAAAAGAACGAACCACGCGGCCAGGAAGATTGGACGAGTGAGCAGATTCGTCTGCAGCACTTGATCGATGCTAGCGACATACTTCAGCATGGCCGCCAGAATCACGAAGCCCATCACCATTTTCACGCGTACCAGCCACCAGCCTCCTCGAGGCAGTTTCTGTAAATACGCCGGGAACAAGGCCAACAAAAAAAATGGCGCCGCCAGCCCCAAGGCGAAAAACACCATTCCGAGGACGCGCTCCGTGAGCGATTGTTGAACGGAAGCAGCCAGCAAGGTTCCGATGAACGGCCCCACACAGGCGAACGCAGTTAAGGAGAATGTCAGGCCCATCACCAGCGTGCCGGCATATCCGCCGCCCGCCGATGCGCTATTCATTTTTGTTAACAGGCCGCTGGGGAGCGTAATTTCGAATGCCCCGAGCAGGCTGAGCCCGAAAATCAAAAAGACAATGCTGATGAATCCGTTCACCCAGGCATTGGACCCAAGCTGGCTGACGTTACCGTGAAAAACCAGGGCCGTGCCGAGCCCGAGCGTCGTGAACAGAAGGACGATACCGAGAGAGAAGACCAGCGCTTGCATGACGCCTTGGCTCTTACTTTGCGAATCGCGATCAAGAAAGAACGAGACCGTGATGGGGATCATCGGGAAGACGCAAGGGGTGAAGATGGAAGCCAGGCCAAAGCCAAACGCCACCAGCAGGAATGCGCCGAAGCTTTGCTGGACAGCGGGCGCCGCGCTTGGGGGCGGAACGTTAGCGGGACTGCCATTCGCCTTCACCTCGACGAACTCCGGCGGGATTGCGGCGTTGGCAGCGGGCGCACTCGAGTCAATCGTCAGTTGTAAGTTCGCGGTCTTATTGCGAGGCGGCAGGCAGGTTTTGCCAGAGCAGACCTGATAGCGCATCTGCGCGGTCAGATCGAGTGAACCGGGCGCGGCATCCTTCTTCAGCTGAACCAAGATCGGGAAAGCGGGATGCTCTTCGTAAGTTTCGGTTTTGATGCCGAACCCTTCGTCGAGCTTGGCTTCTGGCTTTGGCTGAAAAACACGAAAGCCTGCTATCGCTGGATTATCGGCTAGTTTAATTTTCGTGGGATTCGGTCCGCCGGCGGGGGTGGTGAGCGAATAAACGTGCCACCCAGGCTCGATGATCGTTTCCAATCGAACGGGGATCGTAGCTCCCGGCGCTGCCTTGGTGCTATCGGCAACCAGCGTCCACTTCACCGGGTCTTGCCGTTGCGCCGCAAGCGGCAACCACGCCACGAAGAAACCTGTTAAGAGCGCGACTCGCTTGGCAATCGTATTATTCCGCTTTCGCCGCCGCAGCGAGATTCGCCGAGTTCCACTGGCTGAACTCACTCTCGATACGCTGGTTGATCCTGCCCGCCGAAAATTCCACCGCCACGCGGATTGCATTCTTGATGGCATTGGCATTGGAACGTCCATGGCAGATAATGCAAACGCCTTTTACGCCTAATAACGGCGCGCCTCCGTATTCGGAATAATCCACGCGCTTGCGAAAATCGCTGTAGGCTTGCTTGGATAGCAACGCGCCAATTTTTCGGGTGATGGTGGCTTCCAGAGACTCGCGCAGCATGTGCCGGATAACATCCACCAGGCCTTCGCTTACCTTCAGCGCGACATTGCCCACGAACCCGTCGCAGACGATGACGTCGGCCAAGCCCGTATAGATGTCGCGGCCTTCGACGTTCCCGACGAAATTCAAGGGGAGTTGCTTCAACAAAGGGGTGGCATTGCGCGTTAGCTCGTTCCCTTTGTGCTCCTCTTCCCCGATCGATAACAGGCCGACCTTAGGATTTTCGGTATGAAAAATGACGCGGGAATAAATGTCGCCCATCACCGCGAACTGAGCCAGCATTCGCGGTTCTGAGTCGACGTTCGCGCCGACGTCAATGACTACAACGGGACTACCGGTCAGGGTTGGAAAAGCGGAAGCGAGCGCGGGCCGATACACGCCGGGCAACATGCCTTGCACGGTCTTTGCGGTTGCCATAACCGCGCCGGTATTGCCGGCGGAAACGAAGCCATCGGCGACACCCTCCCGCACCAAACGAGAAGCGACTCGCATGGAGGAGTCGCGCTTTGTGCGGATCGCCTTGGCGGTGTCCTCCATCGTTATCACTTCCGCCGCCTGTTGGATCTCGATAGGAAGGCCGGCCGCTTCGGGATATTGAGCGAGTTGCTTTTCGATCAGCTCTTTCCGGCCGACCAGAACCACCCGCACATCGTAAGCCTTGACGGCTAGAATTACACCCTCGACTTCCGACTTCGGGGCGTTGTCGCCTCCCATTGCATCAACCGCGATGGTCACCATGGAATGTGAAAGGGGAAAACTACTCTTCAGCTACCTCGACAACCTCACGCCCTTTGTACTGACCGCAATGCGGGCAAGCCCGATGGGGCAACTTCGGCTCATGACAATTCGGACATTCCGACAGACCCGCCGGCTTCAGCGAATCATGCGCCCGCCGCGTGGAGGTACGCTCTTTCGAATGTCTACGTTTCGGATTCGGCATCTCAATTCTCCCTAATACAAATTGCTGGTCTCAAACGGCGGATTACCGTCCGTTGAGGGTTTTCATGTTTTGGAGCGCCCGCCAGCGGTCGTCACCTGTTTTCAAGTGGCAATCGCACTCCACCAAATTCCGGTTTTGACCACAGCCCGGACAAATTCCCTTACACGCTTCCTGGCAAATTTTCTGCATCGGCAGGGACAGCAATACATGCTCCCGCAGAACATCGTTCAGATCGATCTTGTCGTTCTCATAGAAACCGGCTTCCAGTTGCTGGCCGTCGATTTCCACCTCTTCATCCAACCCTTCGCCGGCCGGATGATAATACAAATCAAAATCCGAGTCGACGGGAAACTCAGCCTTCTCGAGGCATCGATCGCAATCCGTTTCCATCCTCGTACTGACGTGTCCGGTTACCCGGATATCGCCTTCGGTATGCTCTAAAAGCTCCACCGAACCGTTCGCCAGCAGAGTATCCATCTGGCGAATTTTCTTATCCAAAAAATCGATTTCGCCAGGCGCTAGGGACACATCGAAATGCGCCTTCCTTAGCTCTAGCTCTCGTACGCTAAAGAACACAACAACCTCAGTTCCCTGGGCCAGGGCAATAAAACACAAGTATAGCAAGACAAGGCTGGGCCAAGCTACTGCGCAACCCGTTTAACAGCAAGTGGTTGAGCTATTTCGGAAGGAATCGGCGAACGCCAAAATCGTAGATCGCCGCCCCGCCGAGTCCGCCAGCCAGGGGCCCCAGAATCGGCACCCACCAGACCATTGTGCCATCGGTTAGCCCGTTATTCTTAAACCCCGCAACCACTGTGAACAGCCGTGGGCCGAAGTCGCGCGCCGGATTGATGGCATATCCATGCATTCCGCCAAACGACATTCCAATTACAACGACAATCAACCCTACCATCAGCGGACCCAGGTTCGATCCAGGAAATTGATTGCGCTCGTCGGTAATGGCGAAGATCATCAGCAATAGAATCGCGGTGCCGACAAACTGATCCAGAAATCCCGCCACGGGCATGTCGGCGAATGCCGGAAAAGTGGTGAAGATTCCAGCGGTTTTCTCTAAGTTAGGATCGATCTTCAGGAAGGCCGGGTGATAGTTCCAAAACACGATAGCCGCACCGACGAAGGCCCCGGCGATCTGCGCCAGGAAATAGGGAAGAACCTTTTTCCAGGGGAATCCACGAAATACCGCCATCGTGAGAGTCACCGCAGGATTCAAATGGGCTCCCGTGGTCTTGCCGGCAATGTAGATACCCATCGTCACCGCCAAGCCCCAGGCGATGGTGATGTCTGTGTAGCCGCCCTTGCCGAACAGAACGTCCATCGCCACCACGCCGCCACCCAATGTAAGCACTACCGCGGTACCCAGGAACTCGGCAAGGAGTTCCGGCAACATACTCTTGTTTTCCATGGCCGTAGAATTGTATCACTGAAACAGGGGCGGCCCACTCTGTTCGGCTGATTCGCTTACTCGTAGCGCAGGGCCACCATCGGGTCGATCTTCGTCGCCCGGCGGGCTGGGATGTAACACGCCGCTAAGCCTACCATCACCACAACCAGTGCCACGGCTAGGAAGGTAATGGGATCGTTCGCCGAGATGCCCCAGATCTGGCTCTTTAACACGCGCATCAGCGCGATGCTTGCGACTAAACCGATCCCCACACCCAGACCAACCAGGCGCAGTCCCATTGTGAGAACGATGCGCCGCACATCGCCGATACGAGCGCCTAACGCCATCCGGATTCCGATCTCCCTGGTCTGTCGCGAGACAGTGTAGGAGACCACTCCATAGACGCCGATGCTGACCAGGATGAGGCCGACGGCGGCGAAGACGCTGACAAGGATGAGGCCGAATTGCGGCTGGGCGTAAGAATTCGAGCGGATGAAACTTTCGATGGTTCCGGTATTGGTAAGCGGAATGTTTTTGTCGACAGCCCAGATCTCACGGCTTACGGCTTGCAGTAGACCCGCCGGCTCAATTGCGGTGCGCACGAGGATGCCGCGGCCGGCGAAGCCTGACACAGTGTAGGGGATGAACATCTCCGGCATCGGTTCTTCCTGGATGCCCTGATTCTTCACGTCGGAGACGACACCGATGACTTCGAACCAGGCGTCTTTAATGGGGTCGGGCCCACTTTCGAGGGTCGGGATGTGGATCTTCTTGCCGATGGGATCGGCGCCGTTGAGATACTTCTGGATCAGCTTGTGATTCACGACCGCGACACGGCGCTTGGAGTAGACCTCTTGCTCGGTGTAGCCACGGCCGCTGCTCAGGTGGATGCCGAGCGTTTCAAAGTAACGGTCACTCGTCATCTGGAAAATCGTGTTCCAGCTTTCGTTGTGCGGTTCGCCGGAGATATCGATATTGCTGCCGATTCCGCCGTAGGGAGGGAGCGTGCTGGTCTCGGTCGCCGATACTACGCCGGGTAGAGCGTGCAGCCGGCTAAGAACCTCGCGGAAGAATCGTGTCTTTTGTTCGCCGGTGCGGTAGGTCGCGTCTGGAAGTGGGATGCGGGCGACGAGAATGTGATCGGGTTTAAAGCCGAGTTCGACGGCGCGCAGCACAAAGAAACTGCGTATCAAGAGGCCTGCGCCGGTGAGCAGGAGTAGCGATAACGCGATCTCGCTAACGATCAACATATTGCGCAAACGCCCGTGACGAAAGCCGCCGCTGACACCGCGCGAATCGTTCTTCAGAGGTTCGTTCAGATCCGTCTTGACGGCGTGCAAGGCTGGAGCCAGACCGAAGAGAAGTGTTGTGAGCAGCGTGACACCAAGAGTGAAAAGAAGCACGGGTCCGCTGAGGTGGATGACGGCTTCGTCGGGCACGGTGAAGGGCGGGATCATGGCGACGAGTCCCTTGAGTCCGAAGTGGGCGACGAAGCAGCCGACGATGGCTCCGCCGAGCGCGAGGAGGAAGCTCTCGACCAGGAATTGGCGCACCAGACGCCAGCGGCTGGCTCCCATGGAGGCACGGATGGCGATTTCCTTTTCACGGGCGGTGGCACGGGCGAGCAGGAGGTTGCCGACGTTACCGCAGGCGATCAAGAGCAGAAGGAAGACCGCTCCAAGCAGCGTGTAGAGTGTGCTCTTGAAGCGTCCGACTACACCCGCCGCAAGCGATTTGATTCCGAGCGTAAACTCTTTCGGATACTCCTTCACATAGAGCGGGGCGATGCGTTTCGATAGCACGGTGAGATCGGCAACAGCTTCCTTCTCTCTAACACCCGGCTTGAGGTGGCCAAGGAGGAAGAAGAAGCGGCGGTTGTCAGTGGGCTCATTGCGCGTAAGCTCCGTCGGTAGCCACATATCGGCACCCCACCAGGCAAAGCGCGATGGCATGATGCCAACGACGGTCGTGGCCTTGCCGTTCAGGGTGAGGACTTTGTTGAGGATCGCTGGATCGGCACCGTATTTGCGCACCCACACCTTGTAGCTAAGCACCATTACCGGAGGAGCGCCGGGCTTGCCGTCATCCTCAACGATGGTGCGTCCCAGCAGGGGTTTGACGCCAAGAAAGTCGAAGGTGTTGGCTGTGACCATGCCTCCATCGAAGCGCTCCGGCTCATTGGTACCGGTGAGCACGACGTCGTCGCGACTGACTCCGATGACGCGATCGAAGACGTGATTCTGTTCCTTGTAGTCAAGGAATTCCGGCGACGAGAGAAAGCTGCGCCCGAACTCATCGCCACTGCGGGCTTTCTCGCGAATCTGAATGGAATAGAGACGCCCGGCGTCGGTGTAGGAAAAGGGATCGAGAAGAACATTGCTGATGACGCTGAATATGGCGGTCGTAGCGCCTATGCCGAGTGCCAGCGCCGCAATAGCGAGGAGCGTAAAGCTGCGGTCTTTAAACAAGCCGCGTAGAGCGAATCGAATGTCCTGCCATAGCGAGTTCATATGTGTTCCTACTGGCAAACGGGTCTGAAGGTTCCACAATTATCGTCAAAAAATTAAATAATTAATTGGAGGCGTACCGTTCTGGAGGTTGGACGAGGGAATTCGGAATTAGATCCGTATGGGGCGGAAATAAAAATGGCCCCGCGAAGAGTTTTTTCGGGGGCCACTTGGTATAGCGGAAGTACGTTTATAGAGTTACGTCGACGCCCATACTGCGGCATGTTCCGCGAACGGAATTCATCGCCGCTTCGACAGTGAAGCAATTCAAATCGGGCATCTTGAGCTTAGCGATTTCTTCCACCTGCTTCATCGTAATCTTGCCGACTTTCGTCTTGTTCGGCTCGGCCGAACCTTTGGCGATCGCCACGGCGCGCTTCACCAGAATCGGCACCGGCGGCGTCTTCGTGATGAAGGTGAACGAGCGGTCGGAGAAGATTGTGATGACCACGGGAATGATCAAACCTTCTTGATCCTTGGCCGATGTCTTGGCGTTGAACGCCTTACAAAATTCCATGATGTTGACGCCCTGTGGACCAAGCGCCGTACCAACGGGAGGAGCCGGCGTCGCTTTGCCCGCCGGAATTTGTAGCTTTACCTGACCAGTTACTTTCTTTGCCATTTTTTACCTTATTTGAGAGCCCAATCGAGGCCCAGTTAGATCTTTTCCACCTGCAGGAAATCCAGTTCCACCGGGGTCGCCCGGCCGAAAATCGTTACCAGAACACGCAGCGTATTGCGCTCCGGATTGACCTCATCCACCTTGCCTGAGAAGTTCGCGAACGGACCGTCGTTGATACGAACCGTCTCGTTCTTTTCGAAATTCATCTTCGGACGCGGACGCTCGGCCGCCGTCGCCTGGCGATAGAGAATCGAGTTCACTTCATCGGCGGTGAGCGGTACCGGATTGTTGCCGCCGCCCAGGAAACCGGTTACTCGGGGGGTGTTCTTGACGGCATGCCAGAGATCGTTATTCATCTCCATCTCAACCAGCACATAGCCCGGATACAGCAGCCGCTTACTGGTGACCTTCTTACCATTGCGAAGTTCGATTACTTCTTCCGTGGGAATTAGGAGCTGGCCAATTTGATCGGCGAATCCGAATGCCTGCGAGCGGCTGCGGAGGGAATCCGCGACTTTCTGCTCGAATCCCGAATAGGTGTGAATGATGAACCAATTCTTGGTACTGGGAGCGACTTCTGGTTCGGCTTCGACGAGCGGGGCTTCGTGCTCCGGGGGGTGTTCGCCAGTCTCGTGTTCGCCAGTGGTGTTTCCGTCTGTCGAGTGTTCAGCTTCGGCCACGGCGGCCTGTGGCTCGGAGCTCTCCGGCATTTCCTCGAGATCGTGCAAATCGTCTGAGTTTTGCATGGAATATGCCTACTTGGTCAGGGAATTGAAGAGCTTCGTAATCGTGTTATTGACGGCCATATCCACCAGCGCGAAATAGGCGGCAAAGGCGAACACCGCCACAATCACGACAGTAGTGGTTGCCCGAACCTGTTTCCAGCTCGGCCAGGTGACGCGCTTCATTTCCAGTTGCAGCTCTTCGACATAGGTTTTCGCCTGTGTCGGCCAAGCGCTGGCGTTCTCGATCATGGTCTTCGTTTCGCTCATCGTTCCTTCAAACTCAATGTATATGGATACGGCAGAATTGGCAGGGGCAGAGGGACTTGAACCCCCAAAGGCGGTTTTGGAGACCGCTGGTTTACCATTAGCCTATGCCCCTAAGTCACGACACCTTAATAGTGTACGCTACTTAATTTCCTTGTGAGCGTTGTGCTTGCGGCAGAACGAACAGAACTTGCTGAATTCCAGGCGCTCTGTCGTGAGCTTCTTATTCTTGGTCTTGCTGTAATTCTTCCGCTTGCACTCGGTGCATTGGAAGGTAATAATCTCTCTCGGCATGATCTTCTCCCGCCTTCAATAACAATAACAAACTACGAAATAATCTCCGCAACCGTACCCGCGCCCACCGTGCGGCCACCTTCGCGGATCGCGAAGCGCAAGCCCTTATCCATGGCGATTGGCGTAATCAGCTCCACTTCCAAGCTGACGTTATCGCCCGGCATCACCATTTCCATG